>CAMYNG010000001.1 GCA_947259765.1 uncultured Ectothiorhodospiraceae bacterium
GCAACCAGTAAAAATGTATTTAAGCGGCGGAACATTGTACGTCGTATACAAGGACAAATCCGTAGTGGTCCTCGGTCCCGGACCTGTGCCTGAAGGTATGAACAAGAATGAAGGCTCAATTGCAGGGACACAGCTACCGGCGATAACATTTTTAAGAAAAGCAAGCGACAAGGAGCCCACGAATATGTCGGACAAGAAAGTTTGGCGTTTTGCCATTAACCAGAAGAAGCACTATTTCGAAAATGCGCAAAACGTGAGCTACACAGAATTTGGAGATACCTCTTACTTTATTTCTGATAGTAAAGCCCAAGGCTTTTCGGGTCGCGCGTTTGTGACAAGCAAAAAGCGTAATCATAACTACCTGCAAATTGATGCGAAAAGGCTCAATTTCAGTAAGTTCATGCGAATTGTACTGTCAGTACAATAGTGGGGTGACAAATGGAATTGTCCGATCAAGAAAAAGATGATGCGAGTATAGTTTTGGTGTATTTCTTCGGGTTACATGCAGAATCATGGAATATCAATGAGAATGTAATCGAAAAAATTGGAGAAATGCTATGGAGGGACAGCAATTGTACCAAGGTGCTGGATCTTCTTCCAAGGCCGGGTATTGTTGATAAAGGTTACGTGATACGACAACTCCGCGGAATTGCACGCCGACTGGCATCGGCTGATCACTCTTACGATATTTGCAAAACAGCTATAAAGTACGGCTGGGAAAGAGTTGTATATATGGCGAGCGAGGGGATTTGAGAGGCGCAGGTTCGGCCAGGCGAGAGTGAAGCCCAACCAATGGTTTTTTCAACGTCGAAGCAGTGCTATCCAGCGCCAGACATTCAACAGACTCGCAAGCGAAACCGCGACATAGGTGAAGGCAGCTGCGCGCAATATTCTCTTCACGGCGGGTTCATCTGCCGAGGAAACATAGTTGCCCTTTAGAAGGATGGGTAGCGCCTTGTTAAAACTTGCGTCAATCTCAACCGGCAGGGTAACCAAATGCACCAGCGCTGCGCCACCCATACTGGCGATGCCGGCGATGAACATAATCAATCCCGCGGCCGGTGCACGGGTGAGCAGGGTGACCACTGGTAACAGTATGAACACGCCGGCACCGAGCTGCTGTGCCACTGCGGCTACCTTGACCAGTCGCGTGCGTGCAGCAAGCATGGTGCTGCCACGCTGGTGTTGAATGGCGTGGCCGACTTCATGGCAAGCAACGGTGATCGCGGTAAGGGAGTTAATATCAAAGTTGTCCGGACTCAGTCGTACGGTTCGGCTGGTCGGATCGTAATGATCCTGGTTGGGTTCACCACGTTCGACGCCGACATCGTGCATGTCAAAAGAGTCGAGTAAATGACGTGCCAGCTCACCGCCGGTGCCGGGAATATCCTGGCGTGGTTTGGCATAACGACGAAAGGTGTAACTGGCCCACCACTGCGGGCCGAACAACAGACCAAGCAGGACTATGACGATAAGAATAATGTGCATGATCCGGCTCTATGAAAAGCGGCAGAAATAGGCATTTATGCAGCTTTGTTAAAATATTTCTTTCCGACTCCACGTTTCTCGATACGAGAAAGCTTACGCCTTAATTTTCAGCACGATCGGTTGGATGCCGTTGTCCTGTAACCTGCGCCTTGCTTTGCCCAACGCGCGTACACTGTCATACGGACCGACGCGTACCCGATGCCAGGTATCCTTACTGTTAATGGTGACCGTTTGAATTTTTGCTTCAAGCCCAAGGAGTGCCAGTGAGGCTTTAAGTCTATCTGCCTCTTTGTACTCTCGAAACGATCCTGCCTGTAACAGGTAGCGCACGCTCTGTTTCTTTGCTGTTGTGCGCTTTTCTTCTTTCGCCAGCTCATCATCCGGTACGGTGACCTCGAGTTCGGGCAAAATGTGATAGAAATCAAAACGCGGACCTTTGTCTTCAGATTTTTCACCAGCGGCTTTGTCTTTCGACGCGGGTTCACGCGTTTTCTTCGCCAGTTCACGGGTGGCGTTTTCCGTTTTTGATTTTAGATCTTCCACGACCTCGGAAAACGATGGGGTTTGTACACCGGGTTGCTGGTAAAGAAAAACAAGCAACGCAACCAGTAGACCAACAAACAGTCCGCCCAGCATCCAGATCCAACCCGGTAACGGTTTGGGCTTTTTCTTCGTTCGTTTGGCGTAATCGCGAGGCATGGGACCGCTGTTATTTACAATTGTGACTTACATTTGCGCCGGCGCCGAAACGCCAAGCAAATTCAGGCCATTGGCAAGTACCTGCCGCACGGCCGACACCAGTGTGAGACGTGCGTTACGCAAGGCATCATTATCAACCAGTAACGTGATGCGCTTGTTGTCGGTGTCATAGTAAGCGTGCAGATCGGTGGCCAGTTCACGTAGATAGTGGGCAACCTGATGCGGATCGTGTTTGAGTGCTGCCGCTTCGACGACCTCCGGATAGCGGGCAACAGTATTCATCAATGCCTGCTCATGAGCTTCACTTAACAGTTGCAGGTTCTCAATTCCGTCCGCTTGA
Source organism: uncultured Ectothiorhodospiraceae bacterium (assembly GCA_947259765.1). GTDB lineage: Bacteria > Pseudomonadota > Gammaproteobacteria > CAMYNG01 > CAMYNG01 > CAMYNG01. Next base: position 2,528 of record CAMYNG010000001.1, read on the forward strand.
TCAAAATTCAGTCCGCGTTCGTCCAGTTTGCGAAACACGTTGCAAATGCGGGCGTGCGCATATTGGATGTAATACACCGGGTTTTCACTGCTTTGTGATTTGGCCAGGTCGATGTCAAAGTCCAGATGTTGTTCACACTTGCGCATCACATAGAAAAAACGCGCGGCGTCCGCGCCCACTTCTTTACGGAGTTGCCGCAGGGTGACGAACTCCCCGGAACGTGTCGACATCTGTACTTTCTCACCACCACGGTACAAAACCGCGAACTGGACCAGCAGCACGTCGAGCCGAGCCGGTTCATCGCCCAGCGCCAGCAGTGCTGCCTTAACCCGCGGTACATAGCCGTGATGATCCGCGCCCCACACATCGATCACGCGTTCAAAACCGCGCTCGAGTTTGTCCATGTGGTAGGCGATGTCTGAGGCGAAGTACGTGGTCTGGCCATTGTCACGCACCAGCACGCGATCCTTTTCGTCACCGAAATCAGAGGACCGAAACCAGATGGCGCCGCTCTTCTCATAACAGTGGCCGCTTGTCTGCAGGCGCTCAAGGGCACGCGTGACCGCGCCACTGTCCGCCAAAGAGCGTTCGGAAAACCATTCTTCATAGACAATGCCAAACTGCGCCAGGTCGTCGCGAATATCATCGAGAATGTAGTTCAGCGACAGATCAAAAATCAGCCGATACTGGTCATCGCGCAGTAAGTGTTTGGCGCGTGCAATCAGCGCGTCAATATGCGTTTCCTTGTCACCTTGCGGGGCATCGGCAGGTAAATCACGGCTGATTTCTGCCCAGGCTTGCTGCATGGCCTCAGTGTTTTCACGGTGTACCATGGCGGCGATGTCCCAAACATAGTCACCCTGATAGCCATTGCTTGGAAAGTCTATTTCTTCACCACACAGATCGAGGTAACGCAGCCACACACTGGTGGCGAGGATGTCCATCTGCCGGCCGGCGTCGTTGACATAGTATTCCCGGTGCACGTCAAAGCCGACTGCGGCCAGCAGATCCGCGACCGTCGCCCCGTATGCGGCACCGCGCCCATGTCCGACGTGCAAGGGACCGGTGGGATTGGCGGAAACGAATTCAACCTGGACGCGTTTGCCTTCGCCAAGATGTGAGCGGCCATATTGATCGCCCTGGTTCAGAATGTCCGGCACGACGGCATGAAACGCCGACTCGCTGACAAAGAAATTAATAAATCCGGGACCGGCAATGTCGACTTTTGACACCTGTGGTGAGCTCGGCAGCGCGCCGACGATCAGCTCGGCAATTTCGCGGGGTTTACGCCGCGCAGGTTTGGCCAGCAACATGGCAATATTGCAGGCAAAGTCACCGTGGCTTTTGTCACGCGTGCGCTCAATCTGCACCGGCGCATCGCAATCGGGCAACTCGCCCTGCTCCTGAAGCGTGGACAGTGTTTGCTGGATTAGTTGCTGCAGGTGGGATTTCATTTAACGGCGGTCATGATGCAGGGTAAAAACAACTTTCGTTCGGTTTCCATAGGTGGGCGCGATTATACCGTGTCCCTCTGGTCATGTATCTTTTCTCACCGCATCAATCACATTTCCCTGCCAAAATAGCGGTTACGATAACCCGAGCACTCTTAAGTTGTGGGAGACCAGCCTACCCGATTCCGATTAACCGCTTTCTCAAAATTGAGATTTAAAACATTTCCTGCGGGTCGACATCGATTGACCAGCGCACCTGGCGTTTATTCTTGATGCCTTCCAGCTTCGGGATCCAGACAGACAAAAGGTGCTGTAATGGGCCGCTACTGTCGGCCTGCGCCAGCAGTTGTGCGCGAAAGCGGCCGGCGCGCTTTTCCATGGGTGCCGGCATCGGCCCGAAGCATACCACTCCGCCAACCGCGAGGGACTCGGCGTGTTGACGGGCCTGCACGAGAAACGCCAGCGGCGCGTCGACCGCGGTTGATTCGGCGCGTAACAGCACGAGCCGGCTGAACGGAGGCAATTGCGCGCCCTGTCGTTCTTCGGCCAGTTGCGCGGCACAGGCGGCATAGTTTTGCACCGTTAACTGCATAAGCAGGGGATGATCGGGATGGTGGGTCTGGATCAGGACTTCGCCTGAATGTTCAGCTCGCCCCGCACGACCGGCGACCTGCACAATTAGTTGTGCCATGCGTTCAGCGCCGCGGAAATCGGCGCTGTACAGCCCCTGGTCCGCATCCAGGATGCCGACCAAAGTAACATTGGGAAAATCGTGCCCCTTGGCGAGCATTTGGGTGCCGATCAGGATCTGGCGTTTACCGTTCTGGATGCGGCCAAGTAAATCCTCCAGGCTACCTTTACGCCGTGTGCTGTCGCGATCGATGCGCAGGATCTCGGCTTGTGGAAACAGTCCGGCCAGCTCGGTTTCGATACGCTCGGTGCCGGCGCCGATGGAGCGCAGATCCAGATTGCCACAGGCCGGGCATTGCCTGGGCACCGCCTGCTCGGTGCCGCAGTGGTGGCAACGCAGTCGACCTACTGAACGATGCAGGGTGAGGTGGCTGTCGCAACGCGGACAGGCGGCCAGCCAGCCGCAGTCATGGCATAGCAGGGTGGGCGCAAAGCCGCGGCGATTAAGAAACAACAGCACCTGACGGTCCCGGTCCAGATGCTGACGCACAATTTGCACCATGGCCGGCGAGAGTCCCGCTTCCATCGGCTGGTGACGTACATCCAGAATGTGTAGTCGTGGTGGTTGCGCCGGTCCTGCGCGCTGCGGCAACGTCAGTCGCGTCATGCGTTGTTGTTGCACGTTGAACAGGCTTTCGAGAGAGGGTGTGGCCGAACCCAGGACTACCGGCACCTGGGCATGTTGAGCACGCAACACCGCCAGGTCTCGGGCGGAGTAGCGGAAGCCATCCTGTTGTTTGAATGATAGATCGTGTTCTTCGTCGACAATAAACAAACCGGGTGATTTGAGCGGCGTAAACACAGCCGAGCGGGTGCCGATGATGACCGGCAATTGGCCATCACGTGCCGCCAACCAGACGGTCAAGCGCTCCTGATCGCTGAGTCCAGAGTGAAGGACGCCTATGCGGCATGGCAGTTGCTGGCGAAAGCGTTGCACCAGTTGCGGTGTGAGGCCGATTTCCGGTACCAGCACCAGGGCCTGCCTGCCCTTTGTAACCACGCCACGAATTAATTCCAGATAGACCTCGGTTTTACCGCTCCCGGTGACGCCGTCCAACAGAAAGCGGCCGAACTGGTCCACTTTATCGTTAACGGCATCGGCCGCCTGGCGCTGGTCAGAATTGAGTGCATGCCCGGACTGTGGTTCGTCTGGTTCCGGGCCGGACGGCTCAAGTAGTTGCGCGCGCTCGTGTTTTTCAACCCAACCGTTTGCCTGCAGGCGGCCCAAGGGTGCCCGCCAGTGGGTGTGTTCGCGGTCGAGGGTGTCGGCGTCGGCCCGTTGCCCGGGCGCCAGGGAAATGCTGCTTAGTAATGCCGCTTGTCGCGGTGCGCGCTTGCCCAGCGCGGCCAGTTCGTCGTCGTTGAGCTGTTGACCCTGAGGGGTTAATGACCACTCCAACACCCGTCGGGGTAGCGCCGGCCGGCCCTGGCGTAACAAGACAGGTAAACCCAGCTGGATCACCTCACCGATGGGGTAATGGTAATAACGACTTGCCCACTGCAGTAACGTGAGTATGTCTGCGGGCAAAACCGGTTGATCGTCAAGCGTAGCGTGAATTTTTTTTAACCGGGTAGCAGGCAGATCACTGGCCGGAGAGAACCCCATGACCACGCCGACAAGCTGCTGGCGGCCAAACGGTACCCGGACTCGAGTTCCAACCAGGTAATCTTCGGCATGCCGACCATCTGCGGGCAGGTAGTCGAACATGCGCCGGAGTGGTGTGGGTACGGCAATCTGGACAACCGCAGGAATCATTGTGGGTTTACAACCAACACTTGGCCATAAAACTTTGCCGTAACCAGCGCAGTCGGTTTTTTTTCGGCCGAAAACAAGGCGTCGAATTTCGAATGTTTCTGTGAAAGTTTCACTAAGTATTTGTCACGATTTAAGAATGGTTGTTATCCACAGAAACTGTGGATAACACTGTGGACGAATTGGGGTAAACCCCGTCTAAGCCGCATCATTGTTACAACTTCGTTAAACTGGTCACAATTTAGACGTATTTTTTTTTGTTTTAAATTCAAAAAGTTAAGTAATTATAAAAAATCTTTCTCGGTCCGTGCGGAGTTCCGAGCGAAACGAGCGTTTTCGTTTTCACGCTGTGAATAAAATTAAAATTTTCACGCCCGGAGCGCTTGCCAACTTCAAACTTGCTATGTTAGGCCGATGTTGATTTGGCCTCGCCACGTAGCCAAATCTTCGGTTAAATAGGGCTTTTCCCGAACCTCTTAACGCACAGCCAAGGCGGGATGATGCGTCAGTATATCGTTGAACCGGGTGACACGCTGGCTCGAATTGCGCAAGGCTTACTGGGCTCGGCCGGAAAATGGCGCGTGCTCGCCGAAATCAACGATCTCCAGGATCCCGACCGACTCCGCCCCGGGCAAAAGCTAAAAATTCCGGATGGCGTATCAACCCCTCCTCCCCCAATTGCGGAGCCGACCCGTTTTCAAGGAGCGGAATGGGAGCAGGCCACGTTCAGTGAAGACGCCGGGCGCGTCTACGCCGTTACCACCGACGGCAACAAGAAGCGCTATCTGGGTACCAAAGTAAACGCGGGCCTGCGCCGCTACGGGGATTATCCGCCCAAGGCGTTTCTGCAATCGAGCGCCGCGGATTTGCGGGGCCTGCAGCTTAGTACTTCAGAGCGCAATATTCTGGTGTCTACCGCGGACAACGAAGGTGCACTGGATGCGATCAACACCTGGGATAACAGTTTCCTCAGTTTCGGTATGTTTCAATGGACTGCAGGACAGGATGACGCGGCCGGCGAGCTCGCTGCACTGTTGTCACTTGTCAAGACGATGTCTCCAGACGGGTTCGAAGTTTATTGGGGACAGCATGGCTTGGGTGTTGAGGGTGTACGGGGCGCCTATGGTTGGCTGACTCTGGGCAACATTCGTTTAGTGTTGCCGCAGGACAAGGCGCAGTTACGCGATTACGTCTGGGCGCTACGGTTTGCGCGTGCCGGCGCCGACCCGCGTGTGCAGGCAATAGAGGTGTTACACGCAGTGCGCCGACTTGAAACATTTTATTACAAACCACAACCCTTGCTGGATGGCTACGCACTCGCACAGCTTATTTCCTCCGAGTACGGGGTGGCCCTTCTGCTGGACAACCATGTTAACCGACCGGGTTACCTTGTACGCTCGGTGGCAGGGCGCTCACCCATGACAGGCGCACGACAACGGGCTGAAGTAACACGAGGCTATGTGGTAAATGGTATCATTTCCGACCAACGAAACACGTTTCGTTCGAATCGAAACCGACGTACTTCGCTTCAGTGACTATTACATACGAGGATTAATACATGGCGAAAACACATCCCGGTATTTCCGCCGAACACAGGGAATGGATAGCGCGTCAGCACGTTTATTTTGTTGCTACCGCACCCCGTAGTGACCAGGGTCATATCAATGTTTCACCCCGCGGTCTCGACAGTTTGCGTGTCATCGATCCGAATCGTGTTGCGGTGCTCGATCTCACCGGCAGCGGAAACGAAAGTGCCGCACACATGCATGAGAATGGTCGAGTCACGATTATGTTGTGTGCGTTTGAGGGCGATCCCTTGATCTTCAGAATTTATGGTGAAGGTGAGGTGGTGCGGCCTGGCGATCGTGAATGGCAGGAACTCAGGAGTTTGTTTGCGGAAGGTGTTCCGGGCGTGCGACAGATATTTCACGTCATGGTTACGCGGGTGCAAACCTCATGCGGTTATGGGGTGCCGTTTATGGACTACGTTGAAGATCGAGAGCGTTTGACCCAATGGGCTGTTGATAAGGGCGAAGCGGGTATTGCGGCCTATCAGAGTGAGAAAAATGCAGTGTCGATTGATGGGTTACCGGCACCGGGGTTAGCGGAAGGATAGCCTGAACATCCGGATATTTTGGCGAGGTTTCCAGTGACGAACAGGCTACCCAGGGGCCGGGAGTTTTTAGTCAGAAACAATTCCTTGTAAGCGACGCGCAATGCTTGCGGTCATTGCGATCCATTGTGAGGCAAGCTCCTCCGGCAACAATTCGTGAATAGATTCCGAGAACAGACCAAGCCAGCGATTCATTTCGCTGCGACTTATTTTCAGATGCTGGTGCTTGCCAATCATGTCGATATCGGGCGGGTTAGTGCTCGCGCCACCCATACCGATCCACCAGAATTCGGTAAACCGCGCGACATGATCTTCAATATCCGGAATCGCGTGAAAATAGTGTCCCAGCACCGGATCCGCGAGTACCCGCGAGTGAAACTCACGCACGACGCTCTCCAGCCGTTCGCGGCCAATACGGTCACATAAGCTCACTATGTCAGGTTGCGCACTCATCTCATTGTTATTAGCGGAAAAACCGCCAACTGCTTTAGTGTCGAAGGGGGCCTGATACAGTATGATCAGCGCCCCGCATAGCTAAGACGAGCCCCGCAATGGACTGGAGCCCGATTGAGAAACAGATCAGCGACGCCACGGGCACCAAATTCAACGCCCGGATACAACAGAACGTGGGTGGGGGCTGCATCAACAGTGCGTATCGTCTTACCAACGGCGGTCAGTCATTTTTTGTCAAACTTAATAGCGCCTCGCAATTGGACATGTTTGTCGCCGAGTCCAAAGGGCTTGATGAAATGGCTGCGGCAAGCGCCGTCCGTGTGCCCAAACCGGTTTGTTGCGGTACAACCGGCGGTCAGGCCTATCTAGTAATGGAAAATCTCAACCTGGGTGGTCGCGGGGGTACGGCGGCCATGCAGCAGTTTGGCCAGCAACTGGCGGTAATGCATCGTTACCGTCGATCGGAATTCGGTTGGCAGCGCGATAATACCATCGGTTCAACTCCTCAACCGAACCAACCGCAAAAAGACTGGACCGTTTTTTGGCGTGAACAACGCCTGGGCTTTCAGTTGCGTCTTGCCGAAAAGCACGGCGCGGGTCGAAGCTTGCTGGATAAGGGTGAACGACTGATGTCCGATCTGGACGTTTTCTTTATCGACTACCGTCCGGAGCCTTCACTCCTGCATGGCGATCTGTGGTCGGGAAATTACGGCATAACAGAACAAGGAGAACCGGTCATATTTGATCCCGCGGTTTACTTTGGTGATCGCGAAGCGGATCTGGCTATGACCGAGTTGTTTGGCGGTTTCGGCACCACATTTTATAGTGCTTATGATGGGGTTTGGCCACTTGATCCCGGGTACGCTGTACGTAAAACTTTGTATAACCTTTATCACATTCTTAATCACTTCAATTTGTTCGGTGGCGGCTATGCCGGACAGGCGGAGGCCATGACCGATTCGCTGCTCCGGGAACTGGCCTGACGTCATTGCGCGTCAAATTCCTTTTAATCTTGCAAAACCATGAGTATGTCATCAGGTAATCTGTTTCGGTATTCAAATCGGCAGACGGAAAAAACAACTGATCAATATGTGCCGCGTTTTCGCTGGTGTTTTCTGTACCCGCGTTACTGGCTGCTTTGGTGCGGTCTGGGTCTAGCCTGGCTGGTTATATTTTTACCCAACAGTGCGCGCAACCTGCTCGCCAATGGGCTGGGTAAACTCATGTATCGTCGTGGCGCAAAACGGCGTGAAATTATTCTGATCAATCTACGCTGGTGTTTTCCGGATTTGACGGAACTTGAGCGGGAACACATGGCAAGCCGTTATTCATCACTGATGATGCGCACGGTGTTGGACTACGGTTTCATGTGGTGGGGAAGCCAAAATCGACTCGAAAAAATGATCCACATAGAAGGCGAGCAGCATATTCGTGACAGTTTGAATGAGGGCCGAAGTGTGCTGATCTTCACCGGTCACTCTGTCGCACTGGACTTTGGTGCACAAGCACTCAGCCGCCGATTCCCCGGTGGCGGCATGTTCAAGCCGCAACGTAACGACTTGCTTGAGTTCTTTGTTTCTCGCGGACGCGCGCGCTTCGGCGGCCGGCTCTATCCTCGTGAAGCGGGAATCCGCCGTATGGTCAGGGCCTTGAAAGAGGGTGAAATTTCCTACTATCTGCCCGATGAAGATCTGGGCGGAAGCCAACGTACGGTGTTTGCGCCTTTCTTCGGAGTCCAGCAAGCTACTCTGATCGCGCTGGGACGAATTGCACGCATGGCAAATGCCTCCGTGTTACCGGCGATGACTTATTTTGAGCCCGGAACCGGAACGTATCGTGTCGTCATTGATCCGCCGCTGGAAGAGTTTCCATCGGGTGACGATCACCAGGATGCATTAACCCAGAATAGAGAACTTGAACGTTTAATTCGGCGTGCGCCGGATCAGTACATGTGGTCGTTCCGTTTTTTTCAAACACGACCGCAGGGCGAGAAAAACCCCTATCCCTATGGATAGATTATTAACCTCGCGTCTATTTTGTGCCTTTCCCTCTGCCTCGTACAAAGTAAATTTCTCACAATCGATTCGTGTTGTTTTTCCTGGTCTCCTGCCGGCAGTGATCGCAAACTGATCCTGCTGTTCGTGACGGTTGCGTCTGCGCGCTGTACAGATGTCATGAACACAGGGATCCGTTTCTAAAACATGGAGGTCAATAGAATGACTGAATCGAAAAAACCAGAAGGAAGTTCCACCAAACAAACCAAACCCGATGCCAAACAACATAAGCTACGCCAGCAGTTCAGGTCGCTTGTGCTTGGTAATCCCAACTATTTTGGTAACCTTGAAAAAAGTTCTTTCAAGCCAGTAACCAAGATCATCAGTAACAAGACGTATGAGGATATCGGTTGTGTAGGTTACCACCCCGATTTCGAGCGCCTACATGCGGTTATTTATGTCAATCAAACCAGTGGTTACGGCGGTAACGTTTGTACCGACGGAACACAGGAATACGTTCGTTTCTATCTGTCGTTTGATGGTGGAGCGAGCTGGAAAGACTATGGGCTGGCAAGCTTTACAGCCTACGACGTGCCCGAAAACAAGCGCCGTCTTGAGTACGCGGTTACGCGTAAAATCGATCCGCCGCGTAAGTTTTGTTTTCAGAACAATCAGGTTCTGGTGCGTGCAATCTTGTCATGGAATGTAATACCACCAGAGGACCAGCCGAACTTCCAACCTGTATGGGGTGATATTCACAACACCCACATTCAGATTGATCCGTTCAAACTGATCGTCGTGGATGATCTGTTACAAGCGGCTGAGGTGAAACTGCCTGAAAAAGTGACTGCGGCAATAGATCTTACGCAGGCGATTCAGTCGAAGCCCGAAGCCCTGAGTCTGCCGGAGCTTGCCGATCTGTATGCAAATACTGAAGTTGAGCCGAAGCGGTTTGCGTTTACTGAACTGAACGCAATGCTCGAAAAGCCGTCACTAAGCAAAAATCTGATGTCAGACTCGTTTAACACCTTGTTACCGGGCGTGGACATCGATCTGTCTGACATTCTGGGTACGCTGGTACCGACGGATGGCAGTACCTTCTACGAGGAGCTGGAGTGTGTCGGCTATGATCCGCGTAACTCTACCCTGGTAGGTATTTTGCGCATCAAGCGGCCCAACGGATATTCCGGTGGCCCGTGCACCAAAGGCAGCCGGGAATACGTCACGTTCTGGGGTGACTTCAACAACAACGGTACTTTCGAGACTTGTCTGGGTACGACCTTTGTTGACGTGCATGACTTCGACAAAATGCCGAAGCAAGGCTTGGAGTACTCGGTCTTTCTCAAGGTTGATTTGGAAAAATTCCAGCAGTCCTGCCAGGAAGGCGCGCGTCTGGTGCCCATTCGCGCGATTATGTCCTGGCAAGTGCCGCCACCCTGCGCAAATCCCAACTATGTGCCTGTATGGGGAAACCGCGAGCAGACGGTGATCCATCTCTATCCGGGAGATATTGTTCAAGGCAACATGCCTATCCTGTCGTCGGTGGGTGACATGGCCGTGAGCGACATTAACGCAAGCGGTTACGCTAATGGGGTGGGTATCGAAACCGGGTTTGTTGCGGAGCAAAGCCCCTTCGGCGGAAAGATCAATTTGTCTGGCAAGATCGTGGGTGGCAATGCGGCGAGCAAGTACCGAATTGTGATTAAGCCTCACGGTGCGCCGGACGGTGACTATGTCCCGCTGGACAATGAACCGACTGGCCTCAAGCTCACTCTTGTTACGTTTAGTGGTGGGGTGCTGACGATTAATCCAAATCACGTCGTGCACGCGGACGGGGATGGTTACTATCCCTACGAAGACTATTCCGCCGATCATTTTGTTGATGGTAACATTCTGATGACGTGGTTTACCGGTGCAGTGGAAGACGGTATGCAATTTGACCTCCGCGTCGACCTGAGTGTGGATGGAAATCCGTTACACGATATCCACGGCAATGCAGTTACCGTTACCGTCGACAACAGTCGGCCGGACGTTGATCTGGATATTGATCTTGGCGTGGGCGTGGATTGTGCCGAGTTTAATCTTGGCGCGGTATTCAACGGAAACTTCTCAGCTACCGATGTGCAGGGTCACTTTTGGCGTCACTGGTTTGTTATCCGTCCAAGCGGCCCGGCAAGTGGCGTGTCTCCGGTATCAATTCCGGCTGCATTTCCTGCGAATGAAGCGGTATCGGCTGGCGGAACCATTGCAGACACCGGTGTAGTGGGAGGAACCTACACGCTTGATACCACCGGCATGCAACCCTGCGGATATTCGTTAACCTTGTACGCAGATAATCGAACCAACGTTAACAGTGGCGTAAACCGGCACCGCAATGAAACATCTGTTGGCTTTTGTGTTCGAAAGTAGTACCAGCGCCAAAGACCGGCACCTGCAAAATAGGTGTCGGTCAATCTCAAGCTAATTTAATTGCAAGAAATGGAGGTGTCACATGGCCGTGCATATGATCAAAAACTATGTTCTCAGATACGATCTCGATGGGGATCGTCCCTGGGTCATTTTTCACTACCAGGAAAACGGCAGTTGGCGAAACGTTAATTGGTTTCCACCGAAAGAGGATTCGGTATATCTCTCCGACATGTTACGAAATGAAAAGCCCGTATATTTCGTAGAAAGCTCTTCCGGAAAAAAATGGATCACAACCTCAGCTGAGCAAATCGGTGAAGAGGAATCCTAGAAATGATTTTAAATTGAATCGCTATGGGGCTGGATTGTCGATGATGGTTTAAAAAAATTTCGATGCTCCAGCCCCGCTTTTTATCTTCGGCATGTTTCCTTCTGGCCGACAGTTATTCTCACCGAAATGAATCTAAAATTACTGGTGTTAAATATGGGCAGACAGACGCCCGGTGTTTTGCTGTTTCCGTGCGCAAAAAAAAGAGGCCAGTCGCTGGCCTCAAAGTCTCTCGAAACATTGGAATTTATATAGTTATTTCTCCGCTCGACTTTTATTCCGCGAGCTCGCCTTGCAAAGAATGGCCCTGTCTTGCAACGTAAAGCGTCATGCTTGTTGAACCGTCTGAGTTTTCCTGTCGCCGATAGGTCCCCGTGGTGTTCGCAAAGGCTTCGGTTGCTCCCAGACTGGTCAAAAAGCTGGCTTCGCCGCTGTCACTGTTGTGTAACAGGTCCAGTCGACAAATTGTGCTTTTACATCTCGCGCCAACCAGAGTGCTTTGTTGCCATTCTTCCGTGGAGAATGCATCCGAAATCAGGACTTCCTGCTGAGTTGACCAGGAAGCGTCTACGTCTTCATCAGTAAAGCGGCTATCGACTTCTTGGAGCAGCTCTTCGTGGCGCCGTTCCTGTCGCTGAATAAGCTCTTCCTGGTTCAGGTTCTCTTCATCTAGACCGTTACGCGATCCCATATTTTGTGGTGCAACTTGTTCTGAATAGGAAACTTGATCCTCTGTATGCGGACGTTTACCTGACAGACTGCTTTCGTATGCACTTATGGATTGGGTGCCGTTTGTCTGCTCCGGGTTTTCAACAGTGCGCGTCGCGGTACTACTTTGCTCGAAACTGTATCGTGCCAGTTCTGATTGCCTGGTTTGAGGGTTGCCTGGCAATGTTTCCTGTAGGTTGGCATCAGTATCTGGTGTGTCCAGTATCACCGATAAAGCTCCGGCGGTGGCGAGACTTACCATTGCCAGCGTGAAAATGACGTATGTTTTCGTGTTCAATTCAAATCTCCTTTTCCCATTGGCAAGTTACCTTTTTTGGGAATAGAACATGCTGGAAAGTGCCTTCCTTGGAAAGTTCCAGCATACGGTAGCTTGGTAGGCGTTCGCACGTTTCGAGGTCCATCTGTAGCGCAAACGAGGTTTACTTGGTTGCTATTAGGTTATTTCGTAGATCGTATAAAATAGTACTCCTGACTTTTGCCCGGACACCTTGCGTGGCATTAAGCAGGAAATATTATGAGTGGTTGACGCATTGATGGCATCGAAATACAGGGTCTTCAATCCGGTGCCTGCTGGCGCAACTTTTGAGCTGAACGATCCGCCCGTGCCAGAGAAATTTTTTGTATTCAATGTGCAGGCCGTATATTGATTGGCGTCTGACTTGAAGATGCGAACGTATCCGTCAATTCTTCGGGGAAACTGGTGTTCTACTCCCGGGCAAGTCAGTGCGATCGCCCGGACGGAGTCGTCATTCAGTATGGCGCCATTGGACAAATATTTGACCTTTTGTGAATTCCAGTGGTAGCCATCGCCTGCGGCTTCACACATTGTTCCCTGGTAGTAGTTGTATTTGGTGACGGCACTGACCTGTGTAGCAACTAGCGCCAAAGCACCCACACAAACAGCAACTAAACCGGACCGAATCCGGACGGATCGTGATTTTCGACTTGATTGGATCATTGGAATTTCCTCCATGAATGTGATTGGAAACGTGTGGCAATCCATTGCAAAAGGCCTGCTATTTCATGCCCCCACGACATGCATTTTTACCGACGCTGACGCCAGGCCCAACGACTAATTCACGAAACGGCTGTGACTAATTCACAAGCGAAAAGCGCGTGTGCGGACAGGTGTTTGAACCGGGAAAGATGGCGCTTGCGCAAACGGACAACCCGATCCCGCTGAGCACGCACAAGCCGCCAGTGCGTCGGAATTATGCCGGGGTGCGTGAAATGCCCGCACGGGCAACGGGAAGCGTTTCAGGAAAAACTCCACTGTGCGGTTATTTTCCCCCTGGAAGTGGAAGAAAGTCTCCACTTTTAACTATTAATAGTGCTAGTTTTCGAAAAAAACTAAAAAGTGGGGGAAAAACCTTCAATAGGCCGTTTTTTTGCCCATTAGTGGGCGAATAGCACTCAAAATAGAGTGAAACAGGAGTTTATTGCCCTTCTCTTCTTCGGCGAGAAGTTCTTTAAAGTGCTGCCGCTGGGTCGGCATGGAAAAACAGGCCGGGCACGAGTCCGGAATAACCGGCAATCCGGCAGCTGCGGCGAAATCCCGGGTCTGGCGTTCGCGTACGTAAGCCATTGGGCGAATGATGCGCAGGTCGCCGTCGCGGTTGGTGTAGTTCGCCTTCATGGTTTTGAGCATGCCATTGTGAAACGCCGCCATGATGAAGCTCTCGGCGAGATCGTCCAGATGCTGGGCCAGCGCGAGCACGTTGTAGCCTTCTTTGCGCGCGGTGGTGTACATAATGCCGCGCTTCATGCGCGAGCAGTACGCACAGAATGATTTGCCATCCATGTTTTCTCTCGCCTGTTCCAGGATGGGCTGTTCGCGGTAGAAATAGGGTATGCCCAGGTTGGCCAGATAGTCCTTCAATTTCGACGGGTCGAAGCCCTCGACTTCCGGGTCTACTGTTATTGCACCCAGTGCGAATTTCACCGGTGCATAGCGTTGCAGGTGATGCAGAATATGCAGCAGCGAGAGTGAGTCCTTACCTCCTGATACGCCGAGCAGAATGCGGTCACCGTCGTGGATCATGTCGAAGTCGGCAATCGCCCGGCCTACCGGTCGCATCAGCGAGCGCGGCGGCTTCACCGGCACTGCGCGGCCAAAAGCCTCTTGCGGCGCGATTGCTTTGCGAACGGAACTCATGCCGGCTAGTGTATCCCGCGGCCTGGGAAGGTGCTATAAGTGAAGCCTATACCCGTTGCAGTTAAAACAACGTTAATTATTAGGGTGTTAACCACTACCAAGAGGAAACGACATGTTTGCGGGGATCGAATTATCGGGCATTTTTACCATTGTTGTGGTCGTTCTGGCGATATCCGTTCTATGGTCGGGTGCGCAGTTTGTGCCACAGGGCTGGGAGTACACGGTGCAACGTTGGGGGCGTTACACGCGCACATTGCGACCCGGACTCAATATCATTATTCCGCTGATGGACCGCATTGGCGCCAAGATGAATATGATGGAGCAGGTGCTGGACGTCCCTTCGCAGGAAGTCATCACCAAGGACAACGCCATGGTGCGCGTAGACGGCGTGGTGTTCTACCAGGTACTGGATGCGGCCAAGGCGGCTTATGAGGTTAACCAGCTCCAACTTGCCATCCTGAATCTGACCATGACCAATATCCGAACGGTGATGGGCTCCATGGATCTCGATGAGTTGTTGTCTCAGCGTGACGTGATTAATGCCCAGTTATTAAATGTCGTCGACGACGCCACCACCCCGTGGGGCGTAAAAGTCACACGCATCGAAATCAAGGACATCAGCCCGCCACGGGATCTGGTTGATTCCATGGCGCGGCAGATGAAAGCTGAGCGCGAGAAGCGCGCCGATATTCTCGAGGCCGAGGGTAAACGCCAGGCGGAGATCCTGCGCGCCGAGGGTGAACGGCAGGCGATTATTCTGGAGGCTGAAGGCCAGAAGCAGTCAGTTGTGCTGGATGCCGAAGGCCGTAAGGAGGCTGCGTTTCGCGACGCCGAGGCCCGCGAGCGTGAGGCCGAGGCCGAGGCGCGGGCAACCTATACGGTTTCGCAGGCCATCGAAAAGGGCGACATCAACGCGATCAACTATTTCGTTGCCACTCGCTATGTCGATGCCCTGGCAAAGATCGCCTCGGCGGATAACGAGAAGCTGGTACTCATGCCCTTGGAAGCCTCCAGTGTGATCGGCGCCATTGGTGGCATTGGCGAACTGGCCAAAGAAGCCTTTAAGGGTCGGGGCGACAGCGCATGACCCTGGAAACTCTGGAGTTCTGGCATTGGTGGATTTTTGCCGTTGTTCTGCTAATCCTTGAAGTATTCGCCCCGGGAAGTTTTTTCCTGTGGATGGGAGCGTCTGCCGGTGTCGTGGGTGGCATGTTGTTTGTGTTTCCGGGCATGGACTGGAAGCTGCAGTGGTTTGTTTTTGCGGTGCTCTCGGTTGCCAGCATCCTGCTGTGGCGCAACCACCTGAGAAAACATCCGACCGAGACCGACCAGCCGATGCTTAATCGGCGCGGCGAACAATATGTCGGTCGTATCTTTACTCTGGCGGAGCCGATCGTTAACGGCATTGGAAAAATTCATGTTGATGACTCCACCTGGAAAATTGAAGGTGTTGACTGCGGCGCGGGTGAGCAGGTGGAAGTTATCGGTGTCGACGGCGTTGTATTGAAAGTGAAATCCAAGGAGAACTGAGCGTGCCAAATGACGAGCAGGTCAAAACGATTTCCTCCAGCGATGCATGGCAACTAATCCAGGATGATCCACGTTCGCTGATGGTGGACGTGCGCTCGCACATGGAGTTTCTATTTATCGGGCATCCTGCCGGTGCCATTAACATTCCCTGGATTGACGAACCCGACTGGAATATTAATCCCAACTTTGCGGTTGAAGTTCGCAAGCTGATCCTCGGCGGCCTGGATCATCATAAAAGTGGGCACAACGTCCCCGTACTACTGATTTGCCGCAGTGGTAAACGTTCACTGGAGGCGGGTGAATTGCTTTTAAAGGAAGGCTTTCACGATGTCTATAATATCGAGGAAGGTTTCGAGGGCGAACTGGATGACAACCATCATCGCAGTACGCTGGGTGGCTGGCGTTTTGCAGGTTTACCCTGGGAGCAATGCTGAAAAGAGATCCAACCTCCACGCAACACAAAATATCATTCGCCCGCGTCCCGGTGTAATTTTGGCCGGCTTCAAAAATCATTCCGCTAATATTTCACAAAAATTCCGTTCATTTTTTAACAGTTCGTACAGCACTGCGCGGTACATAATAAGGTGATTCTAAATTTAGCGTGCTTGGATCATCAACTCGTAGCACTATCGTAACAACACGAGTATTGAATTAGTGATTTAGGGGGCGTGGACATGGCAGGAACACGGGTTTCCAATCTTAGACTGACCAAAGTAGTTGACGGCGATACGGTCAAGGTTGAGCTGAATGGTGAGGAAGAGTCGCTTCGGCTGATTTGCCTCGACACCGAAGAAAGCCGCGCCGGTAGCGGCAAACCGGTAACACATGCAGGTAAATTGGCGACCGCCTGGGCGAAGGGATTTTTCGGCGTAAATGAAGACGGTTTTCCGGAAGCAGAAGTGTTTGTCGACATCGAATTCGACACCAGCGATCCCCTGGCCGAGGCGTTGAAGAAGCATCGGGGTAACTTTGGCCGCTTGATCTGCTATGTACATAAAGATGGGGTTAATTTCAACGTCCTTGCCGTTGAGCAAGGCTGGAGTCCCTACTTCGTCAAGTATGGGCGTTCACGTCTTTATCATCATGACATGATGCGTGCCGAGGCGGTGGCCCAGGCGCGTAAATCCCATATCTGGGACCCGGCCACAAACGAGGGTGGCGAAACACGTGACTACGATGACCTAATCCCCTGGTGGCATCTGCGGGACAGCGTTGTTGAGGATTATCGACGATTTGGAATTCAGCGTGGTGTGCTTTCCGTACGTGTCGACTACGCAACTATTGTTGCAGCAGCGGAAAACGAGGAAAGAATTACCGTGCTATGTGATCTGCAGTCCGGTATAAATCGATGGGCGGGTAACGGTGCCGTGATTTTTGCTGGTTCAATCCAGCATAAATTTAATCTCTGGATTCCTGAAATTGATTCGGAAGTTTCACAACGAATCCTGAACCTCGTTCAACTTCGTTACGCCGGACGAGGTCGAAGCTATGTATACATAACAGGTGTGGTAGAGGATTACAGAGGCAAACCTCAAATCGTACTTACGGATCCCTCGAACCAATTTTCCGACGTACCGCCGGGCACGTAGTGCGGCCCGCCCGCTTGCGCACACATGGGTCGATGCCGGGCATTTTGAAACTAACGTGAATACTCCATTTGCTGAACGATAGAGCCAGGCATTGTTCTGTAATGCTTGCGCGTGCTTGATTGGTGAAGCCAAGTGGCATAGGGTTTCACATAGACAATGAGCCGTTAATGGGTAGGACAATGGCTGACACGTTTCCATTTATCTGGCATGAGCTCGTTACGCCGGATCAAACAAAAAGCGGTGCGTTTTTCAGCGAGTTATTTGGCTGGCAGACCAGGAAGGTAGATGCTGGAAAGTACGGAACGTACACGCTGTTTCAAGATAACGGTAAGGAAGTCGCCGGTATGATGAACCCCACGGAAAATACGCCTGAAAAAGGCGCCCATTGGCACTCTTACATAGCGGTTGCAGACATCAGTAGTCTTGTAGGACGAGTGAGGGAGCTCGGGGGAAAGGTATTGGTTCCTCCTCACGAAGTCGCGGGTGTTGGCGTCATTTGTGTAGTTGCAGATCCTCTCGGTGCCGCTGTGCATTTGATGGAGCCGGAAGGTGAGTAAAATGCCGTTGGTCTCACTGTATTAGTTATCGCATCACATGCAGTTCCGGTTTAACCACGCAGTTGTTGAGCAAAAAATCAATTCAAATACAGCAATAAATTTTCCTGGTATTGTCAAACCCAATTAACAAGTAGTATTTAAAAATTACCGATATATCGAGAGTTAACTGAGTTGGACTATTCAATCTTTTAACTATACTTACAATGGAATTAAAAGGGCAGGTAGGCGACCAATGATATTCCGCATCTTGTCGACCGAAACGATTTAAGGAGCGTACGGTATGGAAGAGGCTGAGATCCCCCCCAATGAGGTTCAACGTCTCCACCTACTTTACCGTTATCATGTTCTGGATACCGCCCGAGAGGAAGCATTCGACGAGTTAGCCGATCTCGCCGCCTCCATCTGTGAAGCACCAATAGCACTGATTACTTTTATTGATAAGTCTCGACAGTGGTTCAAGGCGCGCATTGGGCTCGACGTAAGTGAAACAGCGCGCAGCGTATCGTTTTGCGCCCATGCAATCTTACAACCGGGTTTGTTCATTGTGCCCGATACACAACGAGACCGCCGGTTTTTCGATAATCCTTTTGTAATCGGTCCACCTAACATACGCTTTTACGCAGGTGCCCCTTTGTTTACCGATGAAGGAATCGCATTGGGTACAATATGTGTGGTTGACCGTGTGCCGCGTAGCTTAAGCCCGGAACAACAACGGTGCCTGGGCATTCTTAGAACACACGTTTTAAAATTGTTGGAGCTTCGGCAAAAAACTCACGAACTCGAAGAGCTCAACCGCGAACTGGAGACCTACACCTACACGGTTTCACACGACCTCAAATCACCGCTACGCGCTATTTCCGGCTTTGGCACAATTTTGTTGGAAGATCATGTGGATTCTCTTGGCGACGATGCACAAAATCTTGTTGCGCGCATTCGCGAAGCTGCTGGACGAATGCAGAAAATGACCGATGAACTGCTTTTTCTTACGCGCATATCGCGTACACCGCTAACATTGTCCAGAACCAACCTCAGTAAAATAGCAAGTGAGATTGTTTCTGAGTTGAGGAAAGCTAATCCGGAAAGGCAGGCAGAGATTGAAATAGAATCTGAGCTTATCGTTACTGGGGATCCAAACCTGTTACGGCTTGTAATGGGTAATTTGCTTAGTAATGCATGGAAATTCACGTCAAAGCGAGAAAAAGCTATAATCAAGTTTGGCAAAGAAACAAGCGACCAGGACGCCACGTTCTTTGTAAAAGACAACGGTACCGGCTTTGAGATGGCATATGTTAAAAAACTATTTGAGCCATTTCAAAGACTTCATCCGGGCTCGGACTTTGGCGGTACGGGTGTAGGACTTGCTACGGTAAAAAGAATTTTGATACGGCACAATGGAAGGATATGGGCAGACGCATGCATAGATAAGGGTGCGACGTTTCGATTCGTGTTGCCATCCCAGCTGGAACTTATCGGTACCCAAAACGAAACCTAGGCCCAAACGATCAGGTGAGAATAGATCTGACCTCCAAAGACGCCTATACGGAATTTCTAAGCATCAACTCTTCCGGGTAAGGGGTCATATAATATTGTTGCTCAATATAGGGATGAGGAAAACGTCGTAAATGGTGCCGAAAAAGAGTGATTGGTACAATGAGTGGGACTTGCCCATTACGGTAAGCATCGAGAACTTCCAGTAATTCCTGTTTGTCATCGCTGTCGAGCTGATTTTTCAAAAATCCCATAATGTGGGTTAACACATTGGCGTGATTCTTTCTGGACGCTCTTTTTTTTAATGCCTGCATCATTATTTCTATATAGCTAGCGGCGATCATGCCAATTCTGTCCGCACCTGCTTCGGCAGCCAGGCGGCCCAGACGTCGGTAAAGCACCTGATCATGGGCCAGTACGTTAAATTTATGGCGCGAATGGAATTCAACTAGCGCGGCAGCGGATAGTCCCGTCGAGAGCATTTGTTGCCAGCGATAGTAGACAAACACGCGTTCTATGAAGTTTTCACGTAAAGCTGAATCCTGAAGTCGACCTTCTTCCTCCATGGGTAACAGCGGTACGTATCGCTGTATCGCTGCAGCAAAAATACCCGTACCACGCTTTGCAGGAATTCCATTTATATCAAAAACGCGAACACGTTCCATGCCACAACTGGGAGAATCTTTTTTCAGGATATAACCGGAAACCTGATGCAGTGAATCGGCAATTTCTGTCACGTGCTTTTGCAAGGCCTCGGTGAAGTCCTGGCTCGGATCATCAATTCCTACTGCACGGGTCTCGCCATTGCGTACGATAAGACGAATTGGCGGGCGCGGTACCCCCATTCCAATAGCGGCTTCCGGGCAGACCGGCACAAACTCGAAATAGCGCGCCAGATGGCCGCCGTCGTAGCGCACTGGCTGTCCTAACAGGCAGCTACTGACACCAACGCGTATGCGGTGCTCTGATTGCAGGATGCTAATGGTGATAAGCTCAGTGTCAATATAGCTATTCTAAAAATTGTCGACCGGCGCCAGTGGATGGAAACAAGTATAACTTTCGGAATGCCAAGAGGCACGTATTGACCACTCGGAAATTCTGTAAGCAGTGACTTTCAGCCTGGGTTTTCTATACGGAGCCTGGCTTGGTAACAGCAGCCTGATCGCCAGATAACATCTCAAGGCAAACGTTCACCAGAGCAGGTTAAGTCACTCATCGCCCGCATCACTAAGCTCCAGCTACGTTTGCATTTACTAACGCGGTTTACCTGTTGAACCTTCAATGCCTCACGCTTGTTTCAGTGAGGCGCTTCAATTGATATAGCTTCCAGTCAGCACGGCCTTGCCTGCACATGCCGTAGCGGAATGGAGTGAATAGTGTTGGCAGTGCGAAACGCAGATCCATGAACCACACACAGCGGTTGGATTGGTTTTTATCGATGCGATACAGCGCGGGGTAGCGGGCAAAACGCCGGTAGCGCTCAAATTCCGGACGCGCCCAGATTGTTTGTGTGATTGCTTCTGTTCCATACAAGCTGTATTGCTTCCAGTCCAAGGCCCTCGGCGGCCGATAGTACGCGGTCATGCTCCACAACGATGCAGGAGATTCGCCTGGCACAGGCTTGGGTTCCCGCGCGAGCAGGTTTACGTACGCCATGTGATAGTGCTTGCCGGTTGTCACAATCAGTTTCCAGTTAAACGGCGAAAACGGTTGCGGCATGGCATAGACAGTGGCGGGCTGTAGGCCCCCGGTGTCTACATATTCACGCCCGATGCTTGTGGCCTGCAACTTCAACACTGCTTGCGAGCCGACATAGCATACCAGTACCACCAGCCCCGTCCGGGCGAGCAGCCGTGATTGTTTCAAAACGGACAGCACCAAGGCGCCAGCAACGATTGCGGTGAAGTATGGATCGATGATGAAGGTAAGGCTCAACGCCGGAGCAAACTGTGAAAATGGCGCGAAAATCTGAGTGCCCCAACTGGTAATGAGATCGGTCAGGATATGGGTGAAAATACCCAGGGCACAAACAATGACCAACTCACGTAATTGAGCTCTACGCCGCGTGAGGCTAGCAAACAGAAATCCCAGTGCGAGTGCCCATATCGGCAACATGACAAAGGAGTGTGTTATCGCACGATGCCAGTCGGCGATAAATGAAAGCGGATCAATCCAAATGGTGAGGTAATCGATGTCAGGAAAGGCAGCTGCGAGCCCGCCAACAAGCGTACGGCTCCTGAGTGGCAAGTGAATATTGCTAAGTTCTTTGGGAGCCGTGGCGCGGGCGGTGACGGCTCCCACCAGCGCATGGGTCAGTGTATCCATGCGCGTCAGTCGGTCTGCGGTCGTGGTTGCGGCGGCACGCCGGGTAGCTTATTGGCACAGCTCTCCGCCTCGCGCAGACGGTGCTCCAGAAACTCGCGCGTACGCTGCTGATTGACTGAACTGTCTTTCATCCAGTGGACAAATGTCGCCAGATAAATCGAGGTCAGGCCGATTTCTTCCAAAATTCGACGTAGATGCGTCGACTTTTGCTGCGCGGCTTCGCCAAACCACTGCACTGTGCGGCTGATGCGCATGATCCCCTGGACCTGCAGATGGATATGCGCGGGTTCCAGCTTGTATAGCAGCATGTCGGCGGTAACTTTCCGGTGCGGCGCCAGGGCATCGAGCCAGTTCATGATGATGCACTGCAAACGCTCACGCATGTCCAGGTTAAAAAACTCAGGCGAGGCCGCTGATTGCAGCATGATGCTGTCGGCTCGGTCGAACCAGGCTTCAACCAGATCATCCTTCTGCGGGAAATGAGTGCGAATATCGTCCAGCGTGATGCCCAGATCTGCGGCGATATCGTGCAGCCGTAGCCGTTCCCAGGTTCGCGTTTCGGCAAGCTGCAGGGCAGTATCGAGGATGGTTGTGGCAAGATCCGGCTTAGCGGTCACGGTACATTAACCTTTGTCGAAATTGACATGGTGCCGGGAAGCCTTGACGCTTACCTTATCGAAGATGGTTTCCTTACCATCCCCAATGTCGCGTGGGTCACCGGCAACAGCGATGAAGCCTTCACGGGTTACACCACAATGTAAAATGCCAAGCTTGTCGTGTTTGCCCGGGGAGAAGGTAATCGAGTTTTGCGCAGACATGTCTAGCTCCTCCTTTAAATTATCTTGAAATTCATGAGGTATAAACACGACGATCAATAGTCTCTGGTATAGGCGTGGGTGCACAGAAATTCAAATACAGAAACCTTTTCCTCCGCCGCAAAGCGTCTCTCGGTACGACTCTCATTGGTGTGTCGGGTCTGGTTAAAACTGGTTGACCGACAGCGGACGTCCTATCCTGTTTTCGCGACCTATTGGGAAATCACTCTACCCCTCTGTTTTAAAAGGCTCTTAGTTCGGTTCTTGACAAAATAAGACGAATGTCCTAGTTTTAAGAAACAAAAGTCAGACGTCTGTCAAATATGTCGAGGAGAAACACGTAATGGCTGTAACCAAACAAGAAGCACTGAGCTCTATTCCCACCCACCTGAGCCCCGAAGCGCTGAATCACTGGTTCGACCAGCGTCTTGACGAAAAGCTCGCCGAGCGCGACGCGGCGAAAACGCCGTCACTGGCCATTATTGCAACCAAGGGAACGCTGGATATGGCCTACCCACCGTTCATCCTGGCGTCTACCGCTACGGCGCTGGACTGGGATGTGTCGATCTTTTTTACCTTCTATGGCCTGGAGTTGCTTAAGGCGGATCTGGAACTGGGCTTGTCACCACTGGGTAACCCGGCCATGCCGATGAAAATGCCATTCGGTCCGGACTGGTTTCAGAATATTAACTGGAAGATACCGAATGCCGTGCAAAGTGTTGTACCCGGCTTTGAAGGGTTTTCTGCAGGCATGATGAAACAGACCTTGAAGAACAAGGGTGTCGCCAGTATTGCGGAATTGCGCGAAATGACGCTCGAAGGCGGCGCAAATCTCGTCGCCTGTCAGATGACGGTAGACCTGTTTGGCTACAGTAAGGATGACTTTATTCCCGAGATCACCGACTGGATCGGTGCTACCAGCTATTTACCCCAGGCCGCCAAGGCGGATATCAGTTTGTTTATCTAATGTTTCGTTTAAGGACCTCGGCCTTGGGTCATGGATGACCAATTTTTTTAATCATTTGTAAATTAACGAGAGGTATCATCATGAGCGCAGCTGTAGCACAGGAAATTGATGCACGCGGTCTTAATTGTCCATTACCTATTTTAAAAATTAAGAAGGCACTGGCGGCCGTTAGCGATGGCGACGTTGTCAGCCTCTTGGCGACCGACCCTGGATCGGTGAAGGACGTGCAGGCATTTTGCAAACAAACCGGTAACGAATTGCTGTCCAGTGACGAGTCCGAAGGTGCGTTTCAATTCCTGGTCAGAAAACAGTAGATCTACATGGCTTATCCGGGAAATTAAAAATACGTTATTCTGACGAGAGCCAAAATCCAGTAGCCCTCTAGCAAAAATAGTCTATGGTTTGCACTGGAATGACCTACAAAAATCTTTACTAAAATTAACCAGTATTTCTTTTTAATCATATTTTGACAAAGGAGCGTCACATGGCGACAGATTTGTTTACACCCGTTACACTCGGTAGTCTTGAACTTTCCAACCGGATAATAATGGCGCCACTGACTCGCAACCGGGCGGGTGAAGGCAACGTTCCGCAAGCGCTTAACACTGAGTACTATACGCAACGCGCTACAGCGGGAATGATTATTACCGAAGCGACTCAGGTTTCAGCGCAGGGAGTCGGATATCCGGCGACACCCGGTATCCACAGCACCGAACAGGTCGCGGGTTGGTTAAAGGTTACTGACGCGGTACACGCCAAAGGGGGCCGGATTTTTCTGCAGCTTTGGTATTGTGGTCGCATTTCCCACCCAAGCTTGTTACCTGACCAGCAACTGCCGGTGGCGCCTTCGGCAATTAAGCCCGAGGGTGAGGCGGTGACCTACGAGGGCATGCAAGCCTTTGTAGAACCTCATGCATTGGAGACCGGCGAGATCGCGGATATCGTCGAGCAGTACCGCGTGGCGGCACACAATGCCAAATCAGCCGGTTTCGATGGTGTCGAAGTTCACGCGGCTAACGGCTATCTGGTTGACCAGTTCCTGCGCGACTCCACAAATCGGCGTACCGATCGCTACGGCGGGTCATTGGAAAATCGCATTCGTTTCCTACAGGAAGTCATACAGGCGGTACTGCAAGCGTGGGAGCCTGGCAGAGTCGGCGTGCGCCTGTCGCCGGAAAACTCGTTTAACGATATTTCCGACTCCGATCCACAGACCACCTTTAACTTTGTGGCCGAGCAACTCAGTGAGCTTGGTCTGGCGTATTTGCATGTGGTAGAAGGCGACATGACGACGGGCGAAGCTGAGATGGACTATCAGCAGCTCAGAAAGCGATTCGGCGGACACTACATGGCCAACAACGGTTACGATTTTGAGCTGGGCCAGGCTAGTGTGAAAAATGACCAGGCGGACTCGGTGGCGTTCGGTAAGCTGTTTCTCGCCAATCCCGATTTGGTGGAGCGCTTTGCGCAGAGCGCTGAACTCAATGAACCCGATGTCGAGACGTTCTACGGTGGTGACGCAAAAGGCTACACCGACTATCCGTTCCTTGAACGGGAAGAGGCAGTTGTCTGAAAAATAGGTCGACATGCTAACGGGCGTGGGATGACGGCAAGAATTCCCGCGCCCGGTGGGCGAAAGCGGCGACAGAGTATGTTTAGGCGGTTTATGGCGTTTGGTTTCGGTATAATAGCCGGCAGACGACGGTAAACCTTATGTTATGAAAGAGAAAGGTCAACTCATTCGACAACGTATAGTCGAGACAGCCGACGAGCTGTTTTACCGGCAAGGCTACAATCACACTTCATTTAGCGATATAGCCGATGCTGCGGGTATCGCGCGCGGAAATTTTTACTATTACTTTAAATCCAAGGACGACATTCTGGCCGCGGTTATCCGCGAGCGGGTCGAGTCCATTCGCGACATGCTGGTTAATTGGGATGCGGAAATTCCCGAGCCGCGTAATCGCCTCAAACGCTATGCCGCCATTCTCACCAACATGCAGGGCGATATTGCGCAATACGGCTGCCCGGTGGGTTCGCTGTGCACTGAGTTGTCCAAGCTTGAACACATGCATTACGAACACGCGACAGAAATGTTCGCTGTTTTTCGCGGCTGGCTGGCAACTCAAATCCGCCAACTGGGTCACGATGAGGACGCCGATGTGCTCGCCTTACATCTTTTGTCACGCGCTCAGGGAATCACAACGATGGCCAATGCCTTTCGAGACAGCGAATTCCTGAAGCGTGAGGCCCATGAGCTTGAGAAATGGATAGACGCGCTGTGAAATCAGGGTCGAGTAACGAACAACGAGTTACCAGAGCTTGGGTGGCGCACAAACCTACAGAAAATAGTTGCCGGTGCTAGACCGGTGTTAGAATAGCGCTTCCCATTCCCGCGGCAGGGCAGGCGAAGTGGATCAACCGGACAACCCCCGAAAACCCCAGAAACCGGAAATTGTTCACGGCGACAAGAATCTGCGCCAGAATCTTTTGATCTTTATCGCGCTGTACATTCTCGCCGGTGTATTGCTTAACTCGATCTTGGACTCGATTGTTGGTGGGGACGTTGGCCTCGACGCAAATTCCGTACAACAACATGCCGAGCGCCGCGACGCAGTCGGCCATCTGGTTTTTGGTATTTGGCGCACCGTTCCGGTGTTGTATTTCCTTTACCTGAGTTTTCGCATCGTGGCCTCAGCCAAAATTCCGCCGGGTGGCATGAAAAGGTTCCCCTTTACTGTGCCGCGAATTAAGGGCGCCACCGCAAAAATGTTTGGTCTGTTGCTGATGGCGGCGTCGTTTATGCTGGTGTACCGGGAATTCGTACTGCTGGTGCGCAACGCGGTCGGCTAAGGCTTCACCTCGCGCATGGGCTGCGGTGACATGCTAAACTTCGCCCCTTCTTTTGTCAGTAAAGCACACATATATAAAGGAAGGGTTTCATGACCACGCTGGAGCAACTGCTCAAACAACGCATACTATTGTTGGATGGTGCCATGGGCACAATGATCCAGGGCTACGAGTTGGATGAGGCGGGTTATCGCGGTGAGCGTTTTGCGGACTGGGATGGTGACCTGAAGGGTAATAATGACCTACTGTGTCTGACCAAGCCGGAGATCATTAAAGAGATCCATAATCAGTACCTTGATGCCGGCGCTGACATCCTGGAAACCAACACCTTCAACGCCAACTACTATGGCATGGCCGATTACGGCATGCAGGAGCTGGTGTACGAAATCAACGTTGCGGCCGCCAATGTAGCGCGGGAAGCCTGTGCGGAAAAATCGACCGAAGACAAGCCTCGTTTCGTGGCGGGTGTGCTTGGACCCATGCCGGTCACCGCGTCCATGTCAAAAGACGTCAATGATCCCGGTGCGCGCGATGTTACGTTTGATGATCTGACCACGGCCTATAAAGTCTCGCTGCAAGGTCTGATTGACGGTGGCATCGACATCATTTTGGTGGAAACCATATTTGATACCTTGAATGCCAAAGCCGCTCTGTTCATTATTGATGAGTACTTCGAGCAGACCGGTAACATCCTCCCCGTCATGATTTCCGGTACCATAACGGATGCCAGTGGCCGTATTCTGACCGGTCAGACACCGGAGGCGTTCTATAACTCGCTGCGCCATATCAAGCCTCTGAGTTTTGGCTTTAATTGTGCGCTGGGTGCAGAAGAATTACGTCCACACGTGGAAGAGCTGGCGGGACTTTCTGATTGTTATCTCAATGTACATCCCAATGCCGGCTTACCGAACGCGTTCGGCGGTTTTGATGAAACGCCGGCGATGCTGGCGAAAGAGATCGGCGACTGGGCCAAACACGGCCTGGTAAACATTGTTGGCGGATGTTGTGGGACCACACCCGCTCACATTGCCGCCGTGGCCGACGCGGTGAGCCAGTATTCGCCTCGCGTACCCGGGCAGCCGGAAAAAATTACCCGCCTGAGCGGTCTTGAACCCTTTAACATCACCGATGATTCTCTTTTCGCCAACGTCGGTGAACGCACCAACGTTACCGGATCGGCCAAGTTCAAACGTCTTATCCTTGAAGACAATTACGATGAAGCCTTGAGCGTAGCACGCGATCAAGTGGAGAACGGCGCGCAAATCATCGACATCAATATGGACGAAGGCATGCTGGACGGCAGAGCGGCCATGACGCGATTTTTAAATTTGACCGCCAGTGAGCCTGATATAGCCAGGGTGCCGGTCATGGTGGACTCCAGTAAATGGGAAATACTCGAAGCCGGACTTAAATGTATTCAGGGCAAGGGTATTGTTAACTCGATTTCGCTGAAAGAAGGCGAGGAGATTTTTATCGAGCACGCCAAAAAATGTCGTCGGTATGGTGCCGCCGTGATTGTTATGGCGTTTGATGAAACCGGTCAGGCCGATACCGAGGCACGTAAGGTCGAAATTTGCACACGCGCTTATAAAATTCTTACCGAACAAGTGGGATTCCCGCCGGAAGATATTATTTTCGACCCTAATATTTTTGCCGTAGCCACTGGTATCGAGGAGCACGCCAACTATGGTGTGGACTTTATCGAAGCTACGCGCAAGATAAAAAATACGTTGCCTCACGCGCTAATATCAGGTGGCGTCAGTAATGTATCGTTTTCGTTCCGTGGTAACAATCCAGTGCGCGAGGCCATCCACTCGGTATTCCTCTACCACGCCATTAAGGCGGGAATGGACATGGGTATAGTCAATGCCGGGCAGTTGGCAGTGTATGACGACCTCCCCGATGAGCTGCGCGAATGTGTCGAAGACGTGGTGATGAATCGCCGCGAGGATTCCACTGAACGCCTTTTGGACATTGCCGGAAAATACAAAGGCGAGGCGCACGCAGAGAAAAAGGAAGATCTCGAGTGGCGCAGTTGGGATGTGGCAAAACGTCTGGAACACGCACTGGTTAAGGGTGTCGATGCATTTGTGGTCGAAGATACCGAAGAAGCTCGTCAGCATTTCGATCGGCCCATCCAGGTTATCGAAGGACCGCTAATGGATGGTATGAATACCGTTGGCGATTTGTTCGGCGACGGTAAAATGTTCCTGCCGCAGGTGGTCAAATCGGCGCGTGTGATGAAAAAAGCTGTCGCCTATCTCATTCCCTATATTGAGGCGGAAAAAGCAGGAGACTCAAGAAGCAACGGTAAGATCCTCATGGCCACGGTGAAAGGCGACGTCCACGATATCGGCAAAAACATAGTGGGTGTTGTACTGCAGTGTAATAATTTTGAGGTTATCGACATGGGAGTGATGGTGCCGGCAAACCAAATACTCGACAAAGCAAGAGAGGAGAATGTTGACATTGTTGGTTTATCCGGCTTAATCACTCCGTCATTAGAGGAAATGGTGCATGTTGCCAAGGAAATGCAGCGGTTGGAATTTGATGTGCCGTTATTGATCGGCGGGGCCACCACGTCCAAGGCACATACTGCGGTGAAGATCGAACAAAATTATCAACAGCCTACGGTATGGGTCAAGGACGCGTCGCGTGCGGTCGGTGTGGCACAAAATCTTATAAGTGAGGAATTTCGTGAAGGATTTGTGGACGACTTGCGAGCTGAATATGAAAAGGTTCGGGATGCCCATTTGGGTAAACAGAAACGTATCAAGTTCCTGACACAGCAGGCCGCACGCGCCAACAAAATGAAAATCGATTGGGAAAACTACTCGCCGCCCGTGCCCAACGATTTAGGTATTCAGGTCTTTGATGATATGCCTTTGGAGTTTTTGCTGCCTTACATCGACTGGACGCCGTTTTTCCACACGTGGGAACTCAAAGGTAGTTTTCCAAAAATTTTCAATGATCCTGATAAGGGCCGTGAGGCGGAGAAACTTTTCGAAGATGCCATCACCCTACTTGCGCAAGTGATTGATGAAAAATGGCTCAAGGCACGTGGCGTGGTAGGTATTTTTCCCGCCAGCCAGGTGAACGATGACGACATTGAAGTTTTTGTCGACGAAAACCGCCAGCAATTGCTGACAACCCTGCATCATTTACGCCAGCAAACCGAGCGCCCGCCGGGTAAGCCAAACCGTTGTCTTGCTGACTTTGTGGCACCCAAGGCAACGGGCCTGAAGGATTACATTGGCGGTTTTGCGGTAACCGCGGGCATTGGTATAGAGGAACATGTTAAGCGCTTCGAGGAAGAGCATGATGATTATCACGCGATTATGCTCAAGGCGTTAGCGGACAGGCTTGCAGAGGCTTTTGCTGAGCACATGCATGACCGCATTCGGCATATCAATTGGGGTTTCGAGTCCAACGGCTGGACACCGGATTACGGCCTGACCAATACCGGCTTTGACAACGATGTGTTGGTGCGGGAGCAGTACACCGGCATTCGGCCTGCTCCGGGATATCCGGCCTGCCCGGACCACACCGAGAAACCCCTGTTGTGGGAGCTACTCGATGCCGAACTAAACAGTGGCGTGGAATTGACCGAGTCTTTTGCCATGTACCCGGCCGCTTCGGTATCAGGTTGGTACTTCAGTCATCCTGATTCGACATACTTCGGTGTTGGCAAGATCAACAAGGATCAGGTGGAGGACTATGCCCGGCGGAAGGGTATGAGCTTGACAGACGTCGAGCGCTGGCTGGCACCAAATCTCGGCTACAATTCAGATTAGCTGCTTTGGTTGCCAGATCCTAAATGACTGTGAATTTGTTCAGGAGTTTTCCGATGTCACCTTATTTGAAGTCTAGTTTAAACGTTACGTTTTTGACGTTGTCCCTTGCCATCACAAGCTGTGCAGGATGGAATCCCAACCAGCCCGCCGAAGCAAAAAGTAAAAGCCAGGAAACCGTTGCAGCCTTCAAGAAGCGTGATTCCAGCATGCAGGCGTTTTTCAATAAGGCTTATGGGTATGCAGTTTTTCCGACTGTTGGTAAAGGCGCTATGGGAATCGGTGGCGCACACGGCCAGGGGAGCGTGTTTCGCCGCGGAAACATGACTGGTTCTACTACGCTCACTCAGGTTACGGTGGGATTTCAACTTGGCGGACAGGCATATAGTCAAATTATTTTTTTCAAGGATAAGCCAAGTTTTCAAAACTTTAAAAATGGTAACCTTAAATTCTCTGCGCAAGCGACTGCAGTTGCCGCAACGGCCGGCGCCGCAGCGACAGCCGACTATGAAAATGGCGTAGCCGTATTTACGATGATTAAAGGCGGCTTGATGTACGAAGCCTCAATCGGCGGGCAGGGGTTTAGCTACACGCCCCTAAACTAGACCACGAAAAATCAATCGCTCTTATCCTGGCGTGGAGCGCAATTGAAAGCAGCAACCAACAGCCATCAGCTTGTACTTCGGTGCGATTCGGCCTTCGGCTGGGCGCGAGTCGACTGGGCGTCACACATACCTCTCGGCCGCTATACGCATATTGAAACAATTTTTGAATCGGAAGCCGTTGTACCCGTTTCGCCGGGTTGTTCATTCTTTGAAATTTATCAGCGGGCATGTGAACGGGCACAAGCGATAAACGCGCCTCTACTGGCCGAACAAAACACACAAAATTTGGCTGCTGGTTGGCTACCGGTGCCAATGGACCTCAATGATCCAGCCGTAGACACGACTGCTGATAGTGTTGGTCTCTATCACGCAACTGCGGCGCAGTCCTTGTACCGGCTAAGTGGAAACATTGTCGAGGTATGGGCGGTAAGCGAACGTAACGCAGTTAGTCAAATAAGCGCTCGCTTTCCCGCAAAGCCGCTTGAACCACTAGAGTTTCAGGTTTGGAAGCTTCATCACCTGAAAAAGCTCGAACAATATCCTGGGGACTTGATACAGGGTGTGTTGGTTGTACAAGAGTCTGGTCTCTGGTTTCAACCGGAGCCGCAGGTCGATCCTTAAAAACTACAATTTTTAGGCGTATTTCCCGCGACTTGAAATTGCGTGGGCAAGGCCCAATTATAAGGTATCCCGCCTCGGCGATGCTTCACGCCATCACTCACGAATCCGGAGGTATTTAATGTCATCTGGTGCTATTGTCAACAACGTCAAAGCCTATGAAATTACCGAGGGTGCCGGCGTCACCGTTCACCGAACGATCGGCACACCCGCACTGCGTAATCTTGATCCTTTCGTCATGCTTGACCATTTCGGTAGTGACAATCCGAATGACTACATAGCTGGCTTTCCCGACCACCCGCACCGCGGTTTTATTACCTTCACCTATATGATCGATGGCCACATGGAACATCGGGACAGCATGGGAAACAAGGGAGACCTACGTTCTGGTGCAGCTCAGTGGATGAAGGCTGCCAGCGGCGTGATACATTCCGAAATGCCAAAGCAGGAAGACGGCTTAATGCGTGGTTTTCAGTTATGGATTAATTTGCCCGCTAACGAAAAAATGGCTGATCCGGAGTACCAGGAGTTTTCCCCTGAAGCGTTTCCTGTTTATGAAAGTGAGGGCCTGCGCGTCAAAGTACTGATTGGCAGTTACGAAAACGTGAGTGGGCCAATTAGGGATTCAGTTACGGACGTAGAGTATTTTGACGTTACCTTGGATAAGGGAAAAACATTTAGCCATATGCTTGAGATCGGCAAGCAGGAATTTCTGTACCTATTTGAAGGCGATGCCAGCTTAAATGGAACTGCTATTCCCGTACACAGCCTTTCGGTATTGGAGGGTAACAGGAAACCTGAAGTTACCGCAGAGAGCGACAGCGCACGGTTCATTTTGGTTTCCGGTCGACCCGTTGGTGAACCGATCGTGCAGTATGGCCCGTTTGTAATGAATTCCGAACAGGAAATTCAGCAGGCTATGGCCGACTATCGTGATGGTAATTTGGTGCAGAGAAAGGCAGCATTTATCGCGGACTGATTTGAATTGAGTGACTTGGTTGTTGAACAGGCCGAAGACTACCGGTCGGCTCTCTTTATGAGCCTCGGTGGAGTTAATTCAACAACCCAAGGAATGTTTCCCTGTTTTTACTTGTTTTTCTGAGAACCGATCACGTTCTTCTTGGCCGCCTGCAAAACCGCGCCGTGTCAGTGCTCACTAGTGCCACTAATTTCTTATCTGACGGAGCAACTGACTCGCCGTCTACATCCATCAACCGATCTATGAAGCATCTTTCCCCTGTATTATCACCAGCCTGAGGTTACCTAACGCAGGAAAGGCATGTTTTCCAATGACTTGGCAATGGGATTCACGGCGTCGTTTATTCGATTGGGCGAAAGAAAAACGATTAATCGTTGGGCTTCCATTATAACTTTTGTGCCATTTTGAGCTGAACTGTACTCCGTAACGCCGTTTCGAAAAATATTCATCTAGAGTATATGACAAGGCCTAGGAGGACGATCATGAACATACGGATCCAGCAGTCTTTATTCCCCATTTTTCTTCTGGTTTTAACATTCGCTCCGCTGCATTTACTTTTTGCAGAAGAAGTGAAGGAAAAATTCAATGGGCTGACCCTGAACGCCCAACTCGAACTGGCCGATGGAAAGCAAATCAGTGACGGAATTGTGTTGATTGCCCATGCATTGATCCAGCATAACCGAATGGAAGTCATCCAGACTACTCAGCAGTTGCTCAAGGAGCAGGGCTTCAGTTCCCTGGCACCGAACTACAGTCTTGCTCTCGACGATCGGCACGGCCCCTATGATTGCATGCACCCTCACCAGTATACCCGGGAGGCGTCAATTAACGAGTTGGGATTCTGGCTGGCCTGGTTGAAAAAAAAGGGTGCCAAGTCGGTCGTGTTTGCCGGCCACTCCACCGGAGCCAACGAAGTTGCGACCTATGTGGGCACGCATTCCGATCCGGCCGTGTCCCGAGTCATCATGATCACACCGTCAACCGTGGATCATTCCTCATATACACCGGCCGGTTACCGTTCCCGCTATAACAAGGATGTTAACGAGATCATGGCGCATGCGAACAAGTTGGTGGATAGCGGGCGCGGCGATGAAATCATGAAGAATACTGACTTTCTGTTCTGTCCGGGAGCCCCGGTTAGCGCGGAAACCTTTGTGTCTTACTACGGTTCCGGGGCGAGCCTTCGCTTACTTCCGATTCAGTTAAAGGGACTCTCGGTTCCCACTCTTATCATTGGCGCAACCGAGGACAGGATTGCGCCCAATATGCTGGCGATCATTAAACCCTATGTGGACAACAAGCGGATCAAGCTGGTGACCATTGACGGGGCGGGTCACTTCATGCGCGATCTGTTTCTGGAAGAGGCGGTGGACGCTATGGTTGAATTTCTGTCCGAGAGCTGAGTGGCAGGATAATCCGCGATCACCAGTTCGGCAGTCCCGCTGCACGCAGGCCGACGCTGACTCGTTCGAGATCTGCATCGTATTGATACGGCCAGCGGTCCCATGGATCGTTGGGAGTGGAGGCGGAAACTGTTTGTTGCCGAAGTTCGTGGCGCAAGCTGTTTACTGCAGCGATAGCCTTGTTTGCCTGTTGCTTTTTGCCAAGGTGGCCATAACTGGCGATCAGCAGGACGTAGGGAATATAGCTGTTTGTGTTATGCCGTTTCGCCTGCTCCAATGCCAACGCGGCCTCGTCGTAGTTTTCCCGGCTGAATGCCACGCGGCCCTGGGCAAGCAGGAGTGATGCGGAATAGTCCGGGTCGATTCGCATCGCCTTTTGAACGTGCTTTGCTGCTTCTTCTGCTCGACCGGCGAACGTAAGCGCGTTGGCAAGTGCGACATGCCCGGCCGGATCGTTTGCATTCAGTTCGACTGCTTTCTCCGCTTCCCGGATCGCTTCATCAAACCGGCGATTGGTAGATAACATTTCGGACGCAATTTGGTGTGCAAGGGGTGTGGGTCGTATCGCGGACTTATCCAGAAACGATTGAGCGTTTCTCCAGGCCTGCAACCTTGGCGTCATGCCAAGGCGGTGATGCCAATGGCGTTGCCAGGCGCGCCAGTAGACTGCCGCCAGTGCCGCATAGGCTCGGCCAAACTCCGGGTCCAGTAGTATGGCCCGCTGAAAATGGACCATTGAAATTGAAAAATCCTCCGGCGTGTGGCGACGATAGTGCGTCCAGCCTTTCAGAAACGCATCCTCGGCTTCGGGGTCGGTGGTTTCCACCTGCGTTACATGGGGCTCCAACGGCAGTGGACGTGGTTCAGAAAAAACAAACCAGGCGCCCATCCCGATCACCACAATCAGCAGCAACGTTCCCGCTGTGAGTCCGATAATTAACGGTCTTGGTCGAGGCGAGGTAGGTGGCCGGGCCTTATTGCCTGTACCCACCTGCCCGGTGGTTGCGTTGTTCTGGGGTTCGCGAACGTGATCAACTTGCCGGGCATCGGCGATTAGTCGATAGCCACGTTTGGATACGGTCTCAATGACCCGTGGATGGCGGGCATCATCCTGAAAGGCCTTGCGCAGCTTGATGATTGCATTGGAAAGCGCGTCGTAGCCGACAACCATGTCTTGCCAGACAGACTCCTCCAGTTCTTCACGCGACAACAACTTTCCCGGCCGCTGTGCAAAATAAATCAGCAGGTCCATGACCTTGGGCTCAAGCTTGGTCGAGCTATCGCCAAGTGTGATCCGGCACAGGCCGGGTTCTACACGACGGCCGTCAATCTCGAATTCAACTTCGGTGTCGCTAGCTGTCGGAGTGTGCTCGGTCATCTCAGTAGCGTATTAATAATAACCACTCTTGGAAAACGGAAATTTCGTGAGTTTTATCACCCTATATTCTAGAAAAACGAAAGGACAATCGGGGCCAGTTTTCTTGTCCGGCACGCAGCCAATACCGGAACTACGTGAGTAGCATGTTGATTTAAGGGCATTTTTTTTCGTCTTTTTTTCGACCATCTTTATCCTACCGTAAACATCCTTCGGGCGCGAAAACATCGGAAAAGCTTCGGAGTTCCGCCGCAAAAACGGACGCGACCGAAACTATGGTTACGGTAAAGCAAAACGTGAAGTTATCACCAAATCCGGTTTGAGGGAGGAAGCACTCATGAACAAGCAAGCAACATTTAATTGGCACTGTGTTCGTCTTGTTTTACCGTTTCTCGGTCTGTTTTGCAGCACTGCCATTGCCGGCGGAGAGCTGGCTTTACTTGAGGCACCCGAACGCTGGCAAATGAACCGGCTGTTTGAACCCCAAGCGGGCGATCTGACGCGGGAGGACAAGGGCCAGATTATCATTTACGACGGCTTGCAGGACTCCACCGTGGACCGCGCGCTGGATCAGCATTTTGATCGCATTCAGAACATGATGTTTACCCGTGTTGTCGTCACCGGCGCTGACGGCTACCCTCTGCGAGACACGCACAGTGGGCAGGTCGTGGTCGAGGACGATGGCTGTTGAAAGGCGGAATCTGTATGTATCTTCAGAACACTCACTAGCATTAAATTTTTCGAGCGTGTGAGTGCTGCGCGATTGTGACTGGGAGTGTCGTTCAATTGAAAACCGGTGGACCGAAGCAGATGATTAGTTCGCTGTCGTTGCAAAAGTAGCAACACCATCCTCTATGACAGATGACCAAACATTGCCCCTCAATATCAATGTCAACAGGGCCGACAACGATATTGCGGAAAAATGCACTTAGCTTTTTGGGGTAGGACTCCGCGTCTGCCACGGATGGGATGTTTTGTTGCGCTTTCTGGAAAAGTTTATCGAGTTGCGGCTCGGTGTGGCGGTCTTTGATGGTACCGCCCACGCCGGGTGAAACATGTATGCCCTCAACTACGCCTTTGCGAACTCTGGCAACAACCATTGCCTCGGTATGCACAACCCGAAAGGTGCCAATTTCAATATCAACATTGTCTTCCAGGGCGATCTCATCCGCGGCGAGATAGTGTACGACTTCAAGCGGTGTGAATCTCGGCCGGTATACCTGTACTTTGAACGGGAACTCAAACTCTGCAACGGGGGTGTCATGGTTGCGATTTTCCATACGACAGACTCCAGCAACGCCATTCAAGAGATGGCAGTATTGTTGTTTCCCAGATGCTATCAGCTGAGAAAATTGGCCAATGTGAGAAAATCACGGAGGATTTGTGAATTATTCACGCTGGTGGATCCTTTGGCCGGGACAGTGATCTGAGCTAATGGAACCCGGAATGTCGCGGTTGAAAAAGTAAGCTTTATGCTGTTGGTCAACCGGAGCCCACCAAAGGTTGAGTCAATGTGCCTTTCTTGACTACACTAATTCTATTGAGACAGGCAAAACGCCTAAAGGAGGCTCGCAATGAACGGCTTTGATATCACTTGGGTTTGGGCATTTGGAATTCTCGGACTTGCCGCGGGCTTTGGCGTCGGCGTTTTTGTTGGTTACCGATTTTTGACCAATAAGCAGCGTACCGCTGAGCTGGAACTGGAGCTGGACGCCGCCAAAGCGGAGCGTCAGGACTACCAGCAGCACGTAACTGCGCATTTCGCCAAAACGGCGGAGTTGTTTCAGGATATGACGGCGAGTTATCGTGGTGTATATCAACACCTGGCCGAAGGCGCGAGCCAGCTATGCGATCAAACCTCGCAAGCTGCACGGCTCGATCCTTCCGACACGCTTGGACTGGGAGAGCCGCGGCCGGCTTCAAGCCCGGTAGCGCAAGAAGACGTCTCTGCTCAAGAAAATACTACCGAGCCGCCGGTAATGCACGCCGAGATAGCTTCACCCGACGCAACTTCCCCCGAGGAAACTTCCCCGGTCGAGGCTCGTCAGGAAAACGCGCCACCCGAAGAGTCCTCAATGGAACAGAGTTCCAGCAAGGAAGTATCTTCTCCGCAAACGCCAGCTCAAGAAACAGAGACTTCGTCGGCGGAATCGACCAAACCTCGTTTTCAGACTGAAGAACAAAAGCCTGAAACACAGGAACCCGTCGCGGCTCCGACCGCAGCCAATGCTGCAAATGAGTTTGATTCCAGTCCGGACGAGGACGATAAGGCGGTTTTACACTGAGAGTTTCGTTATAAAGCGGTGGCCTAAATCCGTGCCTTGCGCTGTTTAATCAACTGACTTCTGATTCCTGGGGCGGCATTTCGGAATCCGCGGGATCGATCAGGAACTGATGGTGACCCAACTTGATGACGTCACCAGGATGGACGGTATGTTTTTCCACGCGTTTACCGTTTACAAACGTCCCATTCGTGCTGCCCAGATCTTCAATATATGATGCGTTGAAAAAGGTTACGATTTTCGCGTGGTAGGCACTGACCCGTGTATCTTTAATAGGCAGGTCATTTTCAGATGCGCGGCCAATGAGAATCGCGCCGGGTTTGAGTTGTATGTGCGCCATTGGCAGTGGGGTGATGTTGGATTTTTGCTCACTCATTTCATTAATCGCTCACTAAGATCGTCAAAACCCTCGCTCCGCAGGGTAAACGTCTATTACCAATATGCCTAGTTTATGTCGACCGGGTCACAACTAGAATAGGCCAATCGCGTTAGTTCGTACGACCCGCGCACGAAATCCGATCCGCTTGCCGTCTAAGTTATTGATATAGCGTTCGCCTGGACGGCTCGTGTCTAAATAACATCTCGATTTATAGGTATTTTTAGGCGCCCGCTTGAATGAAGATAATTTTTATCGCAGTGCAAGTGTCAGGTACTGTCGATTCCTAGACTTGGCTTGGGAAGTGAATTAATGGTTTGCATGCAGTCACCGCGACGCGTTTCCATTTTTGTCATTTTCGTTACAAATTTTGCGAACAATAAATGCCAAGCCCCGTCACCTGACAAGATGAAATCTGAGTTGTAAAAGTGAATGCTTGCTGGGAGTGCTTATGTAACTTAGTTCAATTCGGCTATTGAATTGAAACGGCGGCCTCGGCCAGAATGGACGCCCTTATCGGAATGAATAAAAAAAATACGCTTTCGCGTCAGGGACTATGACAAAGCGCTACCTAAAGTACGCACTCGCCGCAGTTTTGTTGTTAATGATCGCCGACCTGGCAATCACTGCGAGCTATAAAAAAGACACCAAAATTCCGCGCAAGCTGCAGGGTGAACATGTGCAGATTAAGGAAGGCTTGTTGCGCGTGTCGCAAACAGGCGTTGGCCCGGACGTGCTTTTTATTCACGGTTCACTCGGCAGTCTCGAAGACCTTGACGCAGTAATTCCAAAGCTAAAGACACGTTACACGGTGACGACGTTTGATCGCATAGGCCATGGCTATAGTAGCCTCGCGCGCGAGTTTGCCGGCGTCAATTACAACGCTAAGGTAGTTAAACAGCTGATAGAAAAATTAAAGCTCAAGAATGTCATTGTTGTTGCACATTCCTACGGCGGAGCCGTCGCGCTTAAACTTGCAGTTGACGATACCCCTGAAATTACCAGCTATGTCTTACTGGCACCTGTAGGCTACGCACCTTATCCACGTAGTACGCTGGAGCGAATTCTTGCATTACGAGGTGTCGGGTTGGGGATGCTTTACGGCTTGCGACCCTTCATTGCACCATCCATGCTGAAGTCAGGATTGATTGCGGCGGTCTCCCCCAATCAGGACGAGATGCCGGAAAACTTTTTTAAATTTCGATTGCGCATGTGGAACAACACCGGAGTATTGCATACTCGTGTGCAGCAAACCTCCTTTATGAATGATGAGCTTAAGGTTATTGCGCCGCACTATGACAGCATCAAACGTCCGGTTGCCATCCTTTTCGGCAAGAAGGATGCATTTCCAGAAATCATCCGCGACTCGCACCGGCTCGCAGAAACTATACCGCGCGCAAAATTGGTGGAACTCGATTCAAGCGGCCATTATTTACAATTTACCCAGCCTGCCGCGGTGGTCAAAGCCATCGATAGTTTACGCTACGCGCGTTAGCACCAAACACACACCCCTCACCGAAAGCAAACCTCCGGTGCAATGCTTTCCTGCATGTATCGTCAGCGTTCAGGCCAACGTCAAATACAGTGCAATAAGAAGAAGAACGACAGTCAGGGCCTGAATACCTACCCGGGCGCTCATAAATTGAGTCCCGTGCTTGCGGTCATATCCTCCTCCCATCACCATGGAGCTTATTCCTCCCCATAGCGCGGCGAAAGTTGCTATCAGACCAATTATGACCAAT
This sequence comes from uncultured Ectothiorhodospiraceae bacterium, assembly GCA_947259765.1. GTDB lineage: Bacteria > Pseudomonadota > Gammaproteobacteria > CAMYNG01 > CAMYNG01 > CAMYNG01. The sequence continues at coordinate 41,892 of CAMYNG010000001.1, forward strand.
GTTGTCAGAAAAACAGATGTGGTAGTCATCGCGGTCACCTCTCACGTCTACGCCTCTAAGTATACTTTATTCCGGCGCTGTTATTGTTGATGCTAAACAACACAAGATGAAGTCCACCCGGGCAAAATCACCGAATTTGAAATTAGGAGAATTTTCGGAGTGCCCAGGTCGGGAAACGCGGTGCTATTTTCTAATAACGTAGTAGCCGTTCTGAATATGGTACCGAGTCCATCCCCATCGCTATTACGTTGGCGTGTTGCGTTGGCAGGGAAGTTCGAACTCATCAAGGCCGTGTGTCCGCCGATCAGCTTCGTGAATATCGAAATTATGTAGAGCTAATACTCAGCTAAACAGCGCCCGGACTGAATGCGCCTCCCTAGCGTGAATTTCCCGAAGCGGATGCCTTGTTTACGCGCTTGCGAATGTCTCCGAGTATTGCGCTGTCCTTGAAATAGGGTTCCACGGTATCGAGAATAGATTCAGCCTGAATAAACTGTTTATTTTGCAGTGCCCGCAGTGCTTGACCGGCGTAAAACTGCTCGATTCGCCGTAGCCCCCGTTTGGCCAATGGATTATTCGGATCCAAACGTAACACTTCCTGGTAAACGCTGTAGGCATTGCGTGCCGCAGGCTGGACAATTTTCCCGGACTTGAAGAATTCATCTGCTCTTAGCAATTGCGCAACAATACGTTCCTGGCTTCTGAGCGCCTGAGTGATATCTTTCTTTAGAGTGATAAGGTCTGTATGACCGGGATCGGCAGTCAGACCGTGCGTCGTTGTTTCCAGCGCTTCCGAGAGCTGGCTTGCCTTATGTTGCTGTAACGCGCGTTTGTAGAAGGTAAGCGCAATATCGCTTACAGCTTGTTGTGCTTCGGTGTTGCCTGGGTCGATAGTCAGTGCGGCACGTAAATCTTCCAGGGCGTTAGCGCCTTTCGGCGTAACAAGCGCATTTGACATACTGAAGTCACGCGCGCGCTGTAAATGGTAATGAAGTTGTTCTGCGCGGTGTATCCGCGCTTCAATATCAGTGTAGTTCTGGTTTCGTTCAACGGCCGGTGTGATTTCCGATAGCGCACTAAACAACATGCGAGCTTGTACAAAACTCCCGTTTAATAAGGTTGGGGGAATCTTTTTCTCTAACCAGGTACGTAGCAAGATTATCCTTTGCCTGGCCTCGGAATCACCGGGATGCTGCTTTAGCCAGGACTGGTAGAGTTTGGCCAGTTTCGTACTATTTTCGGGTTGTTGATCAAGACTGGTCCAGAGTTGATCTGCGCGGTTGCGAAGTCGCGCAATTGTCGCGGCGAGCTCCGGCGAAATTTGTTTACCGGTATCCAGTGCGACAGGTTCTAGTGCCGGGGATTCGGTCGCTGTTGCTTTTGCCTCGGGACGCTCTGCATCGTCCTCAACGCTGGGTGTGATTGTCGCCGCTTCCTGTGGTGACGGTAATTTGTCATCCTGTTGCGACTGAAGTAGTGCGATAAGCCAGGGGCGAACGTCAGTTTGCCAATACGTGTTCAGTTCCGTCTGATAAAAATAACCGGCTACCAGCATCCCCACCAGCGCAGGAACCAGCAGCAAACGTCGTCGCCGCTTTTTAAGATACCGAAAATCCTTTGAGTCCGTGATATCAAGCGGTGCAACCGGTTCCGAAGCGTACATGCGCGCCGAAGCACCCGAGGTGGATTTTAGGTGTGCGGTGGAAACGGGTTGGCCGACCAACGTATCGGCTTTTGGATCTACGTCTGCCTTACGTAGCGCAACCTCTTTGGCATCAAAGTAATCCAGTTCGGAATCGGATACTGTTTCCAGGGCCTGCAAAAATTCCTGTGCAGTTTGAAAACGATGTGCAGGATCCTTGGCCATGCATGTGTTAATTACATGCTGAAATCCATCCAGGCCATCCGGCAGCACCGGTATGGGTTCGGAAATATGCTTAATACCGACGGCCACCATGGACGGGCCGTCGTAGGGCACATGACCTGACAAGGCCTGGAACAGCACCACACCGAGGCTGTATAGGTCGGATCGATTGTCGACCGCGGTGCCTTTGGTTTGCTCCGGACTCATGTAGTACGGCGTACCCATGGCGCGCCCACTCACGGTTAACCCGCTGCTCACCTCGTCACCCCGCGCAAGGCCGAAATCCGTCAGGATCGCGCGACCGTCCTCATGCAACATGATGTTTTCCGGTTTGATGTCGCGATGGACGTAGCCTTTGCTGCCGGCGCATACCAGGGCTCGTGCGACCTGCTTGACGACTTCGACCTTTTGTTTGCGAGACAGGAGGTCGCGCGCCTGCTTGAGATTTTTACCGGGAACGTACTCCATAGCCATGTAGTGGTGGCCAAGGTGAACGCCTGCGTCATAGACCGTGATGATATTCGGGTGAGTGAGGCGGCTGACGATGCGTGCCTCGCGCAGGAAGCGGTCGGAGAAGGTACCGTCACCGTGATAAGGGGCCAGGACCTTGAGGGCAACCTCGCGACCGATGCTGTCCTGAATAGCCAGGTACACTGTCGCCATGCCGCCGCGGCCGAGGATGTCCTTGATCCGGTAACCCGGGATCTGGATGACCGACGCCACCGGGTTTGGCTCAGATTGTTGCTTGTGTGCCGTCATTGTCAGCGTTTATGTACCAAGCATAAAATCTTTATTAAACAATCAGTTATAGATTATTCTGCAGAATTGTCGGGAACGAGGTCGTGCCACAAGTCCCTGCTCTCAGGTTATCGACACCTGGGGGCGATTTTGTAGAAAAATCAGCCGGCTGTGGGGATGTGAGTGCCGGGATTAATTTACACGAACATTGTGGACATTTTGTGAAAACATTGCAAAACGAGGTGCTACGCGGGACCAGTATGCGTGGGCCGAAACGCCCACCCGGCATCGCGGGTGGGCATTGCGGCACACGAAACTATTTCATCAACGGGATTTCCTGGCTTAGCTCAAGGGAGGCCTTGGCCTCGAGCTTATTCTCAATCTGGTAATAACGCGCGACCTTCTTTTTCGGCAGAACTTTTTCGAACTTCTTCAGATAGTTCTTTTTCTCCTCGATCCGCGCCTGCTCCACATCCAGGAACTCGCTGATGAGTTGGTGTGCCTTGTCATCGGTTAGCTGCTCATAATTCCTGGCATAGTCCTTAATCAGTTTCAAGGTCCGTTGATCCAGTTTATTCAGCTCTTTTTGATACGAATCGTAGACAGGCCAGAAAGCGGTTTTCTCCGCAGAAGTCATATCCATGTTTTGCAGAACCACCATCTTTTTCTGCATTACCATCATCTTTTTCTGGGTATCAACGATTTCGCGGCCCAGTTGGATTTCGTCGCTGGTTTGTGCCACCAGCGACATAGGCGCAACGAGCAAAGATAGCACCAGAATTCGAAAAATTGCCTTCATAATTGACTCCATTTAGCTTTTGCCGGTTCCGTTTATCGAGTAATACAAATGCGAATATCCATCTTACTGATTCATTCGGGGAACCGCATTCGAAGAGTGTATAGCGTCTGTGTAAGCAGGGGCCGTATTATAGAGAGGTGTCCAGGTGGAAATCTACTGTAGAATCGGTATTTCAGATTAGTATTAGTCATTGACGCCGAACAACGGTTTCGGCGTGAGTTGGAGTAGCGTGTGCAAATTTGGGTGGATGCGGATGCCTGTCCCAATCCTATTAAGGATATCCTGTTTCGGGTGGCAAAAAAGCGCGAAATTGATGTAACCCTGGTTGCGAATCGGCCACTGCAAACACCTCGATCACCATTTATTTACACTCGGGTTGTTACCGCAGGGTTTGATGTCGCGGATGATTTTATTGCCGCGGAAGTTCAGACTGGGGACTTGGTCATTACCGCAGATATTCCATTGGCGGCAAGTGTTATCGAAAAAGGCTGTTACGCCTTGAGTCCGCGGGGGGAGCTCTTTAGCAAGGAAAATATCAGAGAGCGTCTCAATATACGTGATTTCATGGATCAACTACGCGGCAGCGGCGTTGTCACCGGCGGGCCAAAATCCTTCAGCCACAGGGATCGCCACGCATTTGCAAATGAATTGGATCGATTTCTTGCCAGGATGGTTTAACTCACGCTACAAGTCGAACCCGCATAGCCGGGGTTTTGGCTGTATTTCAAGGTGCGTCCAAACTAGAATAGACAGTCTATTTCGGCATAAATTTGAATCAAATCCAGTTCGTTAATGCACAAACATTTTCCCCATCGTCGAGAGAATTCCAATGAAGTTGAGTAGTCAGATCCTTTTGTTTTTTTTCGTTTTCGGATTGCCGATATTCGCGTCGGCGCACAATGAACGGACCGATAACTCCTGGTGGTGGAGCGATGCCTGGTGGCGCGACGGCAAGCTCAGTGAACCGAAAAACTACGAATTGGAAACAAGCTGGACAAGTTATGAAAGTAATGGTGTCGACATACCTGCGATGATCGTGAGACCCAAGCAGAAGGGAAAATTTCCCGCGGTTTTTTTCCAACACGGACGGCGCGGGCTCGACGAATTGGTGCAGCGATTAGCCAAACGGATTGCTGCGCGTGGTTTCGTTGTACTGGCACCCGATATTTATAAGGCACATTTTATCGGTACACATCCTGTTGAGCATGACTATGACCTCGAAAAGGACGTAAACAAAGGTCTGGACGTATTATTGGCGCGCAAAGATATCAGTACCTCACGTGCTTGCCTGTATTCGCACACGCGTGGTGGTTACTACACGCTCAAGGTAGCCACAACCTTCGGCCGGCAGAATAAGGATGTTGCCTGCTATGTGTCCTACTATCCGCACTTGCAGGATCCCAATGCGCCTGAGCCGTCTCAAGTCTACGGTTACGCACCGGAAATTGAACAACTCAAAATACCGGTTCTGGTTTTTATCGGTGATGAGGAACAATACCAGCGTCGTCGGGTGATCGAGACCAGTATTAAGGTACTAAAAGATCGGAAACGCGATGCGCGCGTAATTATCTACCCGGGTGTCGGACGGGGTTTCGATTTTCGACCGGAAAACGTGCGCACGTTTGCCGATGACCTGGCCTCAAAAGACGCCGTACAACGGGCTGCCGAGTTTATTAACCAGCATCTTGCCCCATACAAGCATTAAAAAAATTATCTTGTAGGACTTTAAACTGGAGCCGTAACAGCTTGCCCGGTAGGTGCGGATTTGTGGGAAAAGCGGAAAATAAACGCAAAATGAAAACCCAGGCCAAACAGAACAGCAACATGAAAAATTTCATGCGGTCCAATTACTCCGGGGATGAGTTCCGGGCCGCGCGTAAACTCAAGTAATGCGCCAAACGTATATGCCAGCGCACCATAGACTAACGGTTTAATAAAACCGAATCCAAAACGCCGGTATAATAACAACGCAGAAATGGCGCCCAGCCAACCCAGGCCGAGATAAAAAGTAAGGCCGAGCCATTCCGAAAAGTCGTTGAAGAAAATTGACTTTAACGTGATACCGGTAATGGCGAATCCCCAGATTGCCAGTAACATGCCCCAGCGCCAGGGGCCTTTGAACAAGATTGCATGCACCGGCGTAAACGTACCCGCAATAAGCAAAAATATCCCGGCATGATCAAGACGCTGTAGTACGTCACGTCCGACTCCCTGTGACAGCAAATGAAACACGCCACTCATGGACAACAAAAACACGCTGGAAAATATAAACAAACCCAATGCCAGCATACGACCGGAGTGTCCCCGGCCGCGTACGATCAACCAAATGCCCAGGCAAAGAAAAACTCCGGAGGCAAGAAGATGGCTTAACGAACTAAAGGGTTCGCTAAATCCGGGTATGGAGTAAACGGGGTGCAAAATCGAACTCTTGTTAAAAATCGGTAAACGCGAACATTTTGTCTGAGGATGGTGATTAGTTTAGTCCCTAAGCGGGAACGGTACCACCATAGCATCTCCCAAATACCAATGACTTAACTATGTTGTCGCGAGAAGGTACACGTTTTCAGTGACCTAGGTTGATTGACCTAGCCGCAACCCTTTCGGAACAACCCAGCGCTCGGCAAACTCAAACATCCCCTGTACGGCCAATGCCAGCAGGGCTGCGGGTACGGCGCCCTGCAGAATCAGGCCGATATCATCCAGCCGAATACCGGTCAGTATGGGCTGGCCGTAACCACCTGCTCCAATCAAAGCTGCAAGTGTAGCAGTACCGACATTGATCACCGCAGAGGTTTTGATTCCGGCCATCACCGTGCGCGCGGCAAGGGGCAGTTCAATCAAGCGCAAGCGAGCGGAGTCCGGTAGTCCGAGCGCGATGGCAGAGTCGTGAATGGCCGGAGTGATATCGCGCAAACCGGAATACGTATTGCGAATGATGGGTAACAAACTATAAAGAAACAGTGCCGCCACCGCCGGCGGTCCACCGATTCCTAATACGGGGATCATAAAAACAAAAAGCGCCAACGAAGGTATAGTTTGAATCACGCTGACAGTACCCAAAATAACTTTGCCCGCTCTGGGACGTCTTGCCGACCAGATACCCAATGGAACGGCAACCACGATTGCCGCGCTCAGGGAGATGACGACCAACAGCAGATGGTCGCGTGTGTTAGTGATTAGGCGCTGCCAGGCGGACTGGCTGGTGATAGTCGGGGTGACGCCAAAGTGTTTGGTAACAAATTCGCTTGCCACGTGCGCGTCAGGTTGTTGCTGTAGTTTCACCTGACTGTTCATCTTAACCATAGTGTGCTCGTTAATCCTCCCCGCCAGCTGGTTGATCAAGCTAACAAGTTCAGGCGCACGGGTTACCAGATCCGAGCGGTACAGGATCACGGCGTTGTAATCAGGAAAGAACTGGCGATCGTCCTCCAGGGTGTGAATATCGTAGTAAGAAATCTCGGCGTCCGTGTTGTAAAGATCAATCGCGTCCAGGGTACCGGTTGCAATGGCCCGATACGCCAGATCATGATCCAGGCCGCGAACTTCGGTTTGTGGCAAGCCGTAGTGACGTTTCAAACCCGGCCAACCGTCGTGCCGATTAAGAAATTCGCTACCAAACCCCAACACTAAGTCCGGAAAACGTTTCAGATCCGAAATTTTTTTAAGCCCAAGTGATTCAGCACGCTTGCGAGTAACACCAATTGCATAGGTATTATTAAATCCCAGTGGCGGTGACGCAGTCAGTCCCTTCGTCGCAAGCGCGGCACGTAACTGTGCCGGCGTATCCAGTGACCTGCCGACAAAAATTTCCTGTCGCAGGGTACCGGTATATTCGGGGTAAATATCAATCTCACCGGAAAGTAAGCCGTTCCAGAGTATTCGCGTACCGCCTAACTCCTTTTTATGGACTACGGGAATCGTGGCGGAGTCTGCGAGCAAGCGGACGATTTCGCCAAGAATCACTGACTCGGTGAATTTTTTTGACCCGACAACAACCGTTGTCCTATTTTCAGTTTCCGCAAACGTAGGAGAAATAAGTCCTAGCAAAACCAAGATAAACAGAATTTTTCTCCAGCGGACGCTCATGAAATTGCCTCGTTTAGCAAGCGTTGGGGTTCACGCTGCGCGGCAAAAAACTCGCGGACAAAATTATTAACCGGCTGCTTAGCGAGCTCAGCAAAACTGCCTTGTTGAACAATCACTCCATCGCGCATCAACACTAAGTGATGACCAAAATAGGCCGCCTCAGCGAGGTCATGGGTAACCAGCACAACGGTTTTGTTCAACTGCTCGAAAAGTACCTTGAGATCTTGTTGCAGCGCAAAGCGTATCATCGGGTCAAGCGCTCCGAGCGGTTCATCCAGGAGCAACAGTTCCGGGTCCAGCATTAATGCACGCATCAAGCTTACCCGCTGGCGTTGCCCTCCCGACAACTGCGCCGGATAACGAGACAACAGATCGGCCGGTAGCCGAACAAGTTCGCGTACTTCTTGTAGCCGTCGCTGGATCCGGGTTTCCGGCCAACGCAATTGTTTTGCCATGAGGCTGGCATTTGATTGCACGGTGAGATGTGGAAACAATCCGCCTTCCTGAATGACATACCCCATCCGTTGGCGGAGCAGGGGTAAACTGCTTGGACTCAAAGGTGTGTCGTCGAAACGAATTTCACCGGAGTCAGGTTGCAGCAATCCGATAGCCAAGCGAAGCAACGTGGACTTACCGCAGCCACTTGGACCAATGAGAACGCTGCTCCTGTGTGGTTCAACCGCCAAATCAAGAGACTGTATGGCGTCTAGAGAATGGAAGCGTTTACTTACGTCTGAAAACTGCAACATCAATTAGAATCTCGTTCGTGTTCACGACTGCGCCCAGCTTACTTGAAGAACTCATGGACTGCGTCAAGAGTGTACATTGCCCAAAATTATTTCGAGCGTGGTACATCGTTTTTACTTAAATTGAGTCTAAATCTATATCCCAAAATGTGCCAACTTTGCTGAAGATTCATGGCTCAAAATGTATAGTCTGCCGTACGGGTGGCACAGCCCGTTGTTACAAGGAACGAAACAAACCAGCGTAGAGGAGAGGACCAATGACGCCAGAGCAGAAGAATCTTGTAAGAACCACCTGGGAAAGTGTACGACCCATTTCCGATAAGGCCGCAGAGTTGTTCTATCAGCGATTGTTTGAGCTTGATCCCGGACTAAAAGAACTCTTCCATATTGATATGCACGAGCAGGGGCAACGGTTGATGAACGCGTTAAATTCCGCTGTTTTGTCCCTGGACGATATCGAGTCGATTATTCCTGTTCTGCGCGCAAGTGGGCGCCGTCATGCTGATTATGGGGTGAAAAACGAGGACTATGAAACCGTAGGAGAGGCGTTTCTATGGACTCTGGAGCAAGGTTTGCAAGACGCGTTCACACCCGAAGTGAAAGCTGCTTGGACCGAGGTCTACGGCGTGGTTGCAGGAACCATGCAGGATGGCGCTGCGCAAGCTGCTTAACGCGCAATGTGGTGGGTGTGCCCCCCAGCTCAAGGCATGCCCACCATGTCAATTACGTACGACGTACTAGCGTTTAAGCAGGATTTAGTGGCTAGGGTCTGCGAATCCATTCTTTGTACAACTTAATAATGCTAAGTGATTGAAATTTATTCTTTATTGAATAACTTTAAGAACATTTGTTTATGGCGAAAACCAGTACAAAATACAATATATTTTCGGCATCTTCCGCGTTCGTAATTTGGGGAGCTTGGGCCTATTACATCAATTCAATTGAAAACAAATTAACCGGGTTGATATCCGGATTAACGCAGGGTATCGCAAGCTTCACTATTACTTTGATCGTAGTGTTAGCCGTCACAAGAATATACAACGCCCTTTCCGATAATTTCCTGAGAATAGTCATACCGGCAATAATAACCGTTAGTTGTATTGGTGTTTTTTTGGTTATAGCTCATTCCGTTGTGGGGACACCTCGCATATTCTTTACCATAGCCCCATCCCTTTCTGTGGCATTTATATTTTGTGTCTTTACCGCGTATAAACTAGGGCAAAATGAAAGTTCTTCGCAGGCTTAAAACAACTATTGACAACAGGTGACTTGAGGTAGCGGTCTAGAAATTCAGCATGAAATTATTAATTACAATTGCTTTTTATTTGATATATGCGTTTCTATTTTTTGTTTCCTATATGGGCATCATAGGCGCAGCAATGAATCGTGACAGGAGTTATATCGCGAGTTTTGGCTTTTTTTTGTTTTTGGCAGTATTAATATTGTCGCCGGTTCTTTTGCTATTTCTTTATAAAAAAAGTAGCAAAAAAGTTATAGCTTTCGCGGGTAGCATACCACTGGTGATTTACATCCCTTTCCTGGTGTATCACATCAGTACTCATGAGATATACTTCTAACAAGTGGTGTATCACGCCTAAATTCGTTTCAATTCGGACCTGCCCAGCCGGCTACGTTTTTGATCCATTGGTCAATACACTCGTTGTGGGTGCGTTGCCGGCAGAAATTCTGCGTCGGCATTGGGGTGCTGATACGACTATTGCTGTGCAGCCGCCTGATTGCTGACGATCATCTTGTTAGCGACTTCCACGATCACCTTGAAGTTATTCGCAACGATGTCGTTTTCACTTAGGATGTGGCTTTGAACCAATGCGTAACGTTGGTCAGGGGAGTCGAAAAATTGCTTCAGTTGGCCATGACTCCATAACATGGAGGAGTTACGCCGGGTATAAAAGTGACCTGAATCCAGAAGCTGCCCATACATAATCATTTTTTCTCCATCGTCGAGCATCGAATCCAATTGCAAGCTGATTTCCTTTGCGCCTTTGTATGGGTTGGCGTCCGGGACCATCGAAAAAATTACGAAAAATATTAACACTGGTGATGTTGCCGCGAGCGATCCAATTGCTGCACGATACTTGCGAAGAACAATAAGTGCTAGCGTGGTAAATATTAATATGCTGAACAAACCGGTGAAAATCTCAAGCTCACGCCATACGATGCCGGCGCTGTTACTCCAGTTTTCAGGAGGTCCACTTGAAATCGCATAAACAGAAAAAATGGCAATCGGAATCAGCCAGCATACAATTCCAATGATAAGTCCACGCCGTCCTAAGGTGGTTGGTGTACGAAGAAACTCAGATAGATATCGACCGATTAATAATGCTGCCGCGGGAAAAACCGGTAGCAAGTAAGTGCTGAGCTTTGAAGTCGCAGCGGAAAAGAAAACGAAAATGCTGACTATCCAAATGATCAAGAATAGAGATAGGCCTTTTACTCGCTCATGGTCTAGGCGCCATGCACGCAAAACAGCCTGTGGTAACACCGCGCTCCATAGCAACAATCCGCCTACGAGCACATGAAAATAGTAATAAAACGGCTCAACGTGACGTGGTTTGGTGATTCCTTCGCCGCCGATGAAATTTCCGAAGTGTTGTGTCACGATGAAGTATTTCAGATAGCCTTCATTCGCCCTTTCCATCAATACGAACCAGGGTGTCACGATAACCAGCACGATAATCACACCTGGAAGGATTTGCATCTCGCGCACCAATCCCATGCGCCGAGTTAATAACAAATAAAGCCCAATCACCATTCCGGGGAGCACCAGGCCCAATAGACCCTTGGTCAGGATCGCCAGTCCTACAGCCATATAGAACATGAAAAAATATCGCCGCCGGTACCGTTCATCAAGCACACCGGAGGCGAAGCTAAACAGCGCCAGGGTTGTGAAAAAGGTAAACGGAATATCGTACTGCACGACCCGTGAGACAATGATGAATCCCAGTGATGTCGCGAGTACCAGCCCGGCCAGAAACCCAACCGACTCGCCATACATTTTTCGGCCCAGTTGCCAGGTCAGCATCACGCAGCCAAGACCAGCAAGCGCGGCCGGGACCCTGGCCGCGAATTCGGAAAATCCGAAGATGAGAAACGAAAGGGCGTTTAGCCAGTTAAAGAGCGCCGGTTTGTCCAAGAACGCCTCACCGTTAAACATAGGGGTGACCCAGTCACCACTCAGCACCATGGTTTGCGCTATCGCCGCGTGCATTCCCTCATCGATATCCCACAGGTCTCGCGCCCCAAGAAAAGCAAAAAATATCAAACCGCTGATCGCGATCAGGGCCGCAAGGTGTATGGGGGGAAATTTAATTGGTGGCACCGGGTACTCCGTATGGCCGGGATGGGTCATAACCGCCGGCAACCCGGCTGCTCGGCGCCAATAATACGTTATTCGAATCACCTACGGGAAGGGCGGTTGAGGTTGGTTCAAGGCTTATCGACACCCGGTTCAAAGATAGGTTTGCCGTGCTAAGTGGTTGCCAGGAGTCGTGGGCGCCGAGGAAATTGATGCTACTGAACGTTGTGATTGCTTCTGTGGCCTGCGAAAATCAATAAATGTCCACACAATTCCAACCCACCGATCAGACTGGACACGTCAGTCGACGATTACCCGACCTACCGCCAGACTTTCTGGCCTGGCAGCGTGTGCCTGTATACGTTGGAACGGGCGACACCCGATCGCTGGTTGCCTGCCCGGATACGATTAAAGAGTGCCAGGAAATCATGTCATTTTGCCACAAGCATGGTCTCAGTATTTGCCCGAGAGGGAGTGGCCGCAGCTACGGCGATGCCATTCTAAATGACCAGAATGTGATCCTGGACATGAGCAACATGAACCGGGTTATTGAGGTTGATGGTGAAAGCGGTACGGTTACGGTCGAACCCGGCGTGCGATTGGTCGACGTCTATGAGCAAGTACACCACCTCGGCTGGACCATCCCGGCCAGTCCAACTGACTCAACAATCAGCGTCGGCGGCGCTCTCGCGGCCAACGTTAATGGCAAGGATTCCTGGCGCGTTGGAAACTTCGGTGATCAGTTAATACAGCTTAAAGTCATGACCGCGGACGGCGAAGTAATCAGTATCGACCGGCAAAATAATGAACCGCTTTTTATGGCAGTGATCGGAAGTATGGGACTTCTCGCGTTGGTTGTTGAAGTTAAAATACGTCTCATGAAGATTCCCTCCCCCTATCTCGAGATCCAAATTACAGCGGCGGCCAATGTCGATGACCTTATCAATAAACTCGATCACATCAAGGAACACAATGATTTCCTGGTAGTCTGGGTTGACGCCTACGCCAAAGGTGACAAGCTGGGTCGTTCAGTTATTCATGCGACGCGTTGGTCGGACCAAACTCAAGATCCGGCGACCGTCCAGGCAGACATTGCAAAAAGTGTGGCATCACTGGCGAACCAGAAAAATCGCGCAATGATGGCTTACAAGGTTCTTCGTCCGTTTATAAATTTAGGCTTTCACTTACAGCAACTTCCGATTCGGCTGTTCAATTCTTTTTACTATCATTTAAACGATCGCCAGAAGCCGGTGAAAGAGAAAGCCGAGCGCCAGATGTTTCTTGAGCACAACTTTGACAAAAGCTACACGGTACCACCGCCAGATATTCTCTGTGGGCCACACGGCTACACTGTACAGATCACCGTACCGCGCAGTGTGGCCAAAGAGGCGATGACTGAAATGTTGCAGCTCTGCCAGTCGATACCCTGTCCACCGGCGACGACCATTCTGCGCCTGCATCGCAAGGACGAGCATGTTATTTCATTTTCCGAAGACGGCTTCAGCCTCAATGTCGAATTTCATCCGAAGAAAAGGCATGCACGCGCGATGGCTACGTTCATGGAAAATCTGATTGAATGCGGCATTAAATACGGCAGCCGGGTGCATTTACCCAAGGATATGACCTTAACGGCTGATCAATTTCAACGCCTGTACCCAAGGCACAAGGAATTTATGGAGTTGAAACAGGAATGGGATCCCGATAATCTTTTTCAGTCGGATATGTATAGACGGCTTTTTGTTACAGATAAAGCCAGCAGCCCGCAATAACTTTCAACAACTACAGCACTTTTTGGATCTTATCAGCAAGCCTGTCAATCTCGCCCAGTGAAAGATGTGGGTGCGCAGGAATATGCAGCACCTCTTTCTCTGCACGCACTGCATTCGGAAAATCTCCCGCACCTTCAAACATGCGCGAACAATCACGCATATACAGATGCTTGGTATCGATGCCGGCACGCAGCAGGCGGTCAGCGAACGATTTAAGCTCGGGCGTTAGTACCGTCACCAGCATAAAGTTTGAGTAAACGTTGTCACTGGCCGGCTTTTGAAAATGTAGTTGTCCGCCAAGCCGATCGATCAGTCGCTCGGCATTCCGTTTACGGTTAGCAACGAGGTCGCCCACTGTTTTCATGCCGCGCAGGCCAAGGCGTGCCTGATAGTTTGTATAACGGCCCATCTTGCCGGTCATCGAGACCTCGTCGCCGTGATAACCGGACGCAAAGCGATCTTCCTCGCCCTTCGGCATGAGACGTAACGCCTGATAAACGCCCAAATTAAAGAGCACGGGATTGGTCACAAGTGATTCAAAGCTGGTTTTCGAGAGTCGCTTAACTAACCACTTATTATTGTTTTGCTTGCCCTCTCTGGCGGCCGTACGCAGACGTTCACCTAACTCTTTGTCATTGACCGTAACCATGCCGCCACCCATGGTGTTGATAACTTTCGAAGTCTCAAAGCTAAAGCAGCCAGCATTACCAAAGGTGCCAACTTTTTTCTCGTTTACCGCGGCACCATAACAATGCGCGCAGTCTTCGATTAATGCTGCGCCGTGTGCTTTAGTGATTTCCGCGATTTTGTCGATCTGACACGGCACGCCATACAGGTGGGTTGCGATGACCGCGGCGGTCTTGTCTGAAATGGTGTCTTTAAGTTTCTCGGGATCCATTCCAAGCGTGTGTGTCTCGCAGTCTACGAATTTGAGGTCGTAACCCAGTGACTTAACGAGAAAGGGCACAATTGGATAACCAAACGCGGAGCAAATTATTTCCGCACCGGGTTCGAGCTGCAGACCGTCAAAAAGAAGTTTGAACCCGCCCCGTCCCGAAGGTACGGACACCGCGTCAGTCGCACCGATGTAATCCGCAAACGCCTTTTCGAATTCCGTGATCTGTGGGCCATCCCATAGATCGCCGCGTAGCAGGCTTGTCAACGCAGTACGCCATGCGCCTTGCGGCAGGTGTATTCTTTGTCTTGCTATGGCCAAAAGAGTGCTCGCATGTTGGTGCAATTCTGGCGCAATGTACGTAATTGCTGCCGACCTTGCAACAACAGCCGAAGTTAAGCTGGCGCATGATCGCAGACTGATTGACATCTTGCGGGTGCGCCAATTAGCATCCCAGCCAATACTTGAGCCGCAGACACCGTCGTTCGTCGCAGGCACGCCAGGATAGACACATGCCCAGCCACAAAATAATGGACTACGCACGCCTGTTGGCGCTGGTCATTTTGCTGCTTGTCACGGCCGTAGGTATCTACAAATTTGCGACCGGCGACTGGACCGATGTTATTCAGTACTGGCGCGAACATCTGGCAGTCATTCCCTTGTTGATCGGCTTCTCCATTCTTGATGTGGCGCTCGAATCGGTCGCCTGGATGTGGTCATACGGACGCCTGAAGATTCGTGCATTTGACCGTGAGGGCGCGATTGTCTTTCTGGCGGGCCGTGCCGGACTCTTAATGCCGGCGCAGTTGGGGCGGTTGATCAGACCGGATGCGATGAAGCGACTTGGCCGTGCCTCCATGACCGACTGCCTTAAGGCCGAGGCCGTGATGTTCGTGCTGGATGGTATTTCGGTTTTGGCGCTACTGGCGGGGCTGTTGGTCTTTAAAATTTATCCTTGGCTTGCAGTGCCGGCTGTGGTCGTGGCCGTTGTCGTAATGGTTTATCCCGGCGACAAACTGGCCGAGTTACTGGCACACACACGGCTCAATTTCCCGGCCAAATTCTGGTGGAGCTGGTCTACAATGGGCATCGTTGCGTTGCACCTTACCGGCTGGGTCGCGCATGGACTCGCACTATACGTGGTCGTGGACGGCTTGCCCGGCGCAATGACGTTATGGGATTCATTATTTTTCGCACCGGGTGCAGCGCTCGTTGGAACCGGCACGGGATTACCGGGTGGCATCGGTGCGACCGAAGGCGTACTGGGTGCATCACTCAGCTTTCGTAGTGTGCCGGCCGAGCAACTGGTGATTGTCGTCGCCGCATTTCGGCTCATTACCTTTTGGGTATGGATACCGATTGGTTGGCTGGCATTGCTGGCGCTCAGGCGCCGCCGTGTGGCGATTAGTACTGCTGGTTTGGGCAGCGATGAGCCGTCTGAAAAACCTGACTGACCGGCGGACGATCCCGCAGTACATTTAGGAGATCATCGTTTGACATCGCGATACCCGTTTGCGGTTATCAAGGAAAAGTTACACGCCCGGCGCGGTCAGGTAACCGATTTCGCGATTGGCGCACGGCGCCTCAAACTACCTGGCGAGTTGTCCGCAATACTGTCAGACAAGCCTGAACTCGCATTGCGCGCGGCGAGTCCTGAGGCAGTCAAGGATTTCAAGGCGGCCGCGATTACGATGCTGCAGCACGAGTTCGGCGTGACCGTCGAACCCGAGCAGATCGTGCCAATACCGGGTGGACGGGTAGCAATGACGGCGACCGCCGCCTGCATGCTGCAGCCCGGTGACGCGGTGTTGGTCACCGAACCCGGCTATCCAGCATTCGCCCGCCTGGCGGCCCATTGGCACGCGAGTGTATACCCTGTGGCGCTCGATCCGGAGCAAGGGTTCGCGCCGGATCTTTCGAGCCTCACGGCACAGCAACTCGCGGCCCTGCGCATATACGCATTAAACTATCCGAACAATCCGAGCGGCGGAATTCTTTCATCCGCAGCGCGCAGCGCAATTCAGGACGCGGCGGCCAGCTCAAACGCCGTAATATTTAACGACAATATTTACGGCCCGTTAAGTTACCAAAGTCGGCCGTTTTCATTTCTGGCGGAGGCTAGCGCAGCGGAAGTGATTGAGCTGCACGCGCTAACCAAGCTCTATCCCCTCGGGCCACAGGGCGCGTCTTTTCTAACCGGCTCGGTAGATACGATACATAAAATTTCCATCTACAGCGAATTGGCCTGGGCACCCATGAGCGAACTGGAAATACAGGCAACAAGCTGGTGTTTTCGTGATGAAACCGGACGAGGACAAATCAAGGCGCTATTTGAAGCGCAACTCGACGCGTTGCTCAAGACATTGCAGACGATAGGATTCGAACCGTATCCGGTTCAGGGTGGCATTTATGTGTTGTGCAAAGTGCCAAATTCAATCGCGGGCAAGACAATATCGTCGGCCGGAGAGGCCGCGCTCTTGTTAATGGACGAATTCGACCTGGCCGTTGTGCCCTTTGAGTCGCCAACCCAGCACTATCTTCGCTTTACATCCATGTATAGAGCGGAAGACCTCGAACGTTTGCAAGGCCTCGCGGCTGAGCTGCGGCCCAATCAACCTATCTGAGTGCGTGATGCCGTAGCGGCTTCTGAAAAAGACGAAACACCAGTGGGCTTCTCACCGGCTTTGCGCCGGTCGTATTCACGCACGACGGTATCGAAGACTTCATCGACAGTGATCCTCTGCATACAGACGTTATTAGTACAGGTGGAAATGCGTTGATTAAATGCGTTAACGCAGGGACTGCATGCCAGGCCGGCCCAGATGATGTGACTGCGCGGAGATTGCGATCCAAAAACACCGGGATTCTCGGGTCCAAATAAGGTAATGACATCGATCGGCGTGATGCTGGCGTAATGTGCCGGGCCCGAGTCGTTGGTCACCATGATCTCGGATATGCCGTAAAGCACCAGCAACTGCCGTAAAGTTGTTTTGCCACCCAGGCTAATGCAGCGGCTTGAGTTAACCTGTGTCTTAAGTTCCCACGCGTCTTTGGCCTCATCGGGACCGCCGGTAAAGGCGATGGCAATATCCGGGTAATGCTCCAGCAAGCGCTTTGCCAGCTCAACGTAACGATCTTGCGACCACGTCCGCAGCGGCAGCAGGTCACCCGAGTTGGCGTTTAACAGGATCAATGGCGGAATGGTCTCGCAATCGAGCGAGTTTTTAACGATCGCTTTAACTTCGGGACCTTCCTCCGGCGCGGGTGAAAAACTCGGCGTGACATGGTCGGTGGTGGGCAGCAGGTCGATTGTGGGTAACTGCTCGCGAGGAAAGCCAAGTGCCTCGACCAGAACCCGATAAGTCTGGCTCGCATGCAGGGTGTAATTGTAGGCCAGTCGGTGCGTCATCAGGTCGCCACGATAGGCGGCTTCGCCGGCGAACGAATGAAAACCAACGCGTTGTTTAGCTCCACTTAAAAAAGTCAGCGTGCCTGAAAATCGAGAGAAGAACTCGAAGTCGATGGCAGCGTCGATTTTTTCTTTGTGCATTCGGGCAATGGCTTTGACCGTATCAATAGCGAACACCCACAGGCCGGTACTGCGAATGGTGATAACATTTTCTTCCGGAATGAGATCGAGGACGTCAACGATAAAGCGGTTTTGTTGAAAAACAGCCATGAAAACGTTCTCTCGCCCCACCATATCGATGGCCCGCTGAATTGCAGGTTCCGCAACCACAGTGGCACCCTGTTCGACCAGTTTGACGAATAAAATGCGCTTTGGCGGCTCGCTGGGCACCTCTGTGAAGCGATCCTGGACTCGCCTGACGGCTGTAAGACCAATGGAGATCGGTGACCCGACCCACCGGTCCAAAAGGCGCATACTCTTGATTTTCATAATGTTTTCTCGAGATATATATCCGGTTTTAGGCGATATCCAGCAAACCGGCGAGTGTGTATAGAAAAGGATAAACGCGCCCTTTACTAAAATCCAGGGGAATTGCCTTAAGTAAAGCAATGCCGAAGGTCGCAGTTTCTGTCTGCGAATCTACAAAGCGCAAAAAGCGGGCCCGTTGCGGCGCTTTGCGACCCAACCGCCATTTAAAGCAGAATTACGTTGCAGGCTTTGTTGATGAGCGTAAACAAAAAAGCCATAGTCTGCTTTCCGGTAGCGCCTAACAATAAAGAGAAACCACACATGCTGAATATTGAAGCCGTTAATCACATCGGCGTTCGTGTTAGTAATAAGTCCCGATCTGTAACTTTCTATGAAACCCTGGGCTTCGAGTTGCTGTCGGATCATGGATTTGAACAGGGTCATCCTATTGTGATGCGGCACCCAAGTGGCGTTGTCCTTAATTTGCTGGGTCTCGCAAAGGATAGTGTGGGCACCAATGTGCTGATGGATGTGCCTGAGCTCTATTCCGGATATACCCACATTGCACTTACCGTCGACTCACTGGCCTCGGCGAAAGAATTTTTGCAACACAACAAAATTGAGCAAACGGGCTCCTTTAGCTTTCAAGGAATGTCTGCAGTATTCTTCCGTGACCCGGACAAAAATGTAATTGAACTCGACGCCTATGATAGTGGTGAAAATGCTGGGTAAGATGACTTTAGTGACCATGCGTAAAAGTTAGTTATGACACTGACCGAACTCCGTTATTTGGTAGCGGTGGCGCGAGAGCGCCACTTCGGACGTGCGGCGGATCAGTGTCACGTTAGCCAGCCTACCTTGAGTGTGGCCATTAAAAAGCTTGAAGACGAGCTGGGTGTGCTGGTTTTTGAGCGCGGACCACACGAAGTCAGCCTGACACCGCTCGGTGAACAAATTGTTACCCAGGCCAAACGTACCCTGGAGGAAGCGGACCAGATCCGTCAGCTTGCCAAAGCGGGCAAGGATCAATTGCACGGCTCACTACGTCTGGGAGCAATCTATACCATCGGTCCCTATCTGCTGCCGCACCTGATACCTAAATTACTCGACCAGGCACCGCACATGCCGCTGGTCATTGAAGAAAACTACACGGCAAGTTTAACCGAGCAACTCAAGCGCGGCGCGTTGGACGTTATTGTTGTCGCCCTGCCGTTTAACGAACCGGGCATTGTATCTACACCATTGTATGAGGAACCCTTTGTTGCGGTATTACCCGCATCTCACCCGTGGCGTGAACATGAGCGTATTCCTTTACAGGATCTCGGTAAGGAAACGCTGTTACTGTTAGGCGCCGGGCACTGCTTTCGCGATCAGGTTTTATCGGCGTGCCCGGATTGTTTGCACGGCGGCGCAGGTGACAATGGTTTGGCGAAAAATCTCGAGGGCGGGTCGCTGGAGACTATACGTCATATGGTCGCCTCGGGCATGGGCATCACCATATTGCCGTGTACCGCCGCGGGTGCCGATCGATACTCACAACGTTTGATCGTTATACGCAGATTTGCAGACCCCGTGCCGTCACGCACGGTGGCGCTGGCGTGGCGAACCTCATTTCCACGACCCAAAGCGATTGATGCCTTGCGACAGGCCATCCTGGAATGCGATTTAAGTTGTACGCAAGCGGTGTCGAATCCCGGCACGCTCAAGAAAAGAACATGAAACCGATTGTGATTGTTGGCACCGGGCTGGCGGGATACACCCTGGCACGTGAATGGCGCAAGCATGATCAGACGCGGCCGTTGGTGATGATAACCAACGACGATGGCGCGTTTTATTCCAAGCCGATGTTATCCAATGCGCTGGCACAGTCGAAAACGGCCGCTGATCTGGCAACAGCCAATGCCACAAAAATGGCCGGCGATCTAAATGCGGACATAAAAACGCGAACTCGTGTGGCTCGGTTGGAGCCTGATGCCCGCCGCATAAATACCGATGCAGGCGAGGTCGTCGACTATCATAAACTTGTGCTCGCCGTGGGTGCGTCACCCATACGCCTGTCCCTCGCCGGTGATGCCGCGGATCAGGTGCTCTCGGTTAACAATCTGACTGACTATGCCTGCTTTCGGCAGCACTTGAGTGGAAAGCAAAACGTGCTGGTGATGGGACCGGGACTTATCGGTTGTGAGTTCGCTAATGATCTGATTGGTGACGGTTATACGGTCACCGTGGTGGGTCCCGACGCCACGCCACTGGGACGCATGTTGCCTGAAGCCGCTGGTGAACAATTAAAAGCGGCCCTGGAGAGCTTAGGTGTGCGTTGGGAACTGACTAACACTGTCAGCTCAATCAACAAACAGGACAAACAACTCCGGGTTCAACTGGATAACAATAGGGTGTTGTCGGCGGATCTCGTGCTATCCGCCGTCGGTCTTCGGCCCAATACGGAATTGGCACAGCGTGCCGGCCTGGTGGTTAGCCGCGGAATTAAAGTGGATCGCATGTTGCGCACCAGTAACGAAAATATTTTTGCACTGGGCGACTGCGCGGAGGTCGCCGGCCTGGTCCTGCCCTATGTCATGCCCTTGATGAACGCGGCGCGCGCACTGGCGAAAACGCTCGCGGGCGATCCCACGCCCGTGACTTATCCGGTTATGCCGGTGGTTATAAAAACTCCGGCCTGTCCAGTTGTGGTGCAGCCACCGCCCGCGGAAACGCCGGGTCAGTGGCACATCGAAAATCGCGAAGCGGGCATTGTGGCGCGATTTCTTGGTGAACAAAATGAACTGCTGGGTTTTGCGCTGACCGCGGGTGCGGTGGCGGAGAAATCAATACTAATGAAAGAGGTCCCGCCGCTGTTGGTGTAGGCAAGGTAGGCCCTTTAGAAAAGCCCTACAATAATCAATACATAGCTCAGTATCTGTCCTATCTGTCTTGGCTTTCAACAAAGTACAGATTTCGCACTAAGCCATATATTTCCCTCATACCTATTGACATGATACCAATAGGTACTATATTAATATAATACCAAACGGTATTATATTGAGAAGCCACATGCAGACACGCCATTATTTATTGTGGGCAGTAGCAATACTCGCATTTACCGGCAGTGCTTTGCCCATTAGCGCAGAGCAGCATGAACCGGTCACCCGTATCGTAGTTCATAACCACGATGTAAACGTCATAGACAAAAACGAAACTTCTACTCCAACGCAATTGTTACAAGTTTTCAAATGAAGCAAAACGTACAAGACTCCTTCAGGGCTTTGGCTGACCCCACTCGTCGTATGATTTTGATGCATTTAAGCAGCAAGGATATGACGATCGGGGAACTCACCGATCATTTCGATATGACGAGAGCCGCGGTCAAGAAGCACCTGAACATTCTTGAAAATGGCAGGCTGATTTCTGTCCACAGCAGCGGACGCGAGCGGATCAATAGACTTGAACCTATGGGGTTGAAGTCAGTATCTGACTGGCTGAACTATTTTGACCGTTTCTGGGATGAGCGCCTGAATAATTTAAAAAATGCAATCGACGCTGAACAAGGAAAAGACGATGTCTAGTACAACTCTAACTAAAACATTCATATTCGCGGCTTCTCGTGAAACGATTTGGTCCTTTCTAACGGAGAAAGACAAACTCGCGCAGTGGTTTCATCCTGCGACATCGGATTTTGTGGAGGGAGAGGAGTACGCCCTGGTTAAAGAGAATGACAAAGGTATACAGGTTAAACAGTGCTGGGGTACGGTTCTTCAAATGGATAAACCTAATACGCTTGTATATTCTTTCACCATAGAGCCTCTTGATGGTGCATTGACAACTGTCACCTGGATACTTGAAGAAATACAGGGCGGGACAAAATTAACGCTCCAGCATGAAGGAATAGCAGAGGCTGCAGGTGAAACTGCGATGGGACTTCTTTTGGCGTTGGATAAAGGCTGGGACAAGCACGTGGATACACTAAGAAATTCAGTAACATCAAGTTTTAATAGTGAATGCAGTCAATAACACAACACATGATAAGAACGTTCCAAGGAGAGTCATCGTGACAACTCACACCGTGGTATCACAGCAAGAATGGATTGCAGCCAGAAAGGAATTACTCGCGAAAGAAAAAGAATTTACACGTCTTCGTGATCAATTAAGCGCAGAGCGACGTGAACTACCCTGGGTTAAAATCGAAAAAAATTATATATTTGATGGACCAGAAGGAAAACAAAGTCTCGCGGATCTATTCGATGGCAAGAGCCAGTTAATGATCTATCACTTTATGTTAGGCCCGGAGTGGGACGAAGGTTGCCCGAGTTGTTCCTTTTGGGCCGATAATTTTAATGGAATCGACATTCATCTTGCGCATCGGGATATCAGTTTTCTTGCAGTATCAAGAGCGGGTAATGAGAAGATTGAATCGTATAAACAGCGCATGGGCTGGAACTTCAAATGGGTATCATCACTAAATAATGATTTTAATTATGATTTAGGCGTTTCATTTACGGCAGAAGAAAAAGCGGAAAATAAAATAACTTACAACTACTTAGAACAACCCTATTTTATTGACGAACTTGCCGGAGTAAGTGTGTTTTTCAAGAACGAGCAGGGAGAAATATTCCATACTTACTCTACCTATTCGCGTGGACTCGATATATTGAACGGTGCTTATAACTACATTGACTTATCGCCGAAAGGACGTGATGAAGCAAGCGGCATAATGGCGTGGTTACGTCGCCATGACCAATATGAATAAACAGCCAAAAAATTCAACCAGGACAATTTACTCAATGAGCAAAACGTCGACTACTGAAGTTTTAAGTGCTCGGACCCCTTGATTCAGACGTTTCTGATGCGCTATTCCCAGCACCGAATTGGTGCATTAATCCATGCACTTGAACCCATGTACTAAACTTAGTGTACAAATTCGTTTCCGGTTTGAATATTAGAGGGCGCTAACCCTGTTCTAAGGAGGAGACCATGAGCACAACAGGACGTATTACTGCTTGGTTTTATCCGGCCCTGCTTAACCTTATTGCCATTCCATCTTTGTTCGCTGCAGAGCCAGGGTCGCCCCAGCACTATCCTGGGCCAGGGTGGGGAATGCATGGCTTTGGATTCTGGTGGATCTTCCCGATAATTTTTATCGTACTGATGGTCGTGATGTGTGTCTCCATGATGAGGGGTGGTGGCATGGGTTGCATGTGGCGTGACAGACATATGGGCAGTCCGGAGTCCCGTGACCTGACGAAACGGTCGGAGGGTGACTCGGCCGAATCCGCATTGGATATTTTGGACAAGCGTTTTGCCAAGGGTGAAATAACCAAAGAAGAGTACGCGGAAACGAAGAGTTTAATCGGCAACAAAACTTAATGAAGTGCCTGCTGCATCCAGATGTGGGTTACTACATTTGGCAAAACGCGAAAAGTTATAACGTATACGAGGTGGTTTTTTAGATGAAATTAAAAACCCAAAAAGAAAAAGGGGGGCAGCATTTAGGGAGGACAGACGATGAGCATTACACTCTTTCGCATCTTTTACCGAAGATGCCTACCGATATGCGTGCGGATTTTGTGAATTAAACAAACTCAGTACTCGTCCATAACGATTGTATCAAGTCGTTCGCTCTGCTCACCGGCACGCTTCGTCGCAGTACGTTTTGCGCCCCTTATGCGGACCGTTGTCACTATCCCCTTTTTCTCCAGGCGCTAACACAAAAACTTTACGCTAATCGCCTCGAACGGGTTTATACAAGAATTTTTGTAATGGTACAGGAGTTAGTAATTGAGATTCTTCTTGCTAGGTAATTTCGGCTGGAAATGGAGAAAATCATGAACTACAAAATGGCTCGAACAAAAGTTGTTGGCATCGTAATTATATTACTGTTTGCACTATCTGTAGTCTGGTTTTGGCCAGTCTATAGCGAGGTACAAGCAATGAAGGCGCCTAACTACGAGCAAGGGGTGCATAAAGGGGCTCTCTTTTGCGCGCAATGTCATCGCGGTATTTACGATGAATGGTCAACTCGCTCGTTACATGCTGTGGCAACGACCGGTGCGTCGTTCAAGGATTACTTGGGTAAGTTTAAGAATAATTATCTATTAAACACGTTTATTACTGATGACGTGTGTTATGCCTGTCATGGTGAAAAAGCGAATGCTGATGGAGTCAGCTGCGAGGTTTGCCATGGGACGATTATAGCGAATGTGCCTATCATGGAGACGCATAGGATAAAGTATAAACCTGGGCTCAAGACATTACGTGAAGAAGACTTCTGTGCAAAATGCCATGATCTGAGGAGCCCCTTATCCCAAGATGATATCTTTTCTGTGCAGGGAGAATGGCGTGACAGTCACGCTGCCGCCAAAGGAAAGACTTGTCAGAGCTGTCATATGAAAAAGGTCGCTGGTGGTTTTAGTTATCATGGTTTTGATTCGGCTCATCGCGATGTAGCCATTTATAAAAATGATGTAAAGATACAAATCGAAAGCCTGGCCTTTCCGCGTTTTAGCCTGGAGATCGCGAATCAGATAACCGGGCATGCACTACCACCCAGTGGGCCAACCCGCGTTATGGTGCTGGAAATTACTTTTCTTGATAAAAACGGTGAAGAACAACACCGAGCACAAGAAACCTTTGGTAAAAAATACAAGCTTATGCCGTTTGCGGGCCTTTTTCCCAATCGCCTAATTAAAAATACACAACTGCAAAGTGGCGAGGTGCGACTACTCAATTTTACACTGCCTGCCTCCTTGGAGGGTAAAATAGACAAGGCGGTCGCTACCTTGAGATTCTACGGTGTTTCGGATGAACACCAAGGCGATATTAAACACGCACATTGGATAAGCGAACCCATACTTACTGAGAAATTTGCGTTTTGACTAAACTCCGAGTCTCGTTAATCAAACTGTTAAATTTCAAGAATTTTTATGGAAACAATATACAGATATGAACTATTCAGTTTTTATAATGTTGTATCACAATTTGCATTTTTAGCATTTATATTGAGTTGTAGTTTCTTTATCGTATTATTCATAAAACATAAAATGATTTAATCCAGACACCCATTGTAAATTGACATTGCGCTTAACCATAACTACTGTCAGGAACTTATAATCTTTGAAGGTCAAAGGAGCTGACCATGCCCAAGCCACGTCGTAGCCAGGTGTCCCTGGACGCCACCCCTTATTATCACTGTGTCTCCCGCTGTGTGCGCCGAGCCTTTCTCTGCGGTACGGATACACTTTCCGGCCATTCCTACGAACACCGCCGCCAATGGATTGAGGATAAACTGTATGCATTGAGCCAGGTCTTTGCCCTGGATCTATGTGCCTATGCGGTGATGTCCAATCATTACCACGTGGTGCTGTATATCGATGCCAAGCAAGCTGAGAGTTGGTCTCGGTACGACGTGATCGAACGCTGGCATCAGTTGTTTAATGGGACGCTCTTCTGTCGGCGCCATGCTCGTGGCGAGGCCTTGAGCAAGATGGAACTCAACGTGCTGGACAAGGATGTGGCTATCTGGCGGCAACGGCTGATGGATATCAGCTGGTTTATGCGGGTACTGATGGATATCAGCTGGTTTATGCGGGTACTGAATGAGGCCATAGCCCGCCAGGCCAATACCGCTCTGAGCATTCAGGACAAAGGCAGAAAGAACACGGTCTATTTGAGTAACTTGCGCAATCCTGCCTCGTCGAGGATGCGTACACCCAGTTGCTGTGCTTTGTCGTATTTTGAACCCGGATCCTTGCCGCCGACTACATAGTCGGTTTTCTTCGAAACACTTCCGGTAACCTTCGCGCCCCGCGCTTGCAACGCCTGCTTGGCTTCGTCACGCGTCATTTTTTCCAGCGTTCCGGTTAGAACAAAGATTTTACCTTGCAGGGTCTGCTTGCTCTTGTTAACGACTTCAGGCTTGGGCCAGTGAATACCGGCCTTGCGCAATTTTTTAATAACATCACGATTGTGTTTTTCATGAAAGAACGCGCGGATGCTCTCTGCCACGGCGGGCCCCACATCTGGAACCAGTTGCAAGGCTTCAAGATCTGCCGCTTGCAGATCTTCCACGCTACCGAAGTGACTGGCCAGCGTTTGAGCTGTGGCCTCGCCGACGAGACGTATCCCCAATGAAAAAAGAAATCGTGCCAGCGTGGTATTTTTACTTTTATCCAAAGCCGCAAGCAGATTCACTGCCGACTTGTCACCCATACGTTCCAGATCGGCGAGATCCTGTTTGTTGAGCGTGTACAGATCGGCGATGTCGTTTATCAATCCGCTGTCATCAAGTTGGTCAACCAGCTTGTCACCCAGCCCTTCGATGTCCATTGCACGGCGTGAGGCAAAGTGCTTAATGGACTCGCGTCGCTGTGCGTCACAAAACAATCCGCCTGTGCACCGTGCGGCCGCCTCCCCTTCCAGGCGCACGACTTCCGAGTTGCACACTGGGCAATGCGTCGGCATACGAAAGTGCCGTGCGCCCTTTTTCCTTTTAGCTGCGACCACGCTGACGATTTCCGGAATTACATCACCGGCGCGACGGACAATTACAGTGTCGCCCTTGCGGACGTCCAGGCGTTCAATTTCATCCTCGTTGTGCAGGGTTGCGTTACTCACTGTTACACCACCCACAACGACGGGTTCAAGGCGTGCCACTGGCGTAATGGCGCCGGTTCGCCCCACTTGCACATCAATTGCCAATAATGTTGTCATTTCCTCCTGGGCGGGAAACTTGTGCGCAACGGCCCAACGGGGTGCACGGGAAACGAAACCTAATTTCTCCTGTTGATCAAGCCGGTTTACCTTGTACACCACACCATCTATCTCATACGGTAAACTGTCGCGACGTTGCATGATGTCACGGTAAAACGTTAAACAGCCCTCCACCCCATTCACCACTTTTGTTTCCGCGGCAACACGCACACCCCAGTGGCGCAGGAGCTCAAGGATTTCACTATGCAAGGCGGGTAGCTCCCGACCCACGACCTCACCCAAGCCATAGCAGAAAAACTCCAGCGGCCGGTTTGCGGTAATGCGCGAATCCAGTTGACGCAGGGAACCGGCCGCAGCGTTGCGCGGATTGGCGAAAACCTTTTCGTTATTGGCGCGCTGGCGTTCGTTAAGGGCCGCAAACCCGGCAATGCTCATGAGTACTTCACCACGCACCTCAAGAACGGCGGGGTAATTTGTGCCCAACAGATGTAACGGAATCGTACTCACGGTACGTACGTTTTGGGTGATATCTTCACCGCGGGTGCCGTCACCACGTGTTGCACCCTGTACCAATTTTCCGTTTTCGTAACGCAGGCTTACGGCAAGGCCATCGAACTTTGGTTCTGCCGTATACTCCACCGAATCGACCTGCAAACGCTCACGCACACGCCGGTCAAAATCGCTGGTTTCCTCGTTGCTAAATGCATTGGACAACGACAACATCGGAACGGCGTGACGTACTTCCTGAAACGCAGTGACGGGACTGGCGCCAACACGCTGACTAGGAGATTCGGGCGTAATCAGTTCTGGATGGTTGGTTTCGATTTCCTGCAACTCGCGCAACAGACGGTCGTAGGCGGCGTCCGGTATTTCCGGATCATCCAGCACGTAGTAGCGGTAGTTGTGGTGATCAATTTCCTTGCGCAGGGCTGCAAGACGCTGTTGTACTTTCTTTGGAGCCGCCATCAAGAATACATTCAACTATACCGGGCGTTGTTTGACGCCCGCCATTCGCACCTTGAAGCGGTAGGCTTCGATTTCCTCTTTCAGGTGGCTAACGGTTTGCGCGGTGACCACACTGCGTGAATCGTCGCACAGTTCGCCGTCCAGCGCCTCTGCCAACCCCATACCCACCTGTAGGGTCTTATCAAAAGCAGCGCGCGATTCGGTTGGCCCCGGCAATTGCATAAAGAGCGTCAGGCCCGGTGAGCTGAAGTCCGACCAGTTCTCCGTATCAAACGTGCCGGGCTCAACGGCGTTGGCAAGACTGCACACGGGCTGTCTGTCTATCGTCTTAGCTTGTTCACTGTCCTCATCTGAATAACAGTGAAAAATTTGCATATCGCCAAACTCAAGACCGACCCGCTGCAGGGCGTCTGCCACCTTTTGACCGGCAAACGGCTGGGTATCCGAGGGCATGATGCGTAATACGATCAATAGTTCCTCACCACTTATTTGTTCCTGTGCGCTACCGGAGAGCTCCAACGCGTTGACGTCATCTTCCGTTGGCGAGTCATCTTCAGCCAGAGCGTCGTCTACGGCCACCGGTGCGGCTGAAAATTCAGGCAGGCTGTCAAGATCTTCGATGCCGTCCTCTTCCACAACGTCATCCAGCACGGGCGGCTCTTCGCCTTTGGGGAAAAAGCGTTCGTACAGTGTGCTGATTAATGGAGAGGGGTTAAGAAACTTAAGTGAAAACGCGTCGGCCTGCGAGCGTTTGCTCCAGAAATAGATACCGGCGACCAGAACCGCGCCGATGATGAGCAGACTCAGGCGCAGTGCATCCATCGTAATCCGAATGCGTAGGCCATCATGTCACACGGCCGCCAATTCAACTGCCTGGTCCACGTCCACGGCGACCAGATGAGAAACACCCGGCTCGCTCATGGTAACACCGTTCAGTTGATGTGCGATTTCCATGGTCAACTTGTTGTGCGTGATAAAGATAAACTGGGTCTTGCCAGCCATTTCCTTGAGCATATCACTATAGCGATTTACGTTCGCATCATCGAGTGGTGCGTCCACTTCGTCAAGCATGCAGAACGGTGCCGGATTAAGCTCGAAGATCGAAAACACCAACGCGACCGCAGTCAGCGCCTTCTCACCACCGGACAACAAATGGATCGTACTGTTGCGTTTGCCTGGCGGACGCGCCATCACGGTCACGCCGGCGTCCAGTAAATCGTCACCCGTCAAATCCAGGTACGCGTGGCCACCGCCAAACAGACGTGGGAACAGTTTCTGCAAGCCGCTGTTCACCTGATCATATGTTTCCTTAAAGCGCGTTCGAGTTTCTTTGTCGATCTTACGAATGGCGTTTTCCAGTGTGGTCAGGGCTTCAGTCAGGTCGTCGTTTTGCGTATCCAGATATTGTTTACGTTCAGTTTGTTGTTCAAACTCTTCAATGGCGGCCAGATTGATCGGTCCCAGCCGCTGGATTTTACGTTCCAGTGTGGCCAGGTTTTCCGCCCAGCTCTCCTGTTCCGCGCCTTCGGGCATGTTTGACGTTAACTCTTGCAATTCAAAGTGGTCCTCTTTGACCTGTTCTTCCAGTGTCTGCCGGCGAACCTTGGTTTCTTGCCAGCCAATACGAACAGTTTCAAGTTCGGCACGCACATCCTGCACGGCTTGCTCGGCCTCACCACGCTGGTCTTCAAGTTCCCGCAACTCGAAGTCAATGTTCTCTAGCGATTTGCGCGCCGTAGCCAACTCGGCTTCCACCTTTACCCGATGTTCGAGTCGCTCGGCGAGTTCCGCATTGGCTTGCTCAATGGGCACTTCGCCTTCACTTAGTGCACCCTCCAATTCACTGCGGCGATTGGTAAGCTGCGTGGACTGTGCTTCCATTCGCTGCAGCGCCTGGCTGTAAGAATTCTGTTCGGTGCGTAAGGTCTCAGCCCTGAGTGTGTGCTGATGTGCCGCATCGCGGTCGCGGTTGGCAGCAGCGCGTACATCGTCAAGTGAGGCGCGCAAGGTATCACGTTCGCTTGCCAGTCCTTCGCGTTGCCGTTCAAATCCGGCCACTTCATCCAGAGCCTGTTCGAGCCGACCGCGCGCTTCGGACAATTCGCTTTCGCTGGTTTCCATCTGCTGACGGATGTCAGCACGTTCTTCGGTAAGTTTGCCTACGTTGGCACGGACTTGCTCAAGTGCCGCCTGCTGTGCGCTGAGCTGTGATTGCAATTGAGTGTGCTGGCGGTTGGCCTCATTCAATGCCGTCTGGATCTGCTCGCGCTCGCTTTCCAATTGATGCGTGCGGGATTGGGTTTGGTCCAGATTATTTTGCGTGTAATTCAGCGTATCGCTGGCCTGGCTAATTTCGCCTGCCAGTTGTTTGAGTTCGTGCTCGCGTTCCAGTACGCCGGCTTTTTCGTCACGATCGCGTACCACGCGCAACCAACCCTTGCCGAGCCAGATCCCATCGCGCGTAACAACGGACTCATGCACGCCCAATTGCGTGCGCAAGGCGAGCGCGTCAGCAAGGTCTTCGCTGATATATACCCCGCCCAACACACTTTCCAACGACCAGTCAGCACGCACCTTGTCCAGTAGACGTGGGTGGTTGTGGGCCGAGGATGCAGTGATATTACCGGCGGTCTCCAGCAACGTGAGGCTGCCACCTTGCAAGCCATCGAGAAAACCGGTGAACGGATCCACACCGTCAACACATACGGCTTCAAGGTTGGAACCCAAGACGCATTCAGCGGCGCGTTCCCAACCATGCTCAACATCGAGTTGCTCAGCAAGTCGCGGCGTGGTGTCTAATTCACGACCCCGTAACCAGTCAATGACGGCACCGTCCTGCTTACCTAACGCGGCTTGTTGCAGCGCTTCCAGAGAGGCACGGCGGCTTTGCAAGCTATGCAGTGCATCACGGCCGGTGTTGAGTTGCGCATGTAGTTCTTGTTGCGCATGGCGTAATTGTTGTAACTCGTCTTGCAGTTCAGTAAGTTTTTGCTGGTTTTCTTGCACGGCGGCACCACTGCCGTTGACCTCAGTTTCCAATTGCTGAATACGCACTTCCAGTTCTTCGGCAGAATGACTTTCCAGCTCGGTAGTCAGACGTTGCACGCGCTGCTGTAACTGCGCCAGATGTTGCTCGAGGTGCTCGATACGGGTGCGCTCAACTTCGGCGCGTTGTGCGGGCTCGCCGGCCTGTTGGTTAAATTGGTCCCAACCGGCCTGCCATTCATGCATTGCCTGTTCTGCCGCTTCCAATTGCGCACCTGTTTCAGCCTTAGCGGCTTCGGCGGCCTGAAGTTGTGGTTCAACTTCCTGCAGGCTGGCCTCGATCTCGCCTATCTTATTTCGATCGAATTCAAGCTGTTGTTCAACTTCCTGTGCATCGCGGTTTAGTTGTTCAAGATCGTTTTGTTGCTGCTGACGTCTCTCGCGCGCATGTTGCAGTGTCTGTTCCAGGCGTGCGATATCGGCGCCGACTTCATAGAACCGACTTTGCACTTCGTTAAAGGCATCGGTGGCTTCAACATGCTGGTCGCGATGCTTTTCAATCTCGGCTTCAATGCCACGTTGTTTCGCCGTGGCGGCTTCGAGTGCCGTTTCGTGTTCACGAATTAGGGTTTCGGTTTCCGTCGCTTGCACATTCATGGCCTGCCAACGTAGCGCAAGCAGTTGACCGTGAGTCAGTCGTTCCTCTTCCTTAAGCACTTTGTAACGTTCGGCGGTTTTCGCCTGACGCTTGAGATGTGCGATTTGTTTTTCGACTTCCTCGCGCAGATCATTGAGTCGATCCAGATTCTCGCGGGTATGGCGAATGCGATTTTCGGTTTCGCGCCGACGTTCCTTGTACTTGGAAACACCGGCGGCCTCCTCAATGAACACGCGCATTTCTTCAGGCTTCGCTTCGATCAGGCGTGAGATCGTACCCTGTTCAATGATTGCGTAGCTGCGCGGCCCCAATCCAGTACCGAGGAAAATATCGGTTATATCCCGACGGCGACAACGCGTGTTGTTGAGGTAAAAACTCGAAACCCCTTCACGGGTGACGACGCGTTTGATGGAAATCTCGTTGTAATTGGCCCACTGCCCGCCCAACGCGCCCTCGGTGTTGTCAAACAACAGCTCGACGGCCGCTTGTCCGACCGGTTTACGTGAGGAGGAACCGTTGAACACTACATCGGCCATAGAGTCACCGCGCAGGTGCTTGGCCGAGGATTCGCCCATAACCCAGCGCACCGCATCGATAACATTGGATTTGCCGCAACCGTTGGGACCCACGATGCCGATGAGGCTGCTGGGTAACGGGATGGAGGTGGGATCAACGAATGACTTGAATCCCGCGAGTTTGATTTTGCTCAGCCGCATCGCGAGAAGATACCGGATCGCATGGGTGTTTAACAAGATTGACTTTGCAATCCAGTTGCGGTCACGCATTTGCGGGCCGCTTGTCGCCCCGATAGCTATCCGGTATCGTGCGCGCATGTCGAGCCAGCCCACGCAACCCAGCCAGCCCAGTAAAGACCTCGAAACCTTCGACAACCCCAATCCGGATCGTGATTACACGATTCGCATTCGGATACCGGAGTTTACCTGTCTGTGTCCCAAAACCGGCCAGCCGGACTTTGCCACCTTGAACCTGGAATACGTTCCGGATCAACGCTGTATCGAACTTAAGTCATTAAAACTCTACGTTTGGGCGTTTCGAAATGAAGGCGCCTTTCACGAAGCCGTGACCAACGCCATACTTGACGATCTGGTGGCGGCCTGCCAGCCGCGTTTCATGCGCCTTACGGCGGAATTCAACGTGCGCGGCGGTATCTATACCAACGTGGTAGCTGAACACCAGCAACCTGACTGGCAACCCCCGGCCGACGTTCGGCTGCCCTAATCAGCCGCATGAGTAAGGCCGACGACTCAGATCTGTTCGTCGGCGTGGACGTCGGTACCTCCGGCTGCAGAGCAATTGCGCTGGACAGCGCACTTCAGGTCCACGCGGAAACGCACACCCACTGGTCCCCCGCCACTCACCAAGATAATCGCGTTGAGCAAGACCCCGACATCTGGTGGCAAGGGCTGCTGACTTGTGTGCGCGATCTGGGCCAACAGACTCACGTTAAACGCATACAAGCGCTGGCTCTGGATGCCACATCCGGCAGTGTGCTGCTAGCCGACGCCCAGGGCAAACCCCTTACCGCCGGTTTGATGTACAACGATCAGCGGGCTGTTGAAGAAGCGGCCTGGCTACATCCGCGTATTCCCGCGCAGTCCGCCGCCCAGGGTGCCAGCAGCGGACTCGCCAAGTTACTGTGGCTGGCCAGGCAGCCCAATCTGGAATCGGCGCATTATTTCCTGCACCAGGCAGACTGGTTACTGGGCCGGCTGACGGGCCGGTTTGGTGTCAGTGACTACAACAATACGCTGAAAACCGGCTACGACCCGACCGCCGGCTGTTGGCCGGACTGGCTGCGCGAACTGCCCGTGCCCCGACACTGGTTACCTGACGTGCGGCCACCCGGCGAATGGTTCACCACACTGGACGCTCACGTGGCAGCGCAACTCGGCCTGTCGGAAAAGGTCGGTGTGGTCACCGGCACAACGGATAGCACCGCTGCCTTTCTGGCCACCGGCGCAGACCACGCCGGCGACGCCGTCACCTCTCTGGGTTCGACGCTGGTGGTGAAAGTGTTGAGCGAGGTCCCAGTGGTGGCACCGGAGTACGGCATCTATTCACATCGCTTTGACGACCTTTGGTTAGTAGGTGGCGCATCAAACAGCGGTGGCGCGGTGCTGCAGCAGTTTTTTACCCCGCAGCAGATGCAACAACTCACACCCCTGCTGCAGCCGGAAACGCCAACAGCGTTGGACTATTATCCACTACCCGCTCCCGGCGAGCGCTTTCCAATCAACGCGCCCGACATGCCACCCCGCCTGACGCCCCGACCGGATTCCGGTCCCAATCCGGATGCCGAATTTTTTCAGGGTCTGTTGGAAGGCATGGCGCGAATTGAATACACTGGCTACCAACGCCTGGCCGAGCTCGGCGCGCCGTGGCCTTCGCGTCTGCGCACCGTCGGTGGTGGCAGTAAAAATCCGGCTTGGACGCAAATCCGTCAGGGTCTGCTTGGCATTCCGATGTGTAAGGCACGCAGCACCCAGGCCGCATTTGGCGCCGCGATGCTGGCATGGCGGGGCTTCAATGGACCCCGGCCTACGCCGGGGTGACGATAAGTGAATGGTTGGCTGTTTTGACGATAAATGAATGGTTGGCTGTTTTTGCGCAGGTTTTGACGCGTTACACCGTCATTCTGGCGCACGACTCCATGGATGGAGGAGGTAGAGCGACGCAGGAAGCCAAAGCCGAGGCCAGAATCCAGCGGCTATTTAATCTCTCTGGACCCCGGCTCCGGCCTACGCCGGTGTGACAAAGAACATTTAATTCAAGAAAGGAAGTTGTGATGATCAGTAACCCGGTGCTTGGTGTTAATTTTTTCCTGCGCGGTATCTCACTGTTAACCAAGCCCGGCGTCCGCCGCTGGGTGGTCATTCCGCTGTTAATCAACACGCTGTTGTTTGCACTGCTGTTCTATTTTGCCTACACGCAGTTCGGTGATCTGGTAAATTGGCTAATGTCCTACCTGCCCGAGTGGGTACGCACCTGGCTGGCCTGGTTGCTGTGGCCACTGTTTTTTATCGCCGCCGCCATCATTTTGTTTTTCACCTTCACGATCGTCGCCAACATCGTCGGGGCGCCGTTCAACGGCTACCTGGCCGCTGCGGTGGAGCGTCATCTGAGTGGTGAGCCGCCACCGGAAACCGGCGGCAACTTTGCCGCCGAGGCCGTGACTGCCGTATTCGGCGAGCTGAAGAAACTTTTGTATTTTTTGCTGTGGGTGATTCCGCTGCTGCTGATCTCGATTTTTCCACTCACCAGCTTTTTATCGCCGTTTTTGTGGGCCTTGTTCGGTGCGTGGATGCTGGCGCTGGAGTACCTGGACTATCCCATGGGCAATTACGGCAAGACCTTCACCGATGTGCGTGCCGTGGTGCGTCAAAAGCGGGTGATGTCACTCGGCTTTGGCGGCGCCACCATGCTCGGCACGTTGATTCCGCTGTTCAATTTCATGGTGATGCCGGTGGCCGTAGCGGGCGCCACCGCCTATTGGCATGAGCAGCTTAAGCAGCTCAGTGCACCCGAGGAGAAAGACAAGCTGAGCGGCGGTGATCCCAAACCGCGACTTGAGGATAAATAGTCCCGGCGATTGCTGACCCACGGAACGGGTCGATTACGCAAGATAACGCCGCAGGCGGTCAACGCCTTCCTGCAGGCGTTCGAGACCCGTGGTATAGGCAAAACGGACATGACGCGTGGCGGCGTTGTCGCCAAAATCACGCCCGGGCGTGATAGCCACGCCCGCCTCCTCCAACAATCGCGTACAAAACGTGAAGCTGTCGTCGGTGAAACGGCTGCATTCAGCATACAAGTAAAATGCGCCGCTCGGCGTCACCGGTATGGTGAAGCCCAGCTCCCGCAGCGCCGGCAGCAGAAAATCACGCCGCGCGGCAAATTCCTTTCGACGTTGTTCGAGGATGGTCAGGCTATCCTGCCCCAGCGCCGCAATAGCGCCGTGTTGCGCGGGTGTCGGCGCCGCCAAAAACAGATTCTGCGCCAACCGATCCAGCGCCTCTATAAAACGCTGTGGCGCCACCAGCCAACCGACTCGCCAGCCGGTCATATTGAAATACTTGGAAAAACTGTTGATCACAAAGACTTCGTCGGTGTGTGACAGCACGGTCTCTGCGGGTCGGTCGTACACCAGGCGTTGGTAGATTTCGTCGACAATCAGAAAACCGTCACGCTCTCGCGCCAGTTGCGCCATATGTGCCAGGGTGTCGGGCTCAATTACCGTACCCGTCGGATTGGACGGCGTGGCCACCATGGCCGCAACGGTTTCGTCACGCCAATAGCCGTCAAGCAGTTCGGGGCTTAGTTGAAAGCCGGTTTCCGCATCGACTGGAATGTTCACCGCCTGGCCATCAATGAAGCGAACAAAATTCCGGTTACACGGGTAACCCGGGTCCGCCATAAGCACCTGTTGACCCGCATCCGCCAGCAGACCCAGGACGAGCAACAAGGCCCCGGAGGCGCCCGGCGTAACGAGAATTCGCTCCGCCGCAATTTCGACACCAAATACCCGCCGGTAATCGTCAGCGATGGCGGCTCGGAGTTCGGCCAGGCCCGCGGCGGGTGTGTAGTGCACCTCACCACTGACAATGGCCTGTTGTACTGCGTCGATTACCGGTTGTGGTGTGGGAAAATCCGGCTCACCGATTTCCATGTGCACGATATCCCGGCCGCTCGCCTCCAATTCCCTAGCCCGCGCCAGCAAGGCCATGACGTGAAAGGGTTGGATGGCGTCGCTGCGTTGGCTCACGTCGATGTCCGGGGGGAGGCCTGTGCTGTTGTCACTGTGGGCGTCTGCTCGGATTCACTCTCGATGGCGCATCGGTGCAACTGCCGTAAGCCGGCGACATCCAGCATCGTCGCCGAGGGCGGCTCACCGGCCAGAACGTGAAATGAACTGCCCGGTTCACCAAACTGATCCAGCACCAGCAACGCACCGGGAAATGCCTGCTCACGGGTATAACCATTTACGGTAACAATCGTTGCCAGGCCAGCCCCCTGTGAGGCCCGCAAGCCGTGGGCCGAGTCCTCAAACGCCAGACACTGACGCGGATCGAGGTGCATATGTTGCAGCGCGTATTGGTAGATATCCGGCGCGGGTTTTTTCGCCGGTACCACGTCACCGGCGGCAATAACCTCGAACCAGTCCAGAGCCTGGGCGCCGAGTGTATAGTGTAACAAGGCCTCAACGTTGGCCGGCGTGGTGGTCGTGGCGATCCCCAGTCGCAAACCACTGGCACGGGCCTCATCGATCAGGCGCTCAACCCCGGGCCGCAACGGGATCCGACCGTCAGCCATTAGCTCGGTGAAATGCCGGGTCTTGCACTGGTGTAACTGGGCCACAAAGCCGTCCAGGTCTGCCGGTGCCTTGAATGTCGGATTAAATCGGGCCAGATAGTGTTTTATCCGCTCCTTACCCCCGGTGACCTCCAGAAGCTGACCATACAATGCTTCGTCCCAATGCCAGTCCAGCCCGGCTTCCTCGAAGGCCATATTGAAGGCCGGTCTGTGGCCATCTCGCTCCGTATCTGCCAGGGTTCCGTCAACGTCAAATAAAAGTGCATCCAGCGTCGTCATAACACGCAATTACCTCTTTTTTCATGGGTTCGATAGATTACCCCGATGTACCGGCCTCTGCATAAGAATCCGACGCATTCCTCCAGCGTGCCGAGCGAACTGGCCGGTTTGTGCACAAAATCGGTGACAGGAATCGACTGGTGTACTAGGGTATCTGGTTGCACTGCGCCAGAAACGGTGAATATATCGGATTTATTGCTTCCGTCGCCGCTTTCTGGTATTAAACCGCGTTTGTTTTTTCCGGACGGCAACAGGCAGGAGACGTCAGCACAATGCCAGCAAAGAAAACCGCAAAGAAAGCGGTCACCAAAAAATCGGCCAGTAAGAAAAAGGCCACGGTAAAGAAAACGGCGAAAAAGAAGGCGGCCGTGAAAAAGAAAGCACCCGCCAAGAAGAAAACCGTGAAAAAAACCGCCACGGCGAAAAAGAAGGCGGCCGTGAAAAAGAAAGCACCCGCCAAGAAGAAAACCGCCAGCAAGAAACCGGCAGCCAAAAAGCCCGCCGGCAAATCCGCCAGTAAACCGGCGGCGAAAAAGGCCGCGCCGAAAAAACCCAGAAAGTCGTCAGCCTCGCAAAGTTTTGATGATTTCACCCCCTACGAGATCAAAAAGGGTGAAGAATTTATGAACGAGGCTCACGTCGAACATTTTCGTAACCTTCTGGAAGCCTGGAAGCACGAACTCATGGAGGAAGTGGATCGTACCGTGCATCACATGCAGGACGAGGCAGCAAATTTCCCCGACCCGAACGATCGCGCCACCCAGGAATCGGAATTCACCATGGAGCTGCGCACTCGCGATCGTGAGCGCAAATTGATCAAGAAAATCGATGAGTCACTTAGTAATCTGGAAGCCGGAGACTACGGCTACTGTGAGGAATGTGGCGTCGAAATCGGTGTGCGTCGTCTGGAGGCTCGCCCGACGGCAACGCTGTGCATCGATTGTAAAACCCTGGCAGAAATCAAGGAACGGCAAATGGGTTAAGCCAATGCCGCATGCAACAGAAATGAAAAAAGGGGCTAACGCCCCTTTTTTTGTGCCTCAATGGTACGCCGAACGCTGGCGAATTACACTCTGGCCCTAGCTAGGCGCTGCGTCGCTCCTGCGTCACCGGCCTGCTGATTTCACGACGATCCTCGACGATGCACAGCCGGTTGGAACGGGCAAACTGCATAATGAATTCGTAGGCGTGTGGGTCGGATTCGGCCAGACCACGTTGCACGACGAGACATTTCTCGCCATTGATGGTGCACGGTTTAGCAGAGCGTGAATAACGCAGCCGGTGATCCGAGCCGAAATTCGCCAAGGTGGCGGAGATCCGTTCTATCCAGTCGCTGGGACGGAATTTTCCACCGTCTTCGCGTACCCCGCGGATCACCATTGCCGGTTCGTCACCCATTTAATTGCTGCTCCCGCTAAACCCATGTAAAAAAACCATTACTATATAAAACTTCGGCCGCAGGCCGTTTTCCTTTAGACAGGAGCGCACAATGCAACTCCGGGACGCCATTCTCCAACGTCACTCCGTTCGTGCCTATCTTGACCGCCCGGTTGAGCGCAGCACCGTGGAAGCACTCCTCGACGTCGCCCGCTGGGCGCCCTCCGGGGTGAATATGCAACCCTGGCGAGTCGCGATTTTGCAGGGGAAGACCAAGCACAACCTGGCCGTAGCCCTTAGCGATGCCCGTCGCGCCGGTCAGCCAGCCAGTCCGGACTACGATTACTACCCGACACGTTGGAACGAGCCGTATCGGTCGCGTCGGCGTGACTGCGGTTTAAAGCTGTATCAGGCGCTGGGGATTGAGCGAGATGACACGGAGCGCCAAATGGATGCCTGGTGTAACAACTACCGGTTTTTCGGCGCCCCGGTCGGTTTACTGTTTCACCTGGACCCACACCTGGTCACCGGTAGTTGGGTCGATATGGGGCTGTTCCTGCAGAACATCATGCTGTGCGCACTGGAACACGGCCTGGCGACCTGCCCACAGGCGTCACTGGCCGAATACCCGGATATCGTGCGCGACATACTCGGATTGCCCGCCGAACAGCGTATTTTAGGCGGCATGGCGCTCGGCTTTCCGGACCCGGACGCGCCGGTGAATCGCTACCGCCTGGAGCGTGAGACCGTGGAGACGTTTACGACCTGGTACGACTAAATCCGCGACATGACATCCAAACCCATAACCTACCGCGGCCGGTTTGCGCCCTCGCCCACCGGACCGTTACATTTTGGTTCGCTTGTGGCGGCCCTGGGCAGCTATCTGGACGCCCGTGCCGTCGGCGGCCAATGGCTGGTACGCATGGAAGATCTCGACCCGCCGCGCGAGGTACCCGGAGCCGCGGCGGAGATCCTGCACAGCCTGGAACTTCTCGGCTTGCACTGGGATGAGGCGGTGATGTATCAGAGCCAGCGAGCGAACGCTTACGCGGAGGTTCTGGACAACTTGCTGCGTGCAGACCGTGCCTATCCTTGCGCCTGCAGCCGCAAGGAGATTGAGACCACCCTGGCCAACACCGACGCGTTGGTCTATCCCGGCACTTGTCGAAACGGGCTGGCGGCCGGTCGAACACCTCGCTCGGTGCGGACCCGCGTCGAGGAATTGAACATCGCCTTCCACGATGCCATTCAGGGGCCGTACGCCCAGCAACTGGACCGAGAGGTTGGCGATTTTGTCATTCGGCGTGCCGACGGCCTGATGGCCTATCAGCTCGCCGTGATTGTTGATGATGCCGCCCAAGGGATCACCCACGTGGTTCGCGGCAGCGATCTGCTGGACTCGACGCCCCGGCAGATTTTCCTGCAACAGCAGCTCGACTATGTGACTCCCGACTATGCTCACTTGCCGCTCGCTGTTAACGCCGAAGGTGTAAAACTGAGTAAGCAGACCCGCGCGCCGGCTATCGACATTCATCGGCCTTCGCGCGCTATGTGGGCCGCACTACGGTTTCTTGGCCAGGACCCGCCGGTTGAACTCGCGGACGTCCCCGCCGCCGATCTGTTAAGCTGGGCCAACGAACACTGGGAACGTTCCGCAGTACCGTCGCAGCGTACCCTGCATACGCAGCATGACTCGGCGGCAAGCGGTTTGACCGCACCTGCCGGCGGGATAGAATAAAAACCAAACCTCTAAATCGGTCGGAGAATTTACCGCATGAGCCGTCCCGCACCCGCTGAGACCAGTCCGTTTGTAAACGCGTTCTGGGGCTCATTCACCAGCATGTTGCGCTGGCCGCAACTCGACAAGTTATGGCTCACGCTGCGCCAACAGAAAGACAAATCCTGGTTTATCTACGCGGTAGGTGAAGCACCCCCCGACGTTCCAGTAAGCCGCGAGGAACTGGATCGATTTATAGACGAACTCGATACGCTGCTGCGGCGTGAACACGAAGAACGCTATTGCGGCATCGTTTACGTTGACCAACCCGCAGACCCGACCTTTATCAAGGTTTACGACCCGAACAACCTCGGCATGGTCTGTGGTTCGAGTGGTGGACCGCCGCCCTATCCAGGCTGGATCCTGTCGTTAATACCGCCAGAGGATCTTGACGACGCCCTGCTCCCGCCGGGCAATCGACGACGCTGGTGGCAACGATTATTTAACACTAAAAAATAACATCAAAATCATATGCCTGATCAGGACGCACCGCAGGAAAGAATTGATCAAAACGCGTTCGACGAATTTGCTGAATTTCTCGTCGAAACCGAACTTGAAAAAACTCGTATTTTTCGTGACCTGGCGAAAGCAGGCACCATGGTGACGGCTTACTTTGCCGGTGGCAGCAATTTCATTTTAACCACCCTATTGCACGTTGATACCGATCGGGGGCTCCTGGTATTTGAACCGGGCCCCGACAAGGAACGCACTGCACAGCTACTGGCGAGTGGACGCCTGACCGGTGTAACTACGCATAACCACGTCAAGGTTCAATTCGTCTGCGAAAGCCTGCAGCGTTGCAGTTACCAGGGAGAGGAAGCACTGTGTAGCGCCTTTCCATCAAGAATGCTGCGTCTGCAACGCCGTGATACCTTTCGCCAGACCGTGCCGGTGGGTATGCGCATAAAATGCGAACTACACACGCGAACTGATCAGCTGCACGATTTGTTGCTGGTAGACATTAGTTCAGGCGGTATTTGCGTGGCGGATGAAACAGCCCAAATAGACCTGCAACCCACGACCATCATTCCGGAGTGCAAAATTCTTTTGCCCGAGCATGGCACAATTGAAGCTCGTCTTGAGGTACGTAACCGTTACGTGGTGACATTAAAAACCGGCCGCGAGGTACAACGCTTTGGCTGCCAGTTTGTCCACCTGCCGTCACGGATGAACTCTGTGGTGCAGCGGTTTATTATTTCTATAGATCGCGAGCGGCGTCGGCTGGACACTCGCGGTTAAGAATGTAAGGGTTTTAATGATTCCGCCGGAAAATAATCCGGCACACAACAACAATACCGAAGGAGAGCCATCATGTCGGACGACAAGGTGTATGAGGTACCCGCCCGGGTTGCCGATCAGGCATTGATTACCGCTGATATGTACGACAGTCTGTACCGGCAGTCTGTCGATGACCCGGAAAAGTTCTGGGCTGAACAAGCGGAAAAATTTGTCACCTGGTTCAAGCCCTGGAAAAAGGTGATGGACTGGAACTATGA
Source organism: uncultured Ectothiorhodospiraceae bacterium (assembly GCA_947259765.1). Classification (GTDB taxonomy): domain Bacteria; phylum Pseudomonadota; class Gammaproteobacteria; order CAMYNG01; family CAMYNG01; genus CAMYNG01. The sequence goes on from CAMYNG010000001.1 coordinate 83,554, forward strand.
TGCGGACAATTTGTACGTAAAGTGGTTCGAGGGCGGCAAACTCAACGTTAGCTACAACTGCATTGACCGCCATCTGGACACTCGCGCGGATCAGGTCGCTCTGCTTTGGGAAGGGGACGACCCCGCAATTGATAAAAAAATTACCTATCGCGAGTTGCACCAGGAAGTGTGTCGGTTCGCGAATGTTTTAAAAACTCGCGGCGTCAAGAAAGGCGATCGAGTCTGCATCTATATGCCGATGATTGTCGAGGCGGCCTACGCCATGCTGGCTTGCACTCGTATTGGTGCCGTGCACTCGGTTGTATTCGGCGGATTTTCACCGGAGTCTCTGAAAGACCGCATTCTTGATTCGGATTGCCAAACCGTAATCACCGCCGATGAGGGCTTGCGTGGCGGCAAAAAGGTTTACCTCAAGTCACACGCTGATGAGGCGGTAAAGTCCTGCCCAAACGTGCATTCGGTAATCGTTGTACAAAACACCTCGGGTGATGTTGACTGGAATCCGGAGCGCGACGTCTGGTACCACGATGCTATGGCAGAGGCCTCCAACGATTGTCCACCCGAGGAAATGGATGCCGAAGACCCGCTGTTCATACTTTACACTTCAGGTTCAACCGGCAAACCCAAGGGCGTACTGCATACCACCGGGGGTTATCTGGTGTTCGCCGCTATTACGCATAAATATACCTTTGACTACCAGGACGGTGAGGTTTACTGGTGCACCGCCGACGTCGGTTGGGTCACTGGCCATACGTACATTGTTTACGGTCCGTTGGCCAACGGTGCCATTAGCGTCATGTTCGAAGGCATTCCGACCTATCCTGATTCGTCGCGCTTCTGGCAGGTCTGCGATAAACACAATGTCAATATTTTTTACACGGCGCCAACCGCTATCCGCGCACTCATGCGCGACGGTGACGAGCCGGTGAAAAAAACCAAACGCAGCAGCTTGCGGATACTGGGCACAGTCGGCGAACCCATTAACCCGGAAGCCTGGGAATGGTACTACCATGTAGTGGGAGACGGCCGGTGTCCGATAGTGGATACCTGGTGGCAAACCGAAACCGGCGGGCACTTACTCACACCCCTGCCCGGCGCGACAGCCCTTAAACCGGGTTCCGCGACGCGGCCGTTTTTTGGAGTCGTTCCCGGCATTGTCGATACGGAAACCAATCAGCTAATTGAAGGCGACGGTGAGGCCTCCGGGGCGCTGGTGATCACCCGGCCCTGGCCGGCGCAAATGCGTACCGTTTACGGTGATCACCAACGCTTTGTCGACACCTATTTTAAAACCTATCCGGGCTACTATTTTTCCGGTGATGGCGCCAAACGGGATGCGGATGGCTACTACTGGATCACCGGACGAATGGATGACGTGCTGAATGTCTCCGGCCACCGGATGGGCACCGCGGAAGTTGAGAGCGCATTGGTCCTGCATGATGCGGTCGCCGAAGCAGCCGTGGTCGGTTACCCGCATGATATTAAAGGTCAAGGTATATACGCGTACGTCACACTGATTAAAGGCATCGAACCCAGTGATGATCTGAGAGCCGAACTGCTGGCGATAACGGTTAAGGAAATCGGCCCGATAGCGAAACCTGACCTTATTCAGTGGGCGCCGGGGTTACCCAAAACGCGCTCGGGAAAAATAATGCGCCGAATTTTGCGCAAGATTGCAGAAAATGATTTAGGCAATCTGGGCGACACCAGTACCCTGGCAGACCCGGCAGTGGTCGACGACCTGATCAAGAATCGCGCGAATCAGTAGCCTGGAAGCAGAACAACGCGAACCCGCAGGCCGCCACTACCGGAGAGTACCCTGCGTTGATCCGCAACGCTGACTTTAAACCGCACCCCTGGTTACGTGGGCCACACCTGCAGACCTTATGGGCTGCGTTGTTGCGTCGGCGTTCTCGTCCCAACGTCTCGCGCGAGCGTCTGGAACTTGAGGACGGTGATTTTCTTGACCTGAGCTGGATGCCGGTCTCCCCCGGACCGGTGGTGTTGGTATTGCACGGGCTGGAAGGATCCCTGCGTTCTCCCTACGCGGCCAACTTGCTGACGACCTTACATGCGCGCGGTTATCATCCGGTGTTGATGCACTTTCGTGGTTGCAGTGGCGAGCCCAACCGTTTACCGCGACGCTACCATTTTGGTGACACCGGCGATCTCGACCTTGTTCGTCGACACATCCGCACTCGCTTTGCGGACAAACCACTGGCCATGGTCGGCTTTTCCTTGGGCGGAAACGTATTATTAAAATGGCTGGGTGAGACCGGCAATGCAACCGATGTAGCCGGAGCAGTGGCCGTATCCGTACCGTTTAATTTGCATGACGCGGCGGACCGCTTAAACATCGGACTCTCGCAAATTTATCAGTATCACCTGTTGCGAAAACTGAAGGCATCCGTGCGGAGTAAACAAACGTTATTAACACCGCATGTGGATATCAAAAAGGTACTACGCAGTCGCAGCTTTTGGGAATTTGATGACTGGTTGACGGCACCGTTGCATGGCTTTAGAGATGTGGATGATTACTATACCCGTGCAACTTCGTTACCTTACCTACAAAAGATAGAAACACCTACTTTGGTTCTGCATGCCCGGGATGATCCGTTCATGCTGCCGCAAAATGTACCCGATGAAACCGCACTATCAAAATCAACACTACTTGAGTTATCTGATGCGGGAGGCCATGTGGGTTTTGTTTCGACTCTTGCAAACGGCACACCAAATTATTGGCTACAGGAGCGTATACTTCGCTATCTTGATACCATTTTTCAGCGAATTGATGTTGCGCAGGCAGCGAGCAGACGCTGACTGCCCGCAGAATTAATCAGTTCGCTCGCCGGTTTCGATTTCACGCAATACGCCATCTTTGAAGGTTAACACCCTCAGTAACGAGCCGGACCCAAGGTTATAAGTCCACTTTTCAACCTTTACTTTCTCTCCCTCGATTTTAATACTTTCATCCGTTCGATTGGCGATTTCAGATTCATCCACGCGAACAACTTCTTTTTGCATCGGCTCGCCGCAGCTCATCAGCACTTTGGCATTACTGTCTCCAGTCTTAACGAGTTTCTTGCCGCAACGCATACTGCTTGCCAAAGCGTCCTGTGCGAGAAGGCTAAAAACGACCAAAACTACGGTGATTATTCCCAGCTTCATTCTGCTCTCCCTGATGTATGTCGAACGGATGATTCCCTGAAAATTTTTCATCATTACTCGCTACGGTATTCACGCTGTACATGGGCCACCTGTACAGCATAGGATTTGTACCACCTTGATCGGCCCCGGGCCTGCGCTTGCAAATGCTCCGGGTCGGCCTTCCAGCGCTCGATATGCTTCAGACTTGGCCAATAGGACAAGGTGATCTCCTGTCCGTCCGCGGCAAGCGAAGAAACCCCAAGGCAGCCGTATTTGTCCGTTGCCAGTTGCCTCATGCGTTCTGCCATTTGATGATACTCTGCATCGAGCACATTGAGCTCAGCTTTGAAAATTACCGCGTACATTGTCCGGGTTCCATTTTGCGAATCGAATAGCAATTCAACAAGCGTTCCTGACTAGAACAACTATACTTTGAAATACTCTCGACAATTCTCTCATCACGGATATCAAAGTGCGAGCCATTCAGATACTAACATTATTCTTCCTGTGTAATTTGGCAGCAGCTGTTGCCAGCGATGGTCAAGAAAGCGAAGAGGCCAAATTCGTAGCGACCCCCTATACCGAACAAAAGGTTGTGTTCGATTTTTATTTCGATGATCCGGAAAAAATTAATTCCGGTCTTTACTGGATAAGGGCGTTACTTGGCCCACTAATTGAAGATCCCTATAACTACGCGCCCGAATTTCTTGACATCAAAGTCGTTATTCACGGCACCGAAATTGTCACCGTGGCGAAAAAGAATTATGCCAAGTATAAGTCCGCGGTTGAGCGCATGCGCTATTACGCGGCTCTCGGGGTTGAATTCAAAATCTGTGGTCTGGCCGCCCAGGACTTCGGCTACGTGCGCAAAGATTTTCAGGAATTTGTCGAGATCGTGCCCTCGGCTATTACCGAACTCGCCCACTGGCAACTGCAGGGTTACGCAGTGATTGCCCCCAAAGTCATGACAAAAAAACTCAGCGTGGAGGATATTCGCTGACGCATCCGTAAGTCGCTGTCAAGGTTTCGTCCTGACGCCTCAACCGTTACAATGTGCGGCCGCTTTAGCAGCCGGCTTTGTGATGTCTGACACTGATTTAACAAACCCATTCCAACCTCCAGCACCGGAAAAACCGGGACAAAAGGCCTATTGGGGGCGACTCTACGGTAGTAGTTTCGGTCTTGTAATTGCCCAGGCCGCTCAGCGCCTTGATGGACCCGTGGTGGTGATCACCCCCGACACTGCCAGCGCCCAACGGCTGGAATATTCACTGCGTTTCTATCTGGGTCATTCCGACGTTCCCTTACTGCGATTCGCGGACCGTGAAACACTTCCTTATGATGTGTTTTCACCACATCAGGACATCATTTCCCATCGACTTACGGCGCTTTATCAGCTGCCAAACCTTAAGCGCGGAATCATGATCGTTCCGGTGCAGACCCTAATGCACCGAATCAGCCCGCACGAATTTATTACTGCTAATAGTTTGTTACTTGACGTGGGTCAGACGCTTGACCTTGACGCAATGCGCTCCCGCCTGCAGGAAAGCGGCTACAACTGTGTGTCGTCGGTGCTTGAGCACGGTGAATTCGCCATACGTGGAAGTTTGCTCGATCTGTATCCCATGGGCAGCCAGGTCCCTTTCCGCATCGAGCTTTTTGACAATGAAATTGAGAGTATTCGGACCTTTGATCCGGAATCGCAGCGCTCCGTCGATAACGTCGAGCAAATTCGCCTGCTACCGGCGCGCGAATTCCCGCTAAACAAGGATGCCACGACGCGGTTTCGCCAAGCCTGGCGGGCTCGCTTTGAAGGGGACCCCGGTGCCTCGGCGATGTATCGCGATGTCAGTAATGGTTTGGCTCCGCCGGGCATCGAGTATTACTTGCCCTTGTTCTTTGCCAACACAGAGACATTGTTCGACTACCTGCCGGCAAACACCTTGCTAATTGAAGAGCATGGCCTTGAAGGTGCGGTAGACCAGTTCTGGGGCGAAATCAGTCAGCGTTTTGAACAGGGCCGGCATAACCTTGAGCGGCCTTTGTTGCCACCTGCGGATGTTTTTCTTCCGAGTAATGAGATGTTCGCCGGGCTTAAGCGCTTTAGCCGGGTAGACCTGCAACCGTTTGAGCAGATACACAAGCAGGCTAGCAATTTTGCAACCAATGCGCCCACCACTCTATTGCTCGACGTACGTGCGGACCGACCCGCCGCCAGTCTGCTGGACTTTATTAATAACTTTGACGGTCGTGTGTTGTTCGCCGCTGAAACTACGGGCCGTCGTGAGTATCTGCTGGAATTGTTAAACAGCTATGACATTCGCCCGGTAACCGTTGATGACTGGCAATCCTTTCTGGACGCTCCGGAAGCGCTGGCGATCACCGTCGCACCACTGGAACAGGGGCTGTCGCTAAACGACCCACGTATCGAGATCATCGCCGAGCCGCAGCTATTTGGGCCGCAGGTACTGCAGCGCCGCCGCCGCAAGCGTGCGCAACGTGACAGCGACACCATAATCCGGAATCTTGTCGAGCTGACACCCGGCGTACCTGTTGTGCACGAAGATCACGGCGTTGGGCGCTATCTTGGATTGCAATCGCTAAAGGTAGGCGAAATCGAGCAGGAATTTCTCACATTGGAATACGCTGGCGGCGACAAACTCTACGTGCCTGTTGCGTCACTGCATCTTATTGGCCGTTATACCGGCAGCGCACCCGATACCGCGCCATTACATAAGCTTGGCAGTGGCCAGTGGGAACGTGCAAAACGCAAGGCCACCGAGCGGGTACGCGACGTCGCCGCGGAACTGCTTGATGTATACGCTCGCCGTGAAGCACGTACGGGTTTTGCGTATCCGTTTGATGACCATCAATACCTCGCTTTTGCCAACGCCTTTCCGTTTGAAGAAACACCGGACCAACAACAGGCGATCGATAACGTCATTGCCAACATGCGCGCCGAACAACCGATGGATCATCTTGTGTGTGGCGATGTCGGCTTCGGTAAAACCGAAGTTGCCATGCGGGCCGCATTTATCGCGGTAGCAGCGGGTAAGCAAGTCGCAATTTTGGCACCGACAACCCTGCTAACCCAGCAACATTTGGAGAACCTACGGGATCGTTTCGCAGACTGGCCAGTGAGAATTGAATCTCTGTCTCGTTTCCGCTCAAAAAAAGAACAGGCTTCGGTTATTCGCGATCTGGAGCAAGGAACCGTTGATATCGTTATCGGTACGCACAAGCTGCTGCAGGACGAAATTAAATTCAAACGCCTTGGCCTGGTCGTTATCGATGAAGAACACCGGTTTGGCGTACGACAGAAAGAACGGTTTAAATCTCTTCGCGCCGAGGTCGACATTTTAACACTGACTGCAACACCCATTCCGCGAACGTTGAATATGGCGCTGTCAGGTTTGCGAGACCTCTCTATTATTGCCACGCCTCCGGCGCGACGTCTGGCCATTAAAACGTTTGTGTCGGAATGGAACGATCAGCTGATGCAGGAGGCCTGTCTGCGTGAGATAAAGCGCGGTGGTCAAGTCTACTTTCTGCATAACGAAGTGGAAACCATTGAAAAACACACCGACAACATCAGACAACTGGTACCGGAGGCAACGGTACATTTTGCGCACGGCCAGATGCGCGAGCGTGAATTGGAGCAGGCAATGTCGGATTTCTATCACCAGCGTTTTAACATTCTGGTGTGCACTACGATCATCGAAACCGGTATTGATATTCCCAGCGCCAACACAATAATCATAAATCGCGCTGACAAGTTTGGCCTGGCCCAACTTTATCAGTTACGCGGGCGGGTCGGCCGCTCACACCATCGGGCTTACGCCTACCTGATTACACCAGCCAAAAAGGCCCTCTCTGCCGACGCGCAGAAACGACTGGCCGCCATTGAATCTATGGAAGAGCTGGGCACAGGCTTTACGCTGGCTACCCACGATCTTGAGATCCGCGGCGCCGGCGAGTTACTTGGCGACGAACAAAGTGGCCAAATGCAGGAGATCGGTTACACGATGTATACCGAATTGCTGGAGCGCGCGGTCACCGCGCTAAGAGAAGGACGCGAACCCGAGCTGGATAAACCACTTGCTCACGCTTCGGAAGTGGACCTGCATATTCCGGCACTGATACCCGACGACTACCTGCCTGATATTCACGAACGACTGATAATTTACAAACGCATCGCCAGTTGCACGCGCTTCGATGAACTGCGAGATCTACAGGTTGAAATGATAGATCGGTTTGGCTTGTTACCTGAACCGACCAAAAATCTGTTTCGCGTTACCGAGATCAAACTCAGGGCTAGTCCGTTGGGGATTACGAAAATCGACGTCGGCCCGGCGGGTGGTCGTATTACCTTCTGTACCCAGCCCGACATTGATCCCATCCGCATCATCCAGCTGATTCAGAACGACCCTGCCATTTACAAATTAGATGGAAACGAACGTTTGCGCATAACTCGCAAGCTTGCCGATGTCGAGTCGCGTTTGAATCAGCTTAATGAATTGTTGGACATCTTGTCGCAGCGTGACGCCGCTTGAAAAGGCTCTAAATAACTGTTCCGACAAGGTGTCCACCCAGATCCAGATGAGAAGGTTTCCGGGTTTCCCTGGCAAGACTCTTTCGGCAGCAGGGATGCTGCCGTGAAGCCTACAGGGGTGAGTTTCGGTGCCCCCGAAACGAACGGGCGCACACGGACGTGCGCCCTGGACTTACTTTGCGCGCTGGACGCGTAGCAAAGACAGTATTTACGGCGTGTCCTGGCAGGGAAACCCGGAAACCTGACCCGCGATAACCGGTTTTCACCCTATTCCAAGGTGGACACCTTTTCGGAGCAGTTAGTCTGAATCCGTAGCACAGTCTTTACAGCGTAGCTCACTGTCCGGATGGTTACGGCGTCCCGTCTCGGTCACGAACCGGGGGCCAGACCTACTCACGAGCCATCGGTGATGAATCCGAATTTTCAAGCTCCGGAAACAACTCCGACTCGAACCCAAAGCTGCGCATATCACGAATTCGTTGTGGATAAAGGATTCCGTCGATGTGATCGACCTCATGCTGCACAACGCGGGCATGGAAACCGTCTGCCGTTCGCTCCAGTGCTTGGCCGCGCTGATCGTAGCCTGAGTAATGTATTTTCCGATTGCGGGGCACCAGTCCACGTAGGCCGGGAACACTCAAGCAACCCTCCCAATCCACTTCCTCGCTCGAATCAAGCACGCTAATTTGTGGATTGATCAAGACCGTCATGGGCACGGCTTCGACCTCCGGGTAACGTGGATTGGCTTCAACACCGAAGATAACTACACGTTTGCTAACGGCAATTTGTGGCGCTGCCAATCCGGCCCCGTTGAGTGCTGCCATGGTATCGAACATATCCTGCACAAGCGCATCCAACTCATGCGTGTTAAACTGCTCCACGGGACTCGCCACTTTTGTCAGGAGCGGATGTCCCATGCGTATCACTTGTTGAACCGCCATTCGGTTTCACCTTGAGGTAATGCTTCACACTATAGCAGTCTACTTTGCCAAGGGATAAGACATTGCGACAGATATTCGCTGCTCTTTTTTTAGCTATCATCAGCTTGCCTGTTGTAGCGGAAAACGTACGCTACTATGACGTCGAAATAGTATTGTTTGAGAATCTTGACCCGGCTGCACGCCAGTCAGAAGCCTGGGAATCCGACGTACAGCCTGCAACGCCGGAATCTTTCATTGAACTGGGCTTGCCCTTTCCCGGGCCCTTGCCGGAAGACTACATTCCGGCCAATACGTTTAAGCCTTTGCCTGACAAGGCTCTGCGTCTTAGCAAGGAAGTCGGCTTCCTGAAAAAATCAGATCGCTACCGCGTTCTTATGCACCTTGGCTGGCGACAACCCGGAATGCCTGCCGACAAATCGCTTGCGGTCCATCTTGAACGTCTGGTGCCACCGTTGGAAACAAATATTTTGGATGCCCCGGCAAACAGTCTTGCTGACAACATTGAGGCAGTAGACGCAGAGTCAATGGACTCAGTGCCAACCACTCCCGCGAACTACAAGCTTGACGGGTTTGTTCGCCTCAGTTTGTCGCGTTATCTACACATCAACACTGATCTTGTCTATCGGCAAGAGGCTGCAACGGATAACTGGAGTCAGGTGCTCGAGACAGACACTGAAGGCGCGACTCGTATCGACAGCCTGCCGCCCACGTTCCATCTCTTACAAGCCCGTCGTATGCGCAGTGGCGAGTTACACTACATCGACCATCCTGTACTGGGTATGCTTATTCTTGTTTCACCGATTAAAAAACCCAAGTCTGCCTCGTGAGCAAATAGGTAATCGAACGGAGTAAATTTTAAAGTTTATGGTGCTGTCTTTACACCGGAAAGGGTTTTAGTAATTCGAAATAGTTTGTTCAAGCAGTAAGCGGACGTGCTGCATTCCAGCAACGAGATTTTGTTCAATCTCGGCCATTGTGATTTCTCCGCTGCCTCTACCTGCCGCCCAATTCGCCACCACCGCGAGTGAGGCGTAACAGAGTTCCAACTCTCTTGCCAATGCCGCTTCCGGCATGCCTGTCATGCCGACGATATCGCATCCGTCTTGCTCAAGTCGATCAATTTCGGCCGCAGTCTCTAATCTCGGACCTTGTGTCACTGCATAGGTGCCCTGCTCTACGAGATCCAAGTCTGCTTTATTGGCACTGTGAATTATTTCTTGACGCAGAGTTTCGCAATAGGGTTCCGTAAAATCGATATGCACCACGGAGCGCAAGCCGTCTTCAAAAAAAGTGTTCTGTCGCGACCAGGTATAATCAATTAGCTGATTTGGCACGACGAGTCGTGCCGGTGACATGGACGCCGCTATTCCCCCCACAGCATTTACCGCAATAATGTGCTCGGCACCGACATGGTTTAGCGCCCACAGGTTTGCACGAAAATTCACACGATGGGGCGGAATCGTATGCCCGTAGCCATGGCGGGCTAGAAAAACAACCTCACGCCCCGCCAGGCTACCCCAGATTAGGGGGCCCGAAGGTACCCCATAGGGCGTTTGCACCATCTCCCGGCGGAGAACTTCCAGGTTATTGAGCGAAGTCAATCCGGTACCGCCAATAATCGCTATATGCCCCATCTAAAGTCCTTTTACCGCATAGATACCATCTACATTACGCAAATACCCTTTGTAATCCATGCCGAAACCGAATACGTACCGATCGGGTATTGTCAGACCGACAAAATCCGCTTTTACAGCGGACTTGCGTTCACATTGTTTGTCAACAAGTACGCAACTGTAAGTTTCCGCTGCGCCCTCGGCCTGACAAAACTCGAGCAGCTTCGCTAAGGTAATACCTTGATCCAGAATATCGTCTATGACCAAAACCGTACGTTGCGCCAGACTACAAACAGGTTTGACACGCCAGTCCAATTCACCACCCTGAGTCTGATTTCCATAGCGCGTAGCATGCACGAAGTCAACGCGCAGCGGAAACTTCAACCGCGTGAGTAAATTGCCGGCTGGTATCAACGCACCGTTCATGACGCATAGAATAATCGGATCATGATCTTGTAAACGGGCGGTAATTTGCTGCGCAAGTTCATCAAGTGCGGCATGGATTTCTTGATTACTGAACAGTAGTTCTCCTTCAGCCAGAACCCGGCGGGCGTCGTTAGCACTTATTGTCATCTGATCAAAGCGCCAGGAAAACTCAGTAAGTAAACGTCACGGTTGAGCCATCCATTGCCTGGCTAATGATATATGCACCACCCACTGTTTCATCGATCTCGGGAATCAAGTCATCCCCCCAAATTTCGATAGTGGGTGTACACACCTTAAATGTAACACCAGCCTCGTGAGCTTCCTTAATATATTCGTAAACCGTCTTTGGGCTCGATTCCTGAACGCGCAGTTTCTCCGCCACACCTTTTTTTGCAAGTTCACCGGCACGTCCGGTTATAACGATCTCAACTTCATAGTCCATTGCCGCGGCAACCGTTGCCTGAAAAAACGGTGCCCCCAGCTCGGAGCCATTGCTTGGGTCCGTATTAACCATAACAATCATCAGCTTGTCCGGCATGCTGTTCTCCTCTTTGCCAGATACATCATAAAATGGTCTATTTGTTCATCTGTTTTCAATTGTTGGCACAAGAGATACGTCGCCGTCGCAGTATCGAACGCACCGTCTACGCTGTAGACGCCTGCTTTTGGTCACTCGCAATATGTATAGTGGACGTCGGGAACGCGATTTCCGCTCCGTGTTTCTCAATAATATCAACAACACGCAACAAGACATCCTGCTTGACCTGATGATATTTTGCCCAGTTCGTCGTACGGGTAAAAGTGTAGATGAAGAAATCAAGTGATGAGGGTGCAAATGCATTAAAGTTAACCATCAGGGTCTGGTCCTGGGCAATTTCTTCATGATTGCGCAGCATTTTCTCCACATCGTTAACTATGCTACCGACTTCAGCCGCATCGTCGTAGCGAACTCCAATGGTTTCATAAATGCGGCGGTGACTCATTCTGGAAGGATTTTGTACGGCGATACTTGCAAATGTCGAGTTCGGGACATATAGCGGGCGTTTGTCAAATGTGCGGATACAAGTCAAGCGCCAGCCGATGTTTTCAACCGTTCCTTCGATTTCCCTATCGGGTGACCGTATCCAATCCCCTACTGCGAAAGGCCGATCCAGGTATAACATCAAACCGCCGAAAAAATTGGCCAGCAGATCCTTAGCCGCAAAACCAATCGCGATTCCACCTATTCCGCCAAAGGCAAGCACGCCGGAAATACTAAATCCGAGGGTTTGCATTATTACCAATGCTGCAGTTAACAACACCGACATGCGCAAGAGCTTGCTCAGGGCATCCGCCGTGGTACGATCTATTTTCTTACCCTGTGACTCTTTTTGGGCAATGATATTGCTCTCGGCAAAGCCGATAAAACGCACCAGCGTCCAGGCGATGACGACAATAACGCCAACGGATCTTACCGGCCCTACCAAACTAAATATTGGCGCCTTTGTTTCGCTGGCGATGATCTCCACCGCAAAGGTCAGCCCCAAAACCCAAATCAACACGCTCGCCGGCCGCCTGATGGCATGCAGCATTGCGTCATCCCAAAGATTGTTAGTCTGAGCAAGCTTCGCTTGAACGCGAGTTATGATGCGTTTTTGCACAAAATCGATCATTAGGGCGGCGAAAATGACGATAAAAATTTGTACTACCCAGAAATTATCGTCTTTCAACCATTCCAGCTTGTCAGTCAACCAGTCCATCTTTTGTTTTCCTGTCTACAAAATAAAAATCAAGTAAGGTCCAAATCCAGAGTTGCGTCTTCCTGGTAGCGTCGTACCGCTGCGACGGCATTTTTCCATTTGTGGTCCAGGTGAAGGTTTTTTCGTGACACCGGATGCCGTCCATGCATACGTGCCAGGCGCGCATGAACGACAGGATCATTGTATTTCCGTACGGAAAGGCCGTCTACGATTTCGATGGCCGCCGGCCGATTGTTACAGATGAGCACCACATCACAGCCGGCATTCATTGCAGCTTCGGCACGGGAGAGGTAATTCGGCCCCGCAACTTCGGCGCCGGCCATATTGAGATCGTCGCTGAATATTGTTCCCTGGAATTTCAACCGTTGCCGTAAAATGTCTCTTAGCCAGACCTTTGAAAAGCCCGCAGGTACATCATCAACCTCAGGGTAAATCACATGCGCGGGCATCACCGCAGCTAAATCGCCCTGAAACAAACGACGAAACGGTACCATGTCATCGGAGTTAAGCTGGCTGTAACTACGATCATCTACGGGGACATCGGTATGTGAGTCGGCCTGTACACCGCCGTGACCGGGGAAATGCTTGGCAGTCGCCGCCATTCCCGCCTCTTGCATACCCCGAATATAAGCATGCGCAAGATCGGCGACGGCGTTGGCTTCACGATGAAAGGCGCGATCGCCGATCACTTCACTAATGCCAAAGTCCAAATCAAGTACCGGCGCGAAACTAAAATCTATTTCCACCGAACGCAACTCTGTCGCCATCAACCAGCCGGCGGTTTCCGCCAACGATCTTGCCTTGCTTCGATCGTGATCATATAAGCGACCAATTCGTCCCGCCGCCGGCAACGTAGTGAATCCGTCACGAAAGCGTTGTACCCGCCCCCCTTCATGGTCAACCGCAACCAGCAGCCTTGGATTGCGCAGCTGGTGTATTGAGGACACCAACTGCTCGAGTTGTTCGAGATCAGCATAGTTGCGACTAAACAGGATGACGCCACCCACCATTGGGTGAGATAAAAGTTCCAAGTCGTCCGGCTGAAGATCCTTGCCTTCCACATCCAGCATTACCGGTCCCAGCGATTCATTCTTTGTCTGCATAGGCTATAAGCTTAAATTTTCTTCAATCAAAACCCGGGTTCCTACCGTGACGCGATCAAAGAGGTCAATCACATCTGAATTACGCATGCGAATACAGCCGTGGGAACCCGGTTTTCCCATCTCTGTTAGATCCGGACAACCGTGTATATAAATGAAACGACGTAATGTATCCACATTACCAAACCGGTTTCTACCCGGCTCCAGGCCGCCTAGCCACATTATTCGGGTCAGTATCCAGTCACGGTGTGGGTATTGTGAACCGAGGCTTTCGGAATAGTTTTCCCCGGTCAGTCGCCGGCCGACAAAAATCGTGTTTTCCTTGCAGCCATCACCAATTTTCACTTTGATGACATGCAACCCGCGTGGAGTACATTCACTACCGTTAATTTCTCCGGCACCGTTTGTCGCCGTCGATACCGGATATTGACAAATGATTTTATCGTCATTTAATAAAGATAACCTCTGGCGAAGAATATCTACCCGGATCTGCAAATCCGACTCGCCCATCTACCACTCCCGATAGGGATGAGTTACAAGCTTAACGTTGTAATAGCGCGGATCATTTGAGACTTCCTCTCCGACCCAGGCGGGCAACTCCAGCTTCTCCTGCTCATTGGTCAGTTCCACTTCAGCAACAACCAGTCCGGCGTTTTGTCCCCGGAATTCGTCAATCTCCCAAGTGTGTGTTCCAACCTTTATATGGTACCGCACTTTTTCAACGAGTGGTTGCTGGCACAAATTTGCAAGCATCTCTTCAGCATCATCAGCAGGAATGGGATACTCGAATTCACTTCGACGAATACCAAGCGTCGCGCTTTTAATATTCAAAAAGGCCACCGACCCTTCCATGCGTACGCGAACCGACGCGGATTTTGAACCAACCAGGTATCCCTGTCGATAGAAGACTCCCTCGCCTGCGACTGCACGCCAGTCATCGGATCTCAGCAAAAATTTACGTTCTATCTCAACTGCCATTACTTTACCAATTCAATTAGCAACCAATAAAAACCGTCATTTTGCAAAAACTGCAATAGATTCAACGTGTGCCGTATGCGGAAACATATCCATAATTCCGGTTCGGATAAGTTGATAGCCGTAATTATTCACCAATTCACCGGCATCGCGTGCCAGGCTCGCCGGATTACATGAAACATAGACTATGCGAGAGGCTCCCAGCTTTGCAATCACCGGTAGTAATTCCAGTGCACCGCTTCTTGGCGGGTCAAGAAACACCTTTTGGTATTCGCGATCCTTCAGCCAGGGCATTGAAGAGTTATCACCCGCTAGATCCGCGCTAATAAATCGCACGTTTTCAATCGAATTGTGTTCAGCGTTCTCCTGGCCACGCGTGACAAGCCCTGCGTCGCCTTCGATAGCGGTGACACTCGCGACCCGGCGCGCAAATGGCAAGCTGAAATTACCGAGGCCGCAGAAAAACTCGATTAGGTTTTCATCCGACTGTAACTCAAGCTGGTCGATAGCCCGGGAGATCATAGCCTTATTGATACTTGGGTTTACCTGGGTAAAGTCGTTTGGAAGAAACTGAATTTCTACACCATACTCATCCAGGGTATAGGCAAGTTGAGGATCTTTGGGCCAGAGTGGTTTCGTTGAAGCCGGGCCTTTGGGTTGAAGAAAAACAATAATATTGTTGATTTTCGCCCATTCTATAAGCCGATGGCTATCGGCTTCTGAAAATTCTTCGAGATTCCGAAATACCAAAGCGGTGTGGCTATCGTCAACCGCGACTTCGATTTGCGGTAACTTCGCACGGCACTCAAAGCCATTAATGAGTACCGCCAGTTCGCCGATCCGCTCTCCCACACTTGAATGCAATACCTCGCAGCTTTGCATGTCCGCCAAATAGCGACTCTGCCGTTCGCGAAAGCCGACAAGTACACGCTTTTTCCCGATCACATATCTAACTCCCAGCCGGGCCTTATTGCGATATCCCCAAACCGGCCCGGTGAGTGGCTGCAAAACCGTGCTCGGTTTCACCCTGCCGATGCGTTCCAGGTTTTCCAGTAAAAGCTCCTGTTTCAACCGTATTTGTTGTGCCCCGGAGAGGTGCTGTAAACTGCAGCCGCCACAGATGTCGAAATGTCGACAGCGCGGAGTCACTCGATGTGGCGATGGCCGTAAAACCTCAAGTACCGAGCCTTCATCAAACTTACGATGTTGCCCGCAATACTGAAACACAACGCGCTCACCGGGTAATGCGCCATGAACAAACACAGTTTTACCTTCAATGCGGGCGATACCACGTCCCTCATGTGAGAGCTTCTCGATCTCGACAGTAACCGGGGTTTTCGATATTTGCTTACGTCGTCTACCCATTTGGAATAGTTCTATAGGAGATCAGAATCAACAGCTGCAGAGCCCGGAAGCTCAAGACTTCCAGGCCTGTAAATACTCCAGCAGATGTGGCTTTGCTTCATCGCCGAGAGTCTTCCGTACACGGTCACACTCTGCGCTGTAATCCGACGGATTTAAGTGACCGCGGATAAATTCAAATCGCAGGTAAACCAGGTAAATATTCAACACATCTGTCTCACAATTATTACGAATGCCCGCCAGATCACCTGCCTGAAACCTCTCCCAAACCATCGCACTACTCAGTCCCATTTTAGCCGGTAGGCCGAGCAACGCCGCAATCTGTTCAAGCGGCGCAACCGCCTGAGATTCATAACCCGACATTACATCCATTAAATCGGTGTGTCGTGTATGGTGTCGGTCCAAGTAATTGTTCCGACTGAAGTTATCATCGTCATCGCCGACTTCCCAATAACGCGGTGCCTGTACGCCGTGGATCAGTGCGCGATACTGCAGAATGGGTAAATCAAATGCTCGGCCGTTCCAGGAAACGATGGTCGGGGTATGCTTACTGACGTCACTAAAGAAACATTTAACTAATTCTGCTTCGTCAGCGTTTTCATTTCCCAGTGAACACACTGAGAACTGCTCTCGCGTGTGCACGGCGGCGGAAATGGCCACGATACGATGTAAATGCAGAGGTAGAAACTCGTTACCGGTTTCCTGCCTGCGTTTGTGGAAGATAATATTTGCAACTTCCTTGTCGGAAAGTCCATCCAGCCCGTACAAGCGTCGACCGCCATCCAGGTCGGGAATGGTTTCAATACAAAACACGAAAACGTTCATGCGCCTTTCATTTACCCGTATGGAAAAGCCTATTCCGCGGGGAACACCGGTGTCGATAAGTAACGATCGCCGCGATCACAAATAATAGTGGCGATCACGGCATTATTTACGGACTCGGAAAGTTTTAACGCAGCGGCCACGGCGCCGCCAGAGGAAATCCCACAAAATATCCCTTCGCGGGAAGCCAGTTCTCGAGTTATGTTCTCTGCATCCTCCTGGCTAACGTCAATTGTGATGTCTACCCGAGTCGCATCGAAAATTTTGGGGATGTATTCCTTGGGCCACCGTCGAATACCGGGAATACGTGCGCCTTCTTCCGGCTGCACGCCCACGATCTGGATAGCGGGATTTTGTTCTTTTAAAAAACGCGACGTTCCCATAATTGTTCCGGTTGTTCCCATCGCACTCACAAAATGGCTAATGCGACCCGCTGTGTCCCTCCAGATTTCCGGACCGGTGGTGTTGTAATGGGCAAGTGGATTATCTGGATTGGAAAATTGATCCAGCACCTTGCCTTCACCCCGTGACTGCATTTCCAAAGCCAGATCACGTGCGCCTTCCATGCTCTGTTGCTGGGTGACCAGAATAATCTCGGCACCGAAAGCCTTCATCACCGCGCGCCGTTCAATACTCATGTTATCCGGCATGATGAGAACCATGCGGTAACCCTTGATCGCCGCGGCCATTGCCAGTGCGATACCCGTATTACCACTTGTGGCCTCTATTAAAGTGTCACCGGGTCGGATATCGCCACGCTTTTCCGCACAGCTCACCATACTCATGGCTGGACGATCTTTAACCGATCCCGCAGGATTGTTTCCCTCCAGTTTAACGAGAATTGTATTGCTACATTCACCCGGCAAACGCTGTAAACGCACCAAGGGCGTGTTGCCTACGAAATTTTCGATGCTTGGATATTCCATCGTGCTAGTGTATAGCATCACCGGCCCCGAGCCAAAATCTCGCCTGTGGATCAAATTCGAACAATAGTTAGGCTATTATCGGGGTCATTTTTCTGAATACGTGGAGCGACCAAGGTAAATGGCGGAATCACTTGATCGTGCGCAGGCTCTCTTGCAGGCAGGTGGCAATGAAAAACTTGCCAAGGATCTTTTTCAGATGTTGTTGGCCGAACTACCCGAAATGCGAAATAATATAGAAGAGGCCTGGAGGCTGCAGGACGCAACTGCACTACGGGATCACGCCCACAAGATCTCCGGGGCTACAGCCTATTGTGGTGTGCCCGAACTCGCAACGTGCGCTCGCTCCCTGGAGGACGCTATCAAAATGCGGGCTGACCGCACAACGATCGAATTTAAGATGGAAAGGCTCTCGCAGGCGATCGATACTTTGCTTTTGCATGGGCCCGATTTCCTGGCCAGCAGTTGGAGCTAAGAAATTATAACAGTTTGAATCATACGTCGTCTGCTGCCGTCTGTGCACAGTATTCCCGATTGCGATGTCCCGAGGAAAAAACCTTAAAACCAATTCCTGTTTTTAAGAATTCGAAAAATGTTGAAATGCGTGTTCACTCGAATCCTTCAAGAGTCACAAATGCGACCGCATGCTCACGTTCGTCAGCCAGGCTGACGTGGCTATCGGAAATTTGTTTTTCCTGGAGAAAATCCAATGCCCGACCCGAACATTTCAGCTGTGGTTTTCCCAGTTCGTCATGACCGACGCCGATATGCTGCATGGACAGACCATCGCGAAATCCGGTGCCCATTGCCTTCGCCATTGCCTCTTTTGCGGCAAAACGCTTGGCCAAAAAGGACTCGCGATTGGTTGACTGTTGAAACTCGGAAAACTCATTTTCGGTTAAAATTCGACGAGCAAATTTTTCACCGTGGCGACTGAGATTCTCTTTCATTCGCCGAACAGAAACAATATCGGTGCCGATCCCGAAAATCTTCATTGACGGGCATCCTGCATAAGCTTGAGCATGTCCTGCACTGCACGCTCCAGCCCGGTAAACACGCTGCGTGCAACAATGGCATGGCCAATATTCAATTCGCGAATTCTCGGCAAGGCTGCAACTGCCGTTACATTATGAAAATCAAGCCCATGTCCCGCATTAACATGCAATCCCAGGGACTCGGCTTGCTCAACCGTGCGGGCAATACGCTCAAGTTCTCTGGCACACTGTTTTGAATCCGTGGCATTGGCGTAGTGACCGGTATGAATTTCAATAACCGGAGCACCACACTCTGCAGCCGCATTAATCTGGGCTTCATCGGCATCTATAAACAGTGACACGCGGACACCTGCGCTCGCCAGACGTTGGCAAGCAGCGGTAAGCTTACTTTTTTGACCCACCACATCGAGACCGCCTTCGGTGGTTAATTCTTCGCGGCGCTCCGGTACCAGGCAGCAGTCGTCGGGCTGGTACTTTTCCGCAATACTCAACATCTCTTGGGTTACCGCCATCTCAAGATTCATGCGTGTTTGCAAAACCTGCTTGAACAGTTCAACGTCTCTATCCTGGATATGCCGCCGATCTTCACGTAAATGTAAAGTTATGGCGTGCGCACCGGCCTGTTCTGCAAGCAGCGCAGCTTGTAAGGGTTCCGGGTAACGTGTACCACGTGCCTGACGCAACGAGGCGACATGGTCAATATTGACACCGAGCAAAATAGGGAAATCGTATTGCATTCAAAAATCAACCATCAGCTTCATAATTTTCCTTTATCATGGAACGTTGCCAAAACATTTCTCGCGCGTTGATCGCACGCCCTCCCAGATGGTGTGCAAGCACGTTGCGTAGCAGACGTTTGGCTTCTTTAAGCGTAGTCTGATCTACCAAATTTCCGGCGGACAGTGCCAACAGAGTTGAACCAGATACCGCAACACCATCGCAGCGTATACTGTGCATCGCGACGGGCCCTGTCTCCGGTTGATAACAATAATCTTGTTGCGCGACTACCGGTTCGCCTGACTCCGCCTCATATTGAAGCTGTAATCCGTAACCAACTTCCTGCAACAACCAAATTTCAAACTGGCGTAACGCGGGTTCGGGGTTCTGGTTATCCGCTAGTCGTTGGATAGATTGTGCGTAGTGCTCAAAAAGTTGTGGGTGCGGATCGTCACGCTGCAACAACCGAACCATAATTTCGTTCACATAGAACCCATTCGCCAATTGGCGCCCGGGGAGAGACGCGTTACCCGCACTGGGCTCAACATCGGTCAGCGTTTTTAGTTCACCGCGGCCGACCCAGGATATCAGCACATTTTGAAAAGGTTGAAGTAACGCGGCCTTGCGGGACTTTCCACCACGCACACCACGCGCCACCAAACCAACCCGCCCGTATTGCTGACTAAATATCTCTAGAAGCAAACTACTGTCGCGGTAGGGTCGACGATGCAAAACATAACCTGGCTCAAGGCTAACACGCATCAGAATTCGTCAACGTAACCCAAACTACGGAGTGCGCGCTCGTCGTCCGACCAGCCTTCTTTGACCTTGACCCAAAGTTCCAGGTGAACCTTGTTTTCCAGCAGATTTTCAAGCTCCAGTCTCGCCTGCCTGCCAATCTCTTTAAGACGTTGCCCGGCCTTGCCAATCACAATAGGTTTTTGATTCTTTCGACCAACCCAAATTGTTGCCGCAATTTTTATCAGCTTTTTACCCTCTTCAAAACTTTCAATTTCCACAGCTAGATCATAGGGCAACTCCTGCCCCAACTGTCGCATCAGCTTCTCACGGATAATTTCTGCGGCCAAAAAACGTACGCTGCGGTCGGTGATTTGGTCGTCGGGAAACATAGCCGGAGCATTTGGCAGCAATCGAATCAGTTCCGCCTCAAGACGTTCAAGATTCTGATTCTTTAGTGCCGATACCGGGACGACCTGGTTAAAAGTATATTTGCTTTCGATCTCAGCAAGAAACGGCAATAGCCTTTCCTTGTCCTTTATTTTATCTACTTTGTTTATCACCAAAACAACAGGAATTTTCTCATCGCTTAATCTGGAAAGTACAATATTGTCTTCTTCACGCCAATTCAGCGCCTCGACAAGCAACACAACAACGTCCACATCGGTCAGGGCGCTGCTGGCCGCCTTATTTAAGTAGCGATTCATGGCATTTTTTTCGCCCATGTGAATACCGGGTGTATCCACATAGACGATCTGCGACTCGTTTGACGTTTTAACACCGAGGATTCGGTGCCGTGTTGTTTGTGGTTTTCTGGAGGTAATACTGATCTTTTGCCCCAGCAAATGATTCAGCAATGTCGATTTACCAACATTCGGTCGCCCAACCAACGCAACAGTACCCGACTTGAATTCGGCCATTATTTACCAGCCTGTTCAATCAAGCACAAGGTGTTTTCCGCTGCGGCCTGCTCTGCTTTTCTGCGACTGCCACCCACACCTTCCGCCGAAAACTTTTCTAGCTCACTGTCCAGCGAACATAAAACTGCAAAATTTTGATTGTGTCCCTTGCCGCTGATTTCAGTAACTTCGTAAACAGGTAACGCGTATCCCCGGCCCTGCAGAAATTCCTGAAGCCGGGTCTTTGGATCTTTGGAAAGTGTTTCCGGATCACATTCATCCAGGCGCCGGCTAAAATTTGTTAACACGATCGGTTTAACCCCGCCAAGTCCGCCGTCAAGAAAAAGCGCGCCGAGCAGGGCTTCGTAGGTATTTGCCAGGATGGACTGTCGCCGTCGGCCGCCACTTTTAAGTTCGCCCGCGCCAAGCTTAAGGAACTCACCTAGCCGGAGTTCTGCTGCGAGTTCACCCAGGGTTTCTCCTTTGACCAGTTGCGCCCTGAGACGGCTCAATTGTCCTTCGGATGCGTCCGGGAAACGGCCAAAGAGCTCCTCACTGATTATCAATCCAAGAATGGAATCGCCAAGGAATTCCAACCTTTCGTTGTGACCGGAAGAAAAACTCCGATGGGTAAACGCCTGCTCCACCAATTCCGGATTTTTGAAAGAATACCCAAGGCGCTTTGCCAGGTTGGAATAATCAGGCATTAGCGAACTGGCAATTGGCCCTGTTTGTTGAAGGTAACAATAATATCAAGATTTCCAACCACGGGTTCTCTAACTTCGTAATCCACCTCGATCAAGATATGGTCTTTTTCACGCGTAATATAAATATCATCTTTCGTGACGGAAGTAGCCATATTGATATCAAGACGCTTGAGTATCGTTCTTACAACTTTCCCAGGTGGCACGCCACGCATTTCCGGGTCGCTCGCCACCCCGCTGACCACAGAGCCGACGTTAAATCCTTCGAGATAGATAGGAATAAGCTTCATTAAAAACAGGGCTGCAGAAACCGCCAGTACAATTACCAATAACCAGCCAATTGCCGTCATACCTGCTTGGGTGCGAACATGTCTCATATTTGATTCCAGTAACTCGATTATTCCAGAACAGTGCCGATACGGCCCCAACTGGGCCCACTATCCCAATTCATCCAGATAAAAAAGGCCTTCCCCACCAGATTTTCGTCAGGGACAAAGCCCCAAACCCGGCTGTCATTGCTGTTGTCACGATTATCGCCCATAACAAAATATTTTCCTTCCGGAATGACCCAGGAATTCTCAAAGGTCGGTCGGCTGGGATCTCGTAAAATACGATGCTTAACCGAACCAAGCTGTTCGAACAGGTCATCAAGTGCGCGCCCCCTGCCACTATCGTAGGAACCGGAAAACTCCTGGCGCATAGGCTCTCCATTTATATATACAATTTTATTGTAGTATGAAATCTTGTCTCCCGGCAGACCCACTACTCTTTTAATATAGTCGACCGATGGATTACGCGGATAGCGAAAAACGACAATATCGCCCCGCTCCGGGTCAGCCAACTCCAGAATTTTCTTGTTTAAAACCGGGACCCGCAAACCATAGGCGAATTTATTCACCAGAATAAAATCGCCAATTTCCAGCGTCGGCAACATGGACCCGGAAGGAATTCGAAACGGTTCGACGAGAAAACCACGCAACACGAATACAATTAGCACAACCGGGAAGAGAAAGCGTGCATACTCAACCAAAATAGGCTCGGAAGTAACTGCTTTTGCTTCAGTTGTGTCGTCGGCGGCAACTTCTTGATTTTTATCCGCCAGTTCCAGCCTGGCTGCTCGAAAAAACAGCGTATCAATCAGCCAGATCACGCCGGTAACAATTATTAAAACCAGCAAAATAAGTGAAAAATCGAAATTCATTTGTCTTTACCTACATGTAATACTGCGAGAAATGCCTCTTGTGGAATTTCAACCTTGCCGACTTGTTTCATTCTTCTTTTGCCGGCCTTCTGTTTCTCAAGAAGCTTTTTCTTTCGTGTTATATCACCGCCGTAACATTTTGCCGTTACATTTTTCCGCAGCGCCTTGACGTTGGTGCGCGCAACTATTTTCGATCCGATTGCCGCCTGAATAGCTACATCAAACATCTGTCGGGGAATAATTTCCTTCATACGCTCCGCAAGATCACGCCCCCGATGCTGAGACTGATCACGATGTACAATGATAGACAAAGCGTCAACGGTTTCACCATTTATTAATATGTCCAACTTCACAAGGTGGGCCGCCTGGAAACGGGCAAATTCATAATCCAGCGAAGCATAACCGCGGCTTACAGATTTCAGCCGATCAAAAAAATCCAGCACAATCTCGTTCATGGGTAACTCGTAAGTCAGGGCCACCTGACTACCCAAATACTGCATATTCTTTTGCACTCCGCGCTTTTCCACGCAAAGCGTAATTACGTTACCGACATAGTCCTGAGGAACCAAGATATGAGCAGTAATAATCGGCTCCCTAATCTCACCAATGTGGCTGGGCTCAGGCAGTTTTGCCGGGTTATCGACTTTTTCCACAACACCTTTTGTGTCAACCACCTCATAGATAACCGTCGGCGCAGTGGTAATTAAATTTAGATTGTATTCCCGTTCCAGGCGCTCCTGTATGATTTCCATATGTAGCATGCCAAGAAAACCACAACGAAAACCGAACCCAAGCGCCTGAGACGTCTCCGGTTCATAGAACAACGCGGCGTCATTGAGGCGAAGCTTCGACAGTGCTTCGCGCAGCGACTCATATTCATCACTATCGACAGGAAACAAGCCCGCAAAAACCTGCGGTTGTACTGCCTTGAATCCCGGTAACGGCTCCTTAGCCGGCCGATCGGCCTGCGTGATGGTGTCACCGACTGGCGCGCCGTCAATATCCTTAATTCCGGCGATAATATATCCGACCTCACCCGCCTTAAGTGTTTCGGTATCAAGTCGTTTGGGGGTATAGATGCCCACCTTGTCCACTTGAAACTGCCGCCCCGTGGACATCATGATAATTTTTTGTCGCGGCCGAAGGGTTCCTTGCATAACCCTGACAAGTGACACGACGCCAAGAAAATTATCGAACCAGGAATCGATTATAAGCGCCTGTAGCGACGCATCGGGATCGCCCTTGGGCGCGGGAATATGTGTGACAATTTCTTCCAAAAGGTCATTGACGCCGAGGCCCGTTTTGGCGCTGACTTGAAGAGCGTTTTCCGCCTCAATTCCGATTATCTCCTCGATCTCCGTGATGACCCGTTCCGGCTCTGAAGACGGCAGATCGACCTTGTTAAGGACTGGCAGAACCTCTAATCCTTGATCGATGGCGGTATAGCAATTTGCCACGCTTTGCGCCTCGACACCTTGTGAGGCGTCCACGACCAACAATGCACCCTCGCAGGCTGCCAGAGAGCGCGATACTTCGTAGGAGAAGTCCACATGTCCGGGGGTATCAATAAAATTAAGTTGATATTCGTTACCGTCTCGCGCCTGGTAAATCAGGCTGACACTTTGCGCCTTAATGGTGATACCACGCTCGCGCTCCAAATCCATCGAATCGAGAATTTGTTCGTCCATCTCACGCTCGGTCAAACCACCGCATGATTGGATAAAGCGGTCCGCCAGAGTCGATTTGCCGTGATCGATATGTGCGATTATGGAGAAATTTCGTATATGGGCCAGATCATCCACGGCGTGTTCATTTCCCCAAAAAAAAGGCGCTCCTGGAGCGCTTGGTCTATCAATTTCCGCCCGCATCCGCTGCGGCCGCCCGGCTAAGCCCGGTTTTCAGGCTCAATTGGCTGGATTTTATCCAAAATCAGCTCCCACCGATACACCGCTGCAGCGCATCCGGATCAAAAAAGAAGTGGCAGACCTCCTGCGAACCCATCATCAGGACGGGAACACGCTCGGTATAACGATCCCTGAGCTCAGTTTCACGATCGACGTCCACAACCTTTAAAACAAAATGCTGGCGGAGCTCCGACTCGCGCAGCTCCTCCAGCATCGCCTCACACAAGTGGCAACCGTGCCTGACAAGGACGGTTAGCTCTCGCACTATTTGTCCTTTTCTTTGATCCTGAGAGCAAGAAACACCGGCGAATTCCGACGTTGGATGAGTACCGGCACCGCCTTGTCAGTAGGTAGCGTTTCAATCAACGCCTCAAACTGGGCAGCGCTTTTCACCGGCGCATTGTTGAGCATCAAAATGATGTCGCCCCGGCGTATTCCTGCATCAAGCGCGGGACCCGGTGCGACATTGGTGACCCGGACCCCCTTATCGTCTTCCAGGTTCAGCCGCTGCCGTTGTTCCGCATTCAGCGACTCGACCACCATACCCAGGCGGTTTTCCTTTGCGACCTGGGGTTTGCCGGGCGTGCCGGCCAATTCGGTGTCCTCGGTCAGTGCCCCGACCTTGACATTTAAGGTGCGACTCTTGCCCTCACGGATGACCTTTGCGTTAACAGATTTGCCGATGGGGGTTCTGCCAACCAGTACCGGAAGGTCGGATGACTCGACAATGGGTTTACCATCAAACTCAACAACCACATCACCCACCTTGAAGCCGGCTGTTTCCGCTGGCGATTCCGGAATAACACGCAGCACGACGGCGCCGCGCGGTTGCTTCATACCAAATGATTCGGCTAACTCGCGATTCACGTCCTGTATCAGTATCCCCAGCATGCCGCGGTCGACCCGGCCTTTATCTTTCAACTGTTTAACGACATCCATCGCGACATTGATGGGGATCGCGAAGGACAGTCCCATAAATCCGCCAGTACGACTGTAGATTTGTGAATTTATACCGACGACTTCACCATCAAGATTAAACAAAGGTCCGCCGGAATTACCCGGATTAATCGCCACATCGGTTTGAATAAAAGGTACATAAGTTTCTGACGGCAGGCTCCGACCGATGGCGCTTACGACCCCCGCCGAAACGGAATGATCAAAACCAAAAGGCGAGCCAATTGCCACAACCCATTCACCGACCTGCAGCTTGTCGGACTGACCAATCTTCACCACCGGCAGGTTTTTCGCTTCAATCTTCAGCAACGCCATATCAGAGCGCTCATCGGTACCCACAACCTTGGCGGCCAATTCACGCCTGTCCTGCAAACGAACAATTATCTCCTCTGCATCGCGCACTACATGATTATTGGTGATGACAAAACCATTCGTATCGATAATAAAGCCGGACCCAAGAGATTGAGACTTGAACTCCTCCGGCATGCCGCCGCCTTCTTCTCCAAAAAATCGTCGTAACAAATCACCCCAGGGTGAATCCTCGGGTATATCCGGCATTTCAAAACCGTGAGGAACGTTTCGTTTTACCTTTTGTGTCGTGCTGATGTTCACTACAGCAGCACTGTTCTGTTTAACCAGCTCGGTAAAATCAGGCAGTTTGTTTGCCATTACGGCCTCGGCGCCAAATAGGGCACACAAAATAATCAGGCTTTTCACCCAGCGGAAAACTGAATCACTAGTCAACATTAATTCACCCATAATTAAAAATGGTTAATAAAACGACTTAACAGACGCACGGAAAAAAACAAGAATACAAACCCGACATCAAAGTTTTTTCAATATCACGGGTTGAAACCGACCTTCCGCATTGACGCGGCGATCGAAACGACGCACAAACCAGACACCGGCAGCAAATCCTAAAACACCAAATAAAATTGAAGTTGGTTCAGATAAGCCGGTTTCGAATAAATTCGCGAGATGGTTTCCAATAAGCGCGGTAATAAACATCGCGAGCAAGGGAACAATATAAACGACAAATGAACCGGTTATCAGCCCGCTTTCACTGACACCTAAAACAATGCGATCGCCTACCATGACATCTTTGGCGTTGCG
Organism: uncultured Ectothiorhodospiraceae bacterium; assembly: GCA_947259765.1. Taxonomy (GTDB): domain Bacteria; phylum Pseudomonadota; class Gammaproteobacteria; order CAMYNG01; family CAMYNG01; genus CAMYNG01. Next base: position 110,379 of record CAMYNG010000001.1, read on the forward strand.
AATTTCAAGCAATGGCGATCTTCTGTTGAAGTATTCTCCCAAGATCCCGGTACCGCAGCCTTTTTTGGCGCTGCATTGACCGCAGGCCGTCTGGCGCTGCGTTTCAACCCAGGCGCAGTCTCCCTCAACCTTTACGACGACTCCGGTCTCTTCAATCATTGCGTTGAATTCTTGTAACGAACGGACTCTGAAATTAGCTTAACAGCAGCCTGAGGGACTTCCCCAACAGCGGTTACATGATAGCCGTTCATCTCACGACCGTAGGCGTTTATCGCACCCATACGCGATCCACCAATTAGATTGGTATCGTCTTCATCGTGATTTTCGATGAACACGGAAACGGACGCCAGGCCATCACTCAACACGAGATGATCCGCAGGGTTTTTGCTGCGCGCGAGATTGTGGGCTCGCTGCACGTCCAAATCAAATCCCGGCGGCATACCGGAAAACTCCCATGCTTTTCCAGCGGCCTTTGCTAATGATGCCGCACCGCCATCGGCCTCGTACCACGCAAATTCCTTGCCGTCCACAGCCGGTTGCAACAGCTCTTCCGGCACCTTATCGAGATATTCAATTTGGGTAAACATAAACTGCTCTACCGGGCTTTGGCCACCATCAAGTAACCTGGACTTCAAAAGAAGACCGGTTTTTCGATCCACCCAAAGACGGTATCCGTAACGAAAGCTATCCTTGGGGGTTATTGTAATCAGTGCGGTTGGTTGGCCCGCCACGCGTTCCTTGACGTCTTCATCCACGTAAAATTCATAGTACGCCTCAAGCTTACCAATTTTCATAGGAAACTTTGGCGGAAACTCGCTTTTTGGCCGACCTTTCTCCACCACCACAGTTTCACGGTCGGGTAAAATACAAACAACGGAATCTTTGTCGCGAATGACTTCACGCCCATTGCCGCCAAGTGAAACCAGCCGTTCCCTGACGCCGGAATCGGTTACGCTTCGCACAATGCGCATGGCACTGATTGAGTTATCGCGGCTATAAACAAATGTGCCATCAAAACTCAATGTGTTGTTGCCGACGTGCATACGTTCAAGCCAGGCCTGAACCTGCTCTGAAGCATGATCAGCGTCTACCCCGCTCGCAAAAATCAACAAATATACGACGAGGGCACTTCTATTGATCATTAGCGACGAACTCTCCCGGTGTAGTTGCAACAATTCGTGTGTAAGCAGGAATGCCTTGCATGCCCGCCCGCGAGGAGAACTCGTTGTGATTAACAATATAGCCATTCAGGCGCGTTTGCACGCCGGTACTCATAGGTGAATTTACCGTGCGTAGATCTTGCGCGACAACAGAGGCAACCACCGGGGTGGCCGCCGGTACCAGTGCTATCTGCTGCGGCTCGACGACATTATCAACCCGGCCTGTTGTCTGAACATTCAACACCGCGACGGTCGCGATGGTTGCTGCAATGGCCATTCCGGCTGCCTGCTTGCCGAGAGCACGGGCATTGACTGAGCGACGCCGTTTGGGAGGAGCAAACACGACAACATCCTCTTTGGCAATAGCTGCACTAACCCGTGTGCACATATCCGCAACGAGTGTCTCCGGCATTTCACCACGCATTGCGCTACGGGTTATCTGATAGCGCTGCCAGCGGGATTGCAACTCACTATCATTTTTAAGAAGCGAAAACAGCTCATCGTCCGGCAGGTCTTCACCATCGAAAACAGCTGATAACAGTTCACGTTTGTCTTTGTTCATCATTTCACTACCTTTTTCCTGAACCCATGCAGTTAATCCAACAATGGTCTTAACTGCTTGTCTACGGCCTCACGCGCCCGAAAAATGCGTGAACGCACGGTTCCGATTGGGCAATCCATTGCGTCGGCAATCTCCTCGTAACTCAGTCCATCCATTTCGCGCAGCATGAGTGCCTCGCGAAGATCATCCGGCAGGCTATCGATCGTCTTCACCACTACATCGGCTATCTCGTCCTTGAGCGTAATTCGCTCAGGTGATGCATATTCCTTTAACGCAGAATCACCGATAAACTGCTCGGCGTCGGCGGCATCAATATCCGACCCGGGGGGACGGCGCGACTGCGCGACGATATGGTTTTTTGCGGTGTTGATGGCGATCCGGTAGAGCCAGGTATAGAAGGCACTATCACCGCGAAAGTTGGCCAACGCGCGATACGCCTTGATGAACGTCTCCTGAACCAGATCCTGTACGTCAGCGGACTCCCGCACGTATCGCCCAACAAGGTTGGCAATCTTGTGCTGGTATTTACCGACCAAGAGGTCAAACGCCTTCTTGTCACCGCTTTGAACCCGCTCGACTAAAGTCTGATCGACTTGTTGCTCACCCATCCGGGTCGTTCCTTCACCTACAAGTTCGGAACCGTCCACCGGAACCCATGCAGAATAAGACAACGTCTGACTACCGGAGTTCGCCTGAAGACGATAATTTTCGTATAGTTATCGCAACGTAGGCGACGGTATCCGTCGCCAATTTCACGTATGAATGGCGCATTCTACATCAACCGCGGCAGTCGCGAATCCCGCGTATATGCCAGCGGCGCCTGTAGGTGCAACAAAGGCTCAGTCTTATGGACAATGTCTGTGATGTTCTGGTTATCGGCGGTGGTGCGGCTGGGCTGAGCCTGGCTTTGCGTCTGGCCGATTCACACGATATCTGTTTGATTTCTAAAGGTATTCTTTCCGAGGGCAGCACCTTATACGCACAAGGGGGAATCGCCGCGGTAATGGACCCCGGTGATTCCATAGACGCGCATGTTGCCGATACCATAAATGCCGGCGCCGGCTTGTGTGATCCCCTGGCCGTTCAGCATGTTGCTGCCGAAGGCCCTGAAGCGGTTCGCTGGCTCATCGATCAGGGCGTACCTTTCACGCCGGCGGAAACCCAGTCCGCAGGCAGTACCTTTCACCTCACACGCGAGGGAGGACACTCAAAGCGTCGTGTTATCCACGCTGCCGATGCCACCGGCAGGGCCGTAGAGACAACCCTGGAACAGCAAGTTCGCGCGCACCCGCGAATCCGCATATGTGAAAACCACACCGCTGTAGATCTGGTAACTTCAACCAAAATCGGCCTGCCCGGTAACCGCTGTTTAGGGGCCTACATCCTAGAGCGCCAATCCAGAAAGGTGCGTCTGTTCTCGGCATCTTTTGTGGTACTTGCTACCGGCGGAGCAAGCAAGGTTTACCTGTACACCAGCAATCCCGATACTTCTACGGGCGACGGCATCGCCATGGCATGGCGCGCAGGATGTCGGGTGGCCAATATGGAGTTCAACCAGTTTCATCCGACCTGCCTGTTCCACCCGCAGGCAAAAACATTTTTGATCACAGAGGCGGTTCGGGGCGAAGGCGGCATTCTCCGTTTGCCGGACGGCAGTGAGTTTATGCAGCGATTCGATGCCAGAGCAGAACTGGCGCCACGCGACATTGTTGCCCGCGCAATCGACCATGAAATGAAACGACTGGGCAGTGATTGCGTCTATCTCGACATCAGTCACAAACCGGCAGAGTTTATCACCTCACATTTTCCCAATGTGTACGCGAGCTGTCTTGAATTCGGCTACGATATGACCCGTGAGCCCCTACCGGTCGTACCCGCGGCACATTACACCTGTGGCGGCGTCGTCACGGATATGCACGGCTGCACTGATATCGAAGGTCTCTACGCGATTGGTGAAGTCGCACATACCGGCCTGCACGGTGCGAACCGCATGGCCAGCAACTCGCTGCTGGAATGTCTGGTATTCGCCAAGTCGGCCAGTGAGCATATCCTTGCCCAGCCATGCAGGAAACCAAAAGCCGGAGCACTCCCGCCGTGGGACGAAAGCCGGGTTACCAATTCAGACGAAGAGGTTGTGGTAACACATAACTGGCAGGAGCTTCGCCGCTTTATGTGGGACTACGTCGGTATTGTACGCACAAGCAAACGCCTGCAACGCGCCAAACGCCGTGTTGATCTTTTACACCTGGAGATCGACGAATATTACGGCAACTTTCGCGTTACCAGCGATTTGCTTGAGTTACGCAATCTGGTGCTGGTTTCGGATTTAATAATCCAGTCCGCCATGCAGCGCAAAGAAAGTCGCGGCCTGCATTACACGCTGGATTACCCCGCGCCGGATGAGTCACATAAACCACACAACACAGTTTTGACCCCGCCCAATTACCCTGAATCAGAATCAGCGGATGTCACAGTCGCGAGTGGCTCCTGACGCATCCTGACCCGTAAGCGTCGCAGGTTCTCTCGACGTTTAACGAAGTCCAATAGAACAAATTCATGCACACGTCCGGCGTCGCATTTCAATCTCACAATGATGACCGGTACAGAAACGTAACTATCGGCCATCAATTCCGCATTACCGCGTGACCCATCAGTAAACTGGATAAACCAACCGTCTTTTCGCTCCCAGCCAATCGCCTTCACCGTGCGTTTGCCTGATTGACGGTGACGGCAAAGATTGAAAGCCAGGCTCGCCAATACCAGCAACCCAATAAGCCAGCGAAAACCGAGCGGAATAGTTAACGGCAAAAATAAAATGGCTACAGCCAGGCAATGACTGAGCCAGATAAACGAAACCAGTAAGAACTGCGGTTTAAGATGGATGATTAACGGCTGATCGAATGTGTTGGACAATGTCCACAACCTCCTTGTCAATGGGAATAGTCCTGCCCATTAGATATTCCAGTAAAAGCTGGTCAGGCATTTCAAGCAACCGTTCCAATGCCTGGATCTGCTCCGTGTCCAGGTTGGCAAATTCCCGCTGCAAAAAACCTTGCAACAAAATATCCAACTCCAGCATACCGCGGCGGCACTGCCATGACAATCGGGCGAAATTGCGCCGATTTTGATCGCTGGCGTCAATGCCCGATACCGTTTTAAAACTCAGTCGCTCGTCGCGTTGATTCAAAATCGTCTGCCTCGAAACATCCCGGCTGGTTGGGCATTTAGAGTTCTGTTTAAAACCTCTGTCTTCATATAATTTAGAGGACAGGTCTTCGGTCCCCCGTGACAAGACTCTTTCGGCAGCATGGACGCTGCCGTGAAGCCTACAGGGATGTATATACGGCGTGTCTTGTCACGGGGGACCGAAGACCTGTCCCACAATCGTGACTTGCTGCCTGGCCCGCTTCGAATAAGTTTGAATTAAATCGAGTTCTTCACCATCAGCTTTTTAATGTTATGAATTGCCCGGGTCGGATTCAAACCTTTCGGGCACACATCAACACAGCTCATAATAGTGTGGCAACGAAACAACCGATACGGACCATCCAGTTCATTCAAGCGTTGCTCGGTAGCCTGATCACGACTGTCCGCCAGGAACCGGTACGCCTGTAACAACGCTGCGGGGCCACGAAAACGATCCGGGTTCCACCAGAACGATGGACACGAAGTTGTACAACACCCGCACAAAATACATTCATACAAGCCATCAAGTTTATCGCGTTCCTCGGGGGTTTGGCGGAACTCAACTTCAGGCACCGGATCATGAACAATCAGGTAAGGTTTTACCGCACGGTAGTGATGAAAAAACTGACTCATATCGACGACTAAATCACGCACCACTGGCAGACCCGGCATGGGTCGTATCTCGATCGGTTCACTTAAGCTCGAAAGTGAGGTCACGCACGCCAAACCATTTCGGCCATTGATGTTCATACCGTCAGAACCGCATACACCCTCGCCGCAGGAATGTCTGAAACTCAGCGTTTCATCCTGTGCCTTGATATGCAACAAGGCATCCCGCAACATTAAACTGGGATCCAGATCATCAATCGTATATTCCTGCATATACGGTTCCCGATCGGTCTCTGGATTGAAACGGTAAATTCGAAAGTGCATCGCTAACTTTTGTTCCTCAAATTTCTCGATTTCGCGCGTTGTAAATCGTTACCCGGATATCAATAGACACGTTCTTTTGGTGGAAACGATTCGACACTAAGGGGCTTCATGCGAACCGGTTTGTAATCCAGACGTCGGTCCTCTTTGAAAAACAGGGAATGCTTTAACCAATGCACATCATCACGCTCGGTAAAATCAATCCTTGAATGGGCACCACGACTTTCTCGCCTTTCCAAAGCCGAGCACACAGTCGCGATGGCGAGCTCCATGAGGTTTTCCAGTTCGAGTGCCTCGATTCTGGCGGTGTTAAACGTTTTGCTGTGATCCTGCAGCACTGCACCCTCAAGCCGTTTCTCCAATGCAAGTACCTCGTCAACACCTTCCTTTAAAACCTCGTCGCTGCGAAAAACACCACAATAAGTTTCCATTGTGGATTGCAGCTCATCACGTAACTGGCTGACAGACTCTCCGTCGCCCGTGCGATCCCAGCGGGCAAGACGTGTGAGCGCTTGCTCAACACTCGCATCGTTCAACGGCCGATGATAGCGGTTGGCGGTAAGAAATTCGTTAATATCATTTCCCGCCGCGCGGCCAAAGACAACGATATCGAGCAAGGAATTTCCGCCCAGACGATTTGCGCCGTGCACCGATACGCACGCACATTCGCCGACGGCGTACAAGCCGGGAACCGGCTCCTCACCGCTGTTAACCGGCGCCACGACCCGACCGTCGCGGTCGGTTGGGATACCTCCCATAGTGTAATGCGCTGTCGGATAAACCGGGATGTGCTCAACCGCAGGATCGATCCCAAGAAACGTAGTCACCATATCGCATATCCCGGGTAGACGCTTATGCACCGTTTCTGCACCCAGGTGGTCGAGTTTAAGAAACACGTGATCTCCGTTTGCACCGCAACCGCGCCCATCGCGGACTTCCACGGCAATCGCCCGACTCACCACGTCTCGGCTCGCCAGGTCCTTGGCTTTCGGCGCATACCGCGCCATGAAACGCTCGCCATCCTTATTAATAAGGTAACCGCCCTCGCCGCGAGCACCCTCCGTGATCAACATGCCCTTGCCGGCAATGCCCGTGGGGTGGAACTGAAAAAACTCCATATCCTGGATCGGCAGGCCCGCACGCAACACCATGGCTAAACCGTCACCCGTATTGATATGTGCGTTTGTATTGGTACGGAACAACTGCCCTGCACCACCGGTCGCCAACAACGTGGTTTTGGCTTCGATGAGCAACAACTCACCGGTCTCGATTTCCAACGTCAAGGCACCCAGTACATAGCCATCATCATCGAGGATCAAATCAACCGCAAAGTGCTCGTCAAAAAAATGTGTTTTAGCCCTTATATTCTGTTGGTAGAGAGTGTGTAGAATCGCATGGCCAGTGCGATCCGCCGCTGCGCAAGTGCGGACCGCCTGTTCACCACCGAAGTTCTGGCTTTGTCCGCCAAAGGCGCGTTGATAGATGCGGCCATCTTCCAGACGGGTAAATGGAACGCCGGCATGTTCCAACTCCACGACCAGGTGAGAGGCTGCCCGACACATGTATTCAATTGCGTCCTGATCGCCGAGGTAGTCGCTTCCTTTCACCGTATCGTACATATGCCAGTGCCAGTTATCCGGCAGGACGTTCGCCAGCGCGGCGTTCATTCCGCCTTGGGCCGCCACGGTGTGCGATCGGGTAGGAAAGACCTTGGAAACAACCGCCACATTGGCATCCGCCTGTGACAACTGCAATGCGGCTCGCAAACCGCCGCCGCCGGCACCGATGACTAACGTATCGAATTTGCGTCGTGCCAGCGTCACGAGATTACTACTCGCAATAGAATCAATGTCACCCATACTCCGAGAACAATTAAAACCAGCACCAGCACAGACAACGCAACAAAGCGTGCGGTGCCTGATGGCATGTAATCAACAATGATGTCTCGTACGCCGACCCAGCTGTGCAAAATAAGCGCTGCGAAGAACATGAAAATTGCGATCACCAAAACCGGATCGGCAAGCAGGTGTTTCCAGGAGGCGAAGTCCCAAGGACCCGAAAAAGTCCAACCCAGAAACGCGAAGACAACAAACGCCGCCAGGTATGCCCCGGTAAACCGCTGCCACAACCAGGTTCGCAGACCTTGTGCACGTATACTCATAGAAACAGCGCGCCGCCGAGCACGAGCACCAGGCCGAGCGCCGCAAAATTAACCCACCATGCCGTTTGACGCGCAGCATCTCGTGAGACGCCCACATCAAGGTCAATGAGTAAAAATCGAATGCCCGCCAACAAGTGGTGGACCAGGGACCAGATCCAGATCAACAGTACCACTTTGGCCAAGGGTTGCTGCAGCCAGTTGGCTACGTTCGCAAATTCCTCACTGCTTTGCACAGACAGATCGAGACCATAAATCAGCAACGGCAAGGACAGGAACAAAAGCGCACCCGAAACACGATGGGCAATGGAGGTAACGCCTGTTACCGGCAGGCGAATCTTGAGTAAATTGAGATAAACAGGCCGTGTTTGTTTGGGTGACATCATTGTCAGTCTAGCTTATTCGCCATCCGGGTGCAGACCGGCCGTTTTGCCGATCGATTGCATCAAAAGTTAACTTTGGATGATATAATCTGTTCCACTTTGGATAACATCAACCGCGGATATCATTAACTTCCGTTTTTAACATCGTTCGTAAGGTTAATTCAACTTGAAGGTTAGAACATGAATTCTCAATGGCAAGCCCATCTTGAACAACAAGGCGCGACCATAGACGAAAATTTGGGTGTCAGGTTCAGTGAGGATATGGTGCTGTCCGAAGTTCTCGAAGCAGACCTGATGATGGCAGCTTTGTCGCATTTAGGGGTAATCGCCGTGAGTGGTGAAGATGCCGGTGACTTTTTACAGAGCCAGTTTGCCAATGATGTATCACAAGTGACCGATACGCGCGCGCAACTTAACGCGTATTGCAGCCCAAAGGGCCGTATTCTGAGCACTTTTCGTATTTTCAGAGACCATGGCGTTTACTACCTCGTCATGCCGTGTTCGGTTGTTGCCAGTACGTTGAAGCGTTTGAGCCTGTTCGTGCTCCGTTCCAAAGTCGAAATCAAGGATTTGAGTGACGATCTGGTCGGTATTGGCGTTGCCGGTGCGGAGGCCGAGGCTCACTTGCAGCAGACTCTTGGAAGTTTCCCTGCCGAAGATGATGATGTGGTGCATGGTCGTGAGCTAAACGTAATTCGCGTGTCCGGCCAACCTGCTCGCTTTCTGATCTTCGGGTCGGCCGACACGGTGCAGGTCTTGTGGGACCAACTGCGTACCAACGCCAAGCTCACCAACGGCGAGGCCTGGACCGCACTCGATATCCGCGCCGGACTACCGGAAATCCCGTTAGCGTTACAAGACCAATGGGTACCACAGATGGTTAACCTGCATGCCTTGGAAGGTATCAGTTTTAAAAAAGGTTGTTACCCAGGCCAGGAAATTGTTGCGCGCACCGAGTATCTGGGTAAACTCAAGCGCCGTATGTACCGAGTTCGAATTGGTGCCACCACCGCCCCGCAGCCGGGTGACGAGGTATTCGACGGCGAAGAGCCCGCGAAGGGAGTCGGCCGTATTGTGAGTGCAGCCGGCGATCCGGAACAAGGCTACGAAGCACTTGCGGTACTACAAATCGAAGGTGTCGAAGGACGTGACCTGCGTTTAGGATCAGCCGAGGGTCCTCGTCTGACGCTGCTTGAATTGCCGTACAGCCTGGAAACTGGCTGAGCGACGCCGGTCCCTCCGTGGGCCAGCGCTTTTAACTTTTCGGCCCTCCGGCCGATATGCATTGCAAGCCCAATTTACCTGGAAAGGGATGTATGAGCACTGCAAGCAAAGACGCCTTTGTTAACCAGCTTCTGGAAGATCTCGAAAACGATACCCTCGTGCTGCCAACTTTGCCGGAAGTGGCGCTAAAAGTACGCGACACGCTGGAAGACGAGGATTCCTCATTAAAGCAGGTCGCCGAGGTCATTGGAACGGATGCCGCTTTAACCGCGCGCATTATCCAAGTCGCCAACAGCCCGCTGTTGCGGACCTCGCGCCCGTCAGAGACCGTCGATGCTGCCGTAGCCCGCATGGGCGGTACCATGATACGCAACCTGGTCACCAGTATGGTCATGGAACAGATGTTTCAAGCGACCTCGGATGCGACCGATTCACGCCTGCGGGCAATCTGGGAACACAGCGTCCAGGTGGCGGCCATTGCCCACGCCCTGGCGGGTCAATTCACCCGGTTGTCTCCGGATCAGGCCATGCTCGCCGGCCTGGTGCACGATATCGGTGCACTGCCTATCCTGTCTCGTGCCGAGGAGGATGCAGAGCTGGTTGAAAACGAGGCCCTGTTGGATGACATCATTGCCGACAATCATGTCCGCCTGGGCGGCGCAATCCTGAAAAAATGGCACTTTCCGGAAGAGCTGATTACGGTTGTGCTTCAGCATGAGGATTTGACGCGCAAGCATGATGGTGACGCCGACTACACGGACGTGATCATGGTTGCCAATTTGCAAAGCCATCTGGGAACCAACCATCGCCTGACCGAAGTGGACTGGTCCACCATTCCCGCTTTTGACAAGCTGGGCCTCGCCGCCGATATCAACGTGGTCGACATGGAAGAAACCAGTGCCGACATCGCAGCCGTTAAGGTCGCCTTGAGCGGCTAAAGGCTAAAGAACACCACCTACTCCGGCCGCATATGTGGAAACAGTAGCACGTCGCGAATGGATGCTGAGTCGGTAAAAAACATCACCAGCCGATCGATGCCAATGCCTTCACCCGCCGTGGGTGGCATACCGTGCTCCAGCGCGGTGATGTAGTCCTCATCAAAGTACATTGCCTCTTCATCACCGGCTTCTTTTTCCAGCACTTGCTGTTTAAAACGTTCTGCCTGATCCTCGGCATCGTTGAGTTCTGAAAAGCCGTTGGCGATTTCGCGGCCGCCAACGAAAAACTCGAACCGGTCTGTGACAAAAGGATCATCGTCGTTACGACGAGCCAGCGGCGACACTTCGGTTGGATATGCGGTAATAAAGGTCGGATCCTTTAATCGGTGTTCGACCGTTTTTTCAAATATCTCAATCTGCAGCTTGCCGAGTCCATACCCGTCTTTCAGTGGAATATTAAGTTTTTCAGCCACACTACGTGCCGCATCCAGCGATTCAATGTCTGCGGCTTTCAATTCCGGATTGAAACGCAGAATGGATTCCTTAACGGTCATACGCGTGAAGGGTTGACCAAAGTCAAACTGCTCACCCTGGTAGTCTATAACCTGTGTGCCCAACAGTGACTGTGCCAGCCCCTGCAACAATGTCTCGGTGAGATCCATGAGCATGTGATAATCCGCATACGCTTCATAGAATTCCAGCATGGTGAACTCCGGATTGTGCCGTGTCGACAATCCCTCATTGCGGAAATTACGATTGATCTCATAGACGCGTTCGAAACCACCCACCACCAGACGTTTGAGATACAACTCCGGCGCAATGCGCAAGAACAGATCCATGTCTAACGCATTGTGAAACGTTTTAAACGGCCGTGCCGCCGCACCGCCCGGCACCACCTGCATCATGGGTGTTTCAACTTCCAGAAAATCGCGTTCGTTCAAAAAGCGTCTAATATAATCGATGATCTGACTGCGCAAGCGAAACGTTCTGCGTGTCTCTTCGCTCATAATCAAATCAACATAGCGCTGCCGATAACGGGTCTCCTGATCAGTCAGGCCGTGGTATTTTTCCGGAAGTGGCCGTAGTGATTTCGTCAGTAGATGCATCACGTCAACCTTGACCGACAACTCACCTGTTTTCGTTTTAAACAGCACCCCTTCAGCGCCAAGAATGTCACCAATGTCCCACTTCTTGAATTGCTGGTTGTAAACACCCTCTGCAAGTTCGTCCCGCAGAACATACAATTGAATACGCCCGGACATATCCTGCAAATGTGCAAAACTTGCCTTACCCATTACACGCCGACTCATTAAACGGCCTGCAACGTTGACTCGAACCGGTTCGGCCTCAAGCTCTTCGTTGATCTTTTCGCCGTACTCGGCGTGTAGTTCGCCTGCCATAACGTTACGTCGAAAATCGTTGGGGAACGGCTTGCCCTGCTCGCGCAGTTCCGCCAGCTTGCGACGCCGTTCGGCGATCAGTTTGTTTTCATCGTTGTTGTCAGACATTGCAGTTCTCTAAATAGACTAAAAATTTTTTACCTCAGAGGGCTCAGAGCACACGGAGATAACAAATCGATTTCATGGAAATTATATTATTTGCATCATCCCCATGAACTCTTCCGTTTCTAAATAATCAGTTAAACACAAGCCGGTACTTTCGCAAACTCTGTGTGCTCTGCGCCCTCTGTGGTTAATGAAACTATAAACCCGACTTAAGACTGGCTTCGATAAATTGATCCAGATCACCATCGAGGACGGCTTGTGTATTACTGCTTTCAACCGAAGTGCGCAAATCCTTAATGCGCGATTGGTCGAGCACATAGGAGCGGATCTGACTGCCCCAGCCGATATCTGCCTTGGAATCTTCCAGCGCTTGTTTTTCTGCGTTACGTTTTTGCAGTTCCATCTCGTAGATCTTGGCCTTGAGCTGGTTCATTGCGTGGGCTTTATTCTGGTGTTGAGAGCGTTCGCTTTGACACTGTGCGACGATACCGGAAGGAAGATGAGTAATACGCACCGCCGAGTCTGTACGGTTGACGTGTTGTCCACCCGCGCCGCTGGCGCGGTAGGTGTCGATGCGCAGTTCCGCCGGGTTGATATCTATGTCGATCGAGTCATCCACTTCGGGAAATATAAATACCGAGGCAAACGAGGTGTGGCGTCGGCTTCCAGAGTCAAATGGTGACTTTCGCACCAGACGATGTACACCCGTCTCGGTGCGTAGCCAACCATAAGCAAAGTCACCGGTAAATTTGACCGTGGCACTTTTGATTCCTGCTACTTCACCGGCAGACACCTCGACCAGCTCTGAGGTAAAACCGTGTTGTTCACCCCAACGCAGGTACATGCGCAACAACATATTGGCCCAGTCTTGTGCTTCGGTACCGCCGGAGCCGGACTGGATATCAAGAAACGCACTATTGGCGTCCAACTCGCCGGAAAACATACGCCGGAATTCGAGCGCGGCGAGACTCTGTTCCAGGCGGTTCAGATCATCGGCAACCGAAACAACAGTGGATTCATCGTTTTCCTCGACAGCGAGGCTAAGCAGCTCACCGGCATCACTAAGTCCTTCTTCCAGCTCATTGATCACGTTAACCACGTTTTCAAGGCGCGCGCGTTCGCGACCCAGTTCCTGGGCCTGCTCCGGATTGTTCCAGATTTCGGGATTTTCCAGTTCGCGGTTTACTTCGACGAGGCGCTCATGTTTGGCATCATAGTCAAAGATACCCCCTCAGGGACTGCGCCCGTCCCGTCATATCTTCGATTTGGCTGGTAATGGCGTTAGTTTCCAACACGGTATTCACTTCTTTCCTACGCAAATAAAGGGCGTAATCATACTACAGCCCCCGAGGTAAAAGCACGGCGGGCCGGGATACGACGGTTGATTAATTCGGACCCGAAAGTGGGTCCGGAATCGTGACGATCAAAAATTCAGCGCGAAGACTTCCGGTTCCGCTGGACAAGACTGTCGGCAGCAGGGACGAGGCACACGGTTGTGCCCGTGTCACGTGAGGGCAGGATGCCCGGAGTGGCTGCTGCCCCGTCAAGCCTTCATGGACGTAGTAACGGCTTGTTTTGGCCAGCGGAACCGGAAGTTTGACCCTCATCGTGCAGAGCCTTACCCAGCAGAACCGGAAGTCACCGCGCCCAATTCCTGTTCAACACCCCCTAAAGCGCCACGTTCTAATTGTCAGCCAGCACCTGCAGTTGTTCGACCTGCAGTTGCAGGCGCGTTTGACCCTGAAAATAATTCGCGTCGAGCCGGTACGCCAAACGCAATTTGGTGTCGACGGCAAAAGCCGGATCAGGCGCACAGTTGAAGGCAATGGCATCAAGATTCTCGTCCGATCCAGGCAAACGGACGACGAGTTTTAGATGACGTTCACCGACGACACGCCAATTGCTTAATGCAAAGCGGCCATCGAATAGCGGCTCTGGAAATGCCTGTCCCCACGGGCCGGCATAGCGAAGTTGCATTGCCAGATCCAGGTTAAACTCCTCACGCTGCAACTCACCGTCCGAATAAAGCACCCCGTCCAGATCAAGTGTCTCAATCTGGTGACCTACTTCCTGTTGAAACGCATCGCGAAAAGCGTCCAGATCGGCTTCGCGCAGACTCAAACCGGCGGCCATCGCATGACCACCAAACTTGTTGATCAAACCGCTATGCCGAGTCGCTACGGCATCCAGGACATCCCGAATATGCACTCCGGGAATAGACCGGGCGGAGCCTTTTACCGTGGTCTCAGACTCACGGGCAAACGCAATAACCGGCCGATGAACCCGTTCCTTGATACGTGAAGCCAGCAGGCCGACAACACCCGGATGCCAGTCGGGGTCAAACAGGCACAAGGCAGCCGGGGGCGTTTCATCTGATTCGTTGAATTTTACGTCGGCGAGCAAGGCCACGGCTTCCGCTTGCATGCGGGTCTCAATCTTGCGGCGTTCCGTGTTCAGGGCGTCAAGTTGATCGGCCCGTTGTCCTGCCGAGGCCGCATCGTCGCATAGCAGGCACTCGATACCTACGGTCATGTCGTCCAGACGGCCCGCGGCGTTAAGTCGAGGTCCTACAGCGAATCCCAGATCGGAAGCGACCGTGCGGCTGGTATCCCGTCCGGCCACGGCCAACAAGGCATTGATTCCGGGGCATGCCTGACCCGCCCGGATCCGCGCCAGCCCCTGCGCAACCAGCACGCGGTTGGTGCGCTCCAGAGGCACGACATCGGCCACAGTACCCAGGGCCACCAGGTCCAGCCACTGGGCCAGGTTGGGCACGGCGCGGCCCACACGGTCAAACCAACCGGTTTCCCGTAACCTCGCCCGCAGCGCCATCAACAGATAAAATGCCACGCCGACACCTGCCAGGCTCTTACAGGCAAACTGATCACCCTCCTGGTTAGGGTTAACAATGGCATCGGCCGCCGGCAATGTCTCTCCGGGTAAATGATGGTCGGTCACCAGTACTTTGTATCCGGCTACCCGGGCAGCCGCGACCCCCGCAATGCTGGCGATGCCGTTATCCACGGTGATCACCAAATCCGGCTCGCGCTGATGCGCAACTTCGACAATTTCGGGTGTCAGACCATAACCAAAACGAAAACGATCCGGCACGAGATAGTCCACGTGCGCGGCACCCATAGCACGCAGGCCGCGAACCATTAAGGCACAGCTTGTGGCGCCGTCGGCGTCGAAGTCGCCAACAATAAGAATCCGGGAGCCTTCATCCAGAGCGTTTGTTAGCAATGCCGTTGCGGCGTCAATTCCCATCAGGTGCTGAAACCCGATCAACGTTTTTAGCGACAGATCCAACTCGTCTGCAGTTTTGACTTGGCGAGCCGCGTAGACACGTGCAAGCACTGGATGCACGTCTGCCAGATCCGGCCCGCCGGTTACAGCTCGGTGTTTGATGGTCTTCAAGGTTGTCATACTGATGTTAAAGCCGGACTCCACGTTACGAGGTACTGCGAAACCGCATGTACCGGGGAACACCGTTTCCCGTCTGTGAGGGACAGTAGGTCACCGATTTTTATCTGATGTTGCAGCAGTAAGGTAAAGTTCTGGAAAGCGTCGTTTCCACCAGCGCCGGCCTTCAGCGCGACTCAGACTGAAACAACTGCCGAGCCCGCCTATCAGTTGCAATTTTTCGATTCGCCCCGACCTGACCGCCATTAAAAGCGGCTCAAGCCAGTGTGATTGAAAATGCCGCCACCATTCCAATCCACCGTAGACATCAAACTCACGCCATTTTCGCCACACGTCCTCAAACAGAATCAATCCCCGGCCGGCTGAGAGCGTGGCTAACAGGGCCGGCGCATCCTCGGGCCTGGCACTCCACTCAGTACCAGACCATTGGGCCAATCCTTTAGCTAATGGACCCCCGCCGAAAGTTGTATCCCAGCGCGCCGAGGCGGCAGAAGGTTGGGCCGGCAGCTTGCCATTACCCCATAGCCAGAGACTGTTCACCGGGGGCTGAGCGTGGCTTTCACGATCCAGATTAACCGGGTGATCGTGCAACAACATTTGTATTTCATTCATCACGCCTCGCCAATATCCGCCGTCCTTTCCTTGTGGCAAGAAGTCATTCACGTCCTGCTCCAGTACACGAGAAGGCGGGGTAGTAACCAGCACCGGCTCGGCATCCAGTTCGATATACCAGCGTTCAGGTTGTAGCGCTTGAAGCCGCCAACCCGCATCCTTGAAGTGCGTATTGATTTCCTGCGCAAGTTGACTGGCCTGTTGCGTGGTCAGTGCTAGTTCAGCATGCCCGAGCATCACCAAGCGATGCCGATCCGCTTGCAGGAACACCGGATCGGCGCGCATCACAACACAGTTTGCAGATTTTTCTGCATCGACCCGACGGGTAAACGGCGCAACCGGCAAGGACTGTTCCGGCGATGTTGCAATACCAAACAGTTGCAGTAAGCCTTCGTCCGGTTCCTTTGCCAGGAAAACCTCACGCCGGGCACGGGCCAGAAACCGTTCGAACGCAGTAAGCGAGGGGCGTTCCTGCGCGGGGAGCTCATTGAACAGGCTGAGCATGTCCAGCATACCCGGTACGTATAAAACCAGTTCGGTGACGGGCATCAGATTCGGACGGCAAAAAGACGTTTATGCGGCACAAGATCTGTGCCCGGATAGCCTTGATTTAGCACAGAGTGCCCAGAGAACACCGGGGTCCTTGCTTTGATAAATCTTTCTCCGTGTTCTCTGGGCACTCTGTGCTTGTGATCAACGTCAGTCCGCCATATTTTCAAGAATCGCAGCCTTGACCGCTGACAACTCGGCTTCCACAGTGGTCAACGGTGCCGAACTTTGTTTGATTGCGGTATCGGGATCTTTGAGACCGTGTCCGGTTAGCGTGCAGACGATACTGCTGCCCTGCGGAATTTTGCCACTCTCAATGTCCTTAAGCGCGCCGGCCAGTGACGTTGCCGATGCCGGTTCGCAAAACACGCCTTCACTTTCAGCAAGCAATTTCTGTGCGGCGAGAATCTCATCATCCGTGCATTCATCGAACCAACCACCGGATTCCTCTTTTACCTTCCAGGCCATATCCCAACTCTGCGGATGACCAATACGAATGGCCGTCGCTACGGTTTCCGGGTCATCCACCATTTCTCCGCGCATAAACGGTGCACTGCCGGCAGCCTGATAGCCAAGCATGCGGGGCCGATTGCCGACGATGGCGCCACCGGCAAACTTGCAGTGCCCTTCACAGTAAGCACAGGCACCGGTGACCATCTCACCCGAGGCAGAGGAATACTCGCAGTAACCAATCCAGTGCGCAGTGATGTTGCCTGCATTGCCTACCGGCAAACAATGAAAATCCGGAGCACGACCCAGCTCTTCAACAATTTCAAAGGCCGCGGTTTTTTGCCCCTGTAAGCGGTAAGGATTGATCGAGTTAACAATGGTCACTGGCGCCTCTTTCGCGACCTCCTTGACCAATTGCATACCCGCATCGAAGTTACCCTTAATCTGGATCACCACCGCGCCGTGCATCATCGCCTGCGCCAGTTTTCCAAGCGCGATTTTGCCGTCGGGGATCAACACGAACGCCGTGATCCCTGCACGCGCGGCATAGGCCGCAGCCGCAGCCGAGGTATTACCCGTTGAGGCACAGATGATCGCCTTGCTGCCCTCCTCTACCGCCTTGGTTACGGCCATGGTCATGCCACGATCCTTGAATGAACCGGTCGGGTTCAAACCCTCGTACTTGACATAAATCTCTACGTCCTTACTTAGCTTGGAAGGTATGTTATGCAGACGGATTAACGGCGTATTACCTTCACCGAGGCTAATAATACGCGTGTCGTCATGTACCGGCAGACGATCGCGGTACTTATCAATCAAACCGGTATAGCGTGGTCGAAATGGCATGCCTTACTCCTACAAATATACAAAAACCAGCCCCAGAGGGCACAGGACACACGGAGAATACAACCGCCAGCAAATTTACGATTTTTATTCAATGCCATTCCGGCGTATGCCGGAATCCAGCAACCTGTCGCCTTGAACTAACCTGACTCCGTAACTTCGCCCGGAATAACAGACTTAACAAAAGCTCCTGCCGTGCCTGCTAATCGGGTATGTCATATTACGCCCCCTGTATTCTCTGCGGTTCCAAGCTGTTACTGGGCGTTTAGTGTTTCCATACGGATACGGGTCACGGCACCCTCAATTGAATCCAGCGCTTCGATTTCGGCGATGGCATCCGTCATGTTTTTTTCAATCACCCGATGAGTCAGCATGATCACGCTGGCGTGTGGGCAACCCTCACGAGGTTCTTTTTGGATCACCGCTTCAATACTGATGCCGTGATCGCCCAGGATACGCGTCACATCCGCCAGTACTCCCGGTTTGTCCTGTACCTGCATTCGCAGGTAATAGGCGGTTTCCACCTCTTCCATACTCAATACAGGCAGATCAGACAATGCATCGGGCTGAAAAGCCAGGTGTGGAACACGGTTTTCCGGATCGGAAGTCAACGCGCGCACAACATCAACCAGGTCCGCCACGACCGCAGATGCAGTCGGTTCCGCGCCGGCTCCGGCACCATAATAAAGTGTCGGGCCAACTGCATCGCCCATAACAAGCACCGCATTCATAACGCCGTCAACGTTGGCAATAAGCCGTCGCTCTGGAATCAAAGTCGGATGCACACGAAGCTCAAAACCCTTATCCGTTCGCCGGGTCAAGCCCAGATGTTTAATTCGATAACCCAGCTCCTCGGCATAGGTAACATCATCACGCGTAATTTGTGTAATGCCTTCAGTATAGGTTGCGTCAAATTGCAGGGGCATACCAAATGCGATTGACGCCAGTATTGTCAGCTTGTGGGCTGCATCAATACCCTCAACATCGAACGTCGGATCGGCTTCGGCATAACCCAGTTGCTGGGCCTCGGCCAATACGTCGGCGAAATCCCGGCCCTTATCACGCATTTCGGTCAGAATAAAATTACCGGTGCCATTGATTATCCCAGCCAGCCATTGAATATGGTTGCCAGCCAAACCTTCACGAATGGCCTTAATAATGGGTATCCCACCCGCCACCGCCGCTTCAAATGCGACCATGACATTCTTCTCACGCGCGGCGGTAAAAATCTTATTACCGTGCTTGGCAATCAGGGCCTTGTTCGCAGTGACGACGTGCTTGCCCTGCTCTATTGCGCGCATTACCAGATCAAGAGCGAGACTGTCACCTCCAATCAGCTCTACAACAATTTCGACTTCCGGATCTTCCACCACCTGTAGGGGATCGGTGGTTAATTTTATGTTGCTCGTGTCGAAAGAACGTGGCTTTTCAATATCGCGCGCCGCCGCGTGCGTGATCTCGATACCGCGGCCAGCTCGCCGAACAATTTCGTCGGCATTTCGACGCAACACGCTAATGGTGCCACCTCCGACAGTGCCCAGTCCGAGCAAACCCACCTTTACCGGCTCCACGTTTTGTTTCTCCCCTCGATACTCTTCAAAAATTAATTACCAGCGGGATCACACCGCATTTTTTTACACTGGATTTTAAAATCGCTGACAATGAAACCAATGCCTAAGGAATTTTGACTCGGAACGAATTTCGGGGCCAAGCCGTTACTCCGCTTTTTGCAACTCCTGGTGGTTGCGAAACATATCGCGGATACCACGAATTGCCTGGCGGGTTCGATGCTCGTTCTCGATCAGGCTAAAGCGCACGTAGTCGTCGCCATACGAGCCAAAGCCGATGCCGGGTGACACCGCGACCCGGGCTTCGCGCAGCAACAGCTTGGAAAACTCTAGCGACCCCATCTCCCGCAGCGGTTCAGGTATCGGTGCCCAGACAAACATTGTGGCTTTTGGTTTTTCCACCTTCCAACCGATGGAATTCAGGCCTTCACAAAGCACATCTCGTCGCACACTATATCGATCCCTGATCTCCTGCACGCACTCCTGAGGGCCCTCCAGTGCGGTGATGGCCGCCACCTGGATGGGCGTAAACATGCCGTAATCCAGGTAGGATTTCATGCGTGCCAGCGCCGCAACCAGTTCCGGGTTGCCACACATAAATCCGACCCGCCAGCCCGGCATGCTGTAGCTCTTGGATAGCGAATAAAACTCAACCGCCACCTGCTTGGCCCCGGGTACCTGCAAAATAGACGGTGCCTTATAACCGTCAAACACGATTTCGCCATAAGCCAAATCGTGGACAACCCAGATCTCGTTCTCACGCGCAATCTCTACGACGCGCTCGAAAAATTCCAAATCGACACACTGTGTGGTTGGATTGCCCGGAAAGTTCAACACAAGCATCTTGGGCCTTGGCCAGGTGTCGGTAATGGCCTTTTCAAGCTCCTGGAAAAAGTCGATACCCGGTACCAGGGGGACGTGACGAATATCGGCGCCCGCGATGATGAAGCCGTAGGGGTGGATCGGATAGGCCGGATTGGGCACCAACACGGCATCACCGGGTCCGACGGTCGCCATAGCCAGATGCGCCAGGCCTTCCTTGGAGCCGATGGTCACAATGGCTTCGGCTTCGTAATCCAGCTCCACGCCAAATTTGTCCCGGTACCAGTTACAGATGGCGCGCCGCAGACGCGGTATCCCGCGCGACAGCGAATAGCGGTGGGTATCGCGTCGTTGTGCAACTTCAACCAGCTTGTCGACAATATGCTGCGGCGTGGGCTGGTCCGGATTACCCATGCCAAAGTCGATAATATCCTCGCCACGAGCCCGTGCCTCGGCCTTCAACTGATTGACGATGTTGAATACGTAGGGCGGCAAGCGTTTGATTCTGTGAAAATCTTCGTGCAAGGACACGTTCCGGGGTCAGATTGTTAAACGCAAACACGGGGCTACCCGCCCCGTGCCAGAAAGCGCTAACATTACCGGCTACGCGGTCGGACTGTCAATCGACCGCCTCGAGTCCGGCTCAGCCGGGGAGACGTGTCAGCGTGAAATTTAACCTTGATCAGTCTGAAGGCTTCCTGATCCGTTCCTATTCCCCGGAAGGCGTGGTCATCGCTCGTCGCGGTGGCCAGGAACATCAGGAATTTGCCGACGAGGCCCCGTCACCGGGTGAAACCCATACCGGCAGCCTGATTCTCAGTCCGGATCGGCTGATTACTGATTGCCAAATCGTCGACATAGAGGCTCTGCGTCCGGAGCATCTTGACCCGGTGATGGAACTGGAGCCGGAGTTGGTGATTCTGGGTTCGGGAGCAACGCTGTGTTTTCCACAGCCGACAGTGCTTGCGCGGCTGAGCGGGGCTCAAATCGGCGTGGAGGTGATGGATACCGGCGCCGCTTGCCGCACCTATAATTTGCTGGCAACCGAGGGGCGCCATGTGGTCGCCGTTTTGTTAATAAGTTAATTTGGGAAACGTTCTAGCGTGCCGGTTTCCTGGTAAAACTAGTAAAATTAGATTCAGCTGGTCAGGTGCCTGGTTCCCCTTGGCAGGACTTTTTCGGCAGCACGCCTGCAAGGATGTATTTACGGCGTGTCGTACCACAATACGAGCAAGGGGAAACAACCCAACCCAAAACGTAATTTCGGTTCTATTTAAACAGCGCGTCTTCGGAAAAGCCCTGACTTTCGAGTATTTCGCGCAGTTTCTTTAACGCCTCAATCTGAATTTGGCGAACCCGCTCGCGGGTGACACCAATTTGGTTGCCCACCTCTTCGAGTGTGGAGACATCGTAGCCGTTCAATCCAAAACGCTGTTCGACAACCTCGCGCTGTTTGTCCGTCAGTTGCGACAACCATTTACCAATGTTGCCGCGCACGTCGTCGTCCTGCAGTAACAACACGGGGTCGGTATTATTTTCGTCGGGGATCGCATCCAACAGGGACTTATCCGCATCACGCCCCAGCGGCATATCAACCGAGGTCACGCGTTCATTCAGTCCCAGCATACGCTTGACGTCGCCGATCGGTTTATCGAGCATATCGGCAATTTCTTCCGGGCTCGGCTCATGATCCAGCGTCTGCGCAAGGTGGCGCGCGGCGCGAAGGTAGATATTGATTTCCTTAACGACGTGAATGGGCAAACGGATGGTGCGGGTCTGGTTCATAATGGCCCGCTCAATAGTTTGTCGGATCCACCAAGTCGCATAAGTGGAAAAACGAAAGCCACGTTCCGGATCGAATTTTTCCACCGCACGGATTAAGCCGAGATTGCCTTCTTCGATCAAATCGAGCAGCGCAAGGCCGCGGTTCAGGTAACGCCGGGCGATTTTAACCACCAGGCGAAGATTACACTCAATCATCTTCGCACGCGCGGCTTCCTCACCTTTCAAGGCAAGGCGTGCGTAGTGCACCTCCTCTTCGGCGGTGAGCAGGGGAGAAAAACCGATCTCGCTCAGGTACAGACGCGTCGCGTCCATCTGCCCGTCAGGAATTTCGCCGGGTTGGTAGTGAGCGCTTTTTTCCTTCACACCGGCTGCTGCAGGCGCTTCCGCTTCTACTTCCTCGTCTTCCCCAACTTCGGCAACGTCATCGTGTTCAATGTCGTCCGTTTCGCCGCCTTCCGTGGGTTCGACCTCCTTCTTTTGCCTATCAACCATACGTCTTCACCTGCCATCAATGCTTCGGTAGATACTTCAATGGGTTAACAGGGATTCCATTTCGCCTGATTTCAAAATGGAGCATGTTCCTTTCAGTTCCACTACTTCCCATATCGGCTATCTGCTGTCCTTTCTTGACTGTCTGTCTTTCCTTGACCCTTATGCGACTGTTGTGGGCATACGCGCTGAAATAGGTATTGTTATGTTTCAGAATAATAAGCTTACCGTATCCTCGAAGTCCACTACCTGCGTACACAACCGAACCATGTTCCGCAGCGTACACTGCCTGGCCGCGTTTTCCCGCAATATTGATGCCGCTTTTCCCCGGCACGCCGGCTTTAAATCGTTCCACGACCTTGCCACGTGCCGGCCAGCGCCAGTACAGGCGCCGGTTCGCTTTGCTGGTCTTGCTCGGCTGACTGCTTTTACTTGTCGCGGTCTTACTTGTTTTCTTGGCGGTCGATCTTTTTGTGGTTTTTGCCGTTTTGCTCGATGTCGATTTTTTCGGCGGCGTCAGTCGCAGTTTCTGCCCGGTGTAAATGGGATACGGAGAATTAATTCCGTTCCAACGGGCCAGGGTGCGGTGGTCGTAGCCGTACATGAACGCGATTGAATACAGCGTGTCGCCCTTACGAATGGTGTGATAGCCCGAATGCCAACGCGAGTTGGGTCCTTTGTAAAAACCGTCACCGTAGTGCCCACTTCGGCTGCAGCCCACGAGCACGACGATCGAAAAAAACACTAAACCGGCGATCCGGACGGACGTCCACATCAGCGCAAAATCAGATAAGCAACAATCGCCGCGAACACCACGAAATACCCCAGGACATCAATATACCGCCGCAGCATCCCCTCCATACGTGACCCACCCCACGCAATCAGGCCCGCGACCAGAAAAAACCGGCCTCCACGGCCTACGAAAGATGCAAGCACGAAAGGCACAAAGGACATACCAATGACACCTGCGGTGATGGTAAATACCTTGTAGGGGATGATCGTAAAGCCTGCCAACAAAACAACCCAAATGCCCCACTCCTGAAACCACGCCGCGGCAGCTTGATAGTCGTCCCAATAGTGGTAACGGTGTAACAAAGGCTCGATAAGCTCAAATGCAAACATCCCAATAAGGTAACCCAATACCCCGCCGAGTACCGATGCCGCCGTCGTAAGTGCGGCGAGACGCCAGGCCCGCTGTGGCTGTGCCAAGGTCATTGGCGCCAGCATTACGTCCGGGGGTACAGGAAAAAATGACGATTCCGCGAAGCTCAGACCCGCCAGATAATAGGGTGCGTGCCGGTGCCGCGCCCAACGCAATGCCTTGTCGTAAAGTTTCGAAAAAATCCTCACGCGTCTCGCCCCTGTACCAGGGGCACAAAACTCACCATATCCAGAAGCGTCTGTTTCACTTGGTTTCCTTCGCGTGTCAACAACAGTAATCGTTGCCCTCCGGCGCCCCCAACCGGCACCACCATTCGCCCCTTATCGGCCAATTGACCCAAAAGTGACTGCGGGATCTCCTGCGGAGCCGCGGTGACGATAATGGCGTCATAGGGCGCGTTTTGCTCCCATCCCCAACTCCCATCGGTGCATCGGTAGCGAACATTATGAAAACCAAGCTTGTGTAAGCGTTGCTCTGCCAGGCGCACCAACGCATCGATGCGTTCCACCGTGTACACCTGGTCTACCAATTGCGCCAACACGGCAGTCTGGTAACCCGAACCCGTGCCGACCTCGAGTACTCGCGCGGGAACGTCATCGCCCAACAATGCGGAGGTCATGCGCGCAACGACGTAGGGCTGGGATATCGTCTGACCAAAGCCTATCGGCAGGGCCGAATCCTCATAGGCGCGGCTGGCGAGTGCCTCATCCACAAACAGATGACGCGGTGTATCGCGCAGCACTGCCAACACGCCCTCGTCGGTGATTCCGTGCTCGCGCAGTCGCTGAATAAGCCGATCGCGTGTGCGCTGCGAGGTCATGCCGATACCCTTGCGATCCACCCCGTTCACTGCATTACTCCTTCAAGCCAGCCGGCTACATTTTCGATGGCGTCGTGACGGGTCAAGTCGACCTGGATGGGCGTTACCGAAATAAACCCGTGGCGGACGGCGTAAAAATCAGTACCGTCGCCCGCGTCCTGTTCGGAGCCCGGTGGACCCACCCAGTAGATATCCCGGCCACGCGGGTCCGTGTCGCAGATCACCGGCTCTGATTTGTGCCGGTGACCGAGCCTGGTGGCCTGTACCCCTCGTATCTCCGCAAGCGGTAGATCCGGGACGTTCACATTCAGGATCGTGTCCGCCGGCAGTGGATCGATGACAAGTCGTCGGACCAGGCGCAATGCAAATTCGGCGGCGGTTAGATAGTGCCGGCCCTCATGACCGTTCAGGGAGATGGCCACAGCCGGTAAACCGAGAAACCGTCCTTCCATAGCCGCGGCCACCGTGCCGGAATACAACACGTCGTCGCCCAGGTTGGCGCCGGCATTGATGCCGGAAATGACCATGTCTGGCTCCTCCTGCAAAAGACCGGTAATCGCCAGGTGCACGCAGTCGGTAGGTGTACCGTTCACACGGAAAACGTTCGGCTGCACCGCTGCGGCCCGGATGGGGCTCTCCAGTGTCAAGGAATTGCTGGCGCCGCTACGGTCCCGATCCGGCGCCACGACAGTAACCTCCGCGATCTCGCCGAGTACATCGGCAAGGCAGAGTATTCCGGGGGCCTGAAATCCGTCGTCGTTACTGATTAGAATGCGCATCGAACCACGTGCTGCTGCGGGCTTGTGGTATTCTGCGGGAAAGCGGCAACGCTGACAAATGCAGTGGCCGACCCGTAGACTCCTGGCTGGCGAGAATAACGATGTCTCACAAGGACGGCAAACCCAAACCCGATAGCTTGTTTCGCTCGGCCATGTCCGGAGTGCGACCGCTCAAACACGACCGAATCAGCCCGTTTCGCGCCAAACCGGCCCCCCGACCGCTACAAACCCTGCGCGAGCATCGTCAGGTGCTGGACGATATGTTTTCCGATGCCATCGATCCGGCGGAGATCGAGACCGGTGAAGAATTGTTTTTTGCCCGCGCCGGTCTGCAACATGGCCTGCTACGCCGACTGCGGCGCGGTCACCTGCCCGTGGAACGCGAGCTTGATTTGCACGGCAAAACAAGCCATGAAGCACGGGAACTGCTCACGGAATTTCTGCGCGACTGCAGCCGCTCCGGTGTCCGGGTTGTGCGAATTGTGCATGGCAAGGGCTTGGGCTCGCGCAACAAAATTCCCGTACTCAAAGGAAAAATCAACTACTGGCTGCGACAGCGCGATCAGGTGTTGGCCTTTTGTTCCGCGCGGCCGGTCGACGGCGGCACCGGTGCGGTGTATGTTTTGTTAAAGCGCGCGCGGCCCTAATCCGGTTTCTTGCCTTACGATCACCAATTGAAGTTGATTAACCACAGAGAACACAGAGTTAAAAATTTTGCATAAGTTACCTCTGTGTTCTCTGTGCCCTCTGTGGCTCAGATCCCATTAGCCGACAGATAGCCGAAAAACTAATTCAATTGATCAATGCCCGAATCGAAGACAAAAAAACGCTCAGCAATCCTGCTGATTTCCTGCCCGGACCAGCGTGGCCTTGTCGCAGCCGTGTCCAGCTTTGTAAGCAACAACAACGGCAACATCATCGACCTCGAACAGCACGTTGACACCGAAGCCGGAGTATTTTTCATGCGCGTGCAGTGGGATATGCTTCAGTTCGCGATTCCCGCTGAGGATCTGAACGACGCAATTAAAAGTCTCGCCAAACCATTCAACATGCAATGGAATCTGCATTTTTCTGACGACGTACCCCGTATGGCAGTGTTTGTTTCCAAGCATTCTCACTGCCTGTTGGATATTTTTTCTCGAATTCTTTCCCGTGAATGGAATATTGAATTACCGCTGGTGATCAGTAACCACGCGGACCTGAAACCGTTCGCGGAAAATCTGGATATCGAGTTTCAAGTGCTTCCTATTAGCCCGGATAACAAGGCCCAGCAGGAGCAGGAAATTCGGGCCTTGTTAAAAGCATATCGCATCGACTTCATTGTATTGGCCCGTTACATGCAAATTCTCAGTGAGAATTTTGTTCAGCAGTATCCCAATCGCATCGTCAATATTCATCACTCGTTTCTGCCGGCCTTTCCGGGTGCGCGTCCATATCACTCGGCCCACGCACGGGGGGTAAAAATCATTGGCGCGACTAGTCACTACGTCACGGCAGATCTCGATGCCGGCCCT
Source organism: uncultured Ectothiorhodospiraceae bacterium (assembly GCA_947259765.1). GTDB lineage: Bacteria > Pseudomonadota > Gammaproteobacteria > CAMYNG01 > CAMYNG01 > CAMYNG01. Next base: position 137,241 of record CAMYNG010000001.1, read on the forward strand.
ATCATTGAACAGGATGTGGTGCGCGTAACTCACAATGATGCCGTGCAGGACCTGGTCCACAAGGGCCGCGATCTGGAAAAATTGGTGCTGGCTCGTGCTATTTGGAAACACCTGCAACGCAAGGTTCTGGTGCACGGCAACCGGACCGTCGTATTCGAATAAATCTGGTGTTTTTGTTCACGGCATTTTGGTGAAAACCAAATACCGTCACTTGGTTAGTTAGCTGGACACCGGCTTTCGACGGAGTGACGCGGGAATGGCTAAATAACCGTCCCTAATTGATCTCCATTAAGAATTCGGCGGGAAGACTTCCACGTTCTCATGGCAAGACTCTCGGCAGCACGACTGCAAGGATGCAGGAGGTAGAGCAACGCAGGACGCAGTTGCCGAGGGATGCTGCCGTGAAGCCTACATGGATGTATTTACGGCGGGTCTTGCCATGAGAACGTGGAAGTCTGACCCCAACCTTATTTTCTAAAGGTTTGTAGTGTGGGCACCAATTAAGAACAGTTATTTAGCCCTTGTTTTCCTGACTCACCACCGCAAGCTCGCGAATGACGCTGGTGGCAAATCCGCCTGAGGGCAATGTAAATTCAACCAGTAAACTGTTTTCTGATAAACGCTGCCAGCTCATATCTTCCGGCAATAATACCAGCGAACGGCGCTGCTGCTTAAGACCGAATTTCACCAGACCGTCGCAAAATAATTTGTATTGGCTTGCTGTTATGCTTTCCAGCTCCGCGGCCAATCCACTGCTGGGCAAGTCGCCACTCCCCCATAGCGGCCCACTGGGAAACACATCACCGTGTTCAATCCGTTGTACGATTTCGTCGTCGACCTCAGGACTATGAAAAAACGCCTTGGAACCCCGCAACATCAGCACATCACCCGGCAACGCCGTGCACCAGTTTCGCTGGTTGACCCGGCACGACAACAGCGCATTAAAAATCCATGAGCGAGCAGCTGACAGGTAAAGACTGCGTTGATGACGACGTACACGTTGCAGCGATCCGTTGAACAATTCCTGTGCCGCCGTCAGGTTTTGAAATCCCCGACCAAAGCGCTGCTCTGCAAAGTAATTGGGCACGCCGTGAGTTCGCACTTGCTGTAGTCGGGCATCCAGTTCCACGCCCGTACTCACCAGATCGCGCAGCACAATGACAAACCGGTTGGCAGCATGCGCCCCACGTCTCAGTTTTCGCCCGTGAGAAATGATCTCCAGAATGCGTATGTCGTCATTTTGTACGCTGGGCCAATCCGGCGCCGGCCGGCCGGCGAGGTCGACACTGAACCATTGTGTGGTAACGGCGTTGCGATCTTTCAAACCCGCGTAGCCCACGTCTCGCGCCGAAACCCCGGCACATTTCGCCAGTTGCCGTGCCAGCCATTCAGTATTGGTGTGACGTTTTTCAATTTTCAGCCAGACGTGCTGTCCGCTGCCGGAGAGGCTGAATCCCAGATGTTCATCCACGCGGAAATCTTCCGCTGACTGTCGCAGATGCGCACGGGTTTGTGGCGGACCCAATGCGTAGGCAAATTGATCGAAGACGTAATTCATCAGAGTGGTTTGTCGGGTACGCCTTGGTGCGTATAACCGACTCAGCACACAGGAAAAATGAGTGACTAAGGCGCAGCAGTGTCCGCAGTTAACAACACCACCGCAAAGGCGGCTATGCCCTCTCCGCGTCCGGTGAAGCCCATGCCTTCCATGGTAGTGGCCTTGATGTTGACGTGGCTTAGCTTGGCACCCAAATCATCCGACAAGTTCAATTGCATGTTGTCAACATGGCCCGCGAGCCTCGGCGCCTGAGCAACCACCGTGACATCGGCGTTGCCGACCTGCAAGCTGCGCTCACGCATCAGACTGACCACCTGTCGCAACAGGCTCCGGCTGTCGGCACCCTTAAAAGTGGCATCGGTATCCGGAAAATGGTGACCGATGTCGCCCAAACCCATCGCGCCCAATAGCGCGTCACACAAGGCATGAATTACCACGTCGCCATCTGAATGCGCAATCAGACCGTGTTCATGTGCGATGCGAACACCAGCCAGCACCACATGATCACCCTCACCAAATCGGTGTGCGTCTATTCCTTGACCAATACGCATCGTCAGCGACACCTTCCTTGCAAATAAATCACACAATTACTTTTGTTTTTCATGATGTTATAAGTTTTTTATAAGCTATTTTATAGGTATGCGACGCAATCTCCGGACTAAATGCCAGCCTCTACTGAGGGGCGATCTGTTGCAGAATATTGTCCTCACCGTAGCAGTGTTGCGTTTTACCCACCGTCATCCATGCCGGACAGCGCCGCTCGCCCCTGCCCGGCTGCCTGACACTGCAAATAAAACGCCGCCAGGGCCAGGTCCTCGGGTTGAGTAATTTTGAAGTTGTCGGTATGCCCGGGCACCAGCAGCGGTTGCAGGCCGGCGGCCTCTACCGCGGAGGCTTCATCAGTAACTTGATTGCCATCATCAAGTGCCCCACGCAACGCCCGACGTAGCACACCGATGCGGAACATCTGTGGAGTTAACGCATGCCACAAACCGGCACGATCTACAGTCTCCTGCACGTTACCCAAATAGTCCGCGCGTTTCATTGTGTCGCGTACCGGAACGGCAAGCAACCCGCCGATCGGATGATCGCGTAGTGTTTCAGTTAACATGCGCAAGTCGCTGTTGCGCACGCAGGGTCGCGCCGCATCGTGCACCATGACCCAGTCGTTATCACTTGCCTGACCGGCCAACGCCGTTAATGCGTGCATGACCGAATCACAACGCTCGGCGCCGCCGGTCACAGTGGTTACCGGAATGGCGACATCGACCTGCTCCCGCTCTTTTGGCCAATAAGGATCATCCTCCGCCAGGGCCAGTACAATGCCTTCAAGATCCGGATGCGACGCCAGGCGTTCAAGAGTATGAACCAGCACCGGTTTACCCAGCACGGATAGGTATTGTTTGGGAATTTCGCTGCGCATTCGTGCGCCAAAACCAGCGGCTGGCACCACAGCCCAGAGCTTATTGGTCAAATGGCCCATGATGATTCGGTCGACGCGTCAGCAATTTCAGTGGGTCGATTGAGCGCCGGTGCTTTGAGTTTCAACAATTTGGAAGTAAGTCTCATCTTGACCGATCATACCCATCTCGTTGCGTGCGCGTTCTTCAATGGCCCCGAGGCCTTGTTTGAGATCCGAAACCTCGGCGGCAAGTTTTCGGTTGCGTTCGGTTAGCTGCGTATTCTCCGCTTCCTGCGCCTGTATGGCATTGCTCAGACGCCATACGCTAGCCAGGCTGCCTTCGCCGATCCAAAGATCGTATTGCAGCACGATCAACATCACCAGCAAAATTGCGGATAAAGTACGCATTACTATCCGCTACGTTACTGCCAGCGAGCTTTCACGGTAGATGAAGCCATATCTTTAACTAACCTGTCCTCTTTCAAATTCGCGGTGTCTAACCCTGGTTCACGAAAGCCAAGCCTGCAAAAATAAAGGCTACTTCAAATTATAGAACGCATTACGTCCAGGGTAACCTGCTTTATCACCCAGCGCCTCGGCAATCCGTAGCAACTGGTTGTATTTTGCCACGCGATCCGAGCGTGACATAGAACCCGTTTTGATTTGTCCGGCGTTGGTGGCAACTGCAAGATCTGCAATCGTGGTATCTTCGGTCTCACCCGAGCGGTGTGAAATCACCGCGGTATATCCCGCCTGTTTTGCAGCTTCAATGGCATCCAGCGTCTCGGTGAGTGTGCCAATCTGGTTGACCTTGATGAGGATGGAATTTGCCACGCCGCGTTCAATGCCCTGTTTGAAAATTTCCGTGTTAGTAACAAATAAATCATCACCCACGAGTTGAACCTGTTTGCCCAAACGATCAGTCTGCACCTTCCAGCCATCCCAATCGTCTTCAGCCATACCGTCCTCAATGCTGATAATCGGATACTTGCTCACCCAATCACCCAACAGATCGGTAAAACCCGCCCCATCCAGGGTACGATTCTCGGACTTTAAGACATACTTGCCGTCCTGGTAAAACTCACTACTGGCGGCATCGATTGCAATAAATATATCTTCCCCGGCGCGATAACCCGCCTTGTCGATGGCCTCCAGTATGACCTCAATTGCCGCTTCATTGGACGGTAAGTCGGGAGCAAATCCACCCTCGTCACCGACTGCGGTATTCATTCCCCGGCTTTGCAATACAGTTTTCAACGTGTGAAAAACTTCCGCACCATAGCGCACCGCTTCTTGAATGCTGGGGGCACCCACCGGCATCACCATAAATTCCTGCAAATCGACGCTATTGTCGGCGTGCGCGCCACCGTTAATAATGTTCATCATCGGCACGGGCATGAGGTGCTCGCCCTCGCCTCCCAAATAGGCGTAAAGGGATCGACCCTCGCTGTTGGCCGCCGCCCTGGCATTGGCCAGCGATACCGCCAACAATGCATTCGCGCCAAGACGTGCTTTATTGTCCGTACCGTCGAGGTCAATCATGCTGCGATCGATGCCGGTCTGGTCGTGTGCATCACGTCCAACAAGTGCCGTCTGTATTTCCGAGTTGATATTCGCTACGGCCTGCAGCACACCCTTGCCGCCATAACGCGCCTTATCACCATCGCGCAGCTCAATTGCTTCGCGTGCGCCCGTGGAGGCGCCTGAAGGAACAGCGGCGCGTCCGCTAACGCCGGATTCCAGAATTACGTCCGCTTCGACTGTCGGGTTGCCACGCGAATCGATGACTTCACGACCGACTATTTTCTTGATTTTGCTTACAGATGTTGTCATTTAAATAGAGATATCCAGATTGTCAAAATTGTGGGTTCGTATTTTACCGCTTGGCACTCGAAAAAACCGGTTACAGTAATTGATCTTCAATATAGGGCGCCGCTTTAACAGTACGATCCAATTCGGTTAATGTTTCAAGTAGCGCCGCCATCATGGGTAACGGCCAGGCGTTGGGTCCGTCACTCAATGCCTGCTCCGGGTCCGGATGGGTTTCCATAAAGACACCGGCAACTCCGGCCGCTACGGCGGCGCGTGCCAGCACCGGAACAAATTCTCGCTGACCGCCTGATTTGCTGCCCTGGCCACCGGGTTGCTGCACTGAGTGCGTGGCGTCAAACACCACTGGACACCCTGTGGCACGCATGATCGCCAGGCCACGCATATCGGAAATCAGGGTGTTATAACCAAATGATACACCACGCTCGCAAACCATAATCTGCTCGTTGCCGGCTTCCCTCGCCTTGGCGACAACATTCTGCATATCACCGGGAGCTAAAAACTGGCCTTTTTTGATATTCACGGGTTTGCCCTGGCGCGCGACACGCTGAATGAAGTTGGTTTGCCGACACAAAAATGCCGGTGTCTGCAGAACATCAACGGTGGCCGCGACCTCATCCAGGGGCGTGTCTTCGTGCACATCGGTTAGTACGGGAACGCCGATTTCCGCTTTAACTTTTTCCAGAATTTTTAAACCGGCTTCCAATCCCGGGCCGCGAAAACTTTCATGCGAGGTGCGATTGGCCTTGTCGAACGACGACTTATAGATAAAAGGAATCCCCAGTCGATCAGTGAGCTCCTTTAAATCAGCCGCGGTTTGTAACGCAAGCGATTCGCTTTCAATCACGCACGGACCCGCGATGAGAAACATCGGCCGGTCATTGCCGACCTCGAAACCGGTCAGGTTCATACGCTGAGTGCCTTTTGTGGCGTTTGCTGGCTGGACTTGCGGGCCGCGTCGATGAACCCGCTGAACAAGGGATGGCCGTCTCGCGGTGTTGAAGTAAATTCGGGATGAAACTGACAGGCAACAAACCAAGGATGATCACCCAGCTCAATGACTTCCGCCAGTTCGCCGTCGAGAGAGGTGCCTGCGATCCGCAATCCCGCTTTTTGCAGTTGCTCGCGGTAGGTGTTGTTGAACTCATACCGGTGACGGTGGCGTTCAACGATCTCTGCCTTGTCGTAACAGGCCCGAATGGTGCTGCCATCCATAAGCAGGCAGGGTTGGCCACCCAGGCGCATGGTGCCGCCAAGATCCGACTCATGGCTGCGGCGTTCTACAGTGCCGTCCTGCTGTTTCCATTCGGTAATTAGTGCGATAACAGGATGCGGTGTATCCGGAGCAAATTCGGTGCTGTGTGCGCCCGCGAGTCCGGCCGAGTAACGCGCAAACTCAATGACAGCAACCTGCATGCCCAAGCAAATGCCAAGATACGGGATCTTGTTTTCCCGCGCGTAATGTACCGCTTCGATTTTGCCCTCGACACCGCGTTCACCAAAACCGCCCGGCACGAGGATGGCGTCCATACCGTCAAGACAGGCAGTGCCCTGTTTTTCAATATCTTCGGAATCCACGTAACGAATTTTTACGCGGGTATGCGTATGGATGCCCGCGTGGATCAGTGATTCGGATAGAGACTTATAGGATTCAGTTAAGTTGACATATTTACCCACCATGGCCACGGTGACCTCGGCAGTTGGATTCTCGAGATCAGCAACAACCTTATTCCAGGCGGAAAGATCTGCTGGCGGTACTTCAAGGCGTAACTTGTCGACCACGATGTCATCGAGTTCCTGCTGATGCAGCAGACCGGGTATTTTGTAAATACTATCGACATCCAAGGCAGCGATTACGGCGCGTTGCTCGACGTTGGTAAACAGAGACATTTTGCGCCGCTCTTCTTCCGGAATCGGTCGGTCCGAGCGACATAGAAGAATATCCGGCTGGATGCCAATGGAACGGAGTTCCTTGACTGAGTGCTGTGTCGGCTTGGTTTTGATTTCACCGGCGGTCGGAATGTAAGGCAACAGGGTCAAATGAATGAACAGTGCATTGTCATGCCCCAGTTCCACACCCATCTGCCGAATGGCTTCCATAAATGGCAGCGACTCGATATCACCAACCGTACCGCCGATTTCTACCATGGCCACGTCCGCATCACCGGCACCTTTAACGATGCAGCGCTTGATCTCGTCAGTGATATGCGGGATCACTTGCACGGTTCCACCCAGATAGTCGCCACGCCGTTCCTTACCGATGACGTTTTCGTAGATACGCCCGGCGGTAAAATTATTTCGCTTGGTCATGGTGGCACGCACAAAGCGCTCGTAGTGCCCCAGATCGAGATCCGTCTCGGCGCCGTCTTCGGTAACAAACACTTCGCCGTGCTGGAACGGACTCATGGTGCCCGGATCGACGTTGATATACGGATCAAGTTTGAGAAGGGTAACTTTGAGGCCACGGGCCTCAAGGATGGCAGCAAGAGAAGCGGAGGCGATGCCCTTGCCCAATGAGGACACAACACCACCCGTAATAAAAATATACTTCGTCATTCAGCCGCCAGTTGAGAAACGCACACCAACTGACCCGCAAACTGGATCAGGTCATGCCGGAATACAGGCGATATTGTCGTTGTTTTTGCCTGAGGTTTCAATCTCCGTTCATGGCCTGCTTGCCCTCGGCAATTGGGCGTGAATGGATTTGAATTCCCCTTTCGGTTTGTGCCTGAAACGGTTCACAGGTACAAAATCCGACCACCTCTGCCAACTCGTTTCCGACATATACCAGTGGCACCCGATCGCGTCGCCAGGGCGGCACACCCCATTCCTGAAACAGCTTCTTCAAAGAGTGGCGATGTCCTCGCCCGGCGGGCCGACACAGTTCTCCGCCTTGTCTGAAACGGACCGTGACCGCAGGAGATCCCCTGGTCTGCGTTACCAGTCCGGTGCTCAGGCCGCCGGTGGCCGAAGTTTTACAAACCAGTCGGGTCGCAAGCGACGGTAACTCCAGTTCCGATTGCAAGTCCCACGGCAATACAAGGGCATTATCGTGCAGGAAGGATGGCGTGAGGGCGTACAAGCGGTCTCGATAACGCCGGACTTCGGCGCAGGGCCAGCTAACATAGGGTTGAGAGTCCGCGCTCGCCGTCACGACTTCCGTCAAAATTCGCTGTAGGTGCCGTTGGTTCGGCGCCGGCAAGTTGCATCGTTCAACCAGCCAATAGCGCAATAGGTTGCGTTGCCTTGCCGGTGACAACGCTGACAACAGGGCAGCGGGAAGCTCGTTTTCAGCGCAATTTTCGCGCGCCGACAAATCCAGCGCGGCTAAATCCGCGAGACAACGCTTCGCATCGGCGTGGTGGCTCGCTGCACGTGATAGCGATGCGGCCGCCGCGGGCCAGCGGCGTTGCAGCACCGGTGTGACTTCATGGCGTAAAAAGTTTCGGTCAAAACCCCGATCGTCGTTGCTCGGGTCCTCGATCCATTGCAATCCGTGGTGTGTGGCATAGTCGGCGAGAGCCTCACGCGGGACGTGCAGCAATGGGCGCCCAAGCCAACCGGCGGCAAACGCGGAATGCGCCGGCATCGCCGCGGTTCCCTTGATCCCTGCGCCGCGCAGCAATTGCAACAACAAAGTCTCGGCCTGATCATCCTGATGATGCGCGAGCAGCAGCCCGTCGTCGGCGTCGATGACGCTTGAAAAAGCCGCATAGCGCGCGTCGCGGGCGGCTGCCTCCGGGCTGATACCCGGGCCAAGCTCAACTTTTGCGTTGCACACCTCGATGTGGATGTCGTACTCCTGGCAAACTGCCACACAGTGCGCTGCCCAAACACCGGCATCGGCTTGCAAGCCATGGTTAATGTGAAAAGCGGCTATTTCCAGTGGCTGTTGTTGACGCAGTTCCTGCAATAGCGCGAGTAAGACGTGCGAATCCCGCCCGCCACTATAGGCGACCCAATAACGCCGGGCATCCGGCATCTCGGCCAGCCGGCGCGCCAGATAGGCGGGAGTCAGTTGCGGATTCATCATGGGGCCCAAGTTTCAGCAGACACAACAAAGGCACGGTTAAAGCTACGTTATTCGTTAAAGATACCGTAGTTCATCAAACGTTTATAGCGCTGATCAAGCAGCTTGTCCGATGGCACATGGTCAAAATGTTCAAGACACTCTATGAGGGCCGCTTTGATTCGTTGCGCCATGACCTCCACGTCACGGTGTGCGCCACCCAGCGGCTCCGGAATGATAGCTTCGATCAATTCCAGTTCCTTAAGACGCTCGGCCGTCAGCCCCATTGCCTCCGCGGCGTCCGGCGCTTTTTCCGCGCTTTTCCAGAGGATTGACGCACAACCTTCCGGCGAAATAACCGAATAAGTACTGAACTCAAGCATCATCAGGCGATCGCCGACGCCGATGGCCAATGCACCGCCCGAACCACCTTCACCGATAACCGTATTTACAATCGGTGTGCGCAAACGCGACATGACGAATAAATTACGGGCAATCGCCTCACTTTGGCCTCGCTCTTCTGCCCCTACACCGGGATAGGCGCCGGGCGTATCAATGAAGGTCAGTATTGGGAGCTGAAAACGCTCCGCCATCTCCATCAGGCGCAATGCCTTACGATAACCCTCGGGCCGCGGCATTCCAAAATTGCGCCGCACTTTTTCTGCGGTATCACGGCCTTTCTGTTGGCCAATGACCATCACCGGACGGCCGTCGATACGGGCGAGTCCGCCAACAATCGCCGCATCATCGGCAAAGGTGCGATCGCCGTGCAATTCGGTAAAGTCGGTGAAAATACGCTCGACGTAATCCAGGAAATACGGTCGCTGCGGATGGCGTGCCAGCTGGGAGATCTGCCACGGGGTCAAGCTGGCGAAAATGGATTCAGTCAGCTCGCGGCTTTTGGACCGCAGTCGGCCGATCTCTTCGCTGATATTGATCTCAGCATCCGAGCCCAGATAGCGTAATTCTTCGATCTTGGCTTCCAGCTCGGCGATCGGTTGTTCAAATTCGAGAAAATTCAGATTCATTGTTTTAATGTAGCGGATGATAAATACCGACTAAAGGGTCGGAAAGTATAGCATATTGTTAAAAACACGGAGTAGAATCCCAAACACTTTAAGACTCGACAAATTTACCAGGCGGGGCTGCGGCCACCGCCTGTCAAGACCGTGGGCCGCAGGGATGCGGCCCCCGAACCTACAGGGACGTATTTGCGGCGTGTCTTGACGGGCGGTGGCCGCAGCCCCGTCCACAACCATTACCGACGGATTAATCAGTCCTTTGTAGAGGGTCGGGTCTTTTGCAAGCCTGAAAGATTTGCAACAAGCAGACCAGTATTTCAGTCTGCGTTGCTCTAACTTCTGCATCCCTTCAGTCGTGCTGCCGGAGAGTCTTGCCATGCGGATCCGGAGACCTTCCTGCCTGAATTTATGGATGCCAACGTAGTAATCAGGCGATTCGTTCTCCGGCAAGTTACATGGCAATAAACAACTAGTGTGTCACCCTATAATCGATATGCACGCCACTTTCACCGACCAAATCCCGCAAGCGATGCAACAGCTCATCTGTGGGGTGTACCCGCCAGTCCTTGCCCAGCGAAACCTCGGCACACGCGCCCTGCCCCTGATAGTCCAGCACCACCGGACAAAAGCCTTCACGAAACGGCGCAAGCACCTGCGCCAAATCATTCACAAAACCATTACCGGCCTGTGAGCTGCCAACGTCAACCACCAGACGCCGGGCAAAGTGTTCACGTGCCTCATTCATGTCATAAACCTGGCGTGCACTCATGCGATAGCCCCCCGAATAGTCATCGATACTGACTTCACCTTCAACAACAATGAGGCGATCCTTGGCCAGTAAATCACGAAAGCGCTGATAAATGTCGGAGAACACCGCCAGTTCTATCCGCCCGCTGCGATCATCAATGGTAATAAACGCCATGCGATCGCCACGTCGGGTGTTCATGGTTCGCATGGCAATGATCAAACCGGCCACCGTCACAGTTTGATCACGCTCCGGTTTTAATTCGGAAATTCGCGCACTGACAACCTGTTCAAGCTCCGGCAAGTAACGTTCAATGGGGTGGCCAGTTAAATACAGTCCCAGTGTTTGTTTTTCGTTGGTCAGGCGTTGCTCATCGTCCCAGTCAGTGGCTTGTTCGTATGCAGCAGGTCCATGCTCGGTTGACGCGGCGACGCCAAACAAATCATCCTGCCCCAGATTCTGGTCACGGTTCTGCTGTTCTGCCGTTCGCAACGCCTTAGGCAGACTTGCCATCAAGGTAGCACGATTTTGTTCAAACACGTCCAACGCGCCGGCCATAATGAGCGCATCCAGCGTGCGTCGGTTTACCTTTTTCAGATCAATACGCCGGCAAAAATCAAACAAGTCCGCAAACAAACCGTTGTTCTGTCTTTCTTCATGGATACCTTCGATTGCGGCCGCACCTACGCCTTTTATAGCACCCAACCCGTAGACCACTGTTCCGTCGCCCTGTACGGTAAAGCGATGTTCACAAACATTGATATTCGGCGGCACCACATCCAGCTTCATGTCGCGACATTCATCAATAAGCGTTACCACCTTGTCGGTATTGTCCATGTCCGCGGACAACACCGCGGCCATGAATGCAGCCGGGTAATGGGTCTTTAACCAGGCAGTCTGGTAAGACACCATGGCATAGGCGGCCGAGTGAGACTTGTTAAAACCGTAACCGGCAAATTTTTCCATCAAATCGAAAATAGAGCTGGCGACCTTTTCCTCGACACCGTGTTGCAACGCGCCAGCAGTAAACACCTCGCGTTGCTTCGCCATCTCTTCCGCTTTCTTTTTACCCATAGCGCGGCGTAACAGATCGGCGCCACCCAGTGTGTACCCGGCCAGCACCTGGGCAATTTGCATGACCTGTTCCTGATAGAGAATGACGCCGTAGGTTGGCTGCAGTATCGGCTCCAAATCCGGATGCGGGTATTCAACCTTGGCGCGGCCGTGCTTACGATTTATGAAATCGTCCACCATGCCTGACTGCAGTGGACCGGGACGAAACAAGGCCACCAACGCAACGATTTCCTCAAAATCATCTGGCTGCAGACGCTTAATCAAGTCTTTCATGCCACGGGATTCCAACTGGAATACAGCGGTGGTATTGCAGGCCTTAAGTAAATCGAAGGTCGCGGAGTCATCCATGGGGATCTGTGCAATATCCAAGGGCGAAGCACCGGCCGAGCTTCGATCCCGATTCAGGGTCTGCACGGCCCAGTCGATGATGGTCAGGGTACGCAGGCCCAGAAAGTCAAACTTCACCAGGCCAATGGATTCGACATCATCCTTGTCGAACTGGGTCACGACACCCGTCGCACCCTGTTCACAGTACAACGGTGTAAAATCAGTCAGCTTGGACGGTGAAATCACAACACCCCCGGCATGCTTACCTGCGTTGCGTGTTAAACCTTCCAGGCTTTGTGCGAGGTCGATGATTGCGCGCACATTGTCTTCATCATCATAAAGTTGCTGCAGGGCCTCTTCCTGTTCAAGTGCCCGCTGCAAAGTCATTCCAATTTCAAACGGGATCAGTTTGGCGATCCTGTCGACGAATCCATAGGGTTGGCCCAGCACACGTCCGACATCACGCACCACAGCCTTGGCCGCCATCGAACCATAGGTGATGATTTGCGCGACTTTCTCACGACCATAGGTTTGCGCGACATAATCAATAACCCGATCGCGGCCCTCCATGCAAAAATCGATATCGAAATCCGGCATGGAGACACGCTCCGGATTAAGAAAACGTTCGAACAGCAATTCGTAACGCAAGGGATCCAGATCAGTGATTGTCAGGGCGTAGGCCACCAGCGAGCCAGCACCGGAACCACGGCCGGGTCCCACCGGCACACCATTTTGTTTCGCCCATTGGATAAAGTCGGCAACAATCAGGAAATAACCCGGAAAACCCATGGAGATAATCACCTCCAGTTCGGTTTCCAGCCGCTGTTCATAGCTTGGCCGCTGTTCGGTCAACGCCGATTCATCCTCGGCAAAAAGGGTCAGCAGACGTTGTTCCAGGCCGGTACGTGCCTGCTGGCGGAAATAGGCCTCGGTGGTCAGGCCTTCAGGGATCGGAAAGTCCGGCAAATAGTTATCACCGAGTTTTAGTTCGAGATTACAGCGCTGCGCGATGGCCACACTGTTTTCCAGGGCCTCCGGTAGATCCGAGAACACTTCGGCCATCTCACGCGGAGTTCGCAAATACTGTTGTTCGCTGTAAAGGCGAGGCCGGCGCGGATCGTCAAGCGTGCGGCCTTCCTGGATACAGACTCTGGCCTCGTGCGCACCATGGTCTTCGCGCTGCAGAAAGCGGACCTCATTGGTCGCCACAATCGGTAGTTCGCGCTGCGCCGCGAGATCAACTGCGGCATGCAGGTAGTCCTCTTCCCCCGGTCGGCCGGTGCGCTGTACCTCAAGGTAAAAGGAGTCGGGGAAAAGCACCTGCCACTGATCGAGCTGTCGGTGGGCCAGATCGGTGTCGCCGCTCAGCAGTGCGGTGCCAATTTCGCCCTGGCGCCCCCCGGAAAGCGCGATCAGTCCGTCACAGTGGCCTGTAAACCAGCCGGGTGAAAGTACCGGCAAGCCGCGATGCTGGCCTTCGGTGTAGCCTCGGGAAACCAGCTCGGTGACATTGCGGTAACCTTGCGCATCCTTACACAGCAGAGTCAGACGGCTCGGGGCATTGATATCCGCCTCGTTTTGCAACCAGCAATCTACCCCAACGATGGGCTTGACCCCGGCAGCCTGTGCCGCGCGGTAAAATTTCACGAGAGAAAACAGATTGCCCTGGTCCGTAACGGCCACCGCGGGCATACCCGCGGCCGCGACGGCCTGAACAAGGGGTTTGACCCTCACCACGCTATCGACAAGGGAATACTCGGTATGCAAACTTAAATGGATGAAACTGGGGCAGGCTTCGGCGGACATGAGGTCAACGTTACAAATTCCCCGCACAACTAACAAGACTTGACACGGTCACTTATGGGGATGTGGGCATCGATGGCGACACCTCACTGACCGCGATAAAGGATAAAACTCAAATCATCCGGCTTACTTGGATGTGAATCCTCAGCTTGTAGCATGCGCCTGCCGGCATCCGCGGCTAATGATTGCGCGGCGAAGTCCAGAGGCCCTTTGCGAATGTGTTCGATAATTTCTTCAATATGTAAATTATCAAACAGGCCGTCACTGGCAACAAGCAGGGTGTCATGCGGCGCAAGCTCAAGCAACGGACCAATTTCCATACTCATATCCGCAGAACCCACCATGTTCGATACCAAATGGCGATCTTCGTGATGCAGCGCTTCGCGTTCTTCAAGAAAGCCAGCTTCAACCGCATACCCCACCGGAGAATGCGAGACAGTCTGCATTTTGATACGACCGCGCTGACCGCACACCAGGATCATGGAATCGCCCACATGATAAGGCCGAACCTGTCGACCGCGTAACTCCACGACCGCGACAGTGGTGCTGGCGCCGCTGCCCAGAGCAAGGATAGCCTCGTTTGCCTGCTCCATGCCGTTAAGGATGGCATTTCGGAGCTCAGTGTCTTTATCGACAATTTTGTCCAGCGCGCCAATCAAAGTCTGGATGGCCAGCCCTGAAGCCTGTGCGCCGGCAGGCAAACCACCCGCGCCATCGGCGATGCAAAGTACGGCTGCGTCGGTGCCTAATGGCACGACCGCCACGCCATCCTCATTGGCGGTGGTTTTGTCCGGCGCGACCGCGCTGAAGCATGCAAGCTGTCCTCCGCCCAGGGAAAAGAGCTCAATTCCGGTTGCGGCACATTCGAGCCGGGTTAGCGCGGAGTCAAGCCTGGCAGGGTTGGCAGGCATGGTGTTTAGCTTTCCCAATCCAGATTTTCCAAATGTTCCCGCAATGCGCCTGCGGTGCGAAACTTTTTTAAGATCAGGGAACGTTTGAGGCCGTTGCAGATGAACTTGACCTGCGGAGAACGACGCGCGTAGTGTTTTTTACCTCCGAGTGCGTCATAAAATATTCGCACCAAATCGCACACATCATCATCTATATTGGATTGACGGGGCGCTCGCCAGTGATACAGATCGAGCAATCGCACATCGAATCCGAGACCATAGCGACGCACAATTACGTTTTCGGTATGCAGGTCGCCGTGATACTCGCGCAGGTGATGAACCGACTCCATACCTAGTGCCAGTGCATGCAGCAGATGCAAGGCCTGAAACTCATCCAGCCGTTGGCCGGGCTGATGTCGTAAAAAATCACTTAGCAGCTCGCCCTCGACAAAATCGGAAACCAGAAAAGAAATGGTTTGGCCACGAAAACTGATGATTTCCTGTGTGTGATACTGAATTAGGATCGGACACGTCCGCAGCTTGTGGAGTTTCTTGGCGTAAAAAAGCAGGTTTCGATTACCTGGATTGCGTTGTGGGAAAAAAAATTTTGCGGCACGCTCAATGCCGGTGGCGACCTCGGTGACCAGATAGACCTCGCCTTCCCAGCCAGCACCCAGGCGTGAAATGACTTCATACTTGCGCGCCAGAACGCGTCCACTGGCGAAATCAAAAGAATCAATCGGCTTTACCGGGACGGCCACGGTATCATGTTCCCATATTTGATATGTCCAACCACTTCGGCAAGGTTAAACTTGCGAACGCTTAAACCAGTCAGTACATTTTCCTGCATAAAACCAAATGAGGCTAAAAATGCGTCTACTCCACACTATGCTCCGCGTCGGGGACCTTGATCGCTCCGTGCGGTTTTACACTGAAGTCCTGGGTATGAAGCTATTGCGCCAGAAAGAATACCCGGACGGCAAATTCACTCTCGCGTTTGTCGGTTATGGCGATGAAGCAAACCATACGGTACTCGAACTCACCTACAATTGGGACACCGAAGCCTACAATCTGGGGGACGGCTACGGGCACATTGCGATTGAAGTCGAGGACGTCTACCAGGCTGCCGAGGCAATTCGTGAGCGTGGCGGAAAAATTATCCGCGAGCCCGGCCCCATGAACGCGGGCAAGACATTGATCGCCTTTGTCGAGGATCCAGACGGCTACCCTATCGAACTAATTGGCAGTCGCAACTAAGCCCGCCCCAATAATTCACTCGAAATATCAGTAGCAACTATCTGTTATATAGTACAAAAAGACCTGTGATTTCAACGCATATTCTGAAATGCCGGCAGCCACCAAAACGCGCGAGTTAGAAAAATCACAAAAGGCAGCGGGCAAGTGCGGAGGTATCCAGCGGCCAAAAGCCGCCTATTGTAAGGGCAGAATTCGATTGGCTTCGGCAAACTGCAAGCGCAGAAATTCCATTTGATCCGCCAGTATGCGCCGGTTACGCAACACCAGGTATTCCGCCATATTGGGAACGAACGGTACCGCCAGTAACGGCATGCCGCTCTCATCGGGTGACCGGCTGCCTTTGCGGGCATTACAGCGACGGCAGGCCGTCACCACATTAGACCAGATATCACGCCCGCCGCGGGAAACCGGTCGCACGTGATCACGGGTCAGGCCTGCATCTGCGCTCTGACGACCGCAATACAGACAGGTGTGGCGATCACGCCGAAAAAGTTCACGATTGGTTAATGGTGGGATAGAACGCCGGTAAGTCCGTTTGTACTCGCCACGAACCGCAATAATCGAATTGATTTCGACGACCGTCTGTTCACCGAGTAACCGCGAAATACCACCGCGCAACTCGAAGGTATGATCACCCGCAGTCCATGCGACGCGCTCCCGGGCATAAAGGCAAACTGCCTCCTGCCACGGAATCCATTTAACAGGTTTACCCGTAACATCCAGTCGCAGTATCAACGGCAGGTTCATTTACAGCACGAGCCTCTATAGAAATTTGCTTTAAAAAACAGCCCCTCAGAGCGAAATTTTCACGTACCTACACAACGTCTTCGACCATATACGAAAGCCTGTTACGACTCAAGTAAACGACGCACCGGTGCAAAAGTGCGCCGATGAATGGGTGTAACGCCGTTCTTGCCCAAAGCCGCCAGATGAGCCCGGGTAGGATAGCCTTTGTGAGTCGCCATACCATAACCAGGGTACTCTTTGTCCAACCTGACCATTTCCTCGTCACGGGCAACTTTCGCCAGGATTGAGGCCGCGCTGATTTCGGCGATCCGTTCGTCACCTTTAACGATGGCCTCTGCAGGACAGGACAGTTGGGGCAGCTTGTTTCCATCGACCAAAACACGCGTAGGAGTAAACTCCAAGCCGGCGATCGCCCGCTGCATGGCAAGCAAACTCGCCTGAAGGATATTTATCTCGTCAATTTCGCGAACCGACGCAGTCGCAATCGACCAGGCGAATGCATTTGTTCTAATGTCACCAAAAAGTTGGTTACGCTGCTTAAACGAAAGCTTTTTCGAATCCGCCAGTCCCGAGATAGGTCGGGAAGGATCCAGAATAACCGCAGCCGCATAGACCGGGCCCGCGAGAGGACCGCGGCCCGCTTCGTCCACGCCGGCGATTTTCTCAAGCAAGGATTGTGTTGAGCTCATTCGAAAACTGTCCCCTGGTTTGATTTGTTATACGAACGATGAGATCATCCTGGTTAGTATGAAACCTCTTTCTGAACAGAGTATTGCAAGCCGTCTTTCACACCGCGACGACGCCTTCTGCATGACGATGCAGCCATCTTACACTTCCACGAGTTTGTAACCAATGGTCACAACGCGTCCGGCCACCCCACTACGCGCAGCTGTGATCGGAGTGGGTTACCTGGGTAAGTTTCACGCACAAAAATATGCCGCCCTGCCCGAGGTTGACTTGGTTGGTGTTGCCGATATCAACGCCGATGCGGCGCGAGCAGTTGCCAACGATCTTGGCACCGCGTTTTTTACCGACTATGCCGATTTACTGGGAAACGTCGACGCGGTAAGCATCGTCGTCCCAACCCAGAAACATTTTGTAACTGCAAAGGATTTTCTTGAGAAGGGTGCGCACGTACTGCTGGAAAAACCGATGACCACAACGGTTGATGAGGCAAGGCAACTTAACCAACTCGCCGTAAAAAACAAACTTATTCTACAAATCGGTCATCTTGAGCGCTTTAACCCGGCGATCCTGGCGCTTGAAAGCGAACTAAGTAAGCCATTGTTTATTGAATCTCACCGTGTCGCGCCGTTCAATCCACGCGGTGCCGATGTCAACGTTGTACTGGATCTGATGATCCATGATATCGATATTATTCTGGACATTGTCAAATCTCCGCCGCACTCCATCGATGTTAGCGGCGTACCGGTCCTGTCCAAAGACATCGACATTGCCAATGCACGTATTCGCTTCGAGAACGGGTGTGTCGCAAACGTCACGGCAAGTCGCGCCGGTTTGAAATCTGAACGCAAGATGCGCATCTTTCAGCATGATGCCTACGTGACCGTTGACTTTCAAAACAAAAGCCTCGGCATCCACAAAAAGGGCCAAACCGAGACGGAGGCCGGCGTTGTGGAAATTTTAAGCGACTCCAAGACTTTTGAAGCCGGTGACGCTTTAAAAGCCGAAATCGAGTCCTTTGTTGATGTCATATTGCATAACGGAAGCCCCGTGGTGTCTGGTACAGACGGACTTCGTGCCCTCGATACTGCGATCCAAATTACACAACTATTAAATAACGATGTAAGTTGATCCACGAATTCTTAAGAGAGTGATTCAAGAGTCCCATCAGTTTTCGTCATCGAAACCGGATTTTGATTTCGCCTGCGGGCCGGAATGCGACCGTTGTCGGGTAAGACTCGCCGTAAATTCGTCCCTGTTGGCTTGGGGGCGCGGTCGTTACGGGTCCGCCCTTACGCAACACTTACAGGTTCCGATGCGGCCGGCGGTCGCGGCAGACGATAGTTGCATCTCTGTCTTTTTGTTCAGTTGACTAGAGACATACTGCGGCAGAAAACGCATTCGTTTCCGCCAGGGTAACTAAAAACAAGCGCGTAAGAGGACAACAATATGATTCCAATGGTCGACCTCAAGGAACAATACCATAGCCTAAAGGCCGAAATTGATACTGAAATTCAAAATGCCCTGGACAACACACACTTTATTCTTGGGCCTAACGTAACGGCCTTTGAAGCCGAATCTGCCGCGTACCTTGGGGTGAATCATGCGGTAAGTTGCGCTTCCGGAACGGACGCGCTTCACCTGGCTCTGCTCGCCGCGGGAATTGGTCCGGGGGATGAGGTAATCACCAGTCCATTTACTTTCATCGCGACCGCGGAAGCGATTTGCTATACCGGGGCGACACCCATATTTGTCGATATCAAAGCGGATACTTTTAATATCGACATGGAACTTATCGAGGCGGCCATAACGCCACGTACACGCGCCGTTCTACCGGTACATATTTTTGGCCAACCTGCCGACATGCGTGCACTGGCAAGTATCGCCGAAAAACATAAGCTACTCGTAATCGAAGATTGTGCGCAGTCCTTTGGTGCTCGGATCGGCGATGAGTTCACCGGGGGAATTGGCATGGCGGGTTGTCACAGTTTTTTCCCCAGTAAGAACCTGGGGTGCTTCGGTGATGGCGGAATGATAACAACCCAGTCCGACGACATGGCGTCAAGTCTGAAAATATTGCGCAATCACGGCAGTGAGCGGCGTTATTACCATGATGTAATTGGCTACAATAGCCGCCTGGATGAAATCCAGGCGGCTATATTGCGCGTTAAACTTAAGCGTATTGAACAGTTCAATGAAAATCGCCGCCGCGTAGCTCACCACTATAACGACTTATTGAAAGATCTCGTGACAACACCACAAGAAGATGGCATAGGGGTGCATGTCTTTCACCAATATACAATTCTTACTGAAAAGCGTGAACTGATTATGCAAGCACTTTCCGATGAGCAAGTTGCCAATGCAATTTACTATCCGGTTCCTTTACACCAACAAACGGTATTTCGAGATAAAACCGCCACACAAAGGCTGCCGGTAACTGAGCGGGTTTCGGAGCAATGCATGTCGTTACCGATTTATCCGGAGTTGGGCAACGAGTCCGTTGAACACATTGCGAGCATTATACGTAGCGTATTCTAGGTCATACTTTGAAACGTATCATGATCATTGCGGGCGAGGCGTCCGGCGACATGCATGCCGCTCGCATGGTTCGCGCCACACTGAAAATTGATAGTGATATCAGTTTTTTTGGTATCGGTGGAAAGGACATGCGCGCCGCAGGTGTTGAAATACTTGTCGACGCCGCAGAAATGGCCGTCGTGGGTCTGGTCGAGGTTTTGAAACACTACCCGAGACTCTCCGGTGTTTTAAAACAAATGCAGCGAATTTTACACGACGATCCACCCGATCTACTCATTTTGGTTGACTACCCCGGATTTAACCTGCGTCTTGCGCCGACAGCGAAACAGGCTGGGGTCCAGGTCTTATATTACATCAGCCCGCAGGTTTGGGCATGGAACCAGAAACGCGTCCACAAGATACGTCAATACGTAGACATGATGGCGGTAGTTTTTCAGTTCGAAGAGGATTTTTTCCGGCAACATAATGTACCGGTTAAATATGTCGGTCATCCATTGATCGACGAGTTATCAGAAGTTGACCCATCAAGCCCGGATTTCAGCAAATTTAATCTTGACGCCCATCGTCCGGTTGTCGGGCTATTTCCAGGCAGCCGCAAAAGTGAACTCAAGCGTCTACTTCCAGTAATTTTGGAGACGGCAGAACTACTTCGGCGCTACTCGCCCGAGATCCAGTTTATCTTACCGTTGGCATCAACGCTGAACATACAAGATCTGTTTGACAACGGCGCCAGTGAGAAAAAATTGACTGATGTATCTGTAGTACAGGGAAACAGTCGGGAGATTATTCCGTTGTGTACTTCAATAATTACCGCATCGGGAACGGTGACCCTCGAAATTGCACTGCGCAAGATTCCAATGGTAATTATCTATCGCGTGGCCTTTTTTACCTACGAAATTGTCAGGCGGCTATTAAAAATCAAGTTTATCGGACTATGCAATATAGTCGCAGGTAAAAAAATCGTTCCCGAACTTATACAACATGACGCTACCTCGGAAAAAATATTCGCAACAACCCGAAAATTACTTGAAGATAACCAGTACCGTGAGGAGATCTGCCGGGAATTGTCTACGGTCCGGCGAAATCTGCCCGATCCTGTACCCGAGAACAAAGTGGAAAACGTTGTTGTGCGAATGCTATCGGCTTAGCAGTTGAACAATTCTACTCTCATCGAATTATGCTACGACTGCTCTGTTCAAGAAAGCGGAGTGTCTCACCAATTTCCTGATTACCCTCGGCCTCGGCGGAAAGACTTTTTTTTGCCTCTTCCAGAGTCATGCCAGATCGATAGATAGTTTTGTAGATATCACGTACCGCCTGTAACTGGGTTTTTGAAAACCCATGTCGTTTTAAACCCTCGGTATTGACACCGAACGGGTGCGCCGGATTTCCGGAGACCATCACAAAGGGTGGAACGTCCTTGCTAACAGCGCTACCCATTCCACAGAACGCAAACTTGCCGATTGCACAAAACTGGTGCACAAGTGTAAACCCGCCAAGCACAGCATAATCCTCAACGCGTGCGTGCCCGGCAAGTGATGCACCATTAGAAAAAATTGTGTTATTTCCCACAGTACAATCATGGGCGATATGAATATAAGCCATCAACCAGTTATCGTTGCCTATAACTGTTGAACCACCGCCCTGAACAGTACCGCGATTAATGGTTACACATTCTCGGATCGTATTGCGGTCCCCGATTTCGAGCAACGTGTCTTCTGTTGAAAATTTTTTATCCTGCGGGATTTCACCAACTGACGCAAACTGAAAAATTCGATTTTCTACACCGATGCGGGTCGGCCCATTGATAACCACATGCGGACCAACCCAGGAACCGGCACCAATTTCCACATTTTCCCCGATTACGGTATAGGGACCGATATCAACATCATCCGCAATTTTACTTGCGGAATTTACAATCGCGGTGGGATGGATGCTCACTAAGCCGCTCTTTTAGCACACATGAGCTCTGCGCTCGCTACCGTCTTGCCGTCGACAGTTGCGGTACCGTTAAATTTCCAAACGTCGCGTAGCGATTTGATAAATTCAACTTCGAGCAGTAGCTTGTCTCCAGGTACAACCGGCTGCTTAAAACGGGCTTTGTCAACACCTACCAGATAGTAAAGCGTGTCCTCGCTAGGCGTCTCCTCGACAGTTCGAAATGCAAGAATACCCGTTGCTTGCGCCAACGCCTCTATTATTAACACCCCGGGCATAATAGGCTGATTTGGAAAGTGACCGGTGAAATACGGTTCGTTGTAGGTGACGTTTTTATAGCCCACAAGACGCTTCCCAGGTTCACATTCCGTTACACGGTCAATCAAAAGAAATGGATACCGATGGGGTAAATGGGCAAAAATTTCCTGGATGTTTAGCATGCTATAAAGGCAACCTCTTACTCTGACTGTTCCTTGATCATTTTTTCCAGATATTTAATTCGACGTGCAAACTCGTCGAGCTGCTTCGCTCTTACGAAATTTCGGTGCCACTTGCGGTTTTCCTCCAGCGGCGTTCCCGACGAGTATACTCCGGGAGTAGCAATCGATCCGGTAACCAAGGACATTGCTGTGACCGTTGTATTGTCAGCGATTTCTAGATGTCCGAGAATCCCGACGCCACCGCCGATTGCGCAGTGTCTGCCTATTTTGGCGCTTCCCGATATTCCTGCACAAGCGGCAATTGCTGTGTGCGCACCAATGCGAACATTGTGCGCAACCTGGACCAGGTTATCCAGCTTTACACCGTCTTCAAGAATCGTATCCTCAATTGCGCCACGATCAATTGTCGTGTTGGCCCCAATTTCAACATCATCTCCAAGCACGACCTTTCCGACCTGCTTTACTTTAATCCAGCGCCCGTTGTCGTTCGCCAGGCCAAAACCGTCACTACCAATGACAACGCCAGGGTGCAGTATCGCACGATCGCCAATAACACAATCCGCACAAATCGTAACGTTGGGATATAACCGGCTATCCTGACCAATCAAAACGTTTTTACCGATATAGCAACCTGCACCTATTTCCACACCGGCGCCTATTTGAGCGCCGGACTCGACAACCGTATTGGCCCCTATCCGGCAAGTCGCGTCAACCTCAGCGTCTGCATGGACAAGTACACCCTGCTCCCGCCCTGGAACCGTCTGCTCATTGCCATAGAGGAACAGAACAATCTTGGCGTAAGCAACATAAGGCTCCGAAACGATAATGGCGTTGCCGGAATATTTTTCTACGTCCTGAAGCGAAATTATTACTGCAGATGCCGCGGTGCATTCCAATTGCTTTCGGTAGCGTCTATTTGAAAGAAACGCAATCTGGCCGGGCCCGCCATTCGCCAAAGTGCCAATAGAAGAAATCTGACAATCCGGATCGCCGAATACTTTACCGCCAACATGCTCGGCAAGTTCCGCCAGCGTCTTGGTCATAGAGCCGCGTTCCTTTTCTATTCGCCGGAGTTACCTGAACCCGTCTTTTGGCGGAACTCTTTTCGCAGTCTACCCAACACCTGATCTGTCACATCGACTCGTTCACTGGCATAGATACTTTCGCCGAGTATAGCGTCGTAGTCTTTTTCCTGGGCAAGCGATACGATGGTCTCGAAAACAAGTTTCTGCAGTTTGTTAAGTTCCTCGTTTCTACGCAGGTTAAGATCTTCATTAAACTCTTCCTTGGCGCGCTTAATTTCCCGCTCCTGCGTCTTGAATTTTCGTTGCGCCTGCTTTCGTTGCAGGTCACTCATAATGGCCGAGTCCTTTGCCAGTTTGTCTTCGAGTTTTTGCAGACCCTTTTGCATTTTAATAATTTTTTGTTCGCGTGGGGCAAACGCGCTTTCCAAGCGCTTGCGAGCTGCCTCCGCCTGAGGTGCTTCCTTGAGCACTCTTGCCGTATTGACAAAACCAACCTTGTAATCCGCTGCCAGCGCACTACCTGCGCCCGAACAAAAAACGCTTGCAGACACAACTACGGACAAAAGAAAACGACGTATCACATGACGCTCCTGATTAAAATGGCGTGCCCAGAGTAAACTGGAACGCCTGTGTTTTATCACCCGGTTCATCATTGAGCGGTGTGGCCAAACTAAACCTCATCGCCCCTATCGGTGCAAGCCAGGTAGCGGCTAGACCCGCCGCATACCGAAGCTCGCCGAGGTCAATCCGATCCCGTTCAGCGTACACCCAACCTCCATCGACAAACAAGCCGAATCGGACTGAATCACTGTCTTCCGAGAACGGGTTTGGAAACATTAACTCCAGATTTCCAACGATTTTAGTGTTACCACCAATCGGGTTATCAAATGCGTCCCGGGTATTGGGCCCACCCAATGTCAACGCCTCATAACCACGGACAGACCGGCTACCACCGGCAAAGAAATTTTCAAACGGTGGCAAAATAACAGTATCGCCGTAGCCATCACCGTATCCAAGGTCCACTCGCGCCATTAAGGGAATTCCCTTAACCACTGGTATGTACTGGGTATGGTTAAAGTTTAACTTATAAAACTGCAGATCGCCGCCGGGTACGGTCAGGTCAATACCGCCCGTTGTGGTTGCACCACGGTCCGGAAAGATGGCTCGATTACGTGAATCCCGACGCCAGTTGGTTGTCAGGGTGAAGATATCGTATTTGTTGCCATAGAGGTCAACAAATTCCTGTATTTGTTCGGCAACATTTTCGCCAAGTAGTAACTCAAGATTTTCATATTCAAAACCGTAGGTCACACGTTGAAGCTCATTGAGCGGCATGCCCCAATCGACAGAAGCGCCATAACTATCGGTGGTATAATTGGTTACGTTGGCCTCCGCAGCATCCACCTCACGTAGGAACACTCTGAAACCTGCGCTTACGCCTGAATCAGTAAAGTACGGGTTTCGATAGCTGAAGCTAAATAACTGGGTGACCTGACTACGGTTAACTTCAAATGCAATCCGTTTTCCGGTTCCGGCAAAGTTAGCCTGGGTAATCGAAGCATTTAACAAAATGCCCTGCGTATCGGAAAACCCCAAACCTGCCGAAAGTGAACCTGTTGATCGTTCCGTAACCGCATAATTAACATCCACCTGATCGCCCGAACCAGGTACAGTAGGTGTCTCAACTGTAACCTCCTGAAAATATCCCAAGCGATTCAGACGGTCACGTGATGTGGAAATCAGCTTGGTCGACATCCATGATCCTTCAAGCTGGCGTATCTCTCTACGAATAACTTCATCACGTGTTTTGTTGTTTCCGGAAATATTAACCCGGTTCACATAAACCCGCTTGCCCGGATCCACGAACAGGGTCAAGGCCACCGTTCGGGAATCTTTATCCAATTCCGGAATTAAATTAACATTAGCAAAGGCGTACCCTGACTCGGCAAGGCGATCACTAATATTTTTCGTGCTGGCCGCGGTTTTTGACCTGGAGAAAAGATCACCTTTCTCGATAACCAACAATTCTCTTATTTCATCCTCTTCAACGACCAAGTCACCCGCCAGCTTGACGGAGCTTACGGTATACTCTTCACCTTCCGTGAGATTAATGGTGATATAAACATCTTGTTTGTCCGGAGTCAGAGACACCTGGGTCGAGTCAACAACAAAGTTGATGTACCCACGATCTAGATAGAACGACTTTAGTTTTTCAAGATCGGCCGCCAGAATTTGCTTTGAATAGTTGCTTTTTCCGCTAAAAAAAGAAATAGATGCCAGATCGAGACGATTAAGAAGTCGCTTATCCGGAAATGCGTTGTTACCGACCAAAATGACTTGTTCTATCTTCGCCGTTTCACCCTCGGCGATTTCGATATTTACCTCAACCCGATTTCGTTCGAGTTCGATTAGCTTTGACTCCAGCTTAACTCCATATTTTCCAAGACTGAAGTATTGACGTTCGAGTTCTTGCTCAACCTTATCAAGCAACGAGCGGTCAAGAATGCGGCCCTGTGACAAGCCAATCTGGCCCAATGCTTCCTTCAATTGGTCGTCAGGAATCTCGCTGTTACCACTAAAACTGACTTCGGCAATAGCCGGACGCTCTTTGACAGATATAACCAGAACTTTTCCATCACGACTGAGCCCGATATCCTTGAAAAAGCCTGTCTTATACAGGGCTCTGATTGCCTGTCCGCTCAGGGTGTTGGTAATTTCATCGCCAACTTTAATTGGCAAATAATTAAACACCGTACCGATCTCTATTCGTTGCAACCCCTCAAGGCGAATATCCTCGACAACAAATGCCTCAAAGGCATAGCTGGTCCGCACAAATGCGCTTACCAGAATAAAAAGAAACAATCGTTTCATATAAAATTTTTATTATTTTTTTTATCCGAACAATCGCACCAGATCGTTATAAAAAGCCAGCCCCATCAATAGCGCAATCATGACTATTCCAACGCGTTGGGCGACGGCTTCGAATTCTTCAGAAACCGGTTTTCCCCTAAAAAACTCAATCATGTAATAAAACAAATGCCCTCCATCAAGAATAGGTATTGGAAGAAGATTTATTATTGCCAGACTGATGCTGACAATAGCCAAAAAGTTCAGGTACCAGGGCAATCCTGCACTTGCTGACTGCCCCGCGTATTTGGCAATGTTAATGGGGCCACTAAGATTACGTACGGATACTTCACCGGTAACTATTTTGGCCAACATCTTTAGAGTAAGAATGCTGTTTTTCCAGGTTTGTTTGACGGCCTGTGTCGCTGCAGAAAACACCGAATATTTGTAGGGCACACGCATTTCTTCTGAAATTCCGCTACCCTCTCCCGGCATCAATCCGATTCGACCTATATCCTTCCCGTCCAAGTGCTTACGCTCTGGCACAACGTAGAGGTGAACACGCTCAGTTTCATTTCGTTCCACCAGAACGTCGAGTTGCTGATCGGGACGAGCACTAACATAATCTACAAGCTCGCCAGGGCTTGTGATCTGAATACCATCGATGGCGATAATTCGATCGCCCGTCTTAAAGCCTGCCCTTTCTGCCGGATTACCGCTTAAAACTTCCATCACGCGTGGTGGTGCGGGCTCTCGCCAGGGCAGAAAACCGAGTGACTGGAACGGGCGTTCCGGAGCGACATTGGGATCCAGGTTAGAAAGATCGAGTGTACGCTCCGATATCGTTCCATTTTGATCTCGAACCTGGATACTCACTGAGCCACGTTCGAGCATGGCCGGCAACATGGCCTGGATAGCGACCGACCAGATCGGAGTAGGTTCATTGTTAACGGATATTATTTCCTGGTTTCGTTGCAACTGCGCATAGGCCGCAGGCGAATCGGGCGCGACCTCACCTATTAAGGGCTTAATCCCGGTAACACCCAGGACGAACATGAGCCAATAGGCAAAAACAGCAAACAGAAAATTGAACATCGGTCCGGCTAACACAATGGCGAATCGAGTCGACAGCGGTTTATTGTTAAAAGCACGTTGTCGTTCTGCGGGGGGTACCGCTGCTTCCCGTTCGTCGAGCATCTTAACGTAGCCACCCAGCGGAATAGCCGCGACAACATACTCTGTTTGGTCCGGCCCGTAAGTTCGACGCCACAACGGTTTACCAAAACCGATAGAATAACGCAGAACTTTTACACCAAGCCGTTTTGCAACCCAGAAATGACCAAATTCGTGAACGGCAATTAGTATGGTAATCGCAACAATAAATGCGAGCAGCATAAACAAAGTTTCTTGCATTAACTCACCTTTTTAGCTGTAAGCGAAACCATCCGCTCTGCAGCTGTACGTGATTCTGCGTCGACCGCCAGGATCGTCTCGATGGAACTCGCCGGAGGCATCGGTACAGAATCCATTACACTGGAAATGACGCCAGCAATATCCGTGAATCGAATTCGGCGCTCAAGAAATGCCCCAACGGCAATTTCATTGGCGGCATTCAGAACTGTCGGCGCGGTTTCACCTGCAGCGGCAGCTTCGATTGCCAAACGCAGACAGGGAAACCTTTCAAAGTCTGGTGGCTCAAAGTCCAGTTGTTTGACCGCAAACATGTCAAGTGGTTCGACGCCTGATTTGATTCTGTCAGGCCAAGCCATTGCATGCGCGATAGGAGTGCGCATATCAGGATTACCTAATTGGGCAAGAACGGAACCGTCCGTATATTGAACCATGGAGTGGATCACACTTTGCGGATGAAGGACTACCTGTATCCTATCGGGCAAGGTGTTAAACAACCAGCAGGCTTCGATAACCTCCAGCCCTTTATTCATCATGGTTGCTGAGTCCACAGATATTTTTCTACCCATATCCCAATTGGGATGTGCGCAGGCCTGCTCAGGTGTCACATCAACCAATTCTGACGTGGGCCGGCTTCGAAACGGTCCCCCCGAGGCCGTCAGTAAGATTTTTTCTACGCCAACGTTTTCCAGTCCTGCATGAAAACCCGCGGGCATACATTGGAAAATCGCGTTGTGTTCACTGTCGATTGGAAGCAATTCTGCGCCACTGGACTGGACTTCATCCATAAACAACTTGCCCGACATCACCAGCGATTCCTTATTTGCCAATAACACACGCTTTCCCGCGCGAGCTGCTGCAAGAGTGGGCTGGAGACCCGCTGCACCTACTATTGCAGCCATAACAAAATCTACGTTTTCATTGCTGGCGACTTCAACCAGTCCACCTTCCCCGGAAAGCACCCGAGTTTTGAGTCTCTCTTGAGTGATAAGAGTGGATAATTTTTCTGCCGCAACTTCATCACGCATTACGGCAATGTCAGGAAGAAACTCCTTACATTGATTAAACATCCGCTCAACTTGCATGTTCGCAGTGAGCGCAACAACATGATAACGATCAGGATGCCTGCGAGCGACGTCTAGCGTGCTGAGCCCGATTGAACCTGTTGAACCCAGTATGGTTAATCTTTTTACCATAGATTTCCTGTAACCCAGACGCTTAGCAGAAATACTGGCGCTGCCGCTGTCAAACTATCAATACGATCCATGACACCGCCGTGCCCCGGAAGAATGTTCCCACTGTCTTTTACACCGCCACTTCTTTTCACAAGGCTCTCAAATAGATCGCCAACGATAGAAAACATTACTGTAATTAGGCACACGATGATAAACGGAAGCAGCTGACTCTTGGCAACATCAAAATAAACTCCTCCTGCCCACCCGATGAGTAGTGTACATCCCAACGCGCCCACTACGCCTTCCCAGGATTTTCCAGGACTAACGACGGGTGCGAGTTTGTGTCGCCCCCATTGACGACCGGAAAAATAGGCGCCTGTATCCGCGACCCAGATAAGGATGAACACAAACATGACGTAGTTCGGACCAAATTCGGTGTTTTCTCGCAGTACCAATAGTGCATAGTAAGATCCGCAAAGTACAAATATTCCTGCCAGTAGAAACAACAAAAGACGAACAGTTGGCGCAGAGGCCAAACTTCCTTTGAATCGAACTATCGATATAATCGCTAACAACCAGAAAGCGAATACGATCATCAGAATTGCGGGCACGACGCTAAACTGCATATCGTTTGCGATATACCAGAGTGACCCCAGCATGAGTGCCAGTAGTACCACGTAGAAAACGTGCGCCATGGGTTTGCCGATACGGGAAATATAACCCCATTCCCACGCACCAACGAGGAAGACGCATGCAAATGCCAAAGCGAAGATTTGTGTCGATGCGCCGTAGATTGACCAAACGACCAATGGCACCAGCGCCAACGCGGTCAAAACCCTTAGTTTAAGCATTCTGCAATTGCTCGACTTGCTCTGCTGTATAACCAAATCGCCGTTGCCTGCTCGTATAGGCTTCGATGGCTTCTTCGAGGTGAGACACTGTAAAGTCCGGCCACAAAACCGGCGTAAAATAGAGTTCAGTATAGGCCAGTTGCCACAACAGAAAATTACTGATTCGTTGCTCACCGCCGGTGCGAATAAACAAATCCGGCTCCGGTAAATCACTTAGGCAACAAGCGTTGTTAAAATGTTGCTCGGTTATTTCGGATGCACGTAATTCACCCGCTTCAACTTGTTCCGCCAGAGTGCGACATGCCTGTGAGATATCCCAGCGGCCTCCATAATTAGCCGCAATGACTAATCGTAAGCCCGTATTATCTACCGTCAGCGATTCAACTTCTTCTATTTGTTTTATCAGATTTTGATCAAACGCAGTCCTATCGCCGATAACCTGTAAACGCACGTCATTCTCATGTAGCTTGTTGGCCTCGTCGCCAAGCGCGGTCAAGAAAAGGTTCATCAATGTTCCGACTTCTTTCTTGGGACGGCGCCAGTTTTCGCTTGAAAATGCGAAAAGTGTCAAGGCCCCAACTCCACGTTCACGGCAGTCTTCGACAATTTTTCGTACAGCGTTGACGCCGGCGCGATGGCCGGCATAGCGAGGCATAAGCCGCTTTCTAGCCCATCTGCCATTGCCATCCATAATTATGGCAAGGTGACGAAGTTCGGCCGTTCCCGATTCGTCATTACGGAGGTTCTCGGGTGATTTACCGCTCATGGTTCGGTTAATTTACAGGTCTCGGCTTATGGCGGTGATCTTTCAACGTAGATAGAAGCAAGAGAAAAACACAGATCTTGCAGATCAAATCTCCATCAAATCTTTTTCCTTTGCTTCCAGAAGCTTATCCACTTGCGTGACATACTTGTCGGTAATTTTTTGAACGTCATCCTCCGCACGCCGTTCTTCGTCTTCGGTGATTTCCTTTTCCTTCAGCAACGTTTTGCAATCGCTGTTCACGTCACGTCGAATATTTCGAATCGCAACACGTGCGTTTTCGCCCTCTTGCCGAACCACCCGGATCATATCTTTACGACGTTCTTCCGTAAGGGGTGGAAGGGGAACCCGAATAATCTCGCCCGCTGTAATAGGATTTAGCCCCAAGCCCGAGCTCATTATGGCCTTTTCAATTACTGGCACCATGGGCTTCTCCCACGGTGTTACCGAGAGAGTTCGAGAGTCTGCGACATTTACGTTAGCAACCTGAGTTAAAGGCACCTGAGATCCGTAGTATTCAACAGTAATGTGGTCGAGAAGACTCGTATGTGCGCGTCCGGTACGGAGCTTACTCAGCTCGTGGCGCAATGAGTCGATACTTTTCCCCATTCTGGTTTCCGCATCCTTTTTTAGGTCGTCAATCATAGTCGTCACGCCTCTCTAACCAATGTTCCATGCTGGACACCATTTATAATATCCAGCAAGGCACCGGGATTATTCATATTAAATACCCGAATGGGCATCTTATTGTCCCGACACAACACTATCGCTGCGGTATCCATGACCCCCAGATTCTGTTCGATAACCTGATCGTAACTTAGCGAATCAAACCTGACTGCATCCGGGACCTTAACAGGATCAGCGGAGTAGACGCCGTCAACCTTGGTTGCCTTGAGAACAATATCGGCCCCGATCTCGATGCCGCGAAGGCAGGCCGCCGTGTCAGTCGTAAAGAACGGGTTACCGGTTCCTGCGGCAAAAATAATCAAACGACCGTTCTCAAGATGTCTCAAAGCATTTCGACGCACATAATCTTCACAGATTTGATGGATGGGTAGTGCGGACATCACACGCACATCAAGTCCAAGCTGCGCAATTACATCCTGCATGGCGAGCGCATTAATTACCGTCGCCAACATACCCATTTGATCGGCGTTTGCCCTGTCCATGCCGCCAGCAGATAAACTTACGCCGCGAAAAATATTTCCACCACCTATTACCAGTGCAACTTGTACACCGAGGTCAACAACTTCCTTTATTTCTGCGGAAACACGTTTGACAACCGCGGGGTCTATTCCGAATGACTGACTGCCCATAAGGGCTTCACCACTAAGCTTCAGCAAAATACGTCGACATTCAGGCACAGAAACTCAACTCCTCGTCGGAACCACTCAGTCTATCCGCCTTTCACCTGAGCCATTACTTCATCAGCAAAGTTATCCTGCTTTTTCTCGATACCTTCACCCACTTCAATTCTAATCATTTTCTCAATGGACGCACTCGCGGCTTTCAGCAATTGTTCAACCGTTTGGTCCGGATCTTTTACGAAAGGTTGACCCAGCAGGGTTACTTCCTTGAGAAATTTTTTAACCCGACCATCGACCATTTTAGAAATAATCTCGTCGGGTTTACCGCTTTCCTTTGCCTGGGCAGTAAAAATTTCACGTTCTTTTTCAATTACACCCGCCGGCACATCCGCTTCCGATACACAGATTGGACGGCTTGCCGCAACATGCATAGCGATGTCTTTCGCAAGATCCGAATTACCGCCTTTCATCGCGACGGCAACACCGATGCGAACACCGTGTAGGTACAAACCCAGATTGTCGCTAGCTTCAACTATTTCAAATCGCCGGACGGAAATGTTTTCACCGATTTTTGCAATAAGCGCCTTGCGGGCGTCTTCTATAGTCGTGCTTCCGTCATCCGTTTTCATGCCGTGCAGAACTTCGATATCGGCGGGACGGTCAGACAAAACCCGCTTCACAACCGAATCTGCAAATTGGGCAAAATTCTCATCTTTGGCAACAAAGTCGGTTTCGCAGTTAATCTCAACCAATGCAGCAGTTTTGCCGTCATCGCTGGTCTTGATTACGATAGAGCCTTCGGCCGCGGTTCGGCCAGCCTTTTTATCTGCTTTCGCTTGTCCGGACTTACGTAAATTTTCGATCGCGGATTCAATATTACCGTCGGTCTCTACCAACGCTTTCTTACATTCCATCATGCCTGCGCCTGTTCTCTCGCGCAGTTCCTTAACCATGGTTGCAGAAATTGCCATGTCGTGTTCCTCGCTTACCAAATTGACGCCTTGGTTATTTTTAACTCCAAGGCACCATGTTTTTTCGAAAAAGGGGGCGAAGCCCCCTTATCTTTACAACCTTAAACGAATTAAAAAGAAACCGCTTACTCTACAACCGTCTCATCATCCGGTTTGGCCGCTTCCTTTTCGTCAGCAGAATCTTCCTTAGCAACCGCTTTCGCGTCCCCGGAATCATTACTTGCTTCCACCTTGGGCTCAGACTCGTCGGACGTCGCTTTGGCTTTTTTGGTCGTCGTTTTCTCGGCCGCTTTTTTCGCGGATTTCTTCTTTACCGCCGTCTTTTTCTTTTTCACGGATTCAGGCGAGCCCGCTTCATCAACAGCAACAAAGTCATCCCCGGCACCGCCGATTTGCGGCATGGACTCACGACCCTCGATCACCGCCTGTGACATTCCCTGGGTATACAACTGGATGGCGCGAATAGCGTCATCATTACCTGGGACAACATAATCAACACCCGCCGGACTGTTATTCGTATCGACAACCCCGACAACCGGGATACCCAGCTTCACCGCCTCATTAATGGCAATTTTTTCATGCCCTACATCAATAATGAACAG
This sequence comes from uncultured Ectothiorhodospiraceae bacterium, assembly GCA_947259765.1. Classification (GTDB taxonomy): domain Bacteria; phylum Pseudomonadota; class Gammaproteobacteria; order CAMYNG01; family CAMYNG01; genus CAMYNG01. The sequence continues at coordinate 170,456 of CAMYNG010000001.1, forward strand.
CGCGTCAGGAAGACCATCCATATCCTTGATCCCACCGAGGCTGCGTTCGAGTTTGGCCTTCTCTCGTGTCAGGTTCAGCACCTCTTTCTTGGACAACCTGTCAAAGGTACCGTCTTCCGCCATGGCCTCAAGTTCCTTGAGTCGCTTGATGGACTGGCGAACAGTCTTGAAATTGGTCAGCATGCCTCCCAACCAACGATGATTGACATAGGGCATGCCGCAACGCCGGGCTTCATCGGTAATTACGTCCTGAGCAGCGCGTTTGGTACCGACAAACAATACCGTGCCGCGTTTGGCCGCCAGGCTGCCAAGGAAATTCATCGCGTCCTGAAACAAGGGCAGCGTCTTTTCCAGATTAATAATGTGGATTTTATTTCGATCGCCGAAAATGAAGGGGGCCATTTTCGGGTTCCAGAAACGAGTCTGGTGACCAAAATGCACGCCAGCCTCAAGCATCTGGCGCATGGATACGTCAGTCATTAGCAATTCTCCTATTGGGTTTTGCCTCCACACGCCCCATGCACCAACCCCTTACGGAGCACCCTAGTACACGTGACGGCGTGTGTGTGTGATTACCGGAATTTTCTAGCGTTTCCGGATAGTTAAATTTGCGAATCTCGCGCGCGCTTTATACCATAATCGGCCGTAGACAACAATCTGCCTGCGCGACCGAGGGGGCCGTTTGGCCCCGGTTTATGTTTTGCCTATACTGTCGCGGATTTTCAGCCGCTAAACGGCGAATACGTCGCCACTCACCACAATTAGGCCACAATCAGGTTCCCGGAAATTCCGAATGACAATTCATATCAAAACCGCCGATGAAGTCGAAAAAATGCGCGTTGCCGGCAAGCTGGCCGCTGAAGTGCTGGAAATGATCGGCGAATACGTCGTGCCCGGTGCCACCACCGACGAACTGGATCGGATATGCCACGACTACATCATCAACGAACAACAGGCTATTCCGGCACCACTCAACTATCATGGCTTTCCGAAATCAATTTGTACTTCTGTCAATCACGTCGTTTGCCACGGTATCCCCGGCGACAAAAAGCTCAAAAAAGGCGACATCATTAACATTGACGTCACCGTTATCAAGGATGGTTTTCACGGTGATACGAGCAAGATGTTTTTTGTTGGCGAGCCGTCAATCCTGGCCCAGAGACTCACGCGCGTGACCTATGACTGTTTACACATGGGAATCGACATGGTCCGCCCCGGAATTCAATTGGGTGACATTGGTCACGCGATTCAACAATACGCGGAGAAGCACAAGTACACCGTCGTGCGGGAGTACTGCGGACACGGCATTGGCCGCGAATTTCATGAAGAGCCCCAGGTGCTTCACTACGGTTCGCCCGGGACGGGTTTATTCCTTGAGGAAGGAATGACATTTACCATCGAACCCATGATTAACGCGGGCAAACGGCAGGTTAAATTGCTAAACGACAACTGGACCGTAATCACCCGCGACCGTACATTGTCTGCACAGTGGGAGCATACGTTACTGGTTACTGCGAACGGACACGATGTACTCACACAACGTAGCGATGAAAGTTTCTAATGGCTGTTGAGATTGATTCAGAGCTGCTGAACACGATTGCGCTCGACACCGCACTCGCGGAGCAAACCACGCCTCTGCCGGTTTTTCGCGAAACCTTACGTCGCTCTCAGGAAGCTCTAAAATCCCGTTGGCTCGCTGGCAGAAGTGCATCTGAATTGGTGCCGCTTCGCGCCCGGGTTGTTGACGAAATTTTACGCCGAGCCTGGACACTTTTTTTCGATATCTGTGACGAAAACATCGCGCTGGTCGCAGTCGGAGGTTATGGCCGGGGTGAACTCCACCCGTGCTCGGATATCGACCTAATGATTCTGGTACGCGCAACGGCGGAACAGTATCGCAAACCCATTGAGCAATTTCTGACGTTTCTTTGGGATATTGGTCTTGAAACGGGACACAGCGTGCGAACCCTTGATGACTGCGTCAAGGAGGCCCGAGACGATGTCACGGTTGCCACCAATCTGCAGGAAGCCCGCCTGCTATTGGGCGCGGAAGATTTATTCACAGAACAACAGAATCAATGTGGGCCAACCCATCTGTGGCCAGGACGCGACTACTTTTCAGCAAAATGGCAAGAGCAGCAAAAGCGGCACGAAAAATTCAACGATACGGCTTATAACCTTGAGCCTAATCTGAAAGAAGGCCCAGGCGGCCTGCGTGACATTCAGATGGTGGGTTGGACGGCCAAACGCCACTTTGGCGCACAAAGCCTGCGCGACCTGATTGCACATGGTTTTTTAACCCAAGCCGAATACCAAACATTGGCTGAAGGACAGGCCTTACTGTGGCAGATTCGTTTTGGGCTGCACATATTTACCGGCAGGCGGGAGGATCGATTGCTCTTCGACTACCAGCGCCAACTCGCACAGCACTTTGGCTATCGAGACAATCCACGCCACCGCGCTGTAGAGCAGTTCATGCAACAGTATTACCGGACGGTGATGGAACTCAGCCGGCTTAATGAAATGCTGTTACAACTTTTTCAGGAGGAAATTCTTTATGCCGACCAATCTGGCCAACCGATTGAAATAAACAACCGCTTTCAATCACGTAAGGGCTTTCTGGAAGCCAAAAATGACAGCGTCTTTAATCGAACCCCATTTGCGCTACTGGAAGTGTTTCTTTTGATGGCGCAGCATCCGACGTTAAAAGGTGTCCGTGCCAACACAATTCGGATGCTGCGTGATCATCGCCACCTAATCGACGACGACTTTCGCGACGACTTGGCCTGCCGCTCACTGTTTATGGAAATCCTGCGTCACGGAGAAGGTGTCACTCACGAACTTCGGCGTATGAGTCGCTACGGCATACTGGCTGCGTACCTTCCTGCGTTTGGTGACATCGTTGGCCAAATGCAACATGACCTGTTTCACGTCTACACGGTAGATGAGCACACGCTGTTCGTGGTGCGCAACGTTCGTCGCTTCACCGTCCCGGCGTTTAAACCCGAGTTTCCGCTCTGCAGCCATGTAATGGCGCATATTCCAAAGCAGGAACTCCTACTGATTTCTGCACTTTTTCACGATATTGCGAAAGGTCGCGGCGGCGATCACTCCGTTCTCGGAGCTCACGACGCGTTGGAGTTCTGCTGCAAACATGGTTTGAGTGATCACGATAGCCGTTTTGTGGCCTGGCTGGTGAAAAACCATCTACTTATGTCAACCACCGCCCAACGCAAGGATATTGGTGACCCTGACGTCGTACATGCGTTTGCCGAACAGGTCGGCGACAGCCGGCATCTTGATTATCTTTACTTGCTTACTGTCGCCGACATACGTGCAACAAATCCGAGCCTGTGGAATGCCTGGAAAGACGCATTACTGAAGCAACTTTATGTCGAGACTAAAAAGGCATTTCGGCGCGGGTTGGATAACCCCGTAATTCGTTCTGAAAATATCGATGAAACGAAAACTCTGGCACTGGCGCAGCTCTCTAGCCGCGGACTGGACAGAAATGCTGTCAAGTCACTGTGGCAGGAAATGGGAGAGGACTATTTTCTTCGCTGCACTGCCGCTGAGATTACCTGGCATACGGAAGAAATACTGAAACGTGAAAAGCCTTCCGACTCGTTGGTTTTAATTGACGAGAAAAGTAGTCGGGGCGGCAGTGAAATCGTTGTTTTCACACCCAATAGTCGAAACCTGTTCGCCAAACTCACACAGGTTTTGGACCAATTAAGTCTAAATGTTGTTGAAGCCCGTATCATCCAGACAAATAACGAGTTTGTAATGGATACCTTTGTTGTGCTCGACGCCGGCGGTAACCCGGTTTCCGGCTCTGCAGAACTCGCCGATTTACGCGACAGGATTACAGTTGCGATCACGGCCGAGTCCTTCAAGTCCGTCTCTTTACAACAACGTATTCCGCGGCAGGCAAAGCACTTTCAATTCAAAACCCAGACAAATTTTTTTACGGATAAAACCAAGAATCACACCATTCTCGAAATTATTGCCTATGATCGGCCCGGACTGCTTTCTCGCATCGGCTACGCGTTGATAGACTGTGGCATTCGTGTCATAAACGCGAAAATTGCCACGTTCGGTGAACGTGCGGAGGATATTTTCTTCGTCAGAAACGCCGCCAATAACCCCTTAAACAATCAAGAACAAACCTGTGTGTCTCGAGCTGTTGAAGAAGCACTGGATGAAACAACGGATCACAACGGGCAGGCACAAAATGACGGCTAACCCGTTTTTTTAACTTCGTCTATTACGTGGCGAGAATACGCCATATGTCCGAAGTTACGTTATACAGCAGCAAGCCGAAATGTTGGTTATTCCTCTATAAATTCCAGGGCATTTCCATCAGGATCGCGGCAAAATATCGCCCGACGACCTGATTTACTTTGCGTATAGGGAATATCATTTGATGTAAGCTTCACCGTCAGTTCATCAACGGCATCAACAGCAAACGCCGTATGTCGATCGCGCCCACCGTGTTCGGGACGCCCGTCGATCGGATCAGGATTTGGAAGTTCCAATAAATGAAGTTGTTGTTCACCCACAACCAACCAGGCTCCGGGAAATTGGAGATCAGGTCGATCCGGATCCGTCCGCATACCCAAAACATCGCGATAGAACGTCAGGGATCGTTGAGTATCCGACACCAACAGGCTGGCATGTAAAAGCCGCTGAATTCTCATAAAATCAAAATATCCCAAGCTGAAAAATTTGTGGCAAATCTGTTAAACTGCGCGGCTTCTGCAGAGTCGGGGAAGGTTCAGACTCCAGGCGAGCGGTAAAGCTTTGACGTAAATGCCGCGCTGATTTCCGCATATTCTGCAGACGGTGTGCGCTAGCACGAAACCGAGACGAAGCATTAACGGAAACATAACTATATACAAATTTATAAGTACGTAATTTACAGAAGCCTAGTCAAAAAATAAGCAGTAACCAAAAAACAACTCTCAGAATGAACCCGGAACTCCAACTACTTCACCCCTACCCGTTTGAGAAATTACGTATCCTCACCTCGGGAAGCCTACCACCGGATGTCCCGCCCATACGGCTCTCAATCGGCGAACCACAACATCCTGCTCCCGCTTTCGTGGTGGAAGCCCTGCAACAAAACCTGCAAGGATTGTCGCACTACCCGTTGACACGGGGTAGTGACGAGCTGCGGGAAGCCATTTCCCACTGGTTGGTGAAACGATTTAACCTGCCGGAATCCAGCATCGATCCGCAGCGACATGTTCTGCCGGTCAACGGCACGCGTGAAGGCTTGTTCGCTTTCGCGCAGGCAGTTATCGATCGCTCAGCTGAGCCCACTGTGCTCATGCCAAATCCGTTTTATCAGATCTATGAAGGTGCTGCACTCCTGGCAGGAGCACAGCCCGTATATTTAAATACTGCCGCGGAAAACGGTTTCACGCCCGATTTCAACTCGGTAAGTGAGGAAATGTGGCGACGGTGTCAGCTCCTTTATATATGCACACCCGGTAACCCCAGTGGCACGGTACTCGAAACAGAGCAGTTACAGCAACTCATCGAGCTTGCACATAAGCATGACTTTATCATTGCCTCTGACGAATGCTACTCGGAAATCTACGATGACGAAGCCCAACCTCCCCCCGGCTTGCTCGGGGCGGCAAAAAAACTTGGGCTGGACAACTTCAAGCGCTGCGTGGTTTTCCACAGTCTGTCAAAACGTTCAAACCTGCCAGGATTGCGTTCAGGTTTCGTCGCGGGTGACGCCGACGTACTGGCAGCATTTCTGCAGTACCGCACCTACCACGGCTGCGCCATGGCGCCACCCTGCCAAGTTGCCAGCACACGAGCTTGGCAGGATGAGGCTCATGTGCAGCAAAATCGCCGGCTATACCGCGAAAAATTTACCGCGTTTTTGCAGATTCTGGACGGTGCGCTCAAGGTAGAGCGTCCGCCGGCCGGCTTTTATCTATGGGCACCGACACCTGTTGACGATGAAAAGTTTGCACAGCAACTGTTTGCAACATCCAATGTCAGTGTGTTGCCCGGAAAATACCTTTCCAGAAATTCCGGCAGCGTGAATCCGGGAAAAAATTATGTTCGTATGGCACTTGTCGCACCACTAGAGCAATGCGTCGAGGCGGCGGATCGGATAAAATCCTTCGTCGCTTCGTTGTAACCGGGAGAAATTTTAAATGAGTGAAATCAAGAATATTATCGAACAGGCCTTTGAAAACCGGGCCGAAATCACCCCGCGCAGTGTAGACACCATTGTCAAGGAAGCGGTGAGCGAAGCGATTCAGATGCTGGATTCGGGAGATGCCCGAGTCGCCGAACCAACCCAGGACGGCTGGCAAGTCAACGACTGGTTAAAAAAAGCGGTATTGTTGTCATTTCGCATTGAAGACAACAACTTTATGAAAGGTGGGTTCACCAACTACTTCGACAAGGTTCCACCAAAATACGCGGATATGAATTCGCGGGAATTCCGCCAAAGTGGCGTGCGAGTTGTTCCTCCAGCGACGGTTCGGCGGGGTGCTTATATCGCGTCGGGAGTGGTTCTCATGCCGTGCTACGTCAACATCGGCGCCTATGTCGATTCCGGCACCATGGTTGATACCTGGGCTACGGTGGGTTCCTGCGCCCAGATTGGAAAGAACGTTCACTTGTCTGGCGGCGTTGGCATAGGTGGTGTACTTGAACCCTTGCAGGCCGCGCCAACCATTATAGAAGATAACTGCTTCATTGGCGCACGTTCAGAAGTTGTTGAAGGCGTCATTGTCGAGGCGGGATCGGTGATCTCCATGGGTGTTTACATTGGCCAAAGCACACGGATCTATGACCGCGAGAAAGACGAAATTTTATACGGCCGTGTGCCCGCCGGCTCTGTTGTCGTTTCCGGCAATCTTCCGTCAAAAGACGGAAAATATAGCTTGTACTGTGCAGTCATTGTCAAACGCGTTGATGAGAAAACCCGTAGTAAAGTTGGAATTAATGAATTACTGCGAAATATCTAGACAAACTTTCAAAAAATTCGGTTTTCAAACCTCATATGATCACAGTCTATGGCATTAAGAATTGCGATACTGTCAAGAGAGCACGCAAATGGTTCGAGCAACACGGTATTGACTATCATTTCCACGATTTTCGCATTGATGGACTGGAATCGGCGCAGATTACGAAATGGGTCGAACAAATCGGTTGGCAGGATCTTCTTAACCGCCGCAGTACTACATGGCGAAATCTTACGAATAAACCGGAAGGCAACATCGACAATAAGACCGCGACGCAATTGATGGCGGCAAACCCAACGTTAATTAAACGCCCTGTAGTCTGCCGGGGAACAAAAATTTATGTTGGCTTCAGTCCTGAGGAGTTTACCGCCCGGTTTAAAAACTGAGCGAAACGAGCATAAGCCACTTAAAAATAATTTTTTAATCCAAGCTGAGCATTAACTATGAGCGCCACACTCGACCTGACTGAAACGCTTATCCAACGCGAGTCTGTTACACCGGAAGATGCTGGCTGTCAGAGCCTGCTCGCCGATCGACTGGATACCGTCGGTTTCAAGAACGAATCATTACCATTTGGGCCCGTTAAAAATTTATGGGCACGATTCGGAACCCAAGAGCCTTTGTTTGTGTTCGCAGGCCATACCGATGTGGTGCCGGCGGGTCCAGAAGAACAATGGGACTCACCACCGTTTGAGCCTACTGTGCGTGACGGAATACTTTACGGCCGCGGCACCTGCGATATGAAAGGATCTATTGCCGCCATGGTGACTGCGTGCGAGCGCTTCCTGAAGAATAAGCACTCGATTCCGGGGAGTATCGCATTTCTAATTACCAGTGATGAAGAAGGTATCGCGACCGACGGCACGGTAAAGGTTGTTGAGGTTCTACAGGCACGCAACGAACAAATTAATTGGTGTCTCGTCGGCGAACCATCAAGTACGGACACGGTGGGCGACATCATCAAAAATGGTCGGCGTGGATCGCTGACTGGAAAATTAACTGTCAACGGTATTCAGGGACATGTCGCCTACCCCAAGCTGGCCCGAAATCCGGTACATGAGGTTGCACCGGTGCTTGCTGAACTTTCCAATACCCATTGGGATTCCGGCAACGAATTTTTTCCTCCTACTACATTCCAAATCAGCAACATCAGCTCAGGTACCGGAGCAGAAAACGTCATCCCTGGCACAGCAGAAATTCTGTTTAATTTTCGCTTTTCAACCGAAACCACCGATGTTGAGCTTCGTACCGCTGTCGCAAGCATCCTCGACAAGCACCAACTGGACTATGAGCTTAGCTGGCGTCTGTCCGGACAACCGTTTTTGACGTCGGAGGGTGAGTTGATCGACGCTGTAAAACGGGCAATACAGGAACAAACCGGGATTAGCACGACGTTATCAACTGCAGGAGGAACCTCTGACGGCCGTTTTATCGCGCCAACCGGGGCGCAGGTTGTTGAATTAGGCCCCGTCAACGCATCAATCCACAAGGTTAACGAATATGTAGATGTTAAAGAGCTTGATATGCTCTCCGCAATCTACGAGTCGGTTTTGGAAAACCTGTTTGCTTGATTGCTTAATCGGACCCGCTATTTAGCTTGCTTGTTTCTGCAACTGGTGTTCCCGCCAGGTGTATGGTTTCGTAGAAATTGAATTCTACTTTAAGCCCTTCGGCAGGCCTTCTTCAATACTGCGAATTACGTCCTGCTCCAATTCAAGTGCCACCTCTTCGGCTGCGCTACCGACTGCCACTCTACCCGGCCGCACAAACAACACCCGCGTTACACCCGCCTTGTGGGTTAAAGTAATATGCAAAGGACACAAGGCCAGCATTTCCGGATCCGAATTGCTGACCTGGTTGGCATACCAGCCGTTACAAAAAACCATGCTGCGGATGGCTTCCAGTTTGTTTTTATTGTAATCCTTCCCCCAACGTTGGGCGAAACGCGCAAGATTCTTACCGATATTTGGTTCAACAATGACAAAATAGCCGTTATTTTCCAACGACGAATAAACTCGATTATACACCTTGTCCATGGGTGCTTTGATCTGCCGTACGTAGATCATAGGTTCGACGGGTTTTGTCGCAGTAAGCTCAGTCGCATCCTCGGCGCTCACAGAAAAGGTGTTGACCGATAAAACGAAGACAACTGCCACTCGAGTCGCGGAAAGCAAACGTCTGTACATAATGGTTCTCCTGATTTCGTGGCAAGTGTATTTTATCGACAATCCACTGTCACGCACTGTGACTATTTTGACCGAATCGACACTTTGAAGTTCATTGCTTTGGATGTCACTTGCGTTTGGAAGCAACCTTATTACGCAGATAGACCGGCTGTGCCTGGTCTGCAGTGAGAAAATCACCTGACGTAAAGGCGCGCGCGCCGATTTTAAGTGCGTCACGTGCCTCAGGTCGGACAGACACGTCTTGTTGTTCAATCGCGGAACCACAATTCTTCATTAATCGTTCGGCGTAGCTTGTCCAACCCGAGCCAGCGGCGAACCACATCCTATCCGTTGAAAATGCAACATCATCAGGTGAACATACTCGTTCGGGTAACATTGCCGTCATAAGCCCTTGTTCAAGATGCATAACACCCCAATAGACTTCACCCATACGTGCGTCCAACGCTGCCAGTACCCGAGGATATTCATAGACTCGATGTACGCCTTGAGCTAGTGCGGCCAAACTTGAAACCGGAACGACGGGCAGATCAACGGCAAAACCAAGACCCTGCGCAACACCGATAGCCACGCGCAAACCGGTAAACGCGCCAGGGCCCTGGCCAACAATAATTGCATCCAATTGACTGAGCGCGAGCCCGGCTTCGCCCAACAATTCGTCTACCATCGGCAAGATGTGACGCGTCTGCTCCCGCACATCAGAAATTGATTTTTGCTCTATCGTGTTGCCCACCTGTAGTGCGACAGAGCACGTTGCAGTAGATGCTTCAAGCGCGAGAAACTTCATACCTAACTAAACGACACGGCTAATCTTTTAGGTACGTTAACGCGAGGCAACGGTACCAGCCTCAAGTGTATCGTGTGTTGAAAAAAAACGTTCAACATCTTCAATAGTTTCAGTTTGAGGCATTGACGGCAAACTTTTAAGAAATACCTTACCGTAGGCCTTACCACGCAAACGAGGGTCACAGATGACAAGCACGCCGCGGTCGGACACATCACGTATCAATCTGCCCGCACCCTGCTTAAGCGCAATAACCGCAGCAGGAAGTTGGAAATCGAAAAATGGATTGAGTCCCCGACGGCGCATGGCGTCGATGCGAGCCTGCAATACCGGATCACCGGGCGACGCAAACGGCAAACGATCGATGATTACACACGACAACGCATCGCCGCGAACGTCCACACCCTCGCGAAAGCTGCTGGTCCCCAGCAAAACCGCGTTCCCTGCGCTGCGGAATTTTTCCAGCAACACGTCCCGCGGTGCGTCACCCTGTACCAGGACCGGATAAGCCAGTTCATCACGCAGAACGTGGGCCGCCCTGTCCAAGGCACGGTAACTGGTGAACAATAAAAATGCTCGACCCTCACTTTGTTTGACGACCTGCCGTGCAACATCGATCACGGCGTCGGTGTAGTCGGGAGAATTGGGTTCCGGCATACCGGGTGGCAGGTACAACAAGGCCTGATTTGAAAAATCGAACGGACTCTCCCATTGCACACATTCAGGCTCAACGATTCCGAGGCGCTCGGTAAAGTGTCCGAAATTATCGTCTACCGTCAAGGTCGCGGAAGTAAAGATCCAAGCCCCGGGCAGGGTCTGCATATTTTCGCGAAACTGCTTGGACACATCGATGGGTGTAAGATGAAAAGCAATCGAGCGATGATGCACCTCGAACCACTGAATGTTTTCTTCCGCCGCATCGCCCGTGATTTTTTCAAACCGCTCGCGCAGGGAAACGCAACGCTGCAGACACTTCTCAAGCCCCTTGCTACGCTCTGCTAACGGATGCAGCAGGTCTTCCAGCTGCGCCAGGCCATCGCGCACATCCTCGATTGCGTCTGGCAGGCCTGGCTTCTGTGAAACAGCACGCCAGGATTCGCGACGCAGTTTGCTACCAAACAACAATCGCAGATCTTGAACACTCTTTTGCAGACCATCAACACATGAAGCCAGCACATTGGTTTCATTAATGTCGCGTAGATACTCGTTTCGGCTATCGCGGCCCAGTTCAAGAATTTGGTTGGTGCTTAAGCTATGACCAAAAAATGCCGAGGCGGTATCCGGCAATTGGTGGGCCTCGTCGACGATAAAGGCATCCGCGTATGGCAGCAGTTCACCGACTCCCTGGTCGCGCAAAGCCATGTCGGCAAACAACAAATGATGATTTACGACCACCACGTCGGCGGCCTGCGCATTGCGGCGCGCCTGGACAAGAAAACAGCGATCGTAGTCACTGCATTCCTGCCCGAGACAATTTTCCGCGGTGGAGGTCACAACCGGCCAAACTGTATCTGCCTCGTCGATGTCGGCACACTCGGCGATATCACCACTTTGCGTGCGTCCGCCCCATTCACCTATGCGAACGATTTTGTCTGCCACGGCGCGACTCTGAAAGCGTCCCTCTCCCTGTGCAAGCGCCAAGCGATAGTGGCATAGATAGTTTCCCCGCCCCTTGAGCAAGGCGATTTCCACCGGCATACCGAGTGCATGACGCACAACCGGGATATCCCGATGAAACAGTTGATCCTGCAAATTACGTGTGCCGGTCGAAATTATGATCTTGCGTGCCGAATTTAGCGCCGGAACCAGATACGCAAAAGTTTTTCCCGTACCTGTCCCCGCTTCGGCGACCAGACTGCCACCGTCTTCCAAGGTGCGTGCCACCGCCTCCGCCATGGCCTGCTGTTGCTTACGCGGCGCAAACCCGTCAACACTCGCGGCAAGCGGACCGTCCGGTCCCAATAACTCAGTAAGTGACTGCATTCCGGAAAATTTCAATCAGTCACGCCGTGGACGCATTGCGCTCACGAACCGGCATGGGTATCCAACGTGGAATCATCCGCATTTTGTGCGCGATCCCATACCAGCCGCGATATTTTTTTGAAACGTGCCACCGACATTGCACCACGTCGCTTACGACTACTGGAACCGGCGTCATCAAGCGCGTCTTCAACGTCCTCACGATCAACCTCGTAGATCTCGTAAGGCTCAAAATTCTTATCCATCAGCACCAACACCACCCGGTCCCAGTCCTGATTCGTTTTGAACTGACCAATGCGTTGACCACTCTTGCCTTCTTCGAAGATTGCACGGCCTTTGATCTGCACACGCACACCGTCTCGCTCACCGCGACCCACAGCATCGTAGCCTCCCGGCGGAGATTCACAAGGCTCAAGGTCTAATAACCGGCAGGCATCGTGTTTGGCGATTTCGCTGCTGAGTCCAAGCGATTTGCCAGTGGTACGCCGATACTCCGCGGCGATCCGCCGCGCCTCGGAAATCAGCTTATCGACTGCAAATACGCTCAAGGTTCCGCGCTCCGTGTAACAATCCGGGCCGACCTGTCCGGCTCGGCATAGTCGCTTATTGTGGCATTTTTCCGATTCACTGTCCGCCCATGCTGGCAGCCAGGGCATTCGCCTTGTCCTGCGCGGCGCGCGCACCGTTCTTATCGCCCAGTCCCTGTTTTGCGTGGGCAATAATACGCCAGTTATCCGACCTCAAGCGAACATTCTTACCCGCCAGGCTGTTGGACTTTGCTGCCAATCCCTGTGCTTTTTGCAGCCGGCCACCATACAGGTGAACCTTAGCCATGTAGTGCCAAAGCGCTGGATTGCGTGGTTCTATCCTGATAGCCCGCTCCAGGTACGCCTCAGCTTTTTGGTTTTCTCCAGCCCTTGAAGCAACACGCGCCCGCTCCAGCAGATCCAGAACTGCCGGACTAGTGTTCTTACCTGGTGAAATAACCGCCTTTGGGTCCGCTTCCGGATCGGGTGAGTAACCTTCCGGTGGCGCTTGAGTCGCGCACGCGGCCAACAGCAAAGCACTGCTAAGCGATACTGTGCGCAACAAACCGCAGCGTGAGAACTCGCAAAATTTAACACGCATTCGAATTTTTTTACCTTTAATCAATGCAACCATTTTCTGAACCATCGGCCAGTACGCTCCGGCAAGCTCTCCTCCTGATCACTGGCACAGCCGCCCTTTTCACGCGGTAGCGTCCCTTTTGAAAACGCCAGCTCGGCCGCACTGACACAACCGGCGGGCGCACGCAGGCCCGTCTCAGGATCAATCTTGGTCACCTCGACCTCCAGCTCCGCCGTCAACTCCAGCGGTTGCGCGTTAACACGTTGCATAGTATCACTCCAGATAGCGAGCGCACCGCTCGCACCGGTCAGCCCTACCGGCCGGTTGTCATCACTACCCAGCCAGACGACCGCCAGGCGATCACTGCCAAAGCCGGCGAACCAGCTGTCCCGCAAGTCGTTGGTGGTTCCGGTTTTGCCGGCAAAGTCCCCTGCCGCGGGTAACAGCCTGACCGCACTGGTACCGGTTCCGTGGCGCAAAACCTCGCGCAGGGCACTATTCAAGACCTGTGCCGTTACCGGATCAACCGCCTGCGCCACGTCCAGCGAATAACGCTGTAAAGGCTCACCGTTGGCCGCCAGAACCTCCCGGATCGCACTCAGCGGACTACGGAATCCTCCTGCAGCGAAGGTTTGGTAAATCTGTGCGATTTCGTATGGCGTCATGCTCGTCGCACCCAGAAGTAGTGACGGATACGGCGCCACCTGTCGGTCCAACCCAAGTGCGCGCAAATTTTCAACCACCTTGTCGACCCCAAGCTCCATGCCGAGACGTACCGTCGCTTGATTATAAGAGCGGGTCAGCGCGACAAACAACGGCACGGTTCCGTGGGACTCCTTGTCATAATTGGCCGGCGTCCATTCCTCACCGCTATCCGACTGAATCGTAATCGGGCTATCGTCGAGCATCGTCACCAGGTTAAATTGGTCGGCACGCTGCAAGGCCGTTAAATAAATTGCAGGTTTTATAAGTGAACCTACAGGCCGCCTGGCATCCAGCACGCGGTTGAATCCGGCGAACTGCGGACGCCGACCCGCAACCAGGGCCAACACTTCACCTCCCGTGGTCGCGGTGACAATAGCTCCTCCCTCCAGATGCCCGGCGAGTTTACGGGCACGATCAAGGCGATTAATGTGTTTCTTCAACGCCTGTTCGGCATGATGTTGCACCACCGGATCAAAGGTGGTGAAAATGCGCAAGCCTTCACTGGTCAGGTCTTGCTTGCGGTAATCACGCCGTAATTGCCGGCGCACCAAATCCATAAAGCCGGGGTACGGCGTTATGCCCAACGGCGGGTTGGGGATAACGCGCAAATTGGCCTGCTTCGCCTTGTTCGCCTGCGCCGTGCTGATAACACCTTGCTCTAGCATAATGTCCAGTACGAGTTCCCGACGTTCGCGTAAACGGGTTGGATGACGCCGCGGGTCATAGAACGTGGGGCCACGCACCAGCGCGACCAGGGTTACGGTTTGCGGTAAATCAAGTTGCGCTAAAGATTTATCAAAATAGAACCGGCTGGCAAGACCGAAACCATGGACCGCACGTTTACCCTGCTGGCCTAAATAAACTTCGTTTATGTAGGCCTCAAGGATCTCGTTTTTGTCGTAGTGCAGTTCGAGCAGCACGGCCATGACGGCTTCATTGGCTTTGCGCCACAAGCTTCGCGTGTTACTCAGGAAGAAATTCTTCACCAGCTGTTGAGTTAAGGTACTGCCACCTTGAACCGTGGCGCCCGCCCTGACATTCGCCCACAAGGCGCGCGCAATGGCTTTGAGGTCAACGCCGTGATGCTGGTAAAAGTTACGATCTTCCACCGCCACCAGGGCCTTCGGTAACCATTCAGGCGTCTCGTCAAGTTTTACGAGTAGTCTGTCCTCATGCTTATCCGGATAAATACCGCCGATGAACATTGGATCGAGGCGTAGCAAATGAATTTCATTTCCGGTGTCTTTCGTGTGAACCTGCGCAACTTCTCCGTCCTTAAACCAGATGGACACTGTTTTTGCGGGTTCATTGCCATCCCAGAAACCGAAGCCACGGGTACGCAAGTCGAATCGCGCACCGGAACGCGCATAGCTGCCTGATTCTTTGACTTGATAGGCGAGCCTATAACCCAGTTTGTCCAGTTCCAATTGAAACTCGGTGCGCGACACCGGAGCCCCGCGATAGAGTTCCAGTGGTCGGGCGTAGACGTGAGCCGGGAGCGCCCAACGCTTGCCTTCAAACTTAATGCGGATTAGGACGTCAAGATAAATTACGTAGGCCAACAACAAAACGAGGCAAATCGCCAGGCCACGTTTCCAGTGATGCCACCAACGCCGATTGTGTGTCCGTTTCTTTGCTACCCGCCGCGAACCACGGCGGCGTTTACGCGTTACTCTGCGGGCCATAAATCTTCACTTATCAAACCAGATACTTCCTGCTTCGCTTGCCAACAAGAAAAAAACCTAATTACCCTTATCTCCGTATTTCGAAGCCAGGTAGTTGCCGTTCTCATTTATCTACCCATTCGGGTCATGCAAATGGATCTTAACCGCCATTGTCCAGTATGTCTTGCCGAGGACTCACAATCCGGTACAACGCTTCGCCACAGCAAAGCTAAACAACGTTTTACGGTTGTCGAAACAACAATATGTCGGTGGATAGTTGTTTTTGCCCGCACTACGATCCGCCACCTGACTTAATGTGTCTCGCGTCGATGCCGATGATCTCAAGAGCATGACGTACAAGACACTCCGGTTTGCCAGGCTTGATTTTGTGGCGCTCGATACAAACAAGCCGCAGGCAAAAACAGGTTCTTTTGATAGCGGTTTTCTCACAACGCGTGGGGCGCGGCTCGCGGCACGACACGGGATCACGGCAATTCATGTATACAATGAGATTACAGGCCCACAAAGTTGGACTATACTTAATATATTACCTTACAAAAATTTTGTAACCATATGTTTTTTAATATTTTTATTTTAAAATCTGTCGGCCTGACGTGTGCAGGTGCCCTACTTTTGGCAACCACGCTCAGCGGCTGTTCGAGCCGAGCACCGATTCAGACAAGCAGCACGCCCGCACGCACAGCGTTCGTTGATGTCGCCAAGCGTCAGTTGGGAATTCAGTACCGCTACGGCGGACGTTCCCCACGTACCGGATTCGATTGCAGTGGACTCGTGTACTACAGCCTGCAACGCACCGGCGTATCCGCACCGCGCACTACACGGGAACAATATCGGCAAGCCCGACCCGTATCGCGTAGTGCACTACGCCCGGGCGATCTGGTGTTTTTCCGTGTCTACGGCAACAATGTTTCACATGTTGGTATCTACCTCGGAAACGGGCGCTTTATTCACGCCCCATCAACCGGGAAAAAGGTCTCCATCGCTCGCTTGAGTGATGCCTACTGGAAACGTCGATTTGCGGGTGGCGGGCGAATCTAGACCGGATCTGATATTCCCTGTTGCCTGAATCAGGCAGTACAAGCTCCCGCTTAGCCGTTAATTATATAGGAATTAGACTCCACGAAGACTGCCAGCAAGTTTGCATCTATCTTGCCGTTGCCGGCCTCGGTATGCAGGATATCCAACGCATTTTCGGTAGACAGTCCCTGTTTGTACGGTCGATCACCTGAAGTCAACGCATCAAAAATATCGGCAACGGTCATGATCTTCGACGGCAAGGGAATTTGCTCGCCAGTGAGTTGCCGCGGGTAACCACTGCCATCCAATTTTTCATGGTGCGCATATGCAATATCCGGCACGCCCGCCAGATTTCCTGTCCAGGGTATGAGGTTCAAAAACGCGTAGGTGTGGGCGACATGTGACTCGATTTCGATGCGCTCATCCGGATTCAAGCTACCCTTTGCCAAACTGAGCGTCGAGAATTCAAACGGTGTAAGCAACGGCATATGTAATTCTTCGCCATCTCGAAATAAATATTGCGCCACTTTTTCCAAACCACTGATCTTGTCTGGAGTAATAGCAGGTTCATTGGCGCGTACCACATCCTGGAGAAAACTGTCCAAAACGCCAATCTCGCGCTTTAACTCTGAGTCAAAAATCTCGCGTCTAAGCTGAAATTCCTCAGGTGTAAGTTCCTGCTCCTGCTGCAATTGAATCAATTTGAAATAGGCATCTTTTTCTAAGCAGGCTTTGGCGTACTTAAAGCGTTGTTGTAAATGTGCAAGTTCATATTCGTGCAGTTTCTTCGCTTTGGTTAACACATTTTCACGAACCCCGATTTTTCCGAAATCGTGCAGGAGCGCTGCGTAGCGAATTTCCCGCATTTGTTCGGCGCTGAATTGTGCGCCTTTAAATTCACCATTATCAATACGATCAACGCAGCGCGCCAGATTTTGAGTATACTCCGCGACACGAAAGGAGTGACCCGCGGTGACCGGGTCACGCGCTTCAATTACCTGTACCGACGCAGTAACAAATCCCTCAAACAGCGTTTCGATTTCCTCAAACAGCTGGCTGTTTTTCAGTGCGATCGCCATTTGTGAGGCAATGGCCGTGAGAATTTCCAGATCTTCCTTATTAAACTGGTTCGGACCGCGGCGGCTATCAACCTGGATCAGACCCAGCACTTCGTCTTCGTAAAGCAACGGCGCGCACATTACGCTGCGTAAAACCAGATCGATCACGGACTCCTGTTGTTTAAAGCGCTCATCACCCATTGCGTCCAGTAATAATAACGAGCGGCGATTCTGAACCACTTCATTCACGATGGTACGCGATATATTCGCCTTGCCGTTGCTTTCTGATTCCTTACCACGGGATTTAGAAAGTATTTCCCGCAGTGAGCCCCGCTTGTTCCGGCAGAGAAGAAGACTGATGTGGTCGCCCTGCTCAAAAATTTCAAAAATGCACTGGGTGATTTTCTCGCACAGTGCTGCGCGGTTTTTCGTGGCACCCAACGAAATGCTTACCTGCGTCATGAGTGACAGGCGGCGAAGCAATTCATCGCGCTCCGCGCTCACCTGACGCCCTGCGCCTTTGAGCTCCGCCATCAGGCGTGACGCATCAATCACCATACTCACAGATGCGCCCGCCGCAAACTCGGCGGAAGCCTCTTCGGCAACGGAGGCCGCGGGACCGCCACCCTGGCTTTCAAATTCGCGTGTTTCAACGCTTGATTCACTCGGCACCACGCCGACCGGATCCAGGCCCAGAGAAATGGCATCCTCCTCCAGCTCCACTGTGAGTTCGGTACTGCCGACCTGGATGTGGTTGCCGCTGCTGAGAGGATATAGAGTGCCCGGAACGATGGATTCACCGTCGAGCTCAGTGCCGTTGGTGGAATTCAAGTCCTGGATGAGATATCGGTCATTCTGTTTAAGTATGCGTGCGTGGCGGCGACTGACCTCTTTGTCCGGCAGGCCGACGAAATTGCCCAATAATTCAACTTCGTCGGTAGACCGACCAAGGTACAAATCGTTGCCCGGAATAGCCACGGGTATCGCCGAACCTGATCCAGAAATGATTATTTTTGCCATTAAATCAACATGTTAAAAATTGTTAAAACCCTTTTGCCACGCGCTATGTGTAACCCTATGTGCAGAAGAAGCGTGTTACCATTAAATTTATGTTTTGATTCCGATTTTTACCAGTGCATCGCGCCGGTTTTTAAGCCTTGACCAAAATAGCAATAAATTTTCTTTTTGATTCAATAGCTTAAACTTGACTGCCAAGTCAGACACGGACACGATTGCGAATTGTTCCCCTTAACCTGAGAGCAACAATTTAAAATCCAGTATTTTCAGCTAGTTGGCTACAATTTAGACTCGTGGCCCTGCGTCAGTATGGATATAATACTTATAGTAAATCTGTAGCAAGGAATGTTAGTGTCTAGCAAATTACTTAAGATACCCAAGGTTCTGATGCCGGTCAGGTTGTGGGTTCATCCTGAAGGCCAGGTCGTTGGAGCCTTGTTCGTTAAGGAGCAAGCCGAGCAGGACAACACGGCAGAACAGCCACTGGATATACTCAATCGCGCCAGTCCATTCGTCGTGGTGAGACGGCAAGAACCGGACGAACTCCGCTTCTACAATCGGGCGTCGATCATTCGTGTGGAGTATGAGGACGTGACGGAGTCCATGCCCGCCGAGGATGTCACGCTACTGCGTTGTGAGCTACAAATGATGGACGGCTCGGTTTTAGATGGCGAAATCCGAGAACCATTACCCGTTAATTTTTCCCGATTGTTTGACTACCTTAATTTACAGGACAACAATTTTATCAAGCTGCATGTCGATTCCGTGACGGTGATTCTTGTTAACAAGTCCTATATTAATTACGCCCGAACTGCTGACCGTACCGCTGAGCAGGCTTAGTCAAGAATGCACCCTCGCCACATGGAGACGCCAGGTTACCCCCTATGGCATTGCTGAAAGGGTTTAAGGCCAATAAGGCCATCGCCGTTCTTCTCGATGAAGCCGATAGTTCGCCCAGCGAAGTAAAGGAAGCGGTTTCAAATCTGAAACAGGCGGGCACCAAGGCCGTGCCCAAATTGATCGACGCGTTGGAAGAAAACCCTGGTAATACCACTATACTGAACCTGCTCGGCAGCATGTTGGACAACGACTCGCTGCACTACTATGCAGACGGGCTAGCACATCACAATAAACGTATTGTCACCACCATTATGCAGATGCTGGCACAGTCACCATTGTATGATGTAAATCGTCTCTATGAGCTGTTCGATGATCCGGATATTCCGAAAAACGCTCTGCTGCAAATACTCATTGCCCGCCGCAACCAGCTTGATATTCGGAGACTTCTTGCGTTACTCGCCGACGGAAGCAAGACCGTAAAACAAATGGTTTTTCGTGTCCTGGAACACACCGCAAGTGAAAACATTGTCCCTGAACTGTTGCCGTTTGTTGATAACCCGGATCCGAAAACCCGTGCGCAACTTATTAGAGTACTGGGTCAGATTAAAGGTAATACAACCGTCAGAGATGTTTTGCTGAAAATGCTGGCGGATAAGGAAAAGTCCGTGCGCCAGGCCGCTGTTGCCGCGCTAGGAAACATGACGGTTACCGTTCCGGCTAAACCATTGGTGCAATTGCTGAAAGATCCGGATATCACCACCCAAAATAAAGCTATCGAAGCACTAACCCGAATCCGTGATCCGGAAACAATCAAGTACTTGATTGACATATTACAGGATGATTCCGAATACGTTCGCCGCGCTGCGGTTGAAGTGCTGAACGAAATCGGCGATCACCGAGCGATTAAAAATTTATTGAACGCTTTACGTGACAAGGACTGGTGGATTCGCGTTCGTGCTGCAGATGCCATGGGTACGATCGGTGGTCCCAAAGTCATTGATGCCGTCCTGATGTTAATCAAGGACGAAGACGAATTTCTTCGCCGAACAGCCGTTGAAATTCTTAATAACATCAAGGATGAGCGCGCCTCGGAGCACCTAATCGCGGCCTTGGCTGATTCAGACTGGTGGGTGCGTGAGCGTGCAGCAGACGCATTATCAAGTTTGGGAGATCAACGCGCCATCCCTGCTCTGTTAAAAATGCTTATCAACTTTCCGGACTCTGAAAAAGTCGGTGTCGGTTGCTTGCAGCAACTGACCGATCCGGAATCACTGCGTTCGACCATAGAACATGCGGATTTTCTCGACCCGCAGGCAAAAAACTCGCTGATTCTAAAGCTGTCACAAACCGAATCGATCCCGCCCGGTCGGGATACTTCGTTCGAAAACGAACCGACCCGGGTAATGTCCTCCAACCCGACCTCTGCCAACGCTACCGTAAAAGAGAGCAAGCGAAGACGCGCCACCGACGCCACCCAGATCAGAAACAGCGCCGCCTCAGAACCCGAAATAGTCAGAAGCAATGCGCAGGATGACGCCCGAGCGCAAGAGAGCTTGAACACGCCAGCCGCGGTTTCAGCAACTGGTGTGATCGATCCCGCCGAACTGAAACCCAATGATGTCATTGCTGATCGCTATACCGTAATCAGAAAAGTGGGAGAAGGCGCATTTGGCATAGTGTTGCTGGTACGTGATGAAGTAGTAAACGAGGAAATAATCCTGAAATTCCTCAACGCGCATGTTGCCTCTGACAAACACATTATCCAGCGTTTTATTCACGAGCTACGCTATTCACGAAAAATTACCCACGAAAACGTCATTCGAATTTTTGACTTCTTGACCTTTGGTAAGTCAAGCGCGATCTCCATGGAGTATTTTGAAAGTCACTCACTGGCCTACGAAATAAAAAGTAAAAAAACAGGCGACCATAGCCGCATGCTTAAAATTCTTGTAGAGGTCTGTAACGGCCTGAGTTTTGCACACCGGGCCGGTGTAGTTCACCGCGATATCAAGCCGGCGAATATACTTATTAACGAGAACGGTGTCGTAAAACTTGTAGATTTTGGTCTGGCCGCCGCAGCCAAACATACCGATTCGCGGTTGACGCGCAGCGGCGTCCTTGTTGGTACCCCGACCTACATGGCACCAGAGCAGGTCCGCGACAAGAAAATTGATGCGCGTACAGATATTTACAGCCTTGGCGTTCTCATGTACGAACTATTCACCGGCAAACCACCGTATCGTGGCAAAGACTCGATGGCGATTCTATTTCAGCATGTTGAAGGTAAAGCAAAACCACCGAAAACCGTTGATAAAAGTATCAATGATGAGATAAATGACATCATCATGAAGGCCATGGCCGTAAATCCAAACAAGCGTTATCAGAGTGTTGATGAGATGCGCAACAACCTGGTAAAGGCCGTCATTAAGGAGAGAGGATAATGCCGCGCATCAATGCCTTTCTTCAACTGGGCCGTGAGCAGGGTTGTTCTGACATTCACCTCGCAGTAGGCTCCCCACCCTTGATCCGCCTGCATGGTGAGCTTGTTGAAATTAAATATCGGGAATTCAGCGCAGATGAGCTGGAGAGCCTGGTGCTGGAAATCCTTAACGACGAACAGAAATCCATCTTTTCTGCTGGCAACGATCTCGATTTTTCCTACGATGATCCTGAAGTCGGCCGGTTTCGTGTCAATCTTTTTCGCAAGGTAACCGGTATCGGTGTAACCCTTCGGGTTATCGCGCCTGAGATCCCCAAGCTGGCGGATCTAAACTTGCCTTCCGTGGTGGAAAGCTTTCTGCATGACAACCAGGGCATCATACTTGTTACGGGTGCAACCGGAACCGGCAAAACGACGACTCTGGCCGCAATGATCGACTGGCTCAATCGGAACCGTAAATTCAACATCATCACTTTGGAAGACCCGATTGAGTTTGTACACAAGAGCAAGGAATCGCTGGTTGTTCAGCGTGAAGTCGGCACCCATCTACGCGACTTTGCCGAAGGCCTGCGATCCGCCCTGCGCGAAGATCCGGACGTAATTCTCGTTGGTGAATTACGCGACCCCGAGACCATCTCCATGGCCATGACTGCCGCGGAAACCGGACATCTGGTATTGGGAACCCTGCATACGACATCCGCCGTTAAGACCCTGGATCGCATTATTGATGCCATGCCCTCAGAGCAAAAACTCCAGGCCGCCACTTTCCTCGGACAGCACTTGCGCGGCGTTATTAGCCAAAAACTCGTCCGGACCGCAGACGGACGCGGCCGAAGAGCGATCCTGGAAGTCATGGTCAATACTTCCGCAATCGCACATTTAATTCTGGGACAGAAAATTTTTCAGATACCCTCTATACTTCAAACGGGGCGTGAGCAAGGTATGCAGCTCATGGATCAAGCGCTGCTCGAAGCAATCAAAGCTAAGGAAGTCGATCCTGATGACGCATATGTCCACGCAACCGACAAAAAGCAGTTTCAAAGATTTGTCACCAACCCCGACCTCCTGCCGCAGGTAAATCTGGCGATATCCTGACTAATGCCAAGATCCACGTATGAATCGCATTGATACATTTCTTGAGCTTGTTGTAAAACAGAAGGGCTCAGATCTACATTTGGTCGCAGGCAATCCGCCACGCATCCGCCTGTTCGGCGAAATGTTTCCCGTGAAATATCGTGAATTGACGGCAGACGAAAGCCAACAATTTCTCTATGAAATAATGAACGACCGGCAAATCCAGGACTTTGAGCAAAACGGCGACATTGATTTCGCCTATAACGTTCCCGGCTTATCCCGGTTTCGGGTAAATGTTTTTCATCATATTGCCGGCATGGGCGCCGTATTTCGCGCCGTTCCCAGTGAAATTCAGTCAATGAACGACCTGGGCCTGCCACCAGTACTTAAAAATCTTGCCCGGCAAAAAAAAGGCCTGATTCTGGTTACCGGTCCAACGGGTTCCGGCAAAACCACCACACTCGCCGCAATGATTGACTTCATTAATACCGAGCGCAAAGGACATATCATCACCATCGAAGACCCGGTGGAATTTCTTCACAAAAACAAGGGCTGCCTTGTCAGCCAGAGAGAAATTGGCGCCCACACCAAAAGTTTCGCTGACGCACTACGTTCTGCATTACGTGAAGATCCGGACGTAATTCTTGTCGGCGAAATGCGCGATTTGGAGACAATTGGTCTGGCGGTGACCGCCGCAGAGATGGGTATCCTGGTCATGGCCACATTGCACACCAGTGGTGCACCCGCGTCGGTTGACCGCATTATCAATGTGTTTCCACCGGGCGAAGAACCCTATATCAGAACAATGCTTTCAACCTCATTGTGCGGGGTTGTATCACAGGAGTTATTACGGCGAGCAGATAATCAAGGCCGTATCGCGGCAATTGAGATTTTAGTAAACAATGCCGCCACTTCCAATATTATCCGTGAGGGTAAAACCGAACAACTTGAAAACGCCATCCAGAGTGGTGGTATGCAGGGCATGCAAAGCATGGATAATGCCTTGCGCCGATTATTGGATGCAAAGTTGATCACCGGTGACGACGCCTTTATGAAAGCCCGGCATAAGAGTGATTTCGAAAAATTTATTGATGTCCCGGATTCGCCCGACGTAGAGGAAATCGTAATTGACTCGGCAAGTGATCAACCTAGTTGGACTAACCAATAACTATCTTCAACACCCTGTTCAAGTTGTAAAGGCGGGAAATTAATGGCAAAAATAATACTAACACTCGATGGTGCCGTAGTGCGTGAATATCCACTTGATAAAGACAGTATCAGTGTTGGACGTCGGCATGGAAATGATATTCAACTTAACGACTTAACGGTAAGTGGGCGGCACGCCTTGATTACCTCATTGGGAGACAATGTCTATGTTGACGACTTAGGCAGCACCAATGGAACCCTGTTGAATGGCTCACGAGTTACAAAATCAGTTCTTAAACACAGTGATGTCATTCAGACAGGGAATTTTCAATTCACTTTTTATGCTGAAGACGTGGAAGAGTACGAGCCCACGATGTTCATCAAAGCGGAGATCGACGACACAAAAGAAATCACTACGGGTACAGCCAATCATACGGAAACGAAGGGCAGCCCGCTCGCCGCGGTGCGTGTCATCAACGGACCGTTGGCTAAAAAGGTGTTGGAGCTGCGCAAGCCGTTTAATACGTTGGGTTTCAACGGAGTAAAAATGGCGGTAATAGCGCGTGAGCCGACCGGTTATACGATCTCCGGCTTAAAAAGCAACAAACTGCGCAGAGCATCGGATCTTCCTATGGTTAACGGCAACTCCATCGGGATGGAGCAAACTCCTTTACAGGAACATGACGTCATTGAACTAGCAGGAACGCAAATGGAACTTTTTTACGTTCACTAATCACCGAGACGGCACAGAGGCTTTTTAACGTCAGGAATCTGTGTACTCCGTGGCGGTCATGAATTCTAGAATTCGCCTGCGGCGCCGCGATCCATAATATCCCGAATGATTTTCTTCACCTTCAGCGCTTCGTTTTTCAGCTCAGGTGGCAAGGGCTCGCCGCCGTAAATCATCATGTCCATATTAAGGGAATACAACCAAAGCTGGCCGCTTTTATCTTCAACTAGTGAGACCCGGCAGGGTAAATAGGCGGAAAACGCGTCGTCGTATTCAAGCATTTTTGCTGCCGTGAGCGCGTTACAAAACATGTAAATCTTTACGAATCGGTACGGATTTCCGGACATGGCTTCGACTTGCTTGTAAAGCGGTAGCTCACCAACATTTTTAATATTATGTTCGTTGGCAACCGAATGCATGGCTTCTTCGACATCATCGGCCGACAATCCCTCGTTTACCTTTATCTTCCAGACTGTTGCATCTGCAGCATTACCACTCTCCAGCAACCGTTGCCCCAATGCGCTGTAAACTGCCGCCGCGTTTTCGTCAAACAGACTCAGTCGGTTCAAAACTGACTCGTATCTCACAACCCCGACCACCACCACGATCACGAATAACAAGCCAATTAGTGCAAAAAAATTTCTAACAAACGCCATCTAAAGGTTCCTCCGTAAATCCCACGTTTCAACTTAGCCCGAAACACACAACGTTGCGTATAAACACCAAAAAACCTGTCGAATTTACCACCTTTTGCCTACTTAGGTACACCCGATTTAGCGTGATGGATCACCGAACGGCACGCTAGAATCCCGAGCCGTGGGTGACTGAGGTACCGAATACCGGGGCGGCGGTGGCGGGTAGTAGTAACCGTGCGGATAGGCCCCGAATCCCGGTGCGGGACGCGCTGAATACGGTGGGGGATAGGGTGTGTAGCGATTATACGGTACCACATTTCGGGGGTACTGATAAAAATATGGGATCTGACCCGGGCTTGGCGGCGCACTGTATCTCCCCCGGTCCTTCGGCATGGCCCGATTGGGCACTACCCCTGAACCGGACATGGCGGGCGGCCTCACCTGAGGTGAAACCGGTCGCCAGTTGGGCGCCGGTGGCGTAGAGGGGCCTACGCGAGGTACACCCTGACCGGCAGGTATTCCTGGACGTGCCCCGGTCGACACACCCGGCGGAACACCATACGCGTAGCCTGTAGGCCTCGGGCTATTCGCCGCGAGTTCTTGAGGTCCGTTTTCCACAGTGTCCGGTGAGTCGGCAAACCAGAGCAATGTACCAAGAGCGACAAAAATCAATGTCGGTACAAGCACAAACCGTGATTTCCATTTGGGTACGCTCGCCGGGTTCACATCGTATCGAGACCGAGCCGACCCGGCCACGCCCAATTCTTCAAGTTTCGCCATGAGTTCCGGCTTTCGTGAAGCCGTGTTGCCCGGTTCGGGCGTGTCCTTACTGACGTCTGAGTCCTTGCCTGATTCTGCCATGATTGAGTCACCCATGTTTTAAGTGAACTTTCTTCATTTAAACCTAGACGAACGAACCTTGCTCTTCCTGATCACTCGCGGCCAAATGCGGTGAACTCTGTGCCGAGCGCTCGGCGGCGAAACCGCTTGTAATGCCATCCCCCGAAGGCTTTGTGTATTTATCGTTCAAGACCTGCACGTAGTTGTCTGCAGAATCAATGATTTTCTGAATACGCCGACGCGTACGCCGCCCCCACCCCACGGGTTCTGGGCGAAACAAACTGTGGCGTGGACGGGTATTTTTCAGAAATGCCTGGATTAAGGAGCGCCGGACCATGTCTGAGTCTGTCTCGCGTTCTATGCGTTGGACCACACCTTTCGCAGCATGTTTTCGCATGCCGAAGTGTGTCACGGCAAATAGGCCGAATAAAACCGAAACCGTGGCGATTCTTCCCCACAATCCCAGGCCGGAAGTCCACCATTCGGATACGTTCGCGAGTAGCTGTGCTGTGGGTCCTGCGTTTTGCCCAAATAAATAAATTGCCGCAACAATGATAGCTAAAAACGTTACGACCAGTGTATCTCGCCAACCCACTCCGCGTCGCCAGATCCCCAAAAATCGGACTAATTCGGGAATTCGTGATTCTTCAATACTCTTGGCAGTCTTCTCCAATGCGCCAATGACCCGGTACACGCGTTCCACATGAACTTGCTGGATCCGTTGGTGTATGGCGTCGAGATCGGTGTCTCGTTTTGATTCATACCGAGTGCGTAGTGCCTCATCTTCGATAGGCACGGCTGCATCCGGATTGTAAATACAAAAGAACTCACCTGCCGTGAGCCCGCTTTTTGCCAACGCCCGTTGCCAGGCCGCAACGACGTCTTCAGGATTATCCTCGCGCGCCGTAGTATCAATCTGATTAAGGACGTAAATAAATTTATTCGAGTCATTTCGCTCTACCCGATTCGCAACCAGATGCTCCAACGTATCTTGCATCGCACCCGGCTCCGGATGACGCGCATCGAAGAACACCAAAACAAGATCAGACAGATCAATAATGTAATCCGTAATACGTAGCGTGGAGTTGCGTTGCTCATCCGCGTCAAAGCCGGGAGAGTCGATAATAATACTGCCTTTAAGCTTTTCGCTCGGACATGTTTTCATTTGTAAGTATGAGTCGACTCTTCCGCCCTCTCCTGGAGAAACTTTTTCCAATTCGTCTGCCATTTGGTAAAACGGAAACCTGGGATCCGCATCCAAGGAAATCCCCGGTAACACCCGGTGCGTATCGTCGGAGGAAAAACAGACAACGGTAAATTTATCGTCGACCGCCTGGGTACCCGTTTCCTGCAATGGAAACTGCAGGTAGTGATTTATAAAAGTCGACTTGCCGGCGGAAAACGTGCCCAGAAACGATATCAAAGGCCACCAGGGGATTTGTGTTGCGTAAGACTGATTACGCTGTAACAGGCCGGTACGGTAAGCGACTTTGTCCAGCTCTCGAAAACTACGCACGGCGTCGACCAATAACTCATTTTCTTCCTGTAGGTGTTGTTCGAGCTTTTTTAGACGCTCTTGAATCGGGTTTCTGTTTGCAAACATGACTCTAATCCCACCTTGCTAATGAGGTTACAATTTTTCCGGCACTCGCATGCGTCTATGTAAATATCATCGAATTTATTCTTTTTCCCGCTTACGATTACGCATAGTAAAAACTTTATGTGCTACCAGGGCATAAACGAGTTCATAAATGACATTGGACGGGACACACTATTGTTCATTATCGATATGTCGTAGCGCATTTGTGCCATGGAAACATTCATTCCGCGCATATTCATCGCCATTTCATGCATGGTGGAGGACTGGTTATCCACCGTCTGGGTCATAATGACCATATTCTTTGCTACCGAATTCATATTCACGGCAACACTGTTCATGTCCTGGTTGATTGCATCCATCGTGTCCGCAACTCGACCAATATCTTGCGTGAGACTGTAAATGAGGAAAAAGCCATACGCAGCGAGTAAGACGAATGCAAACAAAGAGGGATACACAATAAGTTCCCAACGTCGTGCGCTCGCCGTAAACGCTCTTGAAAGCTGATCCAGACTCCGGCCCAGACTATCGTCCGCCAGAACTGCGGCACGGCCTTTGTTTGCATCAAGCTCACTGCTGTCTGCGTCTTCCGAACCTGCGGGCGTATCATCCTTAACCGGTGTTTCTGCATCGGGCTGCTTTGAATTTTCTGTCATTACCGACTCCTGCTGATTTCAAAATTCAGTCTGAACAGCCATCGCTGAACAGACTGATACTGCTAAAAGCAACCCAAGCACGACTCACAGCAGTCCCGCCTGTGCCATTTTTCCGTTTAACTGTGATGCCTTCTCAGGATCAAGCCCTTGAATCACCATCAGTAGATAATTAAGCTGTGCCGTCTGTTTTTGCTCCAAAAGGCGGATCGCCGCTTCAAAAAAGGCGCCGCCAGCTTCTCGCCACTTGCCTTGTGTGTAGTAAACATTACCCAGTTCACCGAACGCGTCCGCGCTTTCGGGTTCCTGACGTGTGAGAGCCAGATAATGTCGCTCTGCCGATGAGAGATCACCCACGCCGTATGCCGTACGCGCCTTTTTCAACAACTGGTAGGCTTCGCTTTGTACGCGGTCACTGCTCGCTGTTTCAACACCTTGAGCGGTGTGGTCGGCCTGTGTAACGTCAGGATATTCGGCTTGAACCAGTGGCGTTTGCGCAACGTCTTGCTGAATCGGGCTTGGCTCTTGTAAAGATGGTGGTGTCGGCTCCGATGCAAGCTCCGACGCTGGAGCCTGCGTTACTGTGGATTCAACAATCTCACTTTGCAAAACCCTGTCGTCTTCGGGAATCACGGCTACAGATTCGCCCTGCTTTACGGGCTTTGATGCCGCGATTGGCGAGGTCGTCGTCTCATCGCTTGAACTTTCAAAACTAAACTTGAGTAACTGTGGAAGCACATGCTCAATGCGTTCGTTTAGCTTGGCATTCCAGACCTCGGGCAGCAAAAGTGTCCTATAGTAAAACCCGGCCAACAGTGCCACGAGCACTATAATAAGCACGCTATGACTCAAGATGTGTCTAATGATCTTCATCCGTCAGCACCCCTGTTTGCAAAATAATCGTCGCCTGAAATCTTGTCGTCGCATGTCATCAGCTCATCTATTGAACTGCGAATTTTCTCTTGAGCCCGGAGGATTCGATGCACGCGTAAAATCATCGGGCACCACAAACAAGGTTGGTGATTGTTTACCGACCTTAATATTTCGGAGTTCGCGCACAAACCCGCCTTCAAATTCCTCGCGAATCGCTATGCGAAGTTCCGGGTCGTACCATTGCACTGACTGGAGTTGCTTGCCTCCGGGTTGGGTTGCACGCATCTCCCATCTTTCGACGTCACGACCGTCTATTTTGCCTTTACCCGCCATGCTCATTTCAGCCACTGTTCCGTCCGGAAATAATTCACGTATGGGAAATTTTCGTTCCACTTCAATCCAATGCAGGCTGCGCAGATTTTGGCTGTCGACCGTGCGAACCATTTCCCATTTTTCCGCTTTTAGGCCCGCAATGATTTCAACATCCAACTTTCGACAACGGGAATTAACTCGATCTGCGCATGGACTGAAATTTTTTCTAGCCTCGCCGGTTGGTATTGTCTGCTGTGAAATTTTCTGCTCGACAAATTGCTTTACGTCCGGCCAATATAAAATGCGTTTTTGTTGTTGCGGATAAAAAATTTCCACAACAGTTCGACCGTTGATCACTGACTCAGTGCGCACGGCGTGTTTACTCACGTTCATCTGCGCATTCATTACCAGTCCTCCAGGTGAAATTTGCAGTGCATCTGCGGAAAACTCAGCAGCCACTCCTGTCGCGTTAACAACAGGAGCGCAAGCCAATAACACGCACGTAAATAAACTCGATTTCAATTTGGAGAACATTGATTTTATCTCCACAGAATCGTTGCGCCTGCTGATCGCGTAGCTTATCGGGGATCGCGCACGTCCTTGTGCAAGTCCCCCCGGGTTATTTGTTGGCGCCAGCCGGAGGTTGCGCCGGCGGTTGCGCGGGCGGCGCCCAACCCTGACCGCCCCAGCCTGGACCATAACCTGGGCCATAACCCGGACCATAGCCACCGCCACCGTAACCAGGTCCATAACCGCCACCGCCGTAGCCGTAACCGCCATAGCCTGGGCCACGGCCGCCGTAGCCTGGGCCGTAGCCACCGTAGCCTGGACCATAGCCACCGTAGCCTGGACCATAGCCACCGTAACCTGGACCATAGCCACCGTAACCTGGACCATAGCCACCGTAACCTGGACCATAGCCGCCGTAGCCTGGGTGGCCGTAACCCCGTCCGTAGCCACTACCCCGACCGTAGCCGGAACCGGAGCCACGCATACTGAAGTCCATGTCGCCCCAGCCGTCGCCCCAACCATTGCCGTAACCGTTATTGCCAAACGGTCCCCACCAGGCCTGGGCCGAAGTTAACGGCATGGCGGTTGCGCCGACCAGCGCCGCGGCTGCCATTAGATGTTTTACACGTTTCATGATAATTGCTCCTGAAATGATGTTAACAACGTTCCACTGCGGCAGATGTAATACCTACCGCGCCACTCTCTCTTGGTTAAAACCTACAGTGTGCAAATGTAGAGAGTCCCATCTGCCCACCACCGGCAAAGTTCTAACGGGATAACACGAACAACACCCGCAAAGCTTTACCCTCCCTTTAAGACGACACGCGTTAACTTGCAGCAAAATTTTTCTGTCAACTCGCGCCATCTTGTTACCAGGCTCCAAATGGCCAGTTCATCCCCGTCAGCCCCGACGGATAACCACCATAAGGTGCCCCATAAATCGGATAGCCTGGATACATACCCAATCCGGGTGTCACTCCCGGATAGCCCCATGCCGGCCCCGGCAACCCACCCCCGGCATACGGATTGCCCCATCCACCCAGCCCATATCCACCCGCTCCATACACATTGCCAGCGTAGGGATAGGCGGGATAGGAATAGGGATGTAAATAGCCTCCCGCCGCATAGCCGGGAGGAGTTGATGGAGAATAAGAAGCCGTGCCACGTTGTTCATAACACGGCCGATAGTGCCGGTCATATGAGCGATAAGATCGCCGCGTCGAACGCGGCAGTTCACCCCACGGGCGCGACTCGCTCGGAATTTCAAACAGATGATCACGCACAGGTGCGCTTCGTTCACGCTCGTATCGTGGTGGAATCTGACCGAACGAATCAACGTAATACGAACCGTCGACACGTGACGCACTTCGGCGTCGGCCGGCGGGAGTTGGTTCAGTTTCCACAACCGAAGACCAACGAGACGGCCAACGATCCGGTGAATAGGTCACGCCGTTCTGTTGGCCAAAGCTTTCCGCGTTAGCAGACAGCGCAGGACACAGCAGGCTCAGGAGAATCAGACCACGTGCCGGGGGTGCGTATACTGTTGAAAGTTTCATCATGACCTCACCCTTAAAACCTTTGTGCATGATTCGCGTGACAAAATCTCGATCCTATCGCTGGGGCACGTTCGCCGGAGGACGACCTGTGTTCCAACCAGGAGGTGGTGCCCACTGTCCGTAGGGATATCCATAACCATACTGTGGCGGATATGGCCGCTGGGCCGGCGCAGGACCTGTCCCGGTTTGGTCAGGCATCTGCGGTTGCATCGGTGCGTTGAATCGCGGTGGTCCCGACTTTTGCGTCCAATTGGGCTGCACGGGAGGTGCAGATCGATGCGCGGGAGCTTGTGACCACTCCGGCTGCGCCGGTGGTTGATATTGAGGTGGCGGTCGCTGTGCCCAATCCGGTCTTACCGGAGGCGCGGTTCGTTGGCCCGGTGCTTGTGATCTATCCGGGCGCGCCGGTGGTTGATATTGAGGCGGCGGTCGCTGTGCCCAGTCCGGTCTTACCGGAGGAGCAGTTCGCTGGCCCGGTGCTTGTGACCACTCAGGACGCGCCGGCGGTTGATATTGAGGCGGCGGTCGCTGTGCCCAGTCCGGTCTTCCCGGAGGCGCGGTTCGTTGGCCCGGTGCTTGCGACCACTCAGAACGCGCCGGTGGTTGGTACTGAGGCATCGGCCGCTGCGTCCACTCCGGTCGTGTCGGCGGTGCGTTTTGTTGCACGGGAGTTTGTGATCCGTCTGGCCGAGTCGATGGTTGAGTGTGTGGCGTCGGCCGCTGTGCCCACTCCGGTCGTGCGGGAGGTGCAGCTCGTTGTGTCGCTGCTTGCGATCCGTCGGAACGTTTTGGCGGTTGAGTATTTGGCAGTGGCCTTTGCGCCCAGTCCGGTCGAGTTGGCGGCGCGCCTCGATGCATGGGTGCTTGTGTATCGCCGGAACGAGCCGGTGGTCGATAATGCGGCCGCGGTTGTTGCGCCGGTTGCTGCCATTCGGGACGTGTGGGTACCTGATAACGCGGCATCGGTCGCTGTGCCCAGTCAGATCGTGGCGGCGGCGTGGTTCGTTGTGTCGGTGCTTGTGATCCGCCGGGATGCGTCGGAGGTTGACTGTACGGCATCGGCGGTACCGGCCTCTGCGCCCAGTCCGGTCGAGCGGCAGGCGCGGTTCGCTGTGCTGGAACCCGTGATCTGTCGGAGCGAGCTGGCGGCTGAGTGTGCGGCATCGGCTGTGATGTCCATCCGGGTCGAACAGCTGGTTCGGCAGTTTGTGCCCTTGGCGTACCGGTTTGAGCGGGCGCCCGCTGTGGCCAAACTGGAGCTTGTTGTGCGGAACGTTGCTGTTGTGACCAAGCAGGCATATTGGAGTAACGACCCGTCTGCGGCACGGCTCGCGGTTGACTCGGATAACCATCTTTCGACTGTGACCGATAAGGTCCGGTGGGCGGAGGCGGCATAACTTCGGAAGCGCCGTCTTGCGCAGTTTCCGCCGCAAAAGCAGTAAACGTAAAAGTGCAGGACATCAGCAGCAAGTACGCCGTAGCCAATTTGAAGTTCGAACTCTTTCTGCGCGATACTTTCATTTGCTTTGTCCTCATCATTAATTCCGTCACCAATTTTTCAGCTCGACAATCACATCATCAACCTGGTTCATCCTTTGGAGAAGTGACACGTCGCTTAGCACGACTCGGTACTCGCTTTCCTTTCACAGTTTTTTTCACCGTTGCTTTCTTCGCTGTCTTTTTTATATTAGTTGTTTTGCTGGTCGTACTGCCGGCAGGTTTTTTTGCTTTCCGCGTAGTCTTCCGGGTGCGGGAGGAAGAAGTCGCGGCTGCAGATTTTTTACCTACCGATTTTTTCTTTGCAGTCGATCGGGACCGAGCTTGTGTTTTGGCAGTTGATGGTTTTGAAGCTGTCTCAGCAACAGGCTTGACCGCGGCGGGCGCGGAAGATGGCGCCGAGGGTGACCCTCCGCCGCCGGGCGTACCACCGTCTGGCGTTCCATCAGGAGTTGAGCCAGAGTCATTCCCGGATCGGCGAAAACGCTGCAGGAGGCTTGCGATCGCCATGCGCAACATCATGTAAATCGCACGCAGGATATAAAACGCCCACGTCACCACACCGACGACTTTACCCCACAACACCAATGCCAATGGCATCTTGTTCGCCGCCGTAATCGGCTCATCCGCAGCGGTTGCAATCGCTGCGTCACCCGGAACATCGGAAAAATAGAATTGCTTGCGCGCGCTAATGCAACCCAAGGGAATAACTACAAGCGTTAGGATTGTCGCAACACCCGTACCAAATAGCAGACTTACCGCCATCCCCTGAAAAATAGGATCGGTAATGATCGCTGCAGCACCGGCCATCAGTGTGAGCGCAGTTATAAAGATAGGTCGCATGCGAATTTGTCCAGCAGCAATCACGGCCTCGACAATATCGTTGTTTTGCTCCGCCTCCTTTTTGACGAATTCCACCAGCAGAATCGAGTTGCGCACAATGATGCCCGCCAGCGCGATAAACCCAATCATTGACGTTGCAGTGAACTCCGCGCCGACCAGCCAGTGACCGGGAATTATGCCAATTAGGGTAAGCGGAATCGGCGCCATAATCAGGCCGCCCAGCGTAAAGTTCTTGAACTCCCAAACAATGAGTCCGTAAATCAGAACCAACGCTGCCATAAACGCGAGACCCATATCACGAAACGTTTCATAGGTAACCGTCCATTCGCCCGTCCATTCAATACCGGAACGAATATCGCTTTTCGGCGGACCAATTAAGCCAAGTGGCATCCCGCTAATGGTTACACCGTCCGGCGTGGTATATTTTGCAAGCAGGTCTTCGACATTGAACATGCCGTAAATTGGCGCACCGAGTTCGCCTTCCATTTCGCCCGTGACATACTCAATTGGGCGCAGGTCCTTATGAAATATCACCGAATCTTCCGGGCGGGGCACAAACCGGCCTAACTCGGCCAGCGGGATGGTGCCACCACTTTTCGACATAATGGGTAGATTCTTAAGGCGTTGGATCTGGGCGCGGACGGGTAACGGAACCTGAATAACGATATAGGTAGGCTCGCGTACCACCCGCCGTTTAATGTCACCAAGCTTAAAGCCGCCCATGGACATCGCAAGATTTTGATTTATCGTATCTACCGAAACGCCATAACGAACTGCCTTTTCGATGTCTACCTCAAACTGCCAAAATTCAAACTGAGCAGAGAGATAATTATCAACATCGACAACGCCGTCCGCTTCTTCAAACATGGCAGTCATATCACGGGCGACTTGACGACGCGTATCGGCATCCGGCCCATAAACCTCCGCAACAACGGTTTGTAAAACCGGTGGACCAGGGGGCATCTCTACTACCTGTATGCGTACGCCTGTGGCCTTTACGTCTGGACGCGCATCAATGAACTCGTTAAGTAAGTGGCGTGCCGCGACGGCAATCTCATGACTGCCTCGCTCACGCTCGTTTTTGTCCAGCAACATGACCTGAATATCAGATTGCCAGGGTTGAGATCGAAGATAGTAATGGCGAACCATTCCGTTAAAGTTAAAGGGTGACGACGTACCCACGTAGGATTGTAATGCCGTAACCTCCGGGATCCCCCGCAATTTCTCGGCAAGTGAATGCGTCACGTTTGCAGTGACGGGAAGCGCCGTTCCTTCCGGCATGTTTATTACAACATTGAATTCCGGTTTGTTATCAAAAGGCAACATTTTGACCGTGACGATGTTGAAATAAAACATCGCACAGGCCAGGAACGTCGCGCCAATAAGACCAAACATGAAAGTCAAACCTAGTACACGATTATTGCATAGCGGATTCATGCAAGGACGATAGACTCG
The DNA here is from genome assembly GCA_947259765.1 of uncultured Ectothiorhodospiraceae bacterium. Taxonomy (GTDB): domain Bacteria; phylum Pseudomonadota; class Gammaproteobacteria; order CAMYNG01; family CAMYNG01; genus CAMYNG01. Next base: position 205,991 of record CAMYNG010000001.1, read on the forward strand.
ACCGATCCATGCCCTGATTCTCTCCTCGCGAACCTCTGCTTTTTTCAACGCCTCTAGTTGCGGTCGAACCCGCATCGCGAACCATGGTGCAAACACAAAAGCGGCAATAAGTGAGAAAAACATCGCCGCCGAGCCCAGCACCGGTATGGGACGCATATAAGGCCCCATCAGGCCGCTGACGAACCCCATAGGCAGCAAGGCTGCAATGATCGTTAGCGTAGCGAGTATGGTTGGATTACCTACTTCACGAACCGCATCGATAGCGATCGCCAGTGTCGTTTTTCCAGCTGCCAACCAGCGTCTGAAAATGTTTTCCACGACGACGGTTGCATCGTCAACGAGTATTCCTATTGAGAAAACAAGCGCAAAGAGACTGACCCGATCGATGGTGTAGTCAATTATCCAGGCCGACCAAATAGTGACCAGGATTACGATTGGAATAATTGTAATTACGACGGAAGCGGCACGTAGCCCCAGGCCGATAAGGCAAAGAATACTTACGGCAATCGCTGCTTCAAACAGTGCAGTCAGGAGCTCATTGACTTTATCATTCGCTGTCTTGCCGTAATCACGCGTAATTGCGATCTCTACATTCCCGGGAATTAGGTTTCCCTTTAAGGACTCAAGTTTTTCAATTACAGCATTAGCGACGGTAACTCCGTTAGTTCCAATTTTTTTTGCGATGGCGACTGTAACCGCCGGGGCGCCGTTAACGTCCTGTGCATCCGCTGCTTGTGCCGAGCCACTGTAGAATCCCGCTACCTGGCCGGTTTCTTCCGGCGCCTGAAATACCTGCGCGACATCTCGCACATACACCGGTGCGCCGTTATAGACACCCACTACAAGACGCGAGATTTCCTGTGCACTACGTAGAAACGCCCCTGTGTATACCGTAAACGCCTTGTCACTTCCCTCTACAAATCCCGCCGATTGTTCCGCGTTGGCCGTTTGAATAGTTTGTGCAACCTGCGCCACGCTAAGACCAAACCCACTCAGGCGTTCAGGATAGACCTCGACGCGTATTTGTTCGGCCCGGCCACCTACAACAAAACCGTTACCCGTATTCGGCACCTGTTCCAGGCGCTGCAAAACATCAAACGCGAGTGTGCGAAGATTTCCATCATCAACATCCTTTGACCAGAGTGTCACAGTGACAATGGGGACATCATCTATTCCCACCGGCTTGACCAATGGCATGGAGACACCGGGTGGAATCATGTCAAGATTGGACTGCAACTTGTCATGTACCTTGACAATGGATTCGCCCAGGTTTTCGCCGACCAGGAAGCGGACGGTAACGATGTTTGCTCCCCGCTTCGTAGCCGAGTAGACATGCCGCACACCCGGAATCTCGCTCATGATCCTTTCAAGTGGATCCGTAACCAGGCTGGTTACCTGCTCTGCTGACGCCCCTGGGTATTGCACGTAGATATCCACCATGGGAACAGAGATTTTGGGATCTTCCTGCCGCGGCGTAAAAAACAGCCCCAGTAAACCGATGGCCAGGAATGCCATCATCAGTAGAGGAGTTACCGGTGAATTTATAAACTGACGTGCCGTACTACCGGCGATACCCAGCTCTGGATTTAGTTCCGGCTCTGGTTGTTTATCAGTTTGTTGTACTTTTTCCGTCACGGAAGAATTCTCAGTACGATTCTCTTTTCCAACTGCCGAGGTATCAGTAAATTATTGTGCTGTGTCGTTAGAATCAGATTTCCACGACGACGACATTCCCGCCGGTGGCGCTGCAACAACTTGCTCACCTGACCGTATACCGGAAAGTACCGTGACATGGTTGTCACCCACAGACTCACCAAGTCGAATTAAACGAAGCTCGGTTTTGTTGTTCTGTCCAAGAACAAAAACCGCCGGCAGACTTCCGCGCCAGAGAATGGCCGAGGCAGGGATCATCGGTAGCGACTGAATCGGTGCGTCAGCATCGGGCACCATAACTTCAGCATACATACCTGGCGCGGCTGGTACGCCAATGGGTAAATCGAATTTAACAGTCACGGTATGGCGTGCGGTATCCGCGACCGGAAAGATCTGTGCGACACGGGCGTTTACGTGCCGGTCGCCAACGTCCAGAACTGCAGGTACCACCATGTCTCGACGTAGTGAGCGCATAAGTCGTGCAGGAACTTCGATTCGAAGTTGCAGATCGCGCGTATCCGCGAAATGCAAAAGTGGTTGACCGGGTTGAACAATGTCACCCTGCTCCACCAACTTGCTGACAATTACTCCTGTGAATGGTGCGACTGACCTGCTGTCGCGTAATTTCGCTTCAACTTCCTGCAAACGCGAATAGGCACCCCAGTGCTGCCCTTGTGCCTTGCCTAATCGGGAACGATAGGAGTAAAGATCCGCCTGTCTTTCAAGCCAGGGGTTACCGTAACCCATGCCGCTGCCCACGTTTCGTGTAAAAAATTGATCAAACAACGACGGCAAGCCCATGCCCGGCATTTTTCCTATATCGCGCGACTGCGGTGCCATAAACTCTTTTCCGTATTGCACCTGAGCATTACTCATGTCATAGGCGGAATTTCCAATTTCCGCCAAGGCCTGCTGTCGGCGCGCACGCAACTCGTCATCATCTACCGCAACTAGAAGCTCTCCGGCTTCGAACCAATCACCCTCTATCCCGGCCAAATAGCGAATCTGTCCGGGTAACTGCGCAGACAGAGTGACCGTACGGTACGGCACAACCGAACCGCCGAGAATCACCGCAGCGCCGGTATTGGTGTTTGTTACGGTAAATAAACCAGGCTGATTCGCGGCCTGTGCTGTGCTCGTTGCTAGCGGATAGGAACTTTCTCCAAAACCGCTCGCACCAACTTCCGCAGAAATTACCAAACACAGCAAACAAGCAGCATATCGAAAAACTTCTGGAGTAAATTTTTTCATGATTCAACTCAATGCTTTCTTTGAGAGAACCCGCAATGGGATTTTGTTTTTAATTTGATAAAACCGGTAAAAGCTGTCGATGCCAGTCGGATCACATGCTTACGCACGCCCCATCACGGCGAAACTTTTTATAAACGGTGCAGCCATACGCGGATCCTTGATCATGGCCGCGTAATCACCCTTGTTGAATTTGAGTTTTCGAGAGGTATAGGCCATACCCAGGCCCATCATGCCAGGTGGTTTGTCTATCCATTTCACCCAGTTATTCGTTGATGCACGCAAATCCCAGTTCAGTTCCTGCCCACTAAACGCTTCAGCAGAAACGGCCTTGCCATTCTCAACCGTTAGCACCACTTTGGGGTCGGCGTCATCTTCAAGCCCGTAGCCGATTGCCGACGAGAAACCGATTTTTGCTAGTTCATCCGCCAATCCCGGCTCATTGTTCCAGGCGTCGACATAATTCTGCATCCACTCTTTGGAAAATAGTTCTGACATACTGCACCCCCGTGTCGCATTTTCATTGTTGTCGTTCAGTTGAAGTAGCAAATGACATGCCATTTTTTAACCACTTGTTTTACAAAGAAATATTTCTATTGCCAAGTGTGATGTTGCATCTGGGAAATATCATCTCCTGCCATCAACCCACTGATTTAATTAGAGATAAACACAAATTTAAGAGTGCAACGTGTTGCGCAACCTGAGCGGAACTGCAACACTTGTATAAATTGCATGAACGAAGTACGGGAAGGTGGAGTAATGGTTAGAATTTCAAGTCTGTTCCCGATGCTGGAGGCGGTGGTTTCCAATATCGCCGAGGGTGTGCTCATTGTTGATAAAAAGGGCAACGTTCAATACCAGAACCCCTCCGCCGCAGAGCTTCTTGGATTACGTCCCGGTCAGCCGCTATCCAAGTTGCACGATGTCAGCCAATTCAATTTACAACGCGCGATACTGAAGGCGGCCATCGACGCCGGTGAGGTTGATGCCGCGGGTCAGCCCAGTGGTGCGTTTGTTCAGTTTGAACAAAAAATTCATCGAGAAAACGGTGATCTGTATCTGGAATTTTACACTGGGTTTGTCAATTGTCAGGAAACCCACAGCCAGGCCCGTCTCATTCTGATTCGGGACCGAACCCAGCAACGACGACTGGAGGCGGTTTATCAAAACAAGTACCCGGATCTTGAGAGTAGCGATCCCCACATGTTGGAAGTGGTCGACCGGATACGACAAATTGCACCCACCAACGCGTTCGTACTTTTGCAGGGGGAATCCGGTACGGGTAAAACATTATTGGGAAGAATGATTCACCGCTTGAGTTCAAGAGGCAGCCACGCGTTCGTTGAGCTTAACTGCGCGGCAATTCCGGAAACCCTAATCGAGTCTGAATTATTTGGCCACGTTAAAGGTGCTTTTACCGGCGCCACACAAGATCGTCTAGGACGATTTCAGGCGGCCCATCAGGGCACTTTGTTCCTCGACGAAATTAGTGAGATCCCTTTACACCTGCAAGCCAAACTTTTGCGCGCAATTCAAGAGCAGGAGTTTGAGATGGTGGGTTCGAATAAAACTGAAAAAGTTGATGTACGCATCATCGCGGCTTCAAATCGCAACTTGCGCGATTTGGTCGACGCCGGTGAGTTCAGGGCTGATCTCTTTTACAGGTTGGCTGTTATTCCCATAACAATTCCGGCTTTGCGGGAACGCCCCGGTGATATCCCATTGCTCACAAATTACTTCATTGCTCGGCTCGCCGCACGCGGTTATCCCGACGATATCGAATGTACCCACGAGGCGATGCGAATGATGATGAATTACCCGTGGCCCGGAAACGTACGTGAGCTTGAAAATGCCATTGAGCACGGAATTATTTGTGCTGAACAGAACCGAATTTTGCCGGACTCTCTGCCGCAGGATATTTTCGCCTTTAGTCATAAAAGTGAGACGCCTACGCTGGATGTGAATTTTGATGTGCATCAGGAACGTGAGCACGAGATCTTACTGGCACTGCAACGCGCCAATGGCAGCAAGGCGATGGCAGCGCGTATTCTGGGGATAGATCGTTCTACGTTGTGGCGACGTATGCAGCGGCTTGGAATCCAATGAGGATTTGAGTCCCGGATTATTTCAAACCGGGCGAGTCAAGCTAGCAGAGCGGGCGGTTACATCCCCTGCGCTTGCAAAGGTAGAACAGAACACCCACGACCAATGCCACGGAAACTGCACCCACCAGTGTTAATGTGTCCAGACTGAGCATGCGTTAATTACCTTTAATTTTGTATATAAATAGTGCGACTGACGCTTTAATATTAGTTTTTTCTAATATTGATTTCAAGCTGCCTTAATCGTTTTTTTCGGATTGATTGATTACCTATTGTTTTTCAAACATTTTTTTGGATTAATCCAACCAAATAAACGAGTGTGCGTGGGCACCATTTCTACAGGAAGAAACTGATCTATCCTTATTAATAGATTACTGTCCAGTCATGGCAGTCGGATTTTGAGATTATTAACGTACAGCAAACAACAGCTAAGGGTGTTTTATGTCTCGTCTTCTCAGCGTCTCGCGCGCAGCGCGACTTGTGGGTACCACGCGGGGTGCCCTGCAAAAACGGATCCGAAACGGAGAAATTGCCAGTTTCGAGGGACAGGTCAAACTGACCGACCTTGGGGAGCTCTACCCTGATGTCGCGATGGAAGACACCACCATGCTGGAGCGTGTCGAACAGATAATCGAACGCGCATTTCACCAGGTTCGTAGCGGGCAATCCGCGGCACCTGATATGCAAACGCTGGCGTCACGTGTTACCGAGCTCAGTAACGAACTGGCAAACGCCAAGTTCGAAGTAAGCAACTACAGCATTCTAATTGATAAGTTAAAATCCAAACTCAGAGCCTTACAGCAGGACAGTTCCGTCGAGGTTGCGACTGCGGCAACGCAACTTACGGAATGGTTAGCCTATGAACTTTCTAATCAACCCACCCTGGAGCCCGTACAGGAAGAACTGATTGCAAGCGATAATCTGCTGCGCATTGTAGCCGCCCAGGTCCACGTGGTTCCCAGTGGTCATGAGTTTCTTGTCCAGGGGTCCGATTCTGTTTTGGACGCAGCCCTGAGCGCAGGACTTGCCATGGACTACGGATGTAGTAACGGCAACTGCGGAAAATGCAAAGCGCGTCTTGTGTCTGGTGAACTAAGGAAAACACGGAATCATGACTACGTGCTCACCGAAGCCGAAAAGTTGCATGGATATTTTCTTTGCTGCTCAAATTCTGCTGTTACCGATGTTGTCGTTGAGGCAAATGAAGCACATAACGAAAATGAGATACCGTTACAACGCATCACTGCACAAGTCAGGAAAGTCGATTTTCCACACGACGACGTTGCTGTACTAAGTCTGAAGACGCCAAGAACGCAACGGCTTCGATTTATGGCGGGTCAGTCCGTGGACTTAACCATTAACGGCTTACCTGCTCATAGCTTGCCGATCGCGAGTTGTCCTTGTGACGACAGGAACCTGCAGTTTCACATCCCACGGAAAAATGGTGATGAGTTTTCGGATTATATATTTGAGTTAAAAAATGCCTCCTCAGGTGCAGTAACAATCGAGGGGCCCAGTGGTCATTTTGTTCTGCATGAAGAAGATCTTCAGCGACCGTTGATTTTTGTCGCCTACGATACCGGATTTGCGCCTATAAAAAGTCTTATCGAACACGCATTGAATCTAGAAACCTCAGAGCTCGTGCATCTATATTGGGTAGCACCAAAGAGTCGTGGTCACTATCTCGGTAACATGTGCCGTGCCTGGGCCGATGCGTTTGACTCGTTCCGCTATTCGGCAATTCTTGCAAACGATAGCAAGGAGATGGAATTCGGCCACGAAACAGTCGATACGCTTTACGATACTCTTATAGCCGAACACAATGATTTGAGCGTCTGCGATGTATTCGTATCTGGCCCTGATCGCCCTGTTACGCAATTCGAAAGTATCCTTCAGCAAAGCGGTCTAAATGCATCACAGATATTCCGTCAAATTGCGTAATGCTTGTCAAAATGCGCCTTGGATTAATACGGTATTTTAAGTATCCTTAGATACGGTTCAAGTCAAAATAAAAATATTGTGTCTTTAGATAAGATCACACTAAACATTTGTCTTCAGACTGTTCGCGGTCAGCGCTTTAGCCTGATCGTTATTTTGGTATTCCTAACTCTCTTTTGGACATCCAGTGTAGGCGCCGTCGTACGCAATGTACCTGGCGATTTCGGTAGCATACAGGACGCCATTAATGGCTCCGACGTGAATGACACCATTATCGTCGAACGCGGCACCTACAACGAAGTTCTAATTGTCAACAAAAACGGACTCACCATTCGCGGCAGAGAAACCGCGCAAACGTTTATTGATCCGGGCTCTGCAAACACTGCGATCAGCATCGACGGCCTGAGTAATGTCACAATTGCCAACTTTACGTTTATTAACGCAAAAACAGGAGTTTCTGTTTCTGGAATAAACAACACTATATCAATAGAGAACAACGTTTTTGATGTTGGCACGGCAAATACTGGAGTTGAGATTGTCAACACGTTTCTGGGTGGAATCATAGATAACAACACCTTTCACAGAAACAATACTGCAGTTCTAAGCAGCTTGACGGACGCAAACATCAGAAACAACATTTTCTTTGGCAACTCCACCGCAATTCAAACCATTGATAATCCCCAGAATGTTACATTTAACTGTTTTTTCGGCAATGCCGACAATGGTAGCGTTGGAGCGAATGAAGTCACGGGAAATCCACTGCTTGTCAATCCCGGTGCGCGGGATTTTCACCTGCAAACGAACTCGCCGTGTATCGATGAAGGTACAGGTACGGACATTATCGACGGAACAGTCGCCGATATTGGCGCCTACGGCGGAAACCTAGCCGATAAATTTCCCTTTCCGACACCACAACCTTCTGCCACCGATACCAGCCCGTCGCCTTCCGGACCTTTCAGCATCAACATGAGTTGGGCGGCAAATACTGCCTATTTGGTAGCCGGTTACGATGTCTATTACGGTACGGCGCCCGGCGTATACAACGGTGCTGACGCCGCCGAAGGTACCTCACCAATACCCGCCGGCAATGTAACCGGCTTCTCGCTAACAAACTTGAGCCCGTCTCCCGGGACGCCCTCGACACCGACGCTGATTTCTGTTGCGCCCAGTAACCAAACACTTTCGCTCGAATGGTCCGCGGCGGCTCAGGCTTCTAGCTATCGTGTACTCTACGGTGTGGCTTCGGTCAATGAAAACACCATCAATGTTGGTAACGTGACCAAATACGATTTGGGTGGATTGGAAAACGGCACAACCTATCTCGTATCAATTCAGGCGATCGCCCAGCAAACCTATTACCTTGCGACTAAGGTTTACGACAACACAGGCAATCGCAACACCAGCACGTTTTCAGCTGAACAGTCCATTGCCATCGGTCCCACGAATGAAAGTGCGCTGTCCAACACCATGAGCGGACTGCCCGAGGCCGTGCTGGCGTTCCCGAATTTACCTAACGAGGGGTGTTTTATTGCTACTGCCGCGTACGGTGCAGATCACGCGCCGGAGCTAACAATTCTACGTGAGTTCCGTGACGAGGTGCTGCTCACCAATCGCGCCGGACACCTGCTTGTCGCAATGTATTACCGCTACAGTCCACCTGTGGCCGCTGTGATCGCAGACTATCCCTGGTTAAAAGCACTGGTACGAGCACTCCTGCTGCCGATTGTGATTGTCGCCGTGTTTATTCTACAGGCCTCCACAATTCCTAAACTGCTCGTAACGACATTATTCTTAATCCTGGTCTGGCGTTTTACGAGCCGGTTAATCGCCCGAATTCGTAATTTACGCAGAGGACATCTGCTCAAGGCGACGTAATGAGATTCAGCTCAAAAAATACCGCCGCCCGCCTTATTTCCGCAGGTGCCCTTTTGACTTTGCTGGTTACCGGATTCGGTTCGGCACTGGCAGCTAAACCCGTTCGTCCGCATTGGTCTCTCGAGGTCAAGGGTGGTCAGTTTACTCCCGACATCGATAACTATGAAACCTTTTACGGCAAGGATCATACCTCCGAGTTTGGGCTTGGGTTCGGCTACAAGTTTCTACGCCAGCTTGAAGTAGGTGCGCAGGCATCATACATCGAAGACGAAGGCGTCGGTCTGTTGCCAATCAATCAGATTCTAGGCGGTGAAGTTACCTATACATTGGTGCCTGTGGACGTTTTCGTACTTTTCCGAGCCATTTTCAAGGAAAACCAGTGGGTCGTACCCTACATTGGTGGCGGCTGGACCCGCGCATACTACCAGCAGGAAATTACCAATCAGGAAACCGTCAAAGGCAAGGCCGACGGCTACAATGCTCGAGCCGGGATCCAGATTTCGCTCAACAACATGGCACCAAAGCGCGCACATAACTCGGACAAGCAGATAGGCCTGAAACAAAGCTACCTGATCCTTGAAGCGAAAAAATTCAGCGCGAAAACAAACGGTGTCGACCTGGGTGGGACCAGCTATCTGTTTGGATTGCTGTTTGAATTCTAAAGGATCCGTAAACTACTCAATACTGACAACGCGCCTGACACTTTGCAATTTTTTAGGAAACGCCCATAGATTTAAGTGCTTCGAGTCATCGATTACGAAAGATCAGGTTCACCACAGTAACGCAGAATATGCCGGCGCGCCGCACCTTTAAGTTCAATAGCCGCTTGCCAGATTTCTTCGTTATTCCCATTCAACGCTTTGGGGACTATTGCCTCCCCGATGTTAATGGAAATATTGCCTCGGTGTGGAAACCAGGAACCTGCACGCAACATCGAGCGCGTTCCACGTATGGCGATGGGTATGACAGGAATTTTCGCCCGTGTAGCGGTCATAAAAGCCCCCATATGAAACTTTGACAAGCCCGGTGTCCGGGAAAATGTTCCCTCAGGAAAGAAAAACAACGATTGCTGACGCTGAGCAGCCGCTACAATTCGTTGTGAATCGAGCAGGCCTTTTTGTCTGTCAAACCGCTCCACAAATTCGACGCCAGTTCGTTCTAGCGCAACGCGTATCAATAAACGTTCCCGCAACTCTGCTTTTGCCACAAAACTAAATGCACGTGGTACAGCTGCGACCAACGCGTAACTGTCAAGGTAACTCGAATGGTTGGCTACGTACACACAGGCCTCGTTCGCTGCCGGCAGATTTTGCGACCCGTTAACTGTAATTCGTGTCCCCGTGGTGAAGGCCAGTGTACGACCAAAAAGTCGCATTGCGATCCAACGCCAGCTCAGGCGTGGTAAACCCATTATCGACAACCACGTAAGACCAGCAAGAAAACTGAACGATAGCCAGGCATAGGCTGCAAATAGACTATTAAGAAGCTGTGCTTTCAGGCGCCGCCAAACTGGCGACAGCGAACGCAGGGCCACTCTTGCAAACTGCAGCCATATAGCTTTGCTGCCCCGGCCGATTGCGCCCTGCTCGTAGATTTCGCGACATGCAGAGCGCCGTATTTTTCCGCTCGACGTCTTGAGCACCGTATGCGAAGGTACCAAAACTACTTCGTCCGGTGGCGAACCAATCAAGTCACTAGTGAGAGTAAGAATCTTTTTTTGAAGTGTTTCCCTTACACCAACGTCAGTTTCTCTTGTCTCCGCCATAATCACCAGTCTTTCCGAGCCCGTATGTGAATCAAGCGTACCGAATGCAACTACACAGCCTTTTCGTATGCCATCTATATTTCCCACAGCCTCCTCTACTTCATGCGGATATATATTACGTCCGGCGCGGATTACGACATCCTTGCTACGTCCTGTGATGAAAATCTCACCTTCAGCAATATAGGCCAGGTCACCCGAATCCAACCACCCCTGCTTAAACAGGTTTTTTGTTGCCTGTGGATTACGATAATAGCCGGATGTTGCTGACGGACCACGAAACTGTAAATAACCCTGTTCACGCTCCGGCAACTCCCTATTGTTGTCGTCCACGATTCGGACTTGGTGCCCTTGAAGCGGATAACCGCTGGTGGCAAAACATAGGGCGTTTCTGTCGCTGGGCCCGGTGGCGACAGCCTTACCTGTTGAGGTAAATTTTTCACGCTGCACGCAGTCGATACGCGGCATTCTGTTCAGTGGTGGAAATGCCAAACCCACGGCAGACTCGGCCAGTCCATAAACCGGCATCATGCTTTCCGCTCGAAAACCTGCGGCCTTAAGGCGACGGGAAAATCCCTCAATCGTTTCCGGGCTAACAGATTCCGCACCATTAAATGCACTACGCCAACAACTCAGGTCCAATCCTTTCAAATCTTCGTCTGTTAACCGCTTCAAACATAATTCATAACCAAAATTGGGTGAGGCAGAAAGAGTCGCCCGATATTGATGAATGGCCCAAAGCCAGCGCTGCGGTCGCGTCAGGAAAGAAAGCGGCGACATCACTACCAGTAACACACTAAAATACAGACTTCCCAGCCAGGCACCGATCAGCCCCATGTCATGATAGAGCGGTAGCCAACTAACAAAGACGTCGTTGGCATCCGCCTCCACCGCCTCTCCCATAGCGCGGATATTGGCCAGCAGATTCGCATGGGTAAGCACGACACCTTTCGGGTTACCGGTACTGCCCGAGGTATATTGAAGAAAGGCGATGTCAAAGGGACCCATTACCGGCCGGTTATAGCCTTCTGAGCGGGAAGCAAGATCGGCTACCGTCACCACGTTACGTAGTGTCTCAACCTGCGATTTAAGTAACTGAGCGACCACTTTTGCTTCCGGCATGGTGATCAAGGTTGAGGCCTGACAGTTGTTCAATATTCCGCTGTGGCGGCGCAGATGATCCTCTAGTTGACTGCGTCGCAACGGTGGATAGATTGGTACCGGAATCGCGCCACCAAGTAAAATGGCATAAAAGCTGAAAAAATAGTCGCGGCCGGTCGGCAGCATAATCGCAACGGTGTCTCCGACCTGAACGCCTCGCTGCTGGAGTCCCGCGGCCAGCTGCTCCGCACCGTGCCAAAGTTGAGCATAGGTCAACGCGTCCTGCTCGCCTTCGTCACCCAATATGCGTACATGCAAGCGCTCTGGGTGCTGCTTTACGTGCCACTCCAAAACCTCGATCAAAGTGGAGGCTTGACGGGGCAAATTTTTTACACCGGCCGTCGCCAGTTCAACGACCTCAAGCGGCGTACGGGATTCCTCGCGACCACGGGCTGACATGACTGCCCGCAACAGGTCCCGCGGTGTTTCCGTGTCGGTAAACACCCGTTGCCGCAAGACAACGTTAAAACGTCGCTCAAGACGGGAAATCAGTTCAACTCGCGCCAGGCTATCCAGTCCCAAATCAGTATCCAGTGAGCTGTCAAGATTCAGCACAAGCATTTTTGATTTCGACGGATACAAATCATCAAGCACAGCCTGCACTGTTTCAAGCAAGCCCTGCATGACCTCTTCCTGATCGTTTTGTGCTGCTGCATGATTCATATCTGATAACCGATCATTAGCTCCGCTTTGCAAAACCGTTATCGCCGCTAACGTTGTCACCATCATGTTGCGTTAGCTGTATCCTTCACATCTTTACTGTTTACTCTGCCATTAAGTGGCCGTGATAGAGTTCCTTAATCTCCTGCTCGAAGCGGTCCTCAAGGACGTTGCGTTTTATCTTTAACGTCGGCGTCAGCAGACCGTTGTCGATCGTCCAGGCCTCACGTGTCAAATGCACTGCATGGATCTGCGCATAACCGGGGAAGGTACCCAGCATTCCGGCCAGCTTGTCCAGCACCGCGTCGACCGCCAGTGGACTACGCAGTGACTGTTCTCTTTCCGGGTCCAGACCCAGCGCGGCGGCAAAACTCGGCCAGGCCTCATGGTTAAGAACCACTAGTGCCGACAGGAAGGGTTTACCCTCGCCCACTACCATAGCTTGTTCGAACAATGGCTCCAGGGTGATGACCATTTCCATATCGGCTGGTGGCACCTTTTCGCCGGTTGAGGTCACCAGGATCTCCTTGAGCCGTCCGCGAATATAGATGCGCCCCTCTCTGATCTCCGCCAGGTCCCCCGTATGCAACCAACCTTCTTTATCAATAACCTTTTGTGTGTCTTCTTCCCTGCCCCAGTAGCCTTGCATAACACCGGGGGAACGAACCAGCAGCTCATCGTTTTCGGCAAGTGACACTTCGACATCCGGTAAGGGCTTGCCTACCGAGCCGGGAACGTTATCGGACGGACGGTTGCTGCTGACCACGGGGCCCGCTTCAGTCAAACCGTATCCTTCCAGCAGGGGCAGGCCCAGTCCGAGAAAAAAGCGTGCCACCTGTTCGGACATGGGTGCCGCGCCGGTCACCGCAACCCGAATACACCCACCTAGACGGGAAAGTACTTTGTCGGCGACAATTTTATGCAACACCTTTTGCGCCAGACCGCTCACCATACCGAGGGGAGGTTGGCGTCCTTGTGATGCCTTGAACTTTCGCCAACCCAAACGAATTGTCCAGGCGAAGAGCTTTTTCTTCAGCCAGTGTGGAGCAATTTTTACGTTAACCGCGGTGTAAATCTTTTCATACAATCGCGGCGCCGACAAAAACACCGTTGGTTGTATCTCGAGTAAGTCCTCCGCCAATAATTGAATCGACCGTGCATAAGCAACACAACAGCCTGCCATCATGGGCAGACAATACTCCACTGTGCGTTCAAAACCATGCGCCAAAGGCAGAAACGACAGAAACACATCATCGGTAACCGCCGGTATAATTTTTTGTACCGCCTCCGCATTTGCGAGTAAATTGTGGTGTGTAAGCATGACCCCCTTGGGTTTACCGGTCGTTCCCGAAGTATAGATAATAGTTGCCAACGCCCCGGGATCGGACACCGAATTTACATAGGAACTGCCATCGACAGGCAATACCTCGTCAACACTGCGACAGATATCATCCCGGTTCGTATTGTTGTCTTTATTTCCCTGTAGATAAAAGACACGCCGCAAGGCCGGCAAGCTTGGTTGCTGAGGGGCAAGGTCGCGCCACTGACGATATTCGTCGAGTAACACCACACTGGCGCCCGCATCTGCCAGAATATAGACGATGTTTTCCGGTGTATCCGTTGGGTACAGCACAACCACTACCAGGCCAAGAGACTGGGCCGCCTGCTCGAAACAGACCCAGTCGATACCGTTTTTCAGAATTATGGCAACGCGATCCCCTGCCCTGAGATCCTCATGCCGCAGTGCCTGCCGCCAGCGACTGACGACACTCTGAATTTCTCGCCAGGTATAACTGCGCCACGCCTGCATCCTGGTATCGTATTGCCGATAAGCGATGCTGTCGGGGCTATGTTTAACACGTGCTTGAAAAAGGTCAGGTAGTGTGTTGGCTTCGACTTCACCGATAAAATCGGTTTTATGCATCCCGGAGAATTGGGCCATATTCTAGGCTCCTGTTTTGACAACGACTACATTCACCTGCCACCGACTTCAAGGATATCCAACATCAACGACTCTGTGTACCGCCTCGCCGTGAAAAACAAACAGTGCAACTCCTGACTATGGTTTGTCCCAATCGTCTTGAGAATAAGCTGCACGAACCTCACACCGAAGCCCGGTAGCTCCTGAAAATACCTTCGACGGGCAGCGCTTTCTAAGCGTTTGAACGCTTTACGTTAAGGTTCTGATACAGGCTCCAGACGCGCATGTGGTCCCCTCCATCCGGTTATATGCCTTGCCTCACGGCTGGGCGGGGGCTTCGTGATGGGATCTATTCAAGGCCGGACACGGCCGTTGGAGGTGATCTCCTTGACCTTGGTGGCATCATCATTGATGTACCGAGCTCACCTCGTGTCCTCTGCCCATCTCTATTAATAATAGAAGTAAACAGCGACAGCGGAAAACTTTTTTGGCATAAAGATAGTAGATGTTCCAGACAACGGTAACGCCCCACAATCGCTGCCCCAACTCGCCGGTCTAATACTCATCGGCCGTATAGCGCGACCGGACCACCGGTGGCTCACAGATCCGTCAATTTTTCTGGTGAGCGTCAAGGCGGGCTACAACCAGTGACATTTTAAGAAGGGAACGAGCGTTGGATTACGATGGAACGCTCAGCAGGACTTTGTGGGTACTGCCTCAGCAGAGGAGACAATATCAAAATACCGGGGCCAAGAAAGGTTTTATGCGTCACCAGAAACAATTTGACGAACTACCGATCAGCCCGCAAAAAAACCTGACTTTTGTTGCCTATCACGACAACCTAACGGTTCTGTTCCCAAAACCCACGATTTACGTACTACTGTCCGACCCCGCACTTCCCCTGGAAACAGCGCTGTGAACACTGTAGTTTCCTCCGGTCTATAGCGCACACATGGTTACGCCCCATCTCTTTGGCTCGATACAGGGCTTCATCTGCCTGTGAAAGCATTTGCTGTAATGCATCTTCGCCGGAGTTGGCCGGCGGTGCACAGGTCACACCGCTGCTGACCGTCATCTGAATCAGGACGTCATTATCCCTGGCTGGATTTTTCTCGATAGCAGCACGAATTTTTTCTGCCAGTGCCACAGCGCCACGTAAACTTTGCGTAAGGTTCAGGATGAGAAATTCCTCGCCACCCAGGCGTAACAGGTAATCGCTCGCCCGACACTCTCTCCTAAGAGTGTCAGTAAAGTGTTTGAGACATCTGTCTCCAATCAAGTGTCCATGGGTGTCGTTAATCAGCTTAAAATGATCGAGATCCATCAGAATTGCCGCGACACACTTGTCCTCGCGTGAGGCTTGTGCCTGCAGTTTTGGAAGGACATCCTGCAAATATCTGCGATTGTAAAGACCAGTTAACGTATCGGTTATTGCGGATTCCTCAAGCTCCGCATGGATCAGATCGATCTCCGTCTGCTTGTTGCGCAAAGCCTGAAGCATGTCGGCAAAGTGATTTGCAAGTTCCTCAACCTCATTTCCGGGTAATGATTTTTTTAGCGTTGGAAATTCACCTTCAGCTACTTTGCGTGTAATTCGCGTCAGTTCCTGCATAGGTCGACTGAAGTTACACATCATGAAATAGACCGAAATCACGATTGCCGCGATTCCCAACACCGCAAGTGCCAGAGTAATCTGTTTATGTCGCTGGATGCGCTGCGTCAGCGTTGTTTCCGACAAACCATACCAAAGCGATGGCATGCCCGCATCCGCGCCAGCTAACTCTATTTTTTCAACCTGGTAGCGTTCACCGCTAACAACCACGGGTAGATGGCTAGGTTCGAACCTTGCTTGTTTCGCGGTAGCAATTGTAGAAGAAAGAATTTGGCCTTTATACTCAACAAAAATTTCTCCGCCTGTGTTTTGCTTAACCTGCTCGAGCCACTGCTGGTCAAACAATCGTGTTATTGCAAGGTGTCCCAGTAGTGAGTCACGGTAAATAATTGGCAAGCTTACAACAAGTTCAATGTTGTTTTGGTCTCTGAAATAGTTGAATTGACTAGCCAACCCGTAATTCACCGAGTCAACGCGTTGAGAAAGATCGGCATACTGTTTGCCAACTACTATATTACCGCTGCTATCCAGAATAATTTCCCGGGTAATAGGCAGCGAACCAAAATGGCGTTCATAGAGCTCGCGAAGTGGCGCCGCCTCCACACCGACTTCTTCAACAATAAACAAATACTCCTTGAGACGCAGATTTTTGCTAATTATCTCCGCATAGCGTTTTAGTTCGGCTCTTTCTGAACTGAGATGTGCGTCCAGCAAACGCACCATTCTTGAAAGATGTTGGCTAGCCTCTTTTTCGATGACGTTTTGTACATAATGATAGGAGTAAAAAAGTGTACCCGTCAGGAGCAATCCCAGCACAACACCGTAGCTGAGCAAGCGTGCGCGATAACTTCTTAGTCGCATTGCTTATCGTGCTGGAGTTAGCGGAAGTAGCTCAAAGCGTTTGGCAACCTGTCGGAAAGACGGTCCCGTTTGCACTTCATCTATGATCGTGAGTACATCCGGCGAAGGGTTTTTATCGGTTACCGCTGACAGATGACGATAGAATGGGTAACTCTTGTTCTCTAGTGCAGCTGCAGTTGGTTTTACGCCATTTACGGTAACTACTTTTACCTTGTCTTTGGACTCAAAAATCCAGGTGGCGCCGGTATGTCCAATCGCCCCGTTAAAATCGGTTACCCGCTGAACCATATCATCAGCCGATTTCACGTTAAGCCGTTTCTCGCGAAAGTCGCTGGCATCCGGTAGAATCGTTTTCCAATGACCGGGCCGCTTTTTACAGTGCAGCCGGGTAACTACCACAATCGCCCGGTCGTCCCCCCCCACTTCGCTCCAGTTGGTAATCTCACCGCTAAAAATTGCACGCACTTGCTGCAAGCTAAGATTGCTGACCGGGTTCGTTTTGTTGACCAGGATTAGCAGAGGCTCCAGAGCCAGGGGATAAACTCGAATTTTCTTTTTTTCTACTTCCTGCTTCGATAGCGGGCAACAGACAAAACCAAACGACTCATAGCCAGGCCCATTAAGCTTGGCATTTTTAATGCCGGCATTGCAGCCCTGCCCCAGCATGGAGTTCTTGCCGAACAGAGTGAGTTGGCGACCAGTCAGCGCTTCGAGCTCCGGTTTGAGTTCATTGAAGATAATCCAGGAAAAATGCGCCCCTGCACCCGTAATAGCGACAGATTTTTGTGGCTCGAAGTGGCCAGGGAGTTCACAATGGGCTGCCTTCGCACTCTGCGGTTCGGCAACTGCCCCAATGGAGAACAACGAAAGAAACGTGCCGAACACGCACGGGTAAATCCGGCTAAAACAACCCCACCGTCTTGTCTTCATGCCTTCCGACTTCCTAACTGATTGTAAAATAAAATAATTAAAAGAATAATTGTTTCTTATTTTCTGTGGGAATTATCGTCTCGTCGGCAAAAGACTTTAGCCGTATATTGAACTAGTAATAAAGTATGGGCAGGAAACGGACCGCAGAGGGTCACGTTTAGCTGAAACGGCCAGGATCGGACTGAGTGATTCGTAGAATCCGCGCTGGTATTTTTTTCTACAAATTTTACTTTTAGCGCTTAGTGGTCGAATCGGCTGAAACAGGACTGGGGGCGCAACTGAACGCTGCAACCGGCACCTCACGATGAATACACTTTAAGTTGTTGTTTCCGTTCAAAGCTGTGCCGGCCTAATTTTCGCCGTAAATAAGCCGTTTAATCTTTTTACAACCCTGCCCACAAGCTATCAATCGTAAGCTCATTTCCGGCAACGCCACTCGTGATCTGCATGGCAGCTGAATTTGCGAGATCTGTTACAGGGTTTTAGGTGCGGTGACTTAACACGGTCTTGTCACACCGCCAGTGACCGTTTACAGCTCAAACGCTCGAATGGGTCAGGTAGGAATCAATGAACGCAATAAATGTCCGAAGCGGATCTAACTTGTTGTAACTTGATCCCTTTCGGGAGTTCCATTGCATACAGCGGTTTTTATGTCCTGAATGCGCGACCGCCCCTTAAAGGGCGGTCGCCTGACAAGACCGGAGCACGAGCCAGATAACTTTTTCCGGTGGGGCTAAACTAAACTTCTAACTACCAGCCCCGATCACTAACCCGGTGACAACCTGAGTCCCCACAGTTCTTGTTATCCGCCAGTGTGCCTCGATGTTCACCCGCGTCGTAATCATTTGCATGGCAACCTGCGCAGAATGGTGCATACGTGGGCGTCGGATAGGTAATGTTTTCATTATTGTTCCTGTGACAGGACTGACACCCTACGCGAGAGTTGTGGTCACCCGGATAGTTACTGTTGGGCCCATGCGTGAAATTGTTGGCGGGCGCCCAGCGTGCCGTTGAGTGGCAAGCATTGCAATCCTGGGTGGTCACAAAATGGTTCTGTGACTTACCGGTTGCGGTAGTACCGTTATGACAGGACTGACAGTTTCCGGTAACGCCCGTGTGATCCCAGGTACCGCCCACAAACGTCGCCGTGGTATGGCAATTGCGGCAATCCAGATTAGTCGGTATATGGTTGGCCGACTTACCGGTTGATGTCACACCATGACAGCTGTCGCAGCGGGTGTTGTTGGACACCGCGCTGTGATCGAAGGTCGCCGGAACAAAGCCACGGGTGTTGTGACACAGGCCGCAGTCCGCCGTGGTCTGGACATGCCCTGCCGATTTGCCCCGAGCGAATACACCATCGTGGCAGGAGCTACAGTTATCCACGATTCCGTTATGGTCAAAGGTCGCGGGTAAAAAGCCCGTGGTCACGTGGCACTGGCTGCAATCACTGTTGGTCGGCACGTGGTTGGAGGGTTTGCCCGTGGCGGTTAACCCATCGTGGCACGACGCACAGTTATCAACGATTCCGTTATGGTTGAATATCGCTGTCGCGAAGGTACCGGGAACGTGACAGGCACCACAGTCTTGGGTCGTAGGAATATGAGCGTTATTCTTACCGAGTGCCGTAACACCATCGTGGCAGGAATCACAGCGGGCATTTGTTACCTCGGGACTGGTGTGATCAACGAATGCGCCGGTAAACGTGTTGGTTTTATGGCAATTGCCACAATCTGCCGTGGTAGCAATATGCGTAATCGGTTTTCCAAGCGCACCGGCCCCCTCGTGCTGACCATTGTGGCACAGGACACAATTAGTATTGATACCGGCATGCGTGAACGTCGAAGGCTTGAACGCATTCGGGGTATGGCAGTTACTGCAATCCTTGCCGGTCGGAATGTGACTTGCTGGCTTGTATACCGCCGGCAGAATTTGTCGATTATGACAATCGCTGCAACCACTAGTGATGCCCGGGTGAACCGTCGCAAGGAATGTGGTCATTGCAAAGCCGTTGGGCCCGGTATCGTTGTGGCATACGCTGCAGTCGTCCTGAGTCGGAATATGCCTAGTCTTTTTGCCTCTGGCGGTATTGCCGTTGTGGCATGACGCACAATTGTTTACGTCAATTCCCACATGGTTAAACGTCGCGCCGGTGAAGGTATTGGTGTTGTGACAACTACCGCAATCACTGTTCGTGGGTATGTGATTGGCTTGTTTCGTCACGGCAATCATACCGTTGTGACATGACGCGCAGGTAACCCCGTTAATCGCAGCCGGATTGTGGTCAAAAGTGCCCGCGGTAAAGGTACCCGGAGAATGGCACACGCCGCAGTCTTCATTGGTTGGCATGTGATTGGCGTGTTTGCCAAGTGCGTTAACACCGTGACAGGCATCGCACCGTTTGCCTACAACGTCAGGACCGGTATGGTCAACAAACGCGGGTTTAAAGCCCCTGATACTGTGACACTTCGAGCAATCAGTGGTGGTTGCCAGATGGGTCGGCGGCTTTCCGATGGCATTGATACTGTTGTTGCCATTGTGGCAGGCTCCGCATGGCTGTGCAGCGGGGTCCACAACGCTGTGGTCGAAGACGCCGCCAAGGCTGAACGTCTGGGTACTATGGCACACACCACAGTCAACGCTCGTAACAGGATGGCCGACCGACTGTCCCTTGGCGTCGTTACCATTGTGGCAGGATGCACAATCGCCCGTGATATTACTGTGATCCACGAACGCATCTTTAAAATCGGTTGTGTTATGACAGAAACCGCAATCCTTGTCGGTTGCCAAATGAGCCTCGTGCTTGCCCACGGCTATAGTACCGTTGTGGCAGGTTGCACAATCTCGGGTAATACCGGAATGGTCAAAACTGCCATCCGGCGCCAGATCCAGGAAGCTGGTCGTGGTGTGGCACGAATCGCATTCGGAATTTGTCGGAAGATGGAATTCGGATTTGCCTACAGCCAAAACGCCGTTGTGACAGGTACTGCAATTACCGAACGTCTCGAGGTGGTCAACATGACGCATAAGTTCAAAGCCGAAGGTGGTATGACACGCTTCGCACATGTTGGTGGTAGCCGGATGTGCGCCGGATTTTCCGGCGACGGGATCAAACGGCGGCTCAGCGAGAAGAAACCGGCCGTCATGGCATTCTGAGCATTTTGAAGCATACCGCGTATGCACGCGCATTCCGGTGACATTTTCGCCTTCGTTGGTAACCTCAACCAGCGCGATAGCGCGCTCGCTGGTAACACCGCCGGCGCTGACCACCAGCTGTGCCATGTAGGATCCCGTGACATCGGCCACGAAACTCGGTCGTGCTGAGGTTGGGTTTTGTAAAACCGCTTTGCTGGTATCCGGTCTGGCGGTAAAGGACCAGGCATAGCTCACTGGAGCTGACGTCGTTGTATAAGAACGGCTTCCATCCAGCGTTGCCGTTTGACCGACGCGGACAGCACCGATCAAGCCTGCGTCGGCAACTACCGGGGCATCGGAGTTGTTGTTACCGTCAGGAGACGGGCCTTCAATGTTTGAACTGCCCCCGCCGCCGCAACCGGCGGTGACTAGAGCCAAGAGGAGGATTAACAAGCTACCGATCTGTGCCGATTTCCATGCCTGAATTTTCATTTAATACCCTCCAATGGCCCAAATTGTGATGTTATTTGTTTACATCAATGCCCCTTAGAGGACATCGACACTGTATTTTTTTTCGTTTCGAACCCAAAAAAATTTCAATGCTGCTTCTAGGGGCAATATACCGCCCCCCGAAGTTCTTGGTTAGTGGCAAACCCGTTTTTTGGGAAATAGTTCACAATTATAATTTTGGGGCGGGTCGAACAACCAGAGAATCTCTTTCAAAATCGACTGAGACCTGGCGACATCTCCCGCGGAGGGGGGAATAACATGGCAAAAATCAGCGCTCTCCGGTCGCCGAAATAGTTAGCAACCGGTAAACACAAGCGTGCAAGCTATTATTATTTAAGGTATTTTTTTGAGACTGGTTTTTAGCGCATAGAAATCTGGTAATGAGTGACGCTGGAACAATTCCAAAAATCAACGTTCAACTTGTGGTCTTAAAATGTACCTCTATCCAATCATCTAATGCGTTAAAATTAACCTGATGCGATTCCAATAAACCAAATTTATAAACGCATGGCCTGATTTTGGCTCCACATCAAGGCGATACCCGTTTAGCCGCAAAAAGGTATCCGTTACGAAAAAAGCAGCCCGTTAATTTCCATCGACAAATGGGGGGTTCATTAATAATGATTCAAACAACGCGGCTGACATTTGAATCAGGTCTTCGTAGTAACCGGTTTGCGGTCGAAATAAAGATGGCGTCCCCAAGGAGGTTCGAAACCCTGTTACCGCCGTGAAAGGGCGAGATATCCAGTTGTTATCAAACCGTTTTTTCCAGTGATGCGCATGGATCGTGCCAACTTACAACTAGTGCTCTCTTACTTAATATGTGCCTTTATCCAATCATGTATCACATCAAAATCAACCTGATGCGATTCCAACAAACCAATAATTAATGCATGGGCTGATTTTGACTCCACCGCAAGTCGGTAACCATTTAGGCGTAAAAAGGTATCCGTTACAAAAAACGCAGCCCGTTTGTTCCCATCGACAAATGGATGGTTCATTAATAATGATTCAAACAACGCGGCTGACATTTGAATTAGGTCTTCGTAGTAACCGGTTTGCGGTCGAAATAAGGCGCTTTCCAGCATGCCCATATCACGAACACCCTCGGGTCCACCAAAGACCTCGATGAGTCGCTCATGCATAACCAGGACTTCATCCAGTGACAAAAACTGGATCGGTTTATCTGGCAAGTAGATGACCTAGTTCTTCGTTGTCGCGAATTGAATCTTCCAGATGTTGCATGACAACCGGACGGACACGTCGCTTGCGCACATAATCCTGAATTGCGTCGGTGAGCACTCCGGATATGTTTTGATGGGCTTCAGCGGCAAGTTGCTTGAGCTCTTCCCAGGCCGCTTCATCCACTTTGGAGCTGATTTTGATATTAGGCATGGTGAAAACATAGGCGCTTCGACATGACATGTCAAGGTTCGTCATGACAGCCATTATCTCTTTGTTTTAACTGATGAATTAGTTATACGCGCTTTGCTACAGAATCGCGTATAACCCCGATTATTGTATTAAGTAATGGGCTAGCGAACAGGAAGATCCCCCAATTTGAAGCCAATATCTGCACACATCGGTGCTCGTCGTCTCGCTGCGGTAGTTTGTGATGGCCCTCAATCCTTAGGTGTAAAACTCAATAATTGTTCCCGGATATTGCTCCGCAATGGATATGTTCAGCAGGCAAATCAACCGGGCTGTTATTTAGTCGGCGTCCACAAGCGGAGATCGTTCAAACTACTCACAGTTCCAGTAACGAATAGTGAGACTTCAAGCACTGGGAAAGCCCCAAATACAAAAGTGAAAAGACTCCTAAAGAGCCTTTTATAATATGGCGTCCCCAAGGGG
>CAMYNG010000002.1 GCA_947259765.1 uncultured Ectothiorhodospiraceae bacterium
AAATACTCTAGACCTAGTTTAGAACATCCTGAGACACCTAGCTTCCTCGCCAGCACCTATTCTTCCGGTTCCTCAACCCAACGCTGCAACACTTCGATTAGTTTACGTGCCTGATCCCGACTAGAGATATTAAACTTCGACTTCTGCCAGTACTCGTTATTTCGTTTCTGATAACGCCGAATAGTATATTTATCCGGTCCGTATTCTTCCTTCTGACGGTTCCATTCCTGGAATCGATACAAAACAGTGGACCAGGCTCCCTTGCTCAAAATTTCCTTATCCAACTCCTTAACGATCTGGACACCGTCCTCTGTGTAATTAATTGTTAGCTCGCTAACATCAGAAGCCATTTTAATACCCCTTGTTACGTACTTGCGGTTAGAATTCCTGTTTCAGCGCAATCCCAAACACTTTGCTTGTGTTGGCCCGTTTCGGTAGAACGGCCAGTGAGTTTCTGGTATCACATATAATTTAGGTTCCCTTCCGGGCCAAGTCTAAATGGTGGCAAATTCAAAATCCAATTCCAATCGATCAACCCGGCTTTTAAGCTTACCGTCCCAGCGGGCTGTTTCCATCTCGCTGATGCTGGCCGCCGGTTTCTACCTGGGCTACGCTGTTTTTATCGGCTGGAAGGAGATTTCTGCGGCACTCATTCTTTTGGGTTGGTCCGGAATCCTGTTGGTACTTAGCTGTTCCCTGTCAAATTACTTAATTCGCTTTTTTCGCTGGAACCATTATTTGCGCTGTTTCGGCCATGTCATACCACTACGCCAGCATTTACTCTATTACATTGGCGGCTTCGCTTTGACCACAACACCCGGCAAAGCAGGAGAAACCGTGCGCTCCCTGTATCTGAAACGACACCAGGTGAGCTACACACATAGTCTGGCTGCGTTTTTTACCGAACGGTTTCTTGATGTACTGACCCTAGTCTTGATCGCGCAGTTAGCCTTGCTCACCCTACCCGGTTTTGGCTTTATTGCTGTCATCGTCACACTGATGGCCATCGGCATCGTCGCGTTTAATTTTAGCACCGGATTAATGAATCGCGCGGATTCGATGCTTGCCCGCTGGCCGGACAATCGTTTTCGAATGGGCCTGCATCAGCTACTCGGGCTTTTTCGTCAAGCCCATACACTGTTTAGCCCTTCCAGATTTACCGTTGGGCTGCTGTTGGGCATACTCGCGTGGTTAATTCAGGGTTTCGCGTTTTATTTTATTACCCATTCACTAGGAGCCGATTTACCGGTTTTAACTGTATTGGCAATTTATGCGCTCGGAATTCTTGCCGGTGCCGTATCATTCATTCCCGGTGGAATTGGCAGTACCGAGGCAGCATTGGCGCTGCTGTTATACAACGCAGGCGCACCGCAAAACGTGGTGCTAACAGCGCCATTCCTTATTCGTATTGGCACCTTGTGGTTCGCGGTGACGCTGGGAATTGTTGCTACCAGTGTGCTTGCCTGGCAGGGTAAAGGAGTCACGCTGCCAAAATCCGCCGATCACGGCTAAATTTCGATTGCAAAATGTTTTCCATGTTAGCAACAACGAACACCGGTATATGCGGAGACGTTCCCGCTTACATCATTAACAGCAACATTCTGGAAATAGAATTTAACTATCAACAGGCAAAATCATTTTCAGAATGCAGCACTCAGCCGCACATAGAAATCATCAATCCCGCCGGCGTCAAACCCATGCGCTCCACCAACTGTTAACCGTATTGGTAAAGAGTAAAACCAGATCATATCCGCCGTGAGCTCAAGACCTGCACCGGTGAAATATTCATCCGGACGCGAATCATTCCAGGCTGCGCCGGTGTCTACAAATAGACTGCCGTGAAATTGGTGTACACCAATGGGTGGTGCCATGTAACCCCGCTCAAGCAGACCCAGCGGAAAGCGGTACTCAAGACTAGCCAGATTCATGCGCCGCCCGGTGAGCTGAGGCAATCCTTCAGGATAACCACGCAAGGCATATTGTCGCCGGTTAAAGGGTGAGTCCACCAAGGAACCCGCAAGAATAGGCGGCAGGAAATTAACGTTACCCGTGCCGCCTAGAGAAAACGGTCGAGGCTGCTCAGTACCGTAGCCGGCGGTCAATCGCAAGGCGAGGACATGCTCACCCACCAACGGAACAAATTCCCGCCAACCCCCGGTATAAACCTGCCCGGTATAAAAACTGTCACCCAATGTGTCGCTATCTTCGGCAACCAACAGTAGCTCGCGCCCAATACGACTGATTGACTTCGGAAAAATTCGTGTAGACGCGTAAGTTCCCGCCAGTCCCAACACATTATCTTCGAACGGTCCACTGGCAATGTAACCTGGGTCGGTATACGCTTCTTTATTCGTGTTCTGTACAACGCCCAGTTGCATGGTCCAGCGATTTTTGACACTCAACCAGGGAAAAACAAGACCGGCTTCAATCTCATCATTGAACCTCCCCGCGACAATTTCTCCCGTGGTATTTCGCAGCAGCGACAATGAACGTCCAACGCTAAATTTAACTATGGGTAACCAACGATCGTAAAAATAGTCAAACTGCCCAACCCAAACTTCATTTTTCGTATCGTAGGCAATGTCGGCGGCGTAAACATGGCGCTGCAGCGCGTCCCAACCTGATGTTAGTGCACCTATTTCAGTTCGATCACTGTCGATAGAAAGACGTGGAAACCACCAGGTCGGGAGCAAACCCTTGCCGGGCGAGTAGGTCTTTTGGTCAGAGTGATCGACCGGCTGTGCAGGGGGTAGCGGAATTCCGGTCGGTCCCGGTGATGTTAAAACCAGCTGAGGTGGCGGCCGGGTTTTCTGGCTTTGCAACGGGATCCGATAGACGTCGAATCCCTCCGGATTGGCACCAATATAGATGAGAGACCGCCCATCGCCGGTGATTCCCGGATAGAACGCGCCTCCCAGGACGTTGGTCAGCGTCTCGATTCGGCTGCTCTTAATTTCAAGCCGACGAATGTTGTATACACCGTCGTAATCGGCGGTGAATAATATATTCTCCCCGTTATGGTCGAATCGTGGATGGTTTTCGATGGCCGAATCTCGTGTCAACGGCTGCCAACGGCGTTCGTCAATGTCAAACAACTCAAGATTCCAACCGGTTTTTGGCCGCCACAATGACGCAACGACATAACGGCCGTCAGGTGACACATCCGGATTGGAAATCATGGTGCCATCGCTACCCTGCCATAGGTTTTTCAGCAACCGGCCTTCATCATCAAGATACTGCAGTGCACTGTTTCCTTCCTGATTTTGCACCGCGATAATGTGCTGCCCGTCCGGCATCCAGGAAGAAAACCGAAACCGAGCACAGCGCGTTAAGCGTCGTTTTTTCCCGGTTTCGCTATCAATAACGTATAGGTCGTAATTGGTTGACGCGTTATTACAAAGCTCAGTCTGGGAAATCAGCACACCGCTTGTTGCGTGCGCATCCAGACGGCCATTAAAATTGAGCGTGGCAAGTTTTTTGTGAGTCCCCTCCGGTGAAATTCGCCATAACGCTGGATAGCGTCGGCCATCGTAATTTATGTAAAACGCTCGACCATCCGGCAAGACACTTAACGGGCCGGTAAAATATCCTCTTTTGGTCAAGCGCTCACCGTCACGTATACCGCGACTTTTGATTTTTTTCGTAACACTGTCGAATTCTTCATGCAGATAGGCTTCGTACTCCTCCCACAGTGGTGTGAGTTTTTCACCCAGGACCTTGCGACTGTTTGTATTTATAAAAAAAGGTAAAAGGTTATTTGAATACTCTTCAACCAGCTCAATAACCTTGTCATCGCCATAGCGATCGGCGACAAATTGAATGAAATGTACGCCATACAAATAGCGCGTTGTTCCCGCCGGCCAACTGACGATAGGTTGATTCACTTGATGAATAGGCTTGAGTTTACCTTCCATTTCCATGCGAATGAGCATATTAAAAAAGCTGCTCTGTCCACGGCCGATACCACGCGCAAAATCCGTCTCTTCGTAGGTCGCCATCCCCTCAATGACCCAAAACGGGTTAAATGCGTTTGGAAAAAACAAAATATTCCTGCCAAACACCGTGCGAAATCCTTCGGGCCAGCTCCGAACTTTGTCCAGGTGCAGAATATGCACATACTCATGCTCGATAAGGAGCTCCATCCAGCCGGCATGATCCTCCAGACTGCGGATATCGTCCGGCGGTGGGACCTGCAAGGTCATGCGATTGCTCGGAAAAAAAACGGCTGAGCCGTTGGCGAGGTCGGATTCGTTGGTTAATACAATTTCCGTGCGCCGTCGTGGGTTCCAGCTGTAACGTTTACTCAAGCGCCGGTGAACCCGTTCAGAAATTGCCAACACTTCCTGAGCGTGTTCCTTTAGATCGTTGTGGTAGTGAACAATGAAATGATCGCTACTAATGCTAAACCAGTCGAGTCGGGAGTCATGGCTGACACCGGCCCACGCGGACGAGGAAAGAACAAGGCACATACCAGCGATGAGCCATACTCCAAAACTACCTGCTGACTTCACTATGCTGCACTTTCCTGTATTTACTTGATAGACGAAACGGACCAACAGCAGAATACTGCATAAACAAGAATTTTTTTACAAGCTATGGGGGTATTGAACTGCCCGTTTCTCCACTTGTATTTATCGTACGCACACGGAACACTCAAGTTGCTGAGTCAATCCAGTATCACTTGAAGCTGTTCAGGCAAAATGGTCCAAACACCGGATTTTCCGGTATGTTGCACCAATCTGAAAAATTTCATTTTAGACAGATTGCGTTGCCGCGCTATCGACGGCGAAAAAGATATTCCTGCATGCCGTTGCGCAATAACACGGCCTTCTCAATGACCAGGGGGGATAAAACACGCTGTAGCTGCTGCTGAAAATATACGCGCGGGTTAGGCCGGGTTGTGTTGGTAAAAAAACGCTGCATACGGCCGTCACTCAGCAAGGTGTAACTTGCCGGTTCCATCGGTAATTGCTGGCCGCTGGCGATAAACGCATGCACAACTCCGCCCGGATTAATGTGCTCATATAATTGTCGGGCAAACTCTCCTAGAAAGTCTTGCTGCAAATAATTTAGCAGATCCCAGCACAGCACAAGATCGCATTCCGGCGACGAGTCAAAATCAAGCATCGACCCAATTTTTGTTTTTTCAGAATTTTCCTCATCGTCATCGTCAATACGAATTTTCGACACTTGTGACGAAATATCCCACAGAGTCAGGCGACAGTGGAATTGAGAAAAGTAATCTACAATGCTTGCATCTGCGGGCCCGAAATCGAGAAAGCCATACTTGCTTTCGCTTTTCAGGCCCGCGGCAAATGCGCGAAATAACCCACAGCTAAGAATCTCGGAGCGGAGCGGAGCGTTAAACGACGCTTCGTCCCTTTGCAAGTTGCGTAACATTTCAAACCAAACAGTTACTGCTGCTATGCGCGTTTTCTATCGGGAGAATTATTCTCAGGTCCGGACTTGTTGGGATTTTCGGTTTTGTTTGTCGAGTCAGGTTTTACCGAGGCTTCAGTATCCTGCGGGTCCATCTCGATACTACCTTTGAACTTGGCGCCATCTTCGAGTGTTACTCGCGGCGAAACAATATTGCCGCGCACCCGCCCGGTCTTGCGAATAATCACTTTTTCCTCGCCCATTAAGTCACCGAGCAACTCGCCCTCAACAATAATAGTGCGCGCAATTATGTCTGCCTTGATTCGACCCGTATTGCCAATCGTCAGATTATTGTTCGTCAGGGTAATGCGGCCTTCAACCACGCCCTGAATTATAAAATCCTCTTCACCGCTTAGCTCACCCTTAAATCGAATTGAGGCGCCGATAGTTGCCGGTCCCTTTGCGGGTTGATGTATCGGCTGTGTGGTCTCCTGTTTGCGGACGGGTGTAGACCCTGGCGTAACTTCGTTTTCGGTTTTCGACCAATTTGAAACGTTTTTCTTGATTTGATTCATATCAAGCATGATATCTGCCTCCATGTCTGTTTGCTCCGCCAGTTTGCGTGGCCGGAGAACACAATGGCTCCTTCGGGAGCCCGTTCGTGCCATCAAATTACGAACTGGTGAAAATTATACGGCCGGACGCCTATCTTAAAATGAGATCCAGTTCTCAACTGGCTGGCATATTGCTTGCGTGAAAACCGTGCGAAATCACGCGCCCAAACCAAACAACCCCGCTACTGCGGGGTTGTGGGTGAACCTATTCAAGTAAGAACTCAGCTTGGTGAAACGTTAACTGCCTGAAGTCCTTTTGGCCCCTGCTCGGTATCGTAAGACACCGGTTGACCTTCTGCCAGCGTCTTGTATCCGTCAGATTGAATTGCAGAATAGTGAACAAACACGTCTTTACCACCATCCTCGGGAGCAATAAATCCAAAGCCCTTTGAATTGTTAAACCATTTAACTGTACCAGTTGCCATACTTGTTCCTACCTCAAGAAATTTTAATCAAAAAAAATACCATGAAGTTCTGGAAAAGGAAAAACACGGGAGAGAACGACATTGATAACCACCGACTTACCGACATCCAAAAACATTCTAGTGGAGTGAGTATAGTACGCTATTTCCAAAACTACTACGCACGCAAAAAACGTACGTTCCACAACAAACTTAACTTACAAAACAAACTTACTTACAAAACAAACGCACACCCGAGTGGGGGAAACCCGGGAGTGCGTTCTGCCAAAGTAAATCAGCCAAGAGATCTTACGCATTAGTACGTCGTGGCACCCGCGTTACTCATAATGCCGGTCAGGGTCGCAATACTCTGGGGCTCAAAATCGGTAAACTGGATTGCCATCCCACCATTGTCTTTACGCACGACAGTCCCCGACACGTTCACGAGATCCTGAGCGCCGTCTCGCTTTGAAGGAAACATGACTTCAAGCATCACATGTTTACCAAGGTCTACCGAATCGGTTTTAATAAAAGCGCCGCCCAAACTCAGATCGCGGGTCTTCGCTGAGATCAAACCCAACTTGCTATAGTTCAGCGTTACACTCACCTCTACCGGTGTTCGTAAATTCCAACGGTGTTCCATAACAGCCTCCGAATCAGCTAAATACACAAAGTTAACGGGGGAATTAAAGTCCCGCTGTACGTCAATGGTTCATTATTAGCTGTTCCGGGATGAAATTTGTATTCGGGACTTCCATTAGTCGTATTAGGGATTTCCCCTAGTTGACTCCAGGGCCACATACATGGTAATCAGCTCCGCCAGCGACTCGGCTTCCATTTTTTCAAAGATACGTGATCGGTGTGCTTCCACTGTTTTACTACTGATACCCAACTCGTCCGCAATGATTTTGTTCAATTTGCCCGTCACAATACCATCCAGAACTTCCAGCTCCCGCGGCGTTAACTGAGCGACACGATTTTGCAACCGCTGGCGAAAGAGAACCTCTTCGCGATTTTCCCGGTCCAGATCAAGACACTGCTGAATGCGCTCCAATAAAGTCTGGTCATTAAAGGGCTTTTCCATAAAGTCGATCGCCCCGGTTTTCAAAGCGCGAACGGCCATGGGAATATCACCGTGACCCGTAATAATAATGACCGGCAATACGCACTCTATTTCGGCGAGTCGCTTTTGCAATTCGAGACCGCTCATACCCGGCATTCGCACATCGAGGATTAAACAGCCTCCCTGCCCCGATTTATATGCTTTGAGAAACGATTGCGCGGAGGGAAATGTGGCAACCGGCAAATCGACAGACTCCAACAACCAGCGCAGCGACTCTCGCACCGCGTGGTCGTCGTCGACTACGAAGATGGTTTGCGAATCATGATGCATGGCTAAAGGCTACGTCATTTTCATCCGTCCGCTCGCCATCCTGCAATATGGGTAGCGTAAAGCGGAACGTCGCGCCCTGGCCCTGATTGTTATTGGCCGTAAGCGATCCGCCGTGGACTTCGACTATGGATCGACTTATTGATAGCCCCATGCCCATGCCTTCGCGTTTGGTGGTAAAGAATGCATCAAAAAGGCGTTTATGATCTTCGGGTAGCAAGCCATGACCCGTGTCCCACACAGCAACTTCTATTTCCTTGTCTTCACGGCACCAGGTATGAATTCGCAGCTCGCGTTTGTTCCAAAGATTCTTTGCCATAGCTTCAATCGCATTACGGATCAAATTAAGTACAACCTGTTCGATCTGAATCACGTCCGCGTTGACCGGAGGCAAATCATTTCCCAGGTTGAGTCGAAGAATGACCCCTTTCTTGCGCGCCTCAAAGTAGGCCAGGCTGGCCGCATTCTGAACTATTTGATTGATGTCCGCCCGACTGCGTTTGGGTTCACCCTTGCTAACAAAGCTACGCAGGCGACGAATAATCTCACCGGATCGTGTGCTCTGCTGACTGATATTTTCCAAGGCCGCGATTATCTGGCCCACTTTGTAATCGTCGCCGCTCAGCCGGCGCACACAACCCTGCGCATAGTTTGCTATGGCGGCCAAGGGCTGGTTCAGTTCATGGGCAATACTCGAGGCCATTTCTCCCATCATACTTACGCGAGACACGTGAGCCAGATTCTCCTGGTGCTGCCGGCTGCTTTGCTCCGCGGTACGTTTTTCAGTGACATCCTTGCCGGTTGAAATATAGTGTTCAATTTCGTCCTGATGGTTTTTCAATGGCGTGATCGTCTTTTCTTCGTACACGAGAGTACCGTCTTTGCGTTTATTGACAAACAAGTCCCGGTACACCTCACCACGTGCGATGGTCTCCCACATTTTCAAATAGAATGCAGAGTCGTGTTCACCTGATTTGATCAGACTCGACTGTTTGCCCACGGCCTCTTCCACTGAAAAACCTGTAACGCGCTCAAACGCCGGATTTACATATTCTATGACACCAAATTTATCCGTAATCATCACCGTGTCCGCGGTCTGTTCGAGCGCGCTGGAAAGTTTCAGTAACTCGTGCTGCGCCTTACGGTGAAACGCAAGCTCCCGTTGTAGCGATGCGGATGATTGCTTGAGCTCACGGTTTAGTCGCGCCGAATAGGCGAACATGACAAACAATGCAACAATAAGCAGGACCAACATCAGGCCCCAATGCCACTGTTCACGGACCACTTCTTCGAAGGAGAAAAGACTGTGATAGGGACCCACGCCGAGCGCGCGAAACAACTCATGTACACGGGAATAATCGAGCGGTACAGTCCAGCCGGCATAGTTTCCTTGCAGAGCCGCGCGGTTACTCGGGTCCATGGTCATTAGTGCAACCGCAACTTCCTGGGCAAGGTGATCGGGAAAGCGCCTGGTCTTTGCTAACGGCCACTCCGGATAGAGCCGGGTGCTATGCACAAACGGGAAGCCGTCACTGGTCCTGGCATTAAGTATTCGAAAATCGTCCTGCTTTATCAATCCTTTGGCAGCCATACTTTCGATCAAATCCGTGCGCACCGTGCCTGCGTCGACCTTGCCGTCGCGTACCGCAAACAGGATTCGGTCTTGTGGGAAACCGTTAAATACAAGTCTTGAAAAATCCGTGCCTGGATCAACTCCGGCGTCCTTGAGTTCGCGCCACGCCATGTAATAGCCACCGAACGCGCGCGGATTAACCGCCATAAACGATTTTCCCCGCAGGTCTTGCAGTTTACGGATATCAGGTCGATCGGCGCGACTGATAATGACGGCACCAAATTCGGTATAAGGTTGGCCTGCACGCAGATTTTCCAGCGTTACGATACGCGTGGTGCCAAACGCCGCCTCCAATTCTACGTAGTGGCCCGGGTTGGTTAACACCACGTCGAGTTCATCATGCGCGACCGCTTCGCGCATGCCCTCCAGACTCAGGGGTTTTAGCACAAACTGCAGATTTGGAATTTCCTCATTGAGGTGGTCGATGGTGGCACCCCAGCGCTTATGTGCGTGCTCTTTACCGCGGAAGGCCAGTACGCCGAAAGTCACTTCACGGATTTCTGCTTTCGCTGTCTTCACGGTCAATAAACCGCCATCCGTTAGCAGTAACAGCGCCAGTGTTTTGCAAACTAGACCTTTGAAACCCATGTTTCCCTCTCCCTGTGGTCCAATTCCTGGACACCGTCTTAAAACGACTTGTGGGGTGTCAAATAGTGACACCTCGAATTTTGCGGGGATTTGGGTGAACAGACAAGCGTTTGGCGCGACAGGCGGACGAATGTGGCAAAAATAACCTGGTTTTGGGCTTCCAGCCCTCAACTTCACAAGAAGTTTGTGGAAATCTAAAGAAGTTTAACCGTTGCAATAGGGATAAATCCGACGCGTGCCTGGCACGCGCCGGACAAAATTTTAACTCAATCTGTCTTAAGCGCGCGGATGGTTATTTTCGCGATCGGATTACGCCAGTCGTGACTTGGAGCATCGAGGTCACCACCACCCTGTATTCCCGGGTGAATATACACGTAGCCCTCGCCACTGGCTGGATTAAACCCCTCGCCCTGACAAATAAACGGAGGCCCCGGAATATGCGCACAAAGCTCATCATTTATTTCCGAACCCGCATCGTATGCGGGCGAATAAAACGTCCGCGCCTGCTTGTTTCGTGGTCCGCGTACGCCATTAATGGCAAAAAACGCATCGTTACTTGGCACCAGCATGGAAGCGACACTGACATGGTTATTTTTACCGTTGCGTTCAACATACAGGCGCACTGACTGACCCGGCGGTAAAACATCGCCGGCCGTCACCACGTCAAAGGCTCCCGCATCAATAAGGCTGGCAGTCAGCGGTTGAGTGTCACCGCTCTCAGCGAGCACCTCCAAACTGGTGCTCGCGGCAGCGCCCAAGTGAAACAGTTTGATACCGCTCGGGTGAGAAGCAACCATTATTGGTGTAAAAATTTCGCCCTGCGTTATATTGGTCACCGTCACTTCGAAAACCTTGCGGTCGTCGTCAGCGAGCACCGGCGCACTTACTGCTACTGCAGCAATTGAAAGTACGACTGCAAAACACCTTGCTGTGAAATCCCTGCCTAAAAATCTCCCAATGGAATTTTTCATTCTGATGATCTCCCTATTAGTTAGAAAATTGCCGCTTCCTTGACATCAAAACGACACCTTCACACTACAAGTGGAGAGTCACACCCGTTTCACATGAAGTTCACATTTTTATCACGACCGTGATAACTTCAGATCGTGCCAACAGATGAACCGCGACGCCAAAAAATTCGAGCTTACGCCTCCGTCTAATTCTCCCATTGAAATGCAATTGCCAATCCAGCCACGAAGACTACAATGAAGCTGTCCTGTCGACACTCTGCTCGGAACTCAACAGTGAAATTTACGATCAGACTTATCGTGGTAACTCTTTGGTTAAACGCAGGCTTGGCCACGGCGACACCGCAGATTGAACTGGTGGCAGAATTTGGCAACCGAACATTTGCCAAACCACTCGCTATGTATCAGGCACCCGATAGCCGTGACTGGTTTGTGGTGGAACAAGCGGGACGCATCCTGCGTGTAAACACCGATAAAAAAGTTGCCCGCGTGTTCGCGGATATCTCCACGCGAATCGACAGCGAACCTAATGAAGCCGGATTGCTCGGGCTGGCCTTTCATCCCCGATTTTCCAGTAACCGACGTGTATTTCTTTCCTATACAGCCGGTGGTGATCCGCTGATTTCAATTGTTGCGGAATACCGGAGCAACAAAACCGGCGACCGACTGGAAGCTGATAGCGAGCGCATCGTCCTGCAACTCGACCAGCCATTTGGAAATCATAATGGCGGCCAAATCAGTTTTGGAACGGATGGATATCTGTATATAGGCTTTGGCGATGGCGGTGCCGCGGGTGACCCTCGGGGCAACGGACAGAATACGAACACACTGCTCGGCGCTTTGCTGCGATTGGACGTTGACCATGAAAAGCCCTACACCGTGCCTGCGGACAACCCGTTTTACAGCCGTGACGGACGTGCGGAAATTTATGCCTATGGTTTGCGAAATCCGTGGCGATGGAGTTTTGATCGTAAAACGGGTGAACTATGGCTTGCGGACGTCGGACAGAACAAGTGGGAGGAAATTAACCGTATTTCTAAAGGCGGTAACTACGGCTGGAATATCCGCGAAGGACGTCATTGCTTCCGCGATCGGCAATGCAGTAACAAGAAATTAATTGATCCGATCGCCGAATACAGTCATGACCAGGGGTGCTCAGTCACCGGGGGCTACGTTTATCGCGGCAAGAAAATTCCGTTGCTTGCGGGTTGGTATGTATTTGCAGATTACTGCTCGGGCACCATATGGGGATTTGACACACAACAAACACCCGCCCAGGTCATGCAGATCCTAAAAACTGAGACGAATATTTCATCGTTTGCCGAGGCTCATGATGGTGAGCTGTTTATCCTGGACCATGGAAAAGGCGGAATCTTCCGCCTGGTCCCTGGTCGCTGAAATACAGGGCATTGTATACCACCGTTTTATTCGTCCCGAATGTAAGTATCTACCCGGCACCGGGGTCTAACTAATCAATGGATACAAGACAAAGCCAGTTCGAAGCCCTGGTAAACGCCTATAGCGCCGATCTTTTTCGGTATGCGCGATGGTTGTGCGGGGACCCCAATATCGCAGAGGACTTAGTTCAAGAGTCGTTCATGCGCGCTTGGAAAGCCTTGCACAAGCTGCGGGATACGGACGCGGCGAAAAGCTGGTTAATTACGATTCTCCGCCGTGAAAATTTACGCCGTTTTGCGCGCAAACATCACGACACGGTGTCCTGGGACGACGTGGACGAACAACAGTTTGATGATGATGCCACTCCCCCGGATCTGGCCGACAGCATCGCCACTAATACCAGTCTGCAGCAAGCCCTGGACGCGCTGCCGCTGACTTATCGCGAACCCTTACTGTTACAGGTACTGGGAGGCTACAGTTGTGATGAAATCGCTCAGGAGTTGGGCATTAAGACCAATGCTGTCATGACCCGATTGTTTCGCGCCCGTCAGCATTTACGTCAAAAACTAGAACATGATTTTAAACCTGATACGTCCAAGGTGGGTTGACTGATGAATTGCCTGGAGTACCGCCGCCAATTGACAATTGATCCGCGCAGTAAAGCTGCCAATCTGCTCGCGCATGTACACGAGTGTGATGCGTGTGCCACGTTTTCCAAACGGCTACTGCGGATGGAAGCCAAGCTTGAACAGACGTTGGATGTGAAGCCGCCGGAAGGGCTCAGTTCGCGCATCCTGTTGCGCCAGACGACCGCTGCTTCCGGGGTAAAATTCCAGAACCGATATCTGGCAATGGCAGCCAGTCTCACGCTTGCAGTAAGTTTGACATTGGGCTGGTACATGTCCTCGACCCTGCCCTCTCTCGATCAGGTGGTGCTGCATCACATAAATGACGAGAGCAAACACCTGAGTGAAGATCACCAGGTTGACATGCAAAAGCTTGCCGGAGTACTTGGTGCAATTGGTGGCAAGGCACAGGAACCGTTCGGCAAGGTACGCTATGCAAGCAACTGTCCCATTCGAAAACAAGAGGGAGCACATGTCATTGTCGAGGGTAAACAGGGTCCGGTCACCGTCCTTGTGATGCCGGGTGAACATATCAAGTCACGCAAAGCTATCAGTGACAAGCGCTTCAGGGGATTCATCGTACCGGTGGAACACGGAAGTATTGCGATTGTTGGAGAAAAAGACGAAGACATCAGTGTGCTCGAAGGACACGTTCTATCGAGCCTGAAACTGGTTTCCTAAACCGGATTTCCCCAGGGAATTTAAAATGTCAAGGAAAAGAAATACGGCATCCACGAGATCACCAGCAGTGCAGCCATGCTGACATTGTAGATTATGATGGTGCGATAGGTACGTCGGGTGTCGGCATCCGACTCAATCATTTTTACACGCGACATCAACACGTCCAACATCAAGACCAAAAACACAAGCGGCGACAGGGCCGGCACGATGATGGTGCGCAGAATACCCATGCCATCGTGTTCGTATTCCACTCCCGGAGCCGGGCTAAGAACAGCCAGACATAGAACAAATATGCCCAGCACCACGCGCATGGGTGCGATTAGTCGAAGGAATGTCTGTATCCTTTGCAACATCGACTGACAACAACAGACCACGGGAAATACCGCTTTCAACAAGATGCGCAGGATACACGGGAATACATTTTCTGTACACCGCGGCGTGGTAATGATCTCGCCGTTGGGGTAATTTCTCAATTCGTTACATTTGCCGGTTTCCACCCTGTACCGGGTTCGCCTGGAGAATTGTTTCGGCCAGTCTTGAGTAATCAACACCTGAGCGAATCGCAAGTTTATTCGCCTTCTTACGTAGCTGTGGACCTGTTATTTCGTGTGCAGAGGCGAAAGCGAGCACCACAACATTCAAGTGGTCTGCTGCCTGCAGGCAAAGTATTCGCCGATCAAAAATCTGCCGGAGCCGTCCAAGAAGCGCGACCAATTCATCCTCGCTACTTATCAGCAAATTAACCGCCAAAACCCCATACCGGGAAAGCATATTCCGACACGCTATGTAGAACGCCGGCATTTGCATAAAACCTGGCAGACGTTCCGCGCCAAACAAATCAACCAGTAACCAGTCTACCGCCGGGCCAGCGTAATCACGGACAAATTCGAACGCGTCAGTGGAGACAACATTAAACTGATCTGTTTCGGCGGGTAAATTGAAAAACTTTTTGCATATCTCTATCACCAGCGGATTACATTCCACGGCAGTTAAATCAAGTTGGGGGAATTCCTGCAACAAGTGCCTCACCAGGGCACCCCCACCTAAACCGAGCAAAACAGCGGTTGACGGTTCCGGGCAGAAAAGTCGTGGCGCCATCATGAATTGTAGATAGGCCAGTTTCAATGCCGGTGGCGAGTCGATCTGCATTACACTCTGAATTGCGGCACTGCCAAACCTCAACCATCGCAAATTTCCATATTGGAAAACTTCAACAGGAAGTTGCCCTGCTCCCGCCTCAAACAATACCTCGCTTGTTGCGCGCAACAGTTCGTCGGGGTTAACACTCTGTGTCACAATAGAATCAGGCATAAGTATATTGACTACTGTAGTACCAATCGAGGATTGTTAAACCGAATCACAGGTTCAACGAGTCGTATATGACATATTATTTCGTCCGCCATGGACAGACAAATTTTAATATTCGGGAATTGTGCAATGACGATCCGCGACGTGAGGTTAACTTGACCGAGACCGGCATTGAGCAAGCCGAGACCGTTGCCGAAGAGCTTAGGATGGTTTCGCTTGAGCGTATCCTGGTATCGCCCTTGCCACGCACACGAGAGACCGCGCGCATCATCAACCGTTACCATAATCTTCGACTGGAAATTTGCTCCGAAATTGCCGACTTGCGTTCCGGCTTCGATGGCAAACCCGTTAAGGACTATCAATCCGCAATCGCCGCGGACCGGTTACACCTACGGATCAATGGTGGAGAGTCCCTCTTGGATCATAAGCAGCGCGTGACTGGTTTTCTGCATTGGATGCGGCAGCTGCAAGAAAAGCAAATTCTGATAGTCGCGCACGAAGAAACGATGCGCGTTGTTTTAGGCTACTTTCGTGGTCTCCGAGACGACGAAATGATTGACATGCATATCGGTAACGGGGAAATTCTGCGTTTTGAATAAGTAAAACCCGGGTTCTATCTCAAGGCATGTATTAAAGCCCGTCCCAAGGCACAGGTCCGGCAG
This sequence comes from uncultured Ectothiorhodospiraceae bacterium, assembly GCA_947259765.1. Classification (GTDB taxonomy): domain Bacteria; phylum Pseudomonadota; class Gammaproteobacteria; order CAMYNG01; family CAMYNG01; genus CAMYNG01. Next base: position 15,649 of record CAMYNG010000002.1, read on the forward strand.
CTGCTAAATCTGCTCGATTGCCCGCATAAACTTTGAAGTGGTTGTTGGCAGCTCCCTGAAAAAACAAAACGGGTGACTCACCCGAGCCACCCGTTTCTGTTCGTCTTGTGTCTCGACTCGCCGTTTAATGGGGGCCAAACTGCAACCGTCTACTTAACTGGTGAACCTTGGCACCTTTCGGTTGGCTTTTAGAGTCAATACTCTGGTCCTGCACTTCCGTTACAAACTTAAAACTATTGTTGCCTATGCGCACAACGTCATCATCGTTTAGCCGGAAACGCTTTACCTGCGAATCGTTTACAAAAGTCTTATTGGTGCTTTTGAGATCAGAAATAAAATAATCAAATGAGCCATCGAGACGGTCACTGGGCTTACGTTCGATAACCGCGTGAGCCTTGCTTACAAACCCATCCGGAATACACAAATCGTTATCCAGACTACGGCCAATACGAAACATTGATTTATCGAGTTCGAATTTTATGCCAGGCGCACCGTTGGCAAATTGAATGAGAACAGCCATTTTCAACCCCGTTTTTGTCAGTCCCACCAAACAAGCGCTAACAGCAGACTTGCTCACTCACCCTCGCCGCAAGGGACTACTTTGCTGTTAATAATAGAAGAGAAATCAGGCTACTGCAGGCACACGCTCTGAAAAGTGACGCTTCTCACAAAACTAACTGATGCCAGACAAATTTCACTCAGGACGTGACGGACTTCACCCAATCCACCGAGTCAAGCGAATTCAAAAACACCCCGAAAAACCGATAGTTAATGCATAGGCATCCGCTAACCAATCGCAATTATGTCGGTTATGCCCCTGTTTGACGGTGGACCAACAATAAAACTCTTCCCAAGGCGACCTTGCTTACAGATTATTGGGATTCCCCGGAACAATTTTGTCGAATGTATATTTTAGCTCTTCCCTACGACTGTAGACGTTGTATCCACCATCACTGCGTTTCTTTACAGTCCGGCAGCGTTCCTTTTTAACCTCGATGCATAAGCGGCCGTATTTATCCACCTGCCATACACCTTGCTCTTTATTGTTTTTACCATCAACCCTGCGCATGTCTCCGGAGGGATCGAAGTAGGTTTTGTGGCTTGTTTCCCACCTAATAAGTTGCCCTTCGGCCGTATTGCCAGACAAAAGTTTCTTCAATTCCTCGCCACTAACCTCTTCCTCGGCGTAAACCGGCAACGCATACAGCAATGACAACAACACAACGGAAATGAACATTTTGAAAGTAAAATTCATTTTCAATCCCCCTTTTTGCACGTTGTAATTATTAAATACCTGCTCCCAAGGCTATCACCACTTAGAACAAGCGCTTTGATCTCAATCAACTTACTCGACTGGATCAATATGATCGAACGAAGACTATTCGGCGTCTACGTTATCCTGAAAAAATTAGAAAATTATGAAAAATTGAACAACAGCGTTTACGTCCCCGACTATCTGGTTTAACGTCGCTGTATAGCCCTCTATGATGTAACTGTACTTTCCCCATTGCGCATAGAAGATGGCCACCCTTCAAAACCAGTAAAAACTGAAGTGATATACGCGGTTACCCTTGATCTGGACGATACCCTGTGGGACACCGCGCCCGTCATCCAGCGTGCGGAAGAAGTCACCCACGGCTGGCTGGAGCAAAATTTCCCGCGAATTACGGCGCGCTATTCGGTCGCAGACCTGATGGACTTACGCCGCGAAGTCAGCGCAAACGAGCCGGAACGCGCGTTCGATTTCACCTATATGCGGCGCAAGACCTTCCATATTGTTGCTCAGGAGGTTGGGTATCCGCCGGCTGAGGTGGTTGATTTTGCGTTCGCAGTCTTTCTTCGCGAGCGGCACCGCGTGACGTTATTCGACGATGTACTACCCACGCTACAACAGCTGCATGGCCAATACCGGCTTGTTGCGCTGTCCAATGGCAACGCAGAAATTGATCGTATCGGGCTTGCACATTTATTCGAATTCGCGTTGTGCGCACGCGAGGTCGGCCGTCCGAAACCGCACCCGGCGATTTACACTTCAGCGTGCGCCCGGTTAAAAGTACAACCCCACGAAACCGTGCATGTAGGAGATCATCTCGAACATGACGTCGCCGGTGCGGCCGCGGCAGGTTTACGTACCGTTTGGCTGAACCGCCAGCGACTGGTTTCTGGAGTTCAAACTACTGCTGACGCAGAAATTCACTCATTAATTGAGTTACCCGAGGTACTTGACGACCTGCGTCGTACCGGAGACAAATAATGCAGCTGTGGCGATGGCGAAACCGGGGGCAGAAATTGCATCGCTACTTCGGTATGGGTTAGTTTTCCTCGCGTTCCTTTTCCAGAATATCCGTCCCCACTGGCGCCAGACTAAGCTCACTCGTATCAGGCGGCGGTGGAGACTCCTGCTTTTCACCCTCCAAAACGTCACTTCCCACGGGCGCAAGACTGTAAGCGCTGGTATCAACCTCCAGCTCCGATTTTTCACTGGGCGTGATAATTGTCACGCCGGGCGGATCGATTACCATTTCACCCGTGTCGTTAACGGTGGCGACCGCCGATTCGGTGCTTGATGCGGCAATGGGGCTCGAAGCAGCTTGCACGTTCGTCTCAGCTGCTGGCTGCGAAGGGGTCTCGGCCGGAGTGACCTTCTGTTGGTCCGTTGAGGAATCCGTAACCGGCTTGCGGGGTCGCACCTGACACACGGCGCCGGCCTTGTGCAGGGTCTGTTGGTAACGCTGTGCAGTGGGTTCATCAAGGTTACTTTTCAAGATGACTTCACCACCGCTGAATAAGCGCGTAATTTTGTCGTTGCTGGTTTTAAAAAGGGCGGCCAGGTTTTCAACTACCCTGTCCTTGTTGGCCCCCGGAACCAGATCACCACCGAAAACGACCTCATACGTCTGCTCACTCACCTTTTCACCCCGCGTTTAACCCGTTACCTATCCATTATAATGGCTCTGCGAAACTCTGCACGGCCGGCAGCCTAAATTGCTGTTCCGAATCCCTTTCCAGCTTATCGATACAATTGTGCTTTAAAGCCGAGCCAGCTTTACTGCTCTTGCTCAGGAGGTGGATAGGATTTCGGAACAGTTTTTTAACACAGACGGAACAAGCTAAGCACGATGCCGGCTCTCGCCGGTGGTGATGCCACCGGCGATGATGTGTGCGGTGCGTAATGGCTCGGGCATTTGACCGTTAATGGCAAAACGCTGAAGCAGTTGCGCTGTCGCTGCCAGGCTGATGCCGGCGCGCTGAACGAACACATTTTCCAGCGGCTCCATTGGACCGGCCTTTTCGATGAGTTTCCATTTGCGTCTCCCCCCTTTGACAGAGTTCAGCAAGGCCGTGCGTATCCGCACGAGATCCGGGGACTTACGACACACGACAACAACGGGCAGACGGGTCCTCGCATGCAATTTTTGAATGTCGATAACGTTGAATCCGGCCACGGCAATACCCTGTAGAAACACTGCCTGCAGATGGCCAAAAAACCGCGAGCCCATAAGCGTGTCGATAAGCACCGTGGTTGCATTCACGCCGTCTCGCCTGACTTTACAGCGCAGAACACCTTCCAGACACGGTCCGGCAAACACTGCGCCGATAACGGGCACGTCACCACGCCATCCCCGCGCAAAGGGAGTATCGTCAAAACCAATAACATGCGAGATGGTCATACCGGGCCAGTGTATAGGCAAATCGGTAAGTTATTTTTCCGCATATCAATTTCCTGAGTAATTAACTCAAAAAAGAGCAGCATTGTCGTTTGGCTATAGGTCCTGATAAGCTGTTTCGATATGCTATAGGGAGCCTATGAACGACGATTATAAAAGGGGTATTTGGAGATGGTATTGAATCACACTTGGGGGCTAATGGCGCACCCCGTAAAAGAATGGGAACAAATTCGCGAGGAACCTTGCACTGTAAGCAAGTGTTATCTTTCCCATGTTCTATTGCTGGCAGCAATACCACCGGTGTGTGCGTATATCGGCGCAAGCCAGATTGGTTGGCAATTCGGCTACGGTGATGCGGTTAAACTCACCAGCCAAAGCGCACTACAACTGGCCATTTTGTTTTACCTGGCTTTACTGACGGGTGTCTTTATCATGGGCAAAGCTATCCACTGGATGGCCACCACCTACGGCGCCAGCCCGGATATTCATAAATGCGTTGTTACCGCAGCCTATACCGCAACGCCCTTGTTCCTGTCCGGGGTAATGGCTCTTTATCCCGTGCTGTGGCTCAACATGCTTGTTGGACTGGCAGCCGTGGCGTATTCGGTATATTTGCTTTATACCGGTATACCGGTCGTAATGGGGGTTTCCAAGGAGCATGGTTTTCTATTCTCCAGCGCTATCGTCACCTTCGGCATGGTTATGCTCATAGGCATGTTAGCCATGACGGTTCTGCTCTGGGGCTTTGGATTTGCACCCGCATTTACCAATTAGAGCAAGCCTCTTCCTGCCAACGAGCTTAACGCCGGTCGCACACAGAGCGCCGTTAAACCTGCCTTGCTGAAGAGTCACCAGAGTTCGCTGTAAGCGGGAGTAATTAAGAGATGTAATTAATTGGCTGGGGTCTCGGTCTGATATGAAAATGTCCAAACATGGAGAGTACCAATGCGGACCGCTGCCCAAGCCACTACCTTGCTCGTCTTGAGTTTCACCTTGTTTCTTGCCACTAACGCCTCCGGCAATCTGTGCCGGCCTACACCTGGAATGTCATCGGGCACGCACTTCAAACCCGTAACTCAACAGCAGGTGAATATCGGTTCCGGATTTCAGATAAATGGCAAGGTGCTTTCCGCCAAAGACTGCAAACCCATCGCCGGCGCACGAGTTGCTCACTGGCAGGCAGGTGAAAATGGACAATACCAGGACCGTTTACGCGCCTACCTGTTCAGTCACACCGACGGCAGCTTCAACTTCGAAACCGAATGGCCCGCGGCCAGGATTCCGCATATTCATTTTCGCGTCAGCGCCGACGGTTACAAGCAGGTGAGCACGCAATGGATCGGCGACGAACGGGTCGATAACATAACATTTAACGTCATTCTTCAGCCGGAATGACGACGATATGCATCACAACCGGCAACGTCAGTTTGCGCGCTCAAACGCTTGATACGCCCACAGCCGACGCGATTCTTGCGCAGCTACCCCTGCAGTCGCGAGTACGCTGCTGGGGTGACGAAATCTACTTTGAGGTACCCGTTTCCGCAACCCTGGAAATCGATGCACGTGACGTAGTCACCGCTGGAGAATTTGCATTCTGGGTTGAGGGTAGCTGCATCGCCATTGGCTTCGGACCCACACCTGTTTCTCGAGGCGATGAAATACGCCTGGCGGCACGAACCAACATTTGGGCACGTACGCGTGACGATGTCACCCAACTGCGCGCGATCACGGCGGGCGATACTGTTCACGTTAAAATTGCAGAATAGTGAATTTGCTGATGAAAAAGGGGGCGCTTACGCCCCCAGTTAGAATCTTTTACGTGTATCAGTTATGTCAACGCGGTCGCCACGGATCGGGCACGGCCAAGCGCACCGAGATTGTGAACTGCATCGAACCCCATGCCTTTGAGTTTTTCGGTCGCGATGTGACTGCGGGTGCCACTGTTGCAAAACAAAAGCGCGACTCGATCTGTGAAATGCTCAATATGTTGCTCGATTTCTTCCAACGGTAGATTCACGGCACCTTCTATTGACTCGCGCGAATATTCGTTTGGGCTGCGCACGTCAACCAACACCGCGCCATCCTTTAGCAACGCGTGCGCATGATCGTCTGCTACCGGTACCTGCCATTTACCCAGCAGGCGCATAACGCCCTCGTACATCCAGGATAAGGTACAAAAATGCGTAAAAATCACGATGGCCTGCAGGAACAACAACATGCCTCCCACAACATAGGCGGCAATCGGCATCCCCGCCAAGAACAGCACACCGGCCGCGATGTTCATCAGCCCCGCCGACAAACAGGCCAGTCGGCGTTGAAACGGATTTTCCGGCAATTTCACTGCACCAAAAAGATGACGCACGACATGATTGTATAAGAGATCCATCGGGTGTGCGGCAGGCAGAAAGAATGCCCAGATTCCCAGACCGGCGACGGCGAAAAGCAACATCGGCATTTGATTGACCAGGCCATAAGCGGCTATCAGAGAACACGCCGCAGGTGTGAAGCGTAACCCCCATTCCAGTTGCTTGAGTTCCTTCGGGCTGTAACGTTGGTAACCTTGCTGGAAGAGACTACGTTGTTGAAAGGTCAAATCACAGGTCTTGGCCATCTTCATGTTCCTCTTGAAAATCGTTGAATTCGAAATCAGTCAATCCAAAATGGCCCGAATTCCGAGTCGAGCGCTCGGATTAGTATATTAGCGTTTTCTTATTTTTCAAGCGTTGTTTTTCAAGCAATTGATTTAAATGTTTTTTATTGGTTCGCCGACCCTTCGCCTGGCGCGAAAATGGCGCGAATCTGGCACTTGAAATGTGTTACACATGCCAAAGTTACACGGCGACTTGCCCACTGGAGCGCGCGCCTCTATGGTAGTTTCAACTGTAAAACCGGAATCGGGCCAGTCACACATGATCACGCAAAAGACTCTAGTCATGGAGACCCGAGGTCGGGGAAGTTACGATATTTCGGATAACGTACAAGACATTGTGAGGCATGCGGACGTGGATCTTGGCTTATGTCACGTCTTTGTTCACCACACAAGTGCTTCGCTTATGTTGTGCGAGAACGCTGATCCAACTGTGCGCAAGGACCTTGAGATGTTTATGGCGCGGTTGGTTCCCGACGGCGATTCCGACTTTCAGCACACTGCCGAAGGTCCGGACGATATGCCCGCGCACGTACGTACCGTCCTGACACAAACCGGATTGACTATTCCAGTACAGGCCGGCCGTTGTGCGCTCGGCACCTGGCAGGGAATTTTTTTATGGGAACACCGCAATCAGGGGTATCGACGCACGTTGACCATTACTGTCCAGGGTGAAACACAACGCTGATAGTTCTGGTTTTCCGCGCTGGTCCTGGACGGGCAAAACAAATAAACCACGGAGAATACGGAGCTTACGGAGAAATTTCTTAAACTAGTCTTTTTGTGCGCTCCGTGTTGCCAATTTCTACTTCTGAAAGCAGATCTCGACAAAAAACTCACCGGCATCCGTCGCGAACGGTAACAGTATTTTCGGCCCGGAAACACTGTGCTCAATTTCGTGCGGTTCACCGGAAACCACGGCGGGCAAGCTGAGCCCGAAGTCGTAACCTTGCTCCTGAAATGCGGCCTTCGCACCTCCCATGACCATATTGGAAATTTCACCAGTCAGGTCGCGGGCCGTATCATCGACAGTGGTGAGCTCTTCGCCCAACATACGTTTGGCAATATCACGAATTACCGGTTCGGTAAAACTGATCGCCATTGAGCCGTTGGTTCGGCTCCCGCTAAATCCGATTACGGCGCTGACCACGCCCGGCGCAGCAGCGTCGTTTTTCAAGCTCGGTTTACCCGGTCGCGCCTCCAGCTGCGCCATGGTCGAGAGTACATTGACCATAGAGGACAACACTGGATTGATAAATTTTGCGTCCACTAATTAGGGCGTCCGTTCGGGGCTCAAAAGGTTTACGGCCAACTGGGCGAATTCCTTAGTTGTTTTCCGTCGGCACGAGCTTCCTGGTGGGGCACTGAACAACGCTGGTACAACACAGGTACGATGCTGGGGCAAGGGGTGAGATCCTGGGACAGAATGCGTGAGGCGAAAAACAGATTCGTCATAGCGGCTCCCGTGCCAGCTGACCATGCCGCTTACCCTGACAAGCCCGTATAGAAATTTTGCAGTGCGAGAGAAGGCCGCGTTGCTCAATCGACTGCGTATACCGTGTCCCTGACGAAAAATTGGCGTCACGCACATTAGCATCGTTAATCTTCTGTTTTTACTGAGAATTGAGAACGAACCCCGTTTAATTCGGCTATCCGGCAGGCCCACCGCAGTGACATTGTGCGGGGATCTGCGATCGACTCGTTGATTAGCCCGGCCAGCGGTGTCTGACCGTGCCCAGCCACTAACGCAACCGGCAAATTCCTGTTTTCCGGGCTGTTGGCCCCAAAATCGGAAATCCCGTGGCAATCACCGGTAAAATTCAGTGAAATTAGGAATTTATCTGGAATATATCTAAAGATGAATTCGATCACAGTCGATACTATAAATAATTATAACGGCTAGGGGGCAGCCACCGATGCGTGGACAACGTCGATTTTTTACACTAAACGCCACCCCCGAAAATGCTCCTCGTCCCCGGTTCTGGCAACGTCTTGGCCTGGTGCTGGCGATACTGTGTATCAGCCTTCCCGCCAACACGTTCGCAGACGAGGCACTGACCATTGGGGTGTTTCCACGTCGAACCTCTGACGCAACCCTGAAAATGTTTAGCCCGTTAGCTAACTACCTGGGACAAAAACTGAATCGCAAGGTCGTCCTGAACTCCGCTCCGGATTTCAACTCATTCTGGGAAAACGTTGCCAATCAGGAATACGATCTGGTGCACTACAACCAATATCATTACCTGCGTTCGCACAGCATGTACGGTTACCGAGTAATCGTTCGTAACGAAGAATTTGGCCGCTCCACAATCAGTGGTGCGATTGTGGTGCGCAAAGATAGTGGTATCAATAAGCTGCAAGACCTGCAGGACAAAAAAATCGTATTTGGCGGCGGACGCATGGCGATGATCAGCTACATTGTTGCAACCCACCTGCTGCGCCAGGCTGGCCTTGAGGAAGGTGACTACCTGACTCAATTTGCACTCAATCCGCCTAAAGCCTGTGTCGCAACCTTCTACCGCCAGGCAAGCGCTGCGGGCGCGGGCGGCCGTATTCTGGAACTGCCAAGTGTTAAAAAACTCCTCGATACCAGCGAAATGAAACTGATTGCCGTAAGCAAGCCCTATGCACATCTGCCGTGGGCGGTAAGCAAAAACGTACCCACCGACATAGCCACTCGACTTCAGGCCGCCATGGCGTCGTTAGGTGACAGTGAGAAAGGTCGAGCCATCCTGAAACGCGCTCGACTCACCGGACTGGTTGTGTCATCCGATTCCGACTACGACCCACATCGCGAAACCGTTTTCCAAATCGTCGGGGAGCGTTACTGAGGGTAACGTCTCGCAAAAAAATGCAGCCAGCCAGAAAACTTCCGATCACGTCTTTTTTACCCAAAAGTATTCGCGGGCGCTATCTTGTAGTCGCCGTGCTGATTTCCGGCGTGTTGCTTGTGATCGCCGTTGCCGGTTGGAGGTACGTTAAACAAACAACCGGACTTCAGGTACAGCGCATCCAGCAACGAGCCGAAGCAACTGACGCGATTGGCGATCTCGATTCACAGATCCGAAATCTCGAGGCGTCGCTGCACAAGGAAATCATTCAACCTGGAGAGGTCAATTCGCGAATTCTCGCACGGCATTTTCGCTACTTACGTGCGGCTACCGATCGCTTGCTTGAGTCAGACTGGGTTAAGGCCGACCCTGTGTTACGCGCCCTTGGTGAGCAGTTGGAAGCCGACAACGATCGGCTGGAACGCAAGGTCCAAAATCTACTTAATTTGCGCCGCAACATAACCAATTGGTTCCCGGCGGTGGGCACCATGCAGAAAGTCATGCAGCCGAACTACCAGCGGTTTTCGACCCAGGTGCGCCTCGCGATCGAAGAATCTGAAACAAATAATAAACTCCCAGAGCAAACGGAGATCTACAAACTGTTGGTTGCTGTTCGTCACGCCTCGGTACGTCTGGTTTCAGAGTTCCGGCTGTTGGTTGCCAACCGCTTCGGTATTTTCTCCAGCCAGCCCAACGTTGCGATGCAGACCCGTATAGCGAATGTCAACATATTCTCCCGTGAAGTAAGCCGGCTGCTTGCAGAATTGGGGCGACTGGACAAAAGCAACAAGCTTGGAATTCAACAACACGAATCTCTGCAAGCGATGAACCTGAGCTTTCAACGTTGGAGCAAAGCTTACAAACAGGTTGAAGAAATGCTTTACGGAAAAAACTGGCGAACCGATCTACCGGTTCTTCGCAACACAATTGCCCCACTAATCAGAGAAACTCGGCAACGAATCTCGACCATCCGTCTCGAACTCGCCGTAGGTTCAGCACGTGACATTACACAACTGACAAAGGCCACCAAGCAACTTTCTGATTTTGTGATTTTTCTTGCGGTCGCTATCATGCTACTTCTATTTGTCGGCTTCCTGGTTATAAGGCAAACGTTGTTAGTGCCTATTGGCAAGATTTCCTCCGCCCTTAAATCCGAGGCGCACGGCAAAGAAGAGATCACGCTACCCAAAGCAACTACGGATGAAGCCCGCGACCTTGTCGAGGCTTTCGACGAAATGCGCAATCAGGTACGGCAGCGCCAGGCCCACCTGGACTTCCTGGCCCATCACGATCCGCTTACGGATCTACCAAACCGTGTGCTATTTCGTGACAGACTGCAAAACGCTATTAATCGCGTCAAACGGCAAAACACCCGTGCTAGTCTAATGTTTCTTGACCTGGATCGATTCAAACAAATCAATGACAGTCTTGGGCACAATACCGGAGACAAACTTCTGCAAATGGTTGCAGATCGGCTAACCCGGCATATCCGGCATGTGGACACCGTAGCACGCCTTGGAGGTGACGAGTTCGCCATCATCATTGAGGATGTAAGTGAGCCCTCCCAGGTTGCGATTGTGGCAGAAAAGATTCTCTCCGCAATTGATGAACACTTTGAAATCGAATCGCGGCAGTTGCATGTGACAACGTCCATCGGTATTGCAACCTGTCCCGATGACGGCACCGAAGTCAACAACCTTATTAAAAATGCCGACACGGCCATGTATCACTCCAAGGAAAATGGGCCAAACGGCTTTACTTTTTATTCTGCCGAAATGACGGCGCGCATGACTGAGTTTTTCAGCAAAGAGCTCGCACTTCGAGAAGCTATTGTTAACGAGGAATTCGTGCTGTATTACCAGCCGATCATTGATGCGAAATCCGGTTCGGTTTCCGGCTGCGAGGCTCTACTACGTTGGCGACACCCGGAAAAGGGCATTCTGGCACCCGCAGAATTTCTGGATGTACTCGAAGACACCGATCTGATCACTCCGGTAACAAAATGGGTAATTAACCAGGCACTATGTGATTTCAAGCAGTTTCTAACCGCCAAAAGGTCCCAGTTTACACTGTCAATCAATATTTCCGCCCGTTTACTGGAGGAACAGCTTATTATCGATACACTACGTCCTGCGTTGCTGTTCCACGGCATACATGCCAGTAAAATTATATTGGAGATCACCGAAGACACGCTGGTAAAACGTTCTGGCCAGGCAGAAAAGTTCCTGACTGCGCTCAAGGATTTGGGTGTGCGCATTGCTATCGATGACTTTGGCAAAGGACAGTCTTCCTTGAACCGCTTACGCCGTTTCCCTATTGACGTGGTCAAAATAGACAAGGAGTTTGTCTGCGACGTACCAACCGATGCCTACGACTCAGAGTTGGTAACCGCCGTAATTGCCATGGCCCACAGTCTTAAAAAACATGTTATCGCTGAAGGTGTCGAAAGTAGTGCGCAATACGACTTTCTTTTACTGAATAATTGCGATGCTGTTCAAGGTTATCTTTTCAGCAAACCAGTTAGCGCCGACTCACTCGTTGAGTATTTGTCGGAACGCACGCGCCGTTGTAGCTAATTGTTACGCCCATTTACATTTAATTTTTCTGGAAATTCATGTCATCCAATAAGCAAAAGTCACTTTCCCTGTCTGCACAACCGGTTTTTCGATTACTTGTACTCAGTTTTTTACTGATTGCTCTCCTACCGGTTGGCGTACTTGGGGTCCATGTTTACCAATCCGCGTGGGAAGATGCCTGGCGGGAAATTCGCGAGAAACACCAATTGCTGGCTGAAAATCTGGCCGCTCCAATTAGCATCTATGTTACGGATCACCGCCAACTACTGTCCCAACTTGCCGACGAAGTTGTTCACTCACTAGGAAGTTTTGCCGGCCGAAAACGAATTGAAAAGCGAATTCAAACCAGTCTTGACCACCTGCAAGGTTTTCGCGCACTAATCTTGCTGGATTACACAGGCAATACAATTGCCCTGTCTCACCGTCAACCAGAGCTGCTCAAACCTTCTCCAAGCTTTGCCGATGAAAGCTGTTTTGTAAAAACACGAATGACGGGGCAATGGAGCCTCTCCGGTATAAAAAAAAGTCCGCTTACGGGTGAGCCGGTAATAATTCTGTCTGTTCCCGTAAGTCCCGACGGCAAGGAAACAACTGGTGTTTTGCTTGCAGAGCTACGTGTGGACGTAATCGAAGGCCTGCGCCGAAACATCAAGTTCGGCAAACGCGGACATTCCGCTATCGTTGATCAGTTCGGTCACGTAATCGCCCATCCTAACCCGGAGTGGATGACGGAAATGCGTGATATCTCCCATCTTTCCGTTGTTAAATCCATGATGGCTGGGCAAACAGGTGTTACGGAATTCTATTCACCGTTTGTGAAAGAAAATATGGTTGCCGGGTACACCTCGGTACCCGTATACGGCTGGGGTGTTATGGTGCCCCAGCCCAAAACCGAGGTCAGTGAAAACGTTAACGCACTTTTATTTTCCCATTTTATCTGGGTTGTGGCAGGAATTTTACTCGCCCTGGCCCTGGCCGTTCCAATTGCGCGCTGGATTACCCGGCCAATTAATAGACTTGCTATCGCGGCAGAGATTATGCTCAACAGCGACCTTAAAACCAAGTTACCTCGACTCCCCCGGACTGGACCGCGTGAAGTACAGCTACTCGATCGTTCCTTTCGTAAACTGGTAGGTCGTCTACAGTACTCCAATCTGGAGATCGTCGAGCTGAATGAATCTCTACAAAAAAGGGTCGAAGAAGCAACGCACCAATTGCTCGACGCCAATGAAAAACTGGAAAAACTAGCGAAGAACGATTACCTAACCACACTATTCAACCGGCGCTATTTTGAAAACGAACTCACCAGCCGCCTGAACCGCCGCTCCAGTGATGCACGACCGATTTGCCTGATCCTGATTGACATTGACCATTTCAAGAAAATCAATGATCACTATGGCCATGCCGCCGGTGACGCTGTTCTCATCGAAGTCGCCCGCGTAATGCGTGAAGCTATGCGCCCCGGCGACATCGTGGCGCGTTATGGCGGTGACGAATTTGTCGCACAGCTTAATTGCGGGGCCGACGTTGGAATTCAAAGAGCCAACGAATTGCGTGACGTTTTCAACTCACTCAGTATTGAATGGGAAGACGAAACAATTAATGTCACCGCGAGCATTGGAGTCATGCACTGTGATAAAAAACTGGATAAATCGCTTAAGGAAGTGCTGCACGTTGTGGATACGGCAATGTACAACGCGAAAAAAGCGGGGCGAAACCGGGTGGTTGAGCTTAACTGCTAGTCGTTTAAAATCTCGCTTCGGCTTAAGCGACAAAAAGATAGTCGTTTCCCTCGTTTTTTCCGGCCTGTGCCATATAATTACGAATTTGAGAGCGCACTCCCCGTGTTCCCACGGCTACTAGCACCATATCTTGTTTGATTAAGTTAATCTGCTCTGGCGGCCAGACGGGCCGCGCGCGCTTAAACCCGCCAATACGGCGTGGGTGTACATCGATAAACCCACTTATAGTGCTGCCGCGGCTATACAAACTATCGAAGATCCTGCGGCCGGTCGGCCCCGCGCCCCAAATAACTGCGCTACGATCGCGAAGCGGTCCCTGTGACAAGTATTCTGCCTTTGCCTCAAGGAATTGTTCACTGGAATAACGTTTGCTTACGCGCGACAGTCTTTTGCCGTGATCCCGCCAACGTAGAAGTACTCCATTGGGCTTGGCCAGCTTCAAACCCCGGCTATGCGCTCGCAACCACAAATCATAATCCTCCGGCCAATCTGTATCGTGATACCCTCCTAAAGACACAAGCACATCGCGGTGAAACATCGCGGTGGGATGTGGCAGCGGACTCTCAACGAACATCTCCCGAGCGATCTGTTCAGGTTCGGTGAGTGAATTTATCCAATGCTCATACTCCAGATAGCCGTTACCGATATCGGCGGTATCACTGAAAATTTCAACTTGCGCACCCGCAATCGCTATTTCCGGGCGTGACAGTAAAAATTCCATCTGATTTTGAATGCGATGCGGAAATGCGATATCGTCGGCATCCATGCGGGCAAAAAAATCGCCTCGGGCGTGCCTTGCCGCGGTATTTAACGCTGCGACAATACCTCTACCTTCATTGGTGATAAGCGAAAAGCGCGCATCGCACAGCAACGAACTTGTCAGGGCTCCATCGGAGCTGTGATCATCAACCAGCAGCACCTCGAAATTTTCCCAGACTTGTTCACTCAGGCTGGCCAGCGCCACTTCTAAATACGGGCCGGCATTTCGAACCGGCAACAATACCGACACCAGAGGCTTATCGTGAATTCTTCTTAGGGCATGTAGCATAAATTATTGCCCGATACGCACGGGTCGTATCGCACAATTATTTTCCCGGTTTATAGAATTGCAGAAAATAATTTTCACTTAGCAAATCGAACTCTGACTGCTGCCTGAACCCGGCTTGCAGCACCTCGCGCGTGACGGTTTGTTCATCTGCGCGAACGTGGCCAAGTATCCATTGCCGGCTCTCTTGTGGGATTTTTCTAAAATCAACTATAACCAACCGGCCGCCCGGTTTGAGACTGGAGTAAAGCGAGGCCAGCATGCTCTGTGGGTACTCAAAATGATGATAGGTGTCACACATAAATATTAGATCGGCCTGATTAGCCGGTAATTGTGCACTCTTGTCGGAACCAACAACACCGGTAATGTTTTTCAAGCTTAGACTATCCGCACGGCGCTGAATATTCTTAACAAACACAGGCGATATGTCCACTGCATAAACTCGACCGCCTGGGCCTACGCGCTTGGCAAACAAAAGACTAAACAATCCGGTTCCCGCCCCCACGTCCGCAACGATCATATCGGGTTGCAGGTCAAGAATGTCAACGATCTCGTTGCGAAAGTCATAGACTTCCCTGCCTGGGCTTTCAAATCTCGCCAACCAAACCGAGAACTCCGGGTTCCGGTACTGGTTATTAACGCCAGGACTAACACTTTGCTCCTCTGCGGACAGCGCAGCCGGACCGAGAATCGTTGTCACACACGCCAGGACCGCAAAAACGCGGCGAATACCAAATTTAAAACGCCTGATTCTTGTCATTTCACGTGAAACCTATATACGTCACCAAATTCATGCCGACCACTCTGCAGGCGTTTGTAGTTGCGTAGCATCACTACACTTTTTCTCAATGTTGGCTCGTCAATTAAGTCGACGGGCAAGCCGATGAGCACGGTTTGTAGTCCTTCAATTTCCGGACCCACGTCAATGAATGCACGTAACCCTTTATTCGGGATCTCGCCAGATTGAGCACACCGCCTTCCGGCATACGCATTTAGCGTTATGACCTCAGCCGCCCACACCACTTCCCTGTCCATAAACTGCCCGGAAAATCGTATACGGGCCACGTCACTCGGTAGTGTGGTTAAAAGATCAAAATCCCACAGGCGATCAATCATCTATTAATTGCACTTGTTTCGTGTTCGCACTTGACCGCCATTGTTGTAGAGCCGGAAATTCAAATCAAGTAGACTTGGGTGAGCCCCATATTTCACACATTTTTTCCTATGCTCAGTGACGAAATCTCTCCGCCCGACGCGCTCTTGCTGCTCAGCCGCTCCTGTCCATATTGCCCGGCAGTGTTAAAAAATCTGTCAGAGCTGGTCAAATCCGGTGACATAGGGCGCCTGGAAGTCGTCAATGTTGGGGCGCACCCGGAGATTGCGCAAAAGCTGGGGGTGCGCGGCGTTCCCTGGCTCCGTCTGGGTGAATTTGAATTGCAAGGTCAGCAGTCTATGGGTGAACTTCGTCACTGGATTTCGCAGCACAATTCGGTGGCGGGACGTAGCAACTATCTGGCTACGCTGCTGGAAACCGGCCTGCTTGACCAGGCATTAAGATATGTTCAAGAGTCTCCACAGGCACTTGAAAGCATTACTGAATTGCTTGCCAACAAAGATACAGAGCTAAGCGTACGGGTCGGCATTGGTGCATTGTTTGAACATCTCCAGGACCAACCTCTACTAGCGACGCTGATAACTCCCCTTAAGGCGCTGAGTGAACACGAAAACATCAGGATTCGCAACGACGCTTACCATTTCCTCGGTCTCACCGGTGATCCTGCCGCCATCGCCACACTTAAGGCGGGGCTAAACGATCCGGATGCTGGAGTCAGGGAAGTTGCCGAAGACAGCCTTGCCGAATTGCAAGACCGACTCCGGAGCCAGGCGCAGCACTGACAGGTTACCTGGCTTCAGATAGTACTCCTGGTTCACCCGCCGAACGGGACAATGCCTGAACTTCAGCAAGAATGTCTGCCGGCGGCATTCGCGTTTTTTAATCCGTTTCTGCAAACGCGGCGCGAATAATACCCTGTGTGTCGATCACGAAAGTTCCCGGTACGGGCAGCACATTTCTATCCGGTCCGTTGTATTCAGCTAGATCAAGGTCAAATTTTTTGTACACCGCGATATTTCATTTGTTTGTTCAAGCCGCTTGTATTTAACTCACACGGCGGGCTGTTTGGAGAAGCAAGGTCAGATGAATAAACAATCGACTAACCCTTTAGTGAATTTAATGAACTTAGGTAACGATCAAATCCGTTCACAACTTCGGACTTTTTGGAACGGTCGAGCCAGCTCGCCAGCACAATCGCAACGATAGAGAGAATAAATCCCGGAACCAGTTCATATAAATCAAACAACCCACCGGTCAACTGTTTCCAAACTACCACAGTCACTCCACCGACAAACACACCGGCCAAAGCACCCTTCCCTGTCATATTTCGCCAATAGAGTGACAGCAAGACGGTCGGCCCAAACGCCGCACCAAGCCCCGCCCAAGCATAGGCCACCAGTTCCAATACGCGGCTCTGCGGGTTCCACGCCAGCAACAACGCAATCAATGTCACCCCAACCACGGCGATGCGACCCACCCAAACCAGCTCAATCTGGTTCGCCCGACGCTTGCCAAGAATACGGTAAAAGTCCTGTGTCACCACGGACGCTGACACCAGCAGCTGGGAATCCGCTGTACTCATGATGGCAGCCAAAATTGCCGCAAGACAAATACCCGCAATCACTGGATGAAAAAGCAGCTCCACCAAGACGATAAATATTCTCTCTGCATCCGCTTCTGGCAATGTCTGGGACAAAAGCCCGTTTCCCGTCAGGCCGACAAGCAGCGCTCCGAACAGTGAAACAAATACCCAGCTTGTTGCAATACGGCGTGCCGAAGTCAGCTTTTCGAGCGAGGCGGCCGCAGTGAAGCGAGCAAGGATATGCGGCTGACCAAAGTATCCGAGTCCCCAGCCTAACAATGAAACGATCCCAACTGCCGTCAAAGTATTACCATCGGTCTGCTGGAAAAAATCCAGCAACGCGGGATCGGATCGCATCACGGCGTCGCGGGCCGGTTGCCAGCCACCTAATTTGATTACCGCCGCAACCGGAACAAGCACCAGAACCAGCGCCATTAGCAAACCCTGAAACAAATCTGTCCAGGAGACGGCGAAAAATCCGCCTATTAAGGTATAGAATAATATCGCCGCCGCGCCAGCGATGACTGCCTGATGATATGGAATACCGAATACCGTATTGAACAGTTTTCCTCCGGCAACCAGTCCGGAACTCGTATAAAAGAGAAAAAACAACAGAATAAATACGGCGGATAATATGCGCAGTAGATGAGTTTTGTCAGCGAACCTGTTTTCAAGATAGTCCGGTAACGTAAGACTGTTTTCGGCCAGTTCCGTATAGCAACGCAGCCTCCGTGCAACCAAACGCCAATTCAGGTAAGTGCCCAGAAAAAGACCCAACGCGATCCATGCCGCCTCAAGTCCGGCAAGATATGCGTAGCCCGGTAGCCCCATTAAAAGCCATCCACTCATATCCGATGCTCCGGCACTCAACGCCGTCACCCACTTTCCGAGCTTGCGCCCACCAAGTAGGTAGTCGGCGAGATCGTGAGTTCGCCGGTAAGCGAAAACCCCGATCAGCAGGATCGCCAGCAAATAGAGAAAAAAAGTCGCACCGATAACCAGGGAGTCGTATTTCAAAGGACAAAGTCGTGAAATTTAAAAGACCGAAACACGCGGCCCGAAATTCATACCAATGGACAAACGCGAGTGTTTACTTAAATTACGTGTCACTTCATGTAACGCCTGAGGACGAAAAAAGATAAAATTTCCTTCGACCGGCATCACTTCAGTCGTTGTACCGGCTTGGTGTAAAACCAAGTTACCGGATCGTGGAGGCACGCGGACATAATACACAGCGGATAAGAGCTCATCGTCGTCATCATGCCGGTGAGGGAGTGTACGTTGGTTAGATTGCATAAGATTAAACCACCAACCAAGCTTTAAGTCGGAGGGCTCCATACCCAGTGCATCGGCAGCAAGACGTGTTGCAACGTTGGAGATTAACTCCATGTTTTCCAACTCTCCTTCCCGGACATAGATATTTTCGTATCTGCCCTCAAAGAGATGACTGCTACGGAGTATGGATTCCGGTTTTAGGTTTGAAAATTGGTCGTAAAGCTTGTCGTTAATTGCCGCGCATTCGGAACAGAACCGCCGTACAAACGCGTCCTGAACAAGAGCTTCAGTTAATTCCATGACGGGAGAACACGGGAAGAAACGCAATCCTTACTCAGATACCAGGAATACTCTCAGTCTTCCTGTTTTTTATCTCTTTTTTTCTTAAGCAGTGTGTCTTCGAGAGAAACAACAACCGTTTTTTTCGGCTCATCAATATAATGTGGTCGCATATTCATTGGCCGACCTGCAGCGTCGGCTAATTCACGTTCACGCGCAACTATCAAAGTGAGGCAGTCACGAATATTTAAAATGGTCGCATCCGACAATGGCGGCTTAACACCGGGCTGTACGTGAGTTTCTCGCGCTACGTCTGTCAGAATCCGCTTCATCATTTGCAGAACCTGCTCTTCTTTACCTACACCGTTATCCGCCATTGTTTTGCCGTCCTCAAAAAACCTACTTCAGAAACTCAGAAAAATCTTCCTGTTCCGTATCCCAGTCATAGGCACAGTCAAGATGAACGCGTACTGACCTCATGGCTGTTAACCCCTCATCGAGCATGTGTCCCAAAGGAGTCTGGTCGCTGAAGCGACGATTGGCGGTGTTTAACCAGAATCGTCCCATCTGCGGATTAGCGGGGTAACTGGTGCGCAGCGCCTTGGCGATACCGAGAACGTGGTCAACACGCTCTTCCACCAGGGGTTCATCGGGCAGTGCTGTTCCGTTATAGAAACGCTGCACATTTCGTGTTCGTGTGCCCTCGGGAAGCGCAAGTAAATATACCTTGCCCTCGCTGGAAACACCCCAACTGTCGAGAATATTCATTACGACTCGAGCAAGTTTTATCCGCTCGTCTTGACTCAGGTTTTGCATCGTTTGCCTCCACGAGGCCTAAATAAAGCGAATTCCCTGACGCCTGTCCTGGAAATAGGGCGGCATTGTACCATACCAGGACGCCCAACAACCCGAGTTTGGCGCGCCGCGGGAGTCCACGGACTTGGAGAGTGAGCAAAAACAGTAATTCTGTCAGCTATGCGGCGTATCCACTGTTCCCCCAACGACACGCGTTTATCCATCTACGGACATTCCACACAAGACGCTTACATTAGGCTCGCAACAACTGAACCGTGCTATTAACAGACTGTCGGGCTTCGTTAAGAATATGCACGCCGGTCTCTGGCTTAAATCGATCTAATCCCAAGCGTGTATATGCCGGCACGCTATGTATCTGTGGGTGGCCGCTATGGGCTCCGCGCAGCAAACCGGTATGCAGTTGCGCCACCAGCACCACATCGCAATAATCCGGTTCTTCTTTATTGTCACGCATCCAATCATCGGCCTCCTCTGCGACGACAATCAAGTCCTGATCAAACCCCCAGTGTTGCAAAAGCAAACCACCGACGAAACCATGCAGCTTTGAGATGGCCTCATTCAATAAAACCGGGTTACTTCTCATGGCATCGTCGTTGTCGACCAGAATGAGAATCGGAACAATACCGATGTCATGTAGCAACCCGGCGAGCAGGGCGCGGTCCGCGTTGAACCGTTTGAGTCGCCGACAGATAGCCTGACTCAAGGCGCCGATAAAAATACTATGCTCATACAAGGCATGCATATATTGCTTGCAAAGCGGGGAACGGGGTGAATACAAATTATTAAGCACTACGCTCATAACGACTGCCTGAGTCCGTTGTAAGCCAACACGTGACACGGCTTCAGGCAAGGTACCAACCGGTTGCAAACCACCGTAAAACGCACTGTTTGCCATTTGCATTAAACGAACAGCAATTACCGGATCGGTCTGCAGAACCCCTGCGATCCGGCGTAAGTTAATATCCGGGTCATTGATTACCTTGTTAATCTGAACGGCGACATCGGGAAGACTGGGCAATTTAACTTTGTCGGAATCAAAACGTTGGTGGATCTGCGACAGCAGTAGATTTTCGTGTTCCGTCAGTTCAATTTGGGTCAGCGCAGACGGTGGTACGGAAGACTCGGCATGTCCCAATCCACCTACAACTCTGTCAACCAGGGTTCGTTGGATGCAGACAATCTGGCACCTTCCCCTGCAAACCGCGCGCAGCGCCTCGGTGCTTAGTCGAAATAGCGGTTCCGACGCGCGAGGAGTATTTGCAACAATTTTTTGCAAAAATCGTTCATGTTCATACAAGTCAAGCTCACCCGATACTAAAAAACAGTGTGCATCATGCACTTCACTGGCATGAAATTCGGAGTTTCGATCGAGCTTAATCAGATGGGAACTCTCTACAGCCTCATATAACGCCGCATCGTCGAGTGTCGAGAACGGTGTGAGGCTGCGCAATAACTGCAGTAGATGATCGGCACTTTCCTGGCTCATGACTCCCCAGATAGAGAATGATTTTGTTGAACTACCGACTCGGTAACGGCGCCGTAACGCCGCGCAATTGCTTCAATCAGAGGTTGCGGAGGATAGTCCGTGCCCGCGTGCTGTAGAAACTCCAACCATTTCTCGTAGGCCGTTGCCAGTTCATGATTTGTCCCGTGGCAACCAAGAACGTTAAAAACGCACTCACCAATTTTCCACGGTCCGTCGCCTTTTTGCTCGCCAGTTATGACGTAAATTGATTCATCGGGATCGGCGAGATGCCAGTACAATTCAAAAACAACACGACCCTCCGGATGGGGAAAGTGATGGGCAATGACCCGTACCTCGCCGTCCGGAAACCGAACGGTGAGCGGCGCAGTAACTTCATTCAGGCTCGCCATAAAACACCTTTAGAAAGGTCTCAATCCAGTTCCGGCCCCATGACAAATTCAATGATCTCAAATCCATGCTCTTCAAGCGCATCGGCAAGATCTTCCCAACTGGAGTTCGGACCCGCTTCCTGAGCTGCGGCGATTACGCCGGTTGCGTATCGGAATGCTTCGTGCTCTTCCATATCATCTGGAATCCGAAGCAGACGAATGTTTTCTGACTCACGCGCAGGCAGTATCATTAATTGTGGATTCATATTTTGTTCCCGCTAGTATGTACTATTGATTCTAGTGCATTTTTTTTCATGGCCCAATGGTAGAATCACAATAGCTTAAAACTTCGTTCGCGTTTTCTGCAACCTGGAGTACCCAATGACATCAGAGTTGGATTTCGGAGACTATATCGTCGCTTCGGCAAATTATGTTGACAGGGAGACGGCCGTGCGCTGGGATAAGGGCGAAATCGCGCTGGTATTCTCCCGCCGAAAGCGCGCAACGCCACCAACCGAGAAGACACAACACTATGATCTGCTTTTCGAAAATGGACGAACGGCATTCACAGTTGATGCAGAGCTTATTCATCGATTTTTCAGCGTCGCACACAGCGATCCCGACTTCGTTATCGATGGTTGCTCGACCAATCCTGGCTGGGCACAAGCCCACCTGAATATAGAAAACGAATAAGCCTGCTATTCCTTCACGTCGTGCGTACGGCGCGACTCAGCCTCGACAAAAACACGTTTGATCTGGGGAAACGCAGAACTGGCAGGTCGCTTGGCTCGCCGAAGTCCATGCAACAAAAGGATCTGATTGCCGGTATCAACCAATGAATGAATTCCTTCAGATATCATTGCGGAACTACCCGTCACCGCAGCAGCGGCAAACTTCGTGATGGATATCGCCGAGTTGCCCAACAGTGCGGCAATAATTACTTTTTTTGATGAGGCGGCCATGGTTCTTGACTCGGTTGCTTTTTGAATTTATTAGGCTGTCTGCATTTTTGTCCAGTCGGCGAAACAGCGGCCTGGACGTTATTGTTAGGCTAAATTCAGTGGATCACAATCCCCAAAACCCTGCCGAATCAGATCCAGCATTGCATACTATTTATCCGGCGCAGCCAAGCTTGGGAGGCAGAGTCATATAAACATGTCGAAGTCATCCGCAACAACTTTCACTATTTATGACGTCAATCTTGAGGACTTCGAGGAGCGAGTCATCGCCGCTTCCTCGGCAACCCCGATTATGGTGGATTTCTGGGCCGATTGGTGCGCCCCTTGTCATGCCATCGCGCCGGTTCTGGAACGTGTCGTGCGTGAAAGCGACGGTGCGATCGGACTTGCCCGCGTGGAAGTGGACGCAGGAGAGAACATGAAGCTGGCCGGAAAGTACCAGACGCGAGGGTTCCCTACAGTCATCCTCTTCCACGAGGGGACAGAAATTGACCGCTTCAGTGGCGCCCAACCCCTGCATTTTATAGAAGATTTTCTCAGTCGGAATCTGGGCCTCCTGTGAATATATGTTATAGTCCGCCTCGTCCCGCTTCGGAGTCAGTCTCGACTTTGAACTGCGGGCCAAACATAAATATCCGTTTCTAACCCTGTTTCGTTAATGAGGCCCCAGTTATGCAGATCGCCGAACAAAAAGTCGTCACCCTTGACTACATCCTGAAAGATGACGCCGGAACGGTCATTGACCAATCCCAAAACGGCCAATTCGTTTATCTGCATGGGGCATTTAATATCGTCCCGGGGCTTGAGAAGGCACTTGACGGTAAAACATCAGGCGATCAGGTTTCCGTGTCAGTTTCTCCCGAGGATGGATACGGCGAACGTGATGACGCACGGTCCCAGGTGGTTGAACGCGAAATGTTTGATACCCCGGATGAAATCGAGGTCGGCCGACAGTTTCATGCGCAATCGCCCGACGGAGAAACGCTCGTCATTACCGTCACTGCGGTCGAGGGCGACAAGATCACCATCGATGGCAACCATCCCCTTGCCGGTGTCACACTGAACTTCGATGTCACTATTGTCGATGTCCGCGAAGCCACAGAGGAAGAAATTTCCCACGGACACGTTCACGGCCCCGACGATCATCACCACGACTAATTACGGCACCCTACTCCAGTTTTAACGAGGTAACCGGACGATTTTCCAGCGTCCACTGATGCATGGAACCGTCGTAAAGTTTGACGTTTTTGTTACCCATTAGCTCATGGAGTACAAACCAGCTGCCCGATGCCAAATGGCCGCTATTGCAGTAGGTAATGGCGCTTTTGTCGCTATCGATCCCTAATTCCGAGGCCATCGCCCGTAACTCCTTGACGGAGGTAAACGTTGCCGGTGCACTGGGCCGTGTTAACAGTTCATTGGGAAACGGTTTCGCTCCCGGAATGTGTCCCTTGGCAAAAACGTAAGATTTTTTGGCGGTACCGAAATATTGGTGCAGTGGCCGAGTGTCCACTAGTTGTGTTGAACCTGTTTTTACTGCTGCCGCAACTTCGTCACTGGTCGCCAAAAGTTCCTTGCGCTCTGCGGTTGCCAGCCAGGTGCCTTTACCGGTAGGGGGTGTGGTGGTGCTGACTTTGCCGCCGCTTTTCAACCAGCCGACCATACCACCATCAAGGATCGCCAGATCGCTCTGGCCAAAATACTTTAACTGCCAATACAGGCGTGTCGCCATCGTCAAATCGCCGTTTCCCAAACCCTTGCTTACGATTACCACACTGCTGCCCTTGTTCAGACCAACAGTCTGCATTAGTTTTTCAAAGCTCGCTCGTGTGGGCGCCAGACGTGTAACCTTCTTACCGTTTACCACTCTTTCCGCGCGAACATTTTTGTAGTTGACCAACAATGCACGCGGAATATGACCACCGACGCGCACCAACCTTTTTTTACCGGTTTTCTTGTCCTTTACATACACCGGACTAGCGGTAAAACTTTTCACGTCCGCACGAACATCAAGTACTGTCACTGCTGAGAAGTTTTTCTGCAACCAGGTGGCATCAACCAGGACTCCCGGTAGCGTCGCCGCCTGTACGATAACTACGTGCGCCCACAGCAATACAACTCCAGAAAAACGCACCAATATTTTCATACCATTTCTCCTTAAACTCCACGGAGCCGCTATGTTTGCTTAACTCCATATTTATCCACAATTAATAATTCACGTTGCATACATTACCGCCGCTTGTTGCAAATCTAAAACCAGATCGATGCGGTTTTCGGCAAGCAAGTAGATGTCTCGATCTTCCAGCGTATGACTACTTGGGGCTCGAGCCTGATAATCCATCAGGACGCGATCTCTTTCTTGCAGCAGTTCATGCAACGCCGCTTGGTAAAACCGAATCATGGCGATCAGCCAGCGCTCTGTAAGATCCATTGACAGAGTCGCTTTTGGTAGCCTGTTGAGTTGCGTTTGCAGCACATTGGCGGCCAACCAGGGACCGGCGGTCACCCAACGGTTAACTGCAAACCATCGCAGGGGTTGGCCGAAATTGTTCATCGAGACGCCGGCGAGATGCGTCCATTCAAGCGCGTCTGCAGACGGTGCACGAATAAAGATATGGAAATGGCCGTGTTCATCGGCATTGTGATCCGGACTCGGGTGACAATGGTAAAATGCACGCAAGACCCTGCCGGTGAACTCTGTCTCATGAGCAAAATATTTATGTTGCTGCATTAATGTGCTGCGTGATTCCAACACTTCGAGCACCGGATTACTGTGTTTGTCCCCAAGATCCTGTATGACTCGCAGCAAATCCTTTGCTGCATGCTGCGCCGAATCGGTTGCCTCGATGGAACTGTTTGCCTCTACAAGCTGCATGGCGATTCCATCTCCAGCGAACAAGGGCTTTCATCAAGCGAGCAGGGGGAAACAGTCAGTCCACAGGGAGCCTCACTACTGCCGGCAAGTTCATCACCATCTTGCTCCGAAGTGGCCGTGACGGGTTCCGGCAAGCGGTGGCTTGTGTGGTCTACAGCAACCGCAATGGCTGCAAGGCCGATTGCCGAGCCCATAATTAGACGATTGCGTCGACTCATGTTTTGCTCCCCATAGGTGGATCCTGCTTGAAAACAATACGCAGACGCACGCCGACCGCCGCGCCTATGAATCCTGCCAACAACCATAACCAGCCATGTAAACTTCCGGAGACTATGCCGGCGACCATGCCACCGATATTACAACCAAACGCAAGTCGTGCTCCGTATCCCATAAGCAAGCCGCCGATAATTGCGGTTGTTACATCAAAGCGTCTCCACTTATGCTCAGGCGCAAAACTCCCCGCCAATGCCGCGGCCAGCACTGCACCGAGTATGATGCCGAAATCCATCACGCTGGTGGTGTCTGCCAAGACACTCTGGCCAAGTGCTCGCGACTGATACCCTGAACTCCAAAAGGCCCATGAACTTACGTCGCCACCCAGGGCTGTCCAGATCTTGGCGCCCCACAGGCCGAACGCAAAGGTGATAGTCCACGGATGGCCTGCAACCAACAGAGTTAACAGATTTAGAAGCGCCAGACCAACGACCCCCCACCACAGCGGCCATGGCCCAATGATGAGGCGCTCGGAAAATCCACTGCGCGGCACATGTGAATCCAAGTCTTTCAAATCCCCATGGCGACGTCGTTCCAGCCAAACAACAACAGCGTAAAATACCGCCAATACCGTCAATTGAAACACAAGTGCCGGAACCCAGCCCATGGAATCAATCAGCGAGATACGACCCAGGTTTGGTAAGGTCAGCCACCAATTCAGGTGCGCGGTTCCTATCAGGGCACCGACTACGAAAAATCCCAACGTGATGAGCATGCGCACATGTCCACCGCCAACGGTATACAGCGTGCCGGAACCACAGCCACCTCCCAATTGCATGCCGGTACCAAATAAAAATGCGCCAACCAGCACCGACACGCTGACCGGTCCCAGCGCGGCGACCGCAGCAAATTCGGGAAACGCCTTACCGAGCACAGGAAAAAACAACAGCGAGGTGAGCGCCAACAAAAGGATATGTGACCGAGTACCTGCACCGCGACGACTTCTGATAAATGCACGCCAACTACCGGAGAACCCGAACGCAGCATGCAAAAGAGTTATACCCAGGCCAAGGCCGATCAAAAAGAGCAATGACTGACGCGTTGAAAACTCCGCCTGTAAAAACAGGGACAGCGCCAACACACACAGTAAGGTGAATAAAACCACTGTTTTATCAGAACGTACTGGTGTCGCTGTGGTTTGCATGTGTCGGGGCTCCAATTACACCTTAATAGATATATTCGACGATCCTGAGGGCGAAACTAGCTTAGCGGGAACCCAGCCACCGATACTGAGCTGGATCAAGGTCACAATGACTCACGGCTATTCGAAGGGGCATGGCATTCTTCGCAGTGATAGTCACAAAGCACCGGCAGTGTCTGTCTCGGCCCGGTTTGCGCAGGCAATGCACAGAGGGGCAGCCGGGTCGGCTTCAAGACGTTTAACCGCAATTAGCTCACCACATTCCGAACATTCACCATAGGTACCCTCGTCAAGCCGTTGCAACGCCTTCGCAATGCGTTGAATCTGTATGTCTCGGCGTTGATGTGTTTCCACGGACATAGCCTGCGCCTGCAGTGCATCCATACGTGACAGACGTCCGACACGGCTCTGATCCAGTTCGACCGTTCTGTCCGCATCTGCGCCACTGGCCGAAGTTTCCAGCAGTTCACGTTTTAAATTATCAAGCTGTTGACGGAAGTAACGGGTATTAATGTCATCGGCCACGAGTTTCTACCTTCAATTCGGTTGCTCAGCCGCGGATCTGATCATGCAGATTTTCTCGTTCCGACTAAGACGCTTGATTTCCAACTCTCGTCGGGTTGCCGATGAGCGACAAGCGGC
The DNA here is from genome assembly GCA_947259765.1 of uncultured Ectothiorhodospiraceae bacterium. Lineage (GTDB taxonomy): Bacteria > Pseudomonadota > Gammaproteobacteria > CAMYNG01 > CAMYNG01 > CAMYNG01. The sequence continues at coordinate 42,968 of CAMYNG010000002.1, forward strand.
TGTTTCGTGATAAACCAGTTTAACCGGCCGCCGTGCTCGAGTATAACGCGCACTACCGGTGCCGTTATTATGGTCACCAACACGCCGAGCCAGGTTAGTTGTAATACCGGTATACAAGGTAGCGTCATTACATTCCACGATATACACATACCAGGGATTCACTCAATTTCCTCCAGATCAAGCTTAGCCGTTGTTTTACGATCGTAAATTAATTCGGCCGACTCCCGCCGTGCTTCCGGGCGTAATAGATGCTCCGAACAGTTAGCCTCGCCCAAAATATGCACCACGTTCCATCCCTGCAAGATCAGAAAGTCGGCAATAAGTGATCGGTGGCAATTCTCCGGCCTGCCCTCGGCACACATAATTGCAGCGGTTGACTGGCCTGCCAGGTTCTGCAATTGTGCTATCGCTCGGCCAAAGGCATCACTTTCCATATAGTCGGCAAAACCCTGCAAACCGCTCTGTTCCAAAGCCAGGTGTGGAGACCCGGGGCGCGTGGTTCGTTTTCCACCAAGTTGCCTGCCCGCCCAGTGATAGACTAATCCGTGGCCTTCGAGCGTTTCGCGTAACTCCGCCGCGTTAAATTGTGGAAAGCGCGCGGAACTCGGCATTGCGCGAATATCAACCAGGGTCTGAACATCGTTTTCCAGTAGCAAATCGCAAAATTCAGATTCACTTCGGTCGCTATGACCTATGGTATAAAGGGTTATGGGTGAAGCCGTCTGCATCAGACTCTCTGTTGTCGGTTTGTGCGCTCTCATTTTATCAACTTTCGATCACACTTATTCTCGTTCCGTCAGCTAATGTTATACTCGTTTCCAATGATCGCGGCCAGACATAAAACGCTACCCTACATTTCATTCACAATTCTGATTGTGACTTTGTCGCTTTTACCGACTCTGGTCACTGCTGCCGGGAAAAAGCCGCAACTGCAGTTTGATCATCCCGAGTTTCAGGTCCGCCTGTTACCGCGTACGCCTGATCAAATTGCCGCATTTTATGAAGCCCGGGGCTTTCCAAAACAAGCGATAGAAATTCTCCGCAAGCAATGCTTTATCACTGTTTCGATACGCAACAAAAGCCGTAAGGTTGTCTGGATGGATGTTTCCAACTGGAAATTTGCGACTCCCTCCGGGTCACTTAAGCGCCGCGATCGTAAGCACTGGCAGTCCTTCTGGCCAACCCTACCCCTGGAGCAGCGATTTCAGTCAACATTTCGTTGGACCCTGCTTCCGGAGTCGCTCGATTTTCGACCGGAAGAGGCCGAAGGCGGAAACATCACCCTGCCGCGCGTGCCTGAACCGATCACTATGACAGCCCACTTTACGGTCGGTGATGGCAGCGATGCTCAACGTGTGCCAATTAAAATCGAAAAAATTCGTTGTGCCGAGGACGCGATTCCATAATGTGTATTCAGAAAAAATGGAAAACGCTGCTCAAAAGAACGTCAGCTTTACTGCTCGGATTAATTCTGGTCATTCCGAGCCTGTCGATCGCCGGAAATCTACCCAAGGGTATTATCGAAGTGGACGGTCGTTCGGCACCGGCTCTGGCCTTAAACGACATTGATGGAAATGCTTTCGATTTAATCTCAACCCGCGGGCGATGGGTGTTTGTTCACTTTTGGGCCAGTTGGTGTGGGCCATGTCGGCGTGAGATGCCGGCGATCCAGCGGCTTGATAAACAATTGGGAACTTCCGGGATCGAACTGGTACTGATTAATACCGCTGAGGACGAAGATACTATTTTCAGTTTTCTTTCCGCCGTCGCACCGGATCTGCCCACGCTCATGGACATAGATGGGCTTGCTACGGAGAAATGGCAGCCACGCGGGCTACCCGCCACCTACCTGGTCGATCCGCAGGGTCGTATTCGATATCAAGCCTTGGGTGGCAGACCTTGGGATAGCGAGGCGTACCTGCAGTTCCTGCAGCAGTTACCTACTGCAACACCGCGGCCGAAGTCGGATACGACGGGTCGCTAGCTTCGTTAGAATCCGAAGTTGAACCCGGCGAGCGCCCGGCTTGACCGAGACCACTACCGGCAGCAAGACCGACAGTTTGCAGATCGATCACTTGCTCACAGGACAACTGCTCCACTCGCCGGCCAGAAGTGTCCACACGATATTCAATTTCCGCGACACCCTTTTCAACACTGAAGGCGTACACCTGAACCACCGCATACTCGGCGGTCATTTGAATTCTTGGGCGCAGATCCAGACTCATAAACGCCGACTTAAACTCGTCCGGCCATTCTATTTCGCACTGCTGTAACAGTTGGTCGCGTTGTGGGTTAAAAAACACCAGCTGAGTATTCCATTCAGCCGATCCGGTGTCGATATAAAGTCGTTCGATCGTGTCAACAAAGAGCAGAAACTGAAAAACACCACGCGGACTAAAACTGAATTTGATGTGATGCAGGTAGGGTCGTGAAATACCGCAAAATAGCTGATGATAAATCTGTGCAGACCTTATAAACGGGGCAACAAAACGCTTGCGTGTGTAAAAAAGTGTTCGTCCTCCTTGTTTGTCGCGAAGGTAGAGATACTCCAACATAAAATGCGGATCGATGACGACTTCGTCAAAAAGGTCAAACAACCGACTGGGATCAAAATAGTATAGCTGTCGGGTCCGAGCGCAGGGTTGGGTACCGCGCAAGTTCAACAGGTCACGCGGTGTCTCACCAACTTCAAATCCGATCTCGACAACCCGCTGATAGATCGCCGCACACTGCGCAGCATCGAGAATAACGTAGTTCGAATCACGAAGTGGTAAAGGACCGGTAATAACGGTTTCCATATCCATGGCGGAAGCCTCTTCCTGAGTAATCGGTTATTTTGTTTTTGTACCGAAACCGTGTATATGTTAGCCCATCGGTTCTGCAAACACGACACCTGATGTTTTTATAACCACTCTAAAAGATAGTAAATAAACTGACCTTCGGAGGACTTGGAGGGCCCGACAACACGCGCCGCAAAACGTTTGCTGGCGGCATCGGCACCGGACAGCGCGGCATCACGTGAGCCTACAACTTCCACACAACTGACCGGGAAACGTTTGCGGCTACGTCGCGGCACAAACACAACGGCGTATTGCTCTTCTGAAACCCGGGTTTCCGGATCCGGCGGTACTATTCCACGCATTTTGAGTTCACTTTAATTACACTATCCCAACAAGCCTAACAAAAACCAACAGGAGTCGGCCAGATGACAATCAAGCGCTGCGAATGGGCCGGGAGTGATGCCGTATACATTCGTTACCATGATAAGGAATGGGGCGTTCCGGTGCACACCGATCGCAAGCTTTTTGAGATGTTGATCCTGGAAGGTGCGCAAGCAGGACTGAGCTGGATAACAATTTTGAAAAAGCGCCCCGGTTATCGTCGCGCCTTTGAGCGCTTTGACCCAAAAAAAATTGCGGCCTACAACAAGCGCAAAGTAAACAGTTTACTCAAGGACTCCAGTATCGTACGTAATCGCCTGAAAATTGAGTCCACAATCCAGAATGCACGCGCCTATCTTGACCTCCGTGAAGAAACTGGACGCTTCAGTACGTTCCTCTGGCAATTTGTCGACGGTGAGCCAGTCCACAATCACTGGCGAAAGCTGAGCGATATTCCTGCAAAGACCCCAGAGTCCGATGCTATGAGCAAGGCTCTCAAGCAACGTGGTTTCAAGTTTGTCGGCTCGACAATCTGCTATGCGTTTATGCAGGCGGTTGGCATGGTTAACGATCACACCACGGATTGTTTTCGGCACGCCGAAATTAAACGAGCGACATAATACTGAGCGGAACAATACAATGCTTCCAGTTTACAGGGCTAAACTAATTCATTAGGCAGGTTTGCGGCCGGCAGCTCGCAAGACCGTGGGCCGCATGGAAGCGGCACATGGACGTGCAAGCGTCGCGAGAGAGTAGGAAACCCGTAACGACCGCGGCCCCCGAGCCTACAGGGGTGAGTTTCGGCGCTCTCGAAACGAGCGGGCGTACAGGGATGTACGCCAAACCTGCCCTCAGTCGACAAGAGTACCTGGTTCCCCCTGTATTCAAACCAAGAGGGATTTGAATGAATTATTGGTCAGCCTGACGCAAACGAACTTCCACCAGCGCGGCTTTGAGTACTGCTGGCTCAAGCTGGTGTGGATAAAGGCGGTAATGCTTGTAAATACCCGATGCGGATTTTCTTGCCAACTCCTGTAGGCGCCGGTGAGTCACATCAGAAAGCCCGGCTAGAGTCAGCAACACCGGTGCCTGCCAGGCAATATAGTCAGCAACCAAATCCTGTGACTCAGAATCCGTCCAGGATTCCTCCAGTAACAAAGGAGGAAATGCAGCCGCGGGAAGTTGACGGTGCTGTAATTCTTCAATATGACGATTCTCTTCAAGACCAGATCCACCACCGTCGGGCTCACGTTTAAACCATTGCGCACCCGCCGATCGTTTACGCACGATTTCCTGCAGGCGATCACGATACTGATGTCCCTGCAAGGGTGCGTTACCCTCCCGCGACTTGATCATACTCGGTGATACAAACCCTAAGTCACTTATAGCAGAGGCGCGCCACGTGACAGACGCTGAAAGCGGTAAGGCATCTTTGCTTCGTGAGCTGCCAGCCAATACCAGGGGCATTTGCGTTTGTTTATCGAGCAACCAGAGCTCGTAGTTATCATCGGGAGGAAACGGCAACGCGTCTCGGTGCTGCTCAAGACCGGTAATGATCTGCTGTGTTTCCCGCTCCACTTCACCGACATCAATAAGCGGGTTCCCGGGGAGGCGGTGCAATCCGCTTGTGTGCGACCAGAACCCCACCATTACCGTTCGCCGAGACCGCTTGCGTGACGTGCCCATTGAACCCATGGGGTTGGCAACAGTTGTCCTGACCTGGATCCGCCAGTTTTCACCATCATCGGTTACTGCCTGGGCATTGGCAGTCTCGATCACATGCAAGGTGCCCAAAAACGGTGATAGTTGGCGAACACAAAAACAACTAAATTCGGTAGGTGTGGCCAACGATTACTTCACTACGGCAAGCTTTTGTTTGAGCCGTGAGAACAAGTCGGCAGCCAGATTCTGGAGTTCCAGAACGAGCGTATTAAAGACAAACTCAAACCCGCCAAGCACTGCGTCAATTCCTTCACAGGAATTGAGCAGATCGAAATCAATGCTAACCTGCTGTAAATACTGATCGGGTTGCATAATTCACCTGGGTCGGGGTTGGCTGGAATTAATGGTGATTGAATCGCGTACTATTTTTGCTGCACCAGTACCCAGGGGGCCGCTACTACTGCCCAAAACTCGGTATTGTTATCCTGCCACTGCTGGGCATCTGCGTCAGTGGCCCTGCTAATTTCTCCGTCGTCAAGCCACTGATCTATTTTCGCAACGTCGTCTCGTGCTACACAGACCGCCACATCTACCAGGTCCAATTCAGCCGTCACCTTGATAACGACGCCACGCGCAAAATGCGTTTGCAACTCCGTCCAATCGAGCCGGGCGGTTTGACCATTCAGTTTGACCCACAACTCATCTTTTTCTGTCATCTATATCTTCATCCACGACTAAAAGCCAAATCCAATAAACTTTCGATTATTTACCGAACGCTCGGCGTAACTCTTCCTTTGCCTGCTCAAGAACCTGCCGCTGCTCCTCATCGAGATTCTTGCCTGCACGGTTAATGTAAAACACCAACATTGACATTGACGAACGAAACGGTGACGTCTTCCTATGCTTGCTCGCTTCGGCAGAACGCTTCAATGAACGCGCAATTCGTATGGGGTCCTTCCAGGTGAACACGCCCTCTTCCAGCTGCAAAGCATGACTCTCACGCGTAACCCGCGCAGACCAGTTGGGACTCGCTTTCTGCTTGACAACCATATATACCTGACCAAATTCCAAATCTTGTACTACAGGTTGAAGAATTTTTCCTAAACTCAGTTTAAGAATAGCCGGTAACCGGGGGCAAGCATGTTGTTTGGCGACGATTTTCCTGCACTTTCGCGTGAACGCTCGAACATCAATGCGGATTATCTCGCAGACGAGAAAAAATTGCTGCAGCGGCTGATTGTCGAAGCCGACTGCCCGGAGGCAATGCAGAAAAAAATAGCCCTGCGGGCGACGCGGTTAGTGACCGCCGTTCGTGAATACACCCCCGACGGGCTCGACGCGTTGCTACAGGAATATGATTTATCGTCGGAGGAAGGCGTGGCCCTGATGTGCCTGGCAGAGGCGCTGTTACGCATTCCGGATCCGGACACGGCCGATCGTCTGATCCGCGAAAAACTTGCTGCGGGTAACTGGCAGACCCATCTCGGCAACAGTGACTCCATCCTGGTCAACGCGTCCACCTGGGGGCTAATGCTCACCGGGCGACTGGTTAAATTTGATACCGAGTCAAAGAATCTGAGCGCCGTGCTCAACCGCCTGCTCAACCGCGCCAGTGAGCCGGTCATGCGACTGGCCATGGTTGAAGCCATGCGCATTCTGGGACAACAGTTCGTTATGGGCCAGAACATTGAAGCCGCGCTGAAACGCAGCAGCGAATACAGTGATATGCCATGTCGTTTTTCCTATGACATGCTCGGAGAATCGGCCATTACGACGGCGGACGCAGAACGCTACCTGCAAGCCTATGAGGATGCAATTGTTGTACTCGGATCACATTCAAACTCGAATCCGGAAATAGAGTCGGCTGCCGGGATCTCCGTAAAACTTTCTGCACTGCATCCGCGCCTTGAGAGTGCAAAGCACCAGCGTGTCATGCACGAAATTGTACCGCGACTGCAGCGACTTACGGAATTGGCGAGCCATCATCGAATCGGCCTGACCATCGACGCCGAGGAAACTGATCGACTTGATTTAACCCTGGACGTGTTTACGGCTACTTATACCTCTGCTGTCACCGCAGATTGGCAAGGGCTGGGGCTGGCAGTTCAAGCCTATCAGAAGCGTGCTCGTGCGGTATTGGATTACCTGGCCACACTGGCCCAGACTCACCGCCGCCGCATCATGCTTCGACTCGTTAAGGGCGCATATTGGGATACGGAGATCAAACTTGCACAACAACAAGGATGGTGCGAGTACCCGGTATTTACCCGTAAGTCACATACCGATGTATGCTACCTGGCCTGTGCAAAAAAGCTGCTTGCGCATCCTGACCTATTCTACCCACAGTTCGCAACGCATAACGCTCGCACCGTGGCAGCCGTCATAGAATTGGCCGGGGACAACACCCGGTTTGAATTTCAACGCCTGCATGGTATGGGGGAAGCGCTATACCAACATGTTCAGGAAAAAAGTAAACCACAGGTAGCCTGCAGAGTTTATGCGCCGGTCGGGCGTCACGAAGATTTATTACCCTATCTGGTTCGCCGACTATTGGAAAATGGCGCCAACACCTCTTTTGTCAATCGCATTACAGATCTGTCAATATCCGTCGACGAAATCGTCGCAGATCCGACGGCCCTCACCCGCGAAACGAAGCTGACATCTCACCCCGCCATTCCGTTACCCAAGCAGATTTTTGGTGATGAACGCCGAAACGCAACCGGGTTGAACCTTAATGATCCGCAACAGCTCATCGAGCTCGACACCGCCCTTGAGGATGCAGTTACACAATCCTGGCAGGCTACGCCGACGTTCGCGCAATCCGGCAACAAGCCGAAACAAGTTGTCAGTCCAGCGAACCACGCCGATATCATTGGTTCGGTTTTCGAAGCGAACACAAGCGACGTAGCGGTTGCAATTGAAAACGCAGACAAGGCCTCGGCGGAGTGGTCTGTAGTATCCGCAGACCAACGCGCAGAAATCCTTGAACGTGCCGCAGACCTCATCGAGGCGGAACCTATCCCGCTGCTGATGCTGATTGTCCGAGAAGGTGGCCGATGTATCGCCGATGCCCAGGCGGAAATACGTGAGACGGTTGATTACTGTCGCTACTACGCGAACCAGATTCGTAGTGCATTTCCCGGCGAATCACTTCCCGGCCCCACAGGTGAAATCAACACACTAACATTGCACCCACGCGGGGTGTTCGCCTGTATCAGCCCATGGAATTTCCCGGCCGCCATTTTCACCGGGCAAGTCACGGCGGCACTAGCCGCTGGTAACGCCGTGCTTGCAAAGCCGGCCAGGCTATCTCCTCTCACTGCTGCCTACATCGTTGATTTGTTATACAAGGCGGGAGTACCAGAAGCCGCACTCGTCCTGCTGCCGGGAAATGGAGCGGAAATCGGCAGCCTGATGTTGGCGGATGAACGCGTACGTGGTGTTGTATTTACCGGCTCGATGCAAACCGCTCGAATTATTAATCGGCAGCTGGCAAATCGAACCGGTGCGATAACACCGTTAATCGCCGAGACCGGCGGTCAAAATGTAATGATCGTAGACAGCTCTGCACTTGCGGAACAGGTTACGCTCGACGTACTTCAGTCTGCCTTCAACAGCGCTGGACAACGCTGCTCGGCACTGCGTGTCCTGTTTCTGCAAAACGAGATTGCCGACAAAATTATACAGTTGCTGACCGGTGCGATGGATGAGCTTAGCATCGGTGATCCCATGCGCCTGGCTACGGACATCGGTCCAGTCATTTCTACTGACGCACAACGCACTGTTAACGAACACATCACGCGATTGCACCGTGAAGCAAAACCACTACATACTCTTGCTTTACCGGAGGCGACTCACGCAGGTACTTTCGTTGCACCGGCCCTGTTTGAGATTGACCAACTTGAATTTTTGCAGCGGGAGATTTTTGGCCCGGTACTGCATATCATCCGTTACAGCGCACATCATCTCGACCATGTCATACAGGCCATTAATGCAACAGGTTACGGACTTACGCTCGGAATTCACAGCCGACTCGGCAGCACCCAACAATACGTAGCCAAACGCGTGCGCGTCGGTAACATCTACATCAACCGTAATATGATCGGCGCGGTGGTCGGCGTACAACCGTTTGGCGGCGAGGGCCTTTCCGGAACCGGACCCAAGGCGGGCGGCCCCAACTATTTGCGTCGTTTTGCAACCGAACGGGTCACGACCACCAATTCCACTGCCGTCGGCGGCAACACCAGCTTGCTGGCGCTACATGAGGGGGATTGAATACCGGTTGCGAAACTATCCCTGGTTTACATGGGTTACAAGACCCGCGGTGGATCAGTTTCCCCGTTTCCCAAGGCAAGACACGCCGTAAATACTTTCTTTGCTGCACATCCAGCTTCGCAAAGAAAGCCCAGGGGGCACATCCGTGTACGCCCGCTCGTTTCAGGAGAGCTGAAACTCGCCCCTGTAGGCTTCACGGCAGCATTCACTTCCCTGTACCTCGTCCCTCGGTAACTGCACCCTGCGCGAAAGGCAGGATGCCCAAGTGCCGCGAAGCACAGGGATGTGCAAGAGTGGCTTGCTCTACCTCCTGCGTCCCTGCAGACCTGCCACCCAGACTCCTGCCTTGGAAAACGGGAAAACTGACTCCCTGGGTCTGACGGAGGGATTTTCTTGGTAACGGATAAAGTTAGAACGCAATGTCTTCTCTTTGCCGTGTACCAGCCCGATCCGGTATACTCGCCGGCACCGAAACCTTTGTAGATCCGGTATTACCTACATACGTTGTGTCTATTAAGAATTATTGCTTCCACAGGTTATCTGTCATGCCCTATTACGTTTATAAAGTCACCCCGGTTGGTGAAACACTGGTAAAAGATCTGGAAAAACTCACCGAGTTCGATCAATTCAAGGAAGCGAAAACATACGCGCGCGAACGTCGTGCCGAGCTCGACGAATCCGGCACCACAACGATCAAGGTAATTTTTGCCGACAATCCGCTGGTGGCAGAGGAACAATTGCTGGAGAAGCGAGAAGAAACAATATTACGTGAGTGGGAAAAATAAACTGCCTATCGATACCTGACTACCAGGTCATCTCGAAATCAAAAAGTCTCACTGAGAACACAAAGAAAATTTCTTACAATTAGAATCTCTGTTTTCTCCATGACCTCTGTTGTTCCGATAATAAACAGATCACTTCTTCGAATAGATGACTGCATTGTTGCGACCGGATTCTTTGGCCTGATACAACGCCTGATCTGAACATTCTATCCAGTTTACGTATTCCCCGGCGTCGTCGGTAAGTTCTGCAATCCCAAGACTTATCGTGTAGTTAATTGCGTTCCCATCATAATTCACCGTCGTTGCTTCAATTTTTTCCCGCAGACGATTTGCAAAAATCGCTGAATTCTGTGCAGACGTGTCAATGAGAATGACGCCGAATTCCTCACCGCCATAGCGCCCTGCAACATCGGTTGTTCGCATGGATTCCCGTAGTAATCGGGCCGTGACACGAATGACTTCATCGCCCGCAGGATGTCCGTAATTATCATTGACCCTTTTAAAATGGTCTATATCAAACATTACCAACGTGCACTTCTGCTTCGTCCGCTGATAACGCTGGAACTCTTGCTGCAGACATTCTTCCCAATGGCCACGGTTATTCAACTGGGTCAAGGGATCCGTGCGGCTTAGCGTTTGAAGCTGGGAGTTGACCGACTCAAGCGCAAGTTTGCCCACGGCAACGCTGGTAACATCGTAGATAATTACGCCGATGTGATTAACACTGCCATCTACAGACAGCAGCGGAATAAACGTAACGTTTTGATACATAAATTCGGCGGTACCCGTAATGGGACGGTAATTTTTAAAACGGATTAAATAAGGCCGCTGTTCCCAGGTGGTAAACGCCCGTCCCTTTAACAAAACAGAAGAATCCGCCTTGCGTCGGAACCACTGCTCCGGTATCTCCGGGAACAACTCAAACAGGTTTGCACCAATCACCTTTTCCGGCCGAATACCGCTGTGGTTTTCCATGAAACTGTTCCACACCTGGATACTGAATTCCCGGTCCAGCACGATCAAGCCCACATCGATGGATTGCAGCATGTCCATCATCCAGTGGAGTTCCTTGAAGTCGACTTGAGCAGAGTCCATCGTTAGTCCAGTAATAAATTGATACGTTCATTAAGCGGTTCTAACGAGTCTTCCGTAAAGAGCAAAAGCAGATCACAGCTAATGCTGCGCCCTTCTATTGAACAACCCATTTCGATGGCCAGCGTTTGTTGCCAGTGCCCGGCATCACCCTTGAGTAACTCACCCACCTCAACCTGTCTACCCAACACCACCGGGTGACCTTGACTCAAGGGAAACTCAAGTTGATCGGCAATGCCTTTCAAGCACGCACCGATAAGAATATTGGCGATATCCATCAACAACTCAAGTTCAACAGCGCTATCGATCTCGCCTTCATAATTCATGAGTTCTGCAATGTCAGCAAAACTCGATTCGTTAAACACAAGCAAGGCCTCACCCGCGATCCCCGAGCCGATAAAACCCTGACATACCGCGCTGACGCTGGTGCCATCAGCAACCTGATTCAGCGCCATGCGTAATTCTGTACTCGCCAGCATGTTCACGCTCGGAATCGGCATGATTACAAAGGAATCCAGAAGACGGGCCAACAGGTCTGTCGCCCGACCCATGGCCACGTTGGCGATCTCCTGGTAACTCTCGTGCAGGTCAACTTCTACGTCAATCGCGTTGCTATGCTCGCTGACGCTCTCGCCCTGAATGCCGTATTTATCCAGGATTGTGGCGATTTCTCCCGCGTCCACCGGCTTTTTAATAAAATCCAGGGCCCCCAGGCCCATCACCCGGCTGTGCGCTTCCGGCTGGATGTCTCCGGAAACAACGATGGTCACGGTGGGCAGATCGTCGGCACGAATAGCCTCCAGGACGCCATAGCCATCCATGACCGGCATGTTGAGATCGAGAAACAGGACGTCGGCCTTGCCGGCTCGAATGGCCGCAAGTCCCTCCTGCCCGTCACCAGCGAAATTTACTTCCACGTCCCAATCTCTGGGGAGCGCGCGCGCCATTTGTTTGCGCGCGAAACTGGAGTCATCACAGATGAGGACGGGTGTGGGCATTTTTGCTGTCTGTTGGCAATTTCTTGGTGATTCACTCCACTATTTCGGGAGCCAGCGGCCTAACTTGAGCTTTTAAATTTTCCGGTTAAGCAGAAGTTACTAATACTCTTATATTTTACAGCAAGCGACCCGTTTAAGAGCTTCTGCTTAATCCACCGCCCCTAATACCCCTACTAATCACTAAAGTTTTTCGCAAATCTGACGATTCATACAGAAGCCAATCCGACACGACGGTACATTCGAACTTGGGGATCTAAGCTAATGAAAGTCAACATGCCGGTAACCGACACGGAGCAAAAACTGCGTGCCGGAGAGGACCTGATTACGACGACCGATCCGAAGGGTGCGGTTACTTCCAGTAATGAAAATTTTATCCGTATCAGCGGCTTCTCAGCCGATGAGCTGATAGGAAAAAATCACAATACGGTACGTCATCCTGACATGCCGCCCGCCGCATTCGAAAACCTGTGGCAAACCATAAAGGGTGGTCGTCCGTGGATGGGGCTGGTCAAGAACCGTTGCAAGAACGGCGATTATTACTGGGTTGATGCCTATGTCATGCCGATTTCCGACGGTAAGCAAATCGTTGAATACCAATCAGTCCGCCGGGTGCCGGATGAACGTCGCGTTGCGCGCGCGGAAAAACTCTACCAACGAATCAATAAGGGTGGCTCGGTGGGCAAGCGCCGGCTGCAGTTTGGAATTGTAAACAAACTTACCGCCAGCTTTGGACTGGTCCTGGCCGCCTCCCTTGGATTTGGCGTTGTCGCTGGCGAACTAGGCTGGGATACCGCTGCCGCCGCATTTGGCGTTGGCATACTGTTGTCATATGGCCTGGCCCGTTTAATCAGCGCACCGCTTCTAAGAGTGGCCGCCGACGCCCGCTCCATCTTTGAGAATGAACTCGCGCTCAAGGTCTATCCCGACAGCGAGGACGAAATCGGCCAAATTCAAGTGGCCCTGCATATGCAAAAGCTGGAGCTAAACAGTATCGTTGCCCGGCTGGACGATTCCGCGGAACAGATGACCTCCAACGTGCGTGACACGTCCGGTATGATGCAGGAAACCAATGCCGGTATTCAGAGCCAGCAGACCGAAATCGACCAACTCGCCACCGCCGTGAACGAAATGTCCTGTACGGTGCAGGAAGTCGCGCGCAATATTAATGAGGCAGCCGAGGCGGCGAAAAAGGCCGATGAGGAATCAAGTAACGGTAAACGGGAAGTATCGGCAACGATTAGCTCCATTGGCGAGGTGGCCACCGAGATAGCGCATGCCTCTGACGTGGTCAACCGGCTACAACAAGAGAGTGAAACTATCGGCTCTGTACTGGAAGTGATCCGCGGCGTGGCTGAGCAAACCAATCTGCTTGCACTCAACGCCGCCATTGAAGCAGCGCGCGCCGGAGAGCAGGGACGCGGGTTTGCCGTTGTTGCCGACGAAGTGCGTTCGCTCGCCAGCCGCACCCAGGAATCGACACAGGAAATTCAGCAAATAATTGAATCGGTACAAACCTGTGCGCGCGAGGCCGTTGATGCAATGAAGCTCGGTACGACACAGGTTGAGGGCAGTGTCGAACAAGTGCGCAAAACCGGTACTACACTCGATGCCATCGCCGATGTAGTCAGCGCGATCACCAATATGAATATTCAGAACGCCAGCGCAACTGAAGAACAGATTTCGGTGAGCGAGGAAATAAACCGTAACATCAGTAATATCAGTATTGTTGCCGGTGAACACGCAGAGCGCAGCAATAACACTCAGCTAAAAACCGACGAACTGGCGCAGTTCGCCGAGCATTTGCAAATGCTGGTCAAACAATTCGGCAAGTGAAAATTTAACTTTAAGAACTATCGCTATTCAGGCGTACGACTCCATGGATGGAGGAGTTAGAGCGACGCAGGAGGCCAAAGCCGAGGCCGAAATCCATTGGCAGATTTATGGACACCGGCCTACGCCGGTGTGACGCGGCCTATTTTAGCTCCCCCGCGGCTTGTAAAAAACACCGTCATTCCGGCGCACGACTCCATGGATGGAGGAGTTAGAGCGACGCAGGAGGCCAAAGCCGAGGCCGGAATCCATTGGCACGTTCCCGACACTGGCCTCGGCCTTGCCATCCTCGAAAATTGCTCCTGCATTGTTTTCTACCTTCGCCCATCCCTGGGCCAGTGCGTCGCACTACCTCTTCCGTCCATGGAGTCGTGCGCGGGTATGGCCTAATGGCGTTCACTCTCGAATCCACGGGTCCGATCATCGACACGGGTGTGAAGAGAAAGGATCGGTCTCATGCCGGTCTCGTACGGTTGTTTTACTCCGACGTTGCCGCGGGCGGCGGCCTTTTCGCCTTGGAGGGCTTGACCTTTTTCCGCTCCCAGTGCCGCCACAAACCATTACGCGAAAAACACTGCCAGCCCCAACGCAACCAACGCAGTAAAGCAAACGCCAACCACAGCGCCCAGGCCAACATTAACAGCCTGTAAATCAGCAGGGGAACTGAAAGAACCCAGGCTTGTGGCAACGATGTCGCACTGCGATCCTGAAACCAGTTCAGCGCGTACGCAGTCGAATTGTTGCCGGCAATTTGCATTTCCGGCAGCCCCAACAAACCCTGGCGAACCGCGACAAACAGGAAAATTATCGCCAGTACGGTCAATCCCGCTAAACCGATTTGCAGCAGATTGAAAACAGCTGGATGCTGCTCGGTCGCAACGCGCTCACGAGCGCCAAGCGCAAGCAACCAGCCTACAATGACAACGGAGAGAAAAACCGGTATCTGAGTCAGGCCAACACCCAACAATAACCAGTGCCAGAATCGCAACGGCGTCAGATCAATTCGACTCAAACCGACCGCAATCAAGGCAACAACAATCAGCACGCCCCAGATCAGCACTGCCGGCCCAAGGCGGGGTCCGCCGGTTAATAGTACCCAGCGATCACGTCCAAGCTTGAGCTGCACGCGACTATTGACACTCGGTGCACCGATATCAACTTGCGGCGTTCGCAGCAGCAAATGCATCCCGTTTGTCTGCCGCCAGAATAGTTGCATCTGTTGCTTACCGGGAACAACCGGCACAGTGACCTGGTTGCCTTCCTGACGTATCGGTTGCGCGGCGCCATTGATGGTGACCCGTTGCAGATCGGCTCCATCCGGCAAGGTAACTGTATGTTGACTGCCCTGGCTGCTGCGCAAAACAAGATGTAACTCGACATCGGTCGCACGCTTGCCGGGCGCGACATTCAAAATGCTGGAGTCCACCGTCAGGGTCTGGCCGGTAACACCTTCGGGCCGACTTACCGTTAAGCTCACTTCTTCTCCCGGCCACGGTCGCCACTCCGGCAGCCAACGTTGCTGCGGATTAGTGTGATGTACCACCGGCAGACCTGCGGCCAGCAAATGCCAGACTGGACTAACGTCAACCCGCCAGGTTTCCACCCAGTTGGTGGTCTGCGGTGCGCGCAGTGTCAAGCGGGTCTGCTTTTCCAGGCTGGACAGCCAGCTCAGCTGCGACTGACGCGGCGACATATTGATCAACACTTTACCATTTTCAGTACGCACGCCGTCGGTCAGGACCGATTCCCCGTCGATGAGAGGAACTTCAATAACGACTGCGCTGGTCGGTGGTGACACGCGCACAAGACGAGTGTCCACGTACCAATCCAGACCAAGGCGAAGCGTCCGCTCAATGCGCACAAACGGCGGCAAACTTCCTGGCTCCAGGGCGTTTAACTTTTTCCCTCCAGCGGCATCACTGATACGCGTAAGTTGTAATTGGCGATCCGGTACACCGTTTTCATGCACGCCGTCGACTGTCCAGCCTTGCGCGTTGATCGTTACCTGCCGAGGCGTTAACGGTAGCGGTAGTTGAAAGTGACTGCGCGCCGGTAGCCTGCCGCGGAAGACAACTTCGTGCGTACCGGCTTCTAACGCCAACAACAACTGACCGTTGCGCGAACGATACAAACCGTGCGCCGGTTTATCGTTGATGAGCACGTCCTCCGGCCACCATTGTCGCGCACCCGCAGGCAATGGTACTGCTACTGCCTGTTGCGTGTGGATCTGCATGCGTCCCAGCAATCTCGTGTTATCTACAGTAAGCTGCAAACGCGGTGATTGCGCACAAGCGGGCAAACATTCAGCGGGCTCCAATATCCGCGTCTTGAGTTCATCCAGTAGCTCATTACCGGGAAATTCTGCATTTGCGGCTGATGGCAACACCATCAAAAACGGTACCAGTAAAAATATTAGTGCCGGTGCGGAACGATAAAAGCCCTTACCCACTTTAAAGCGCACACCGAACATGAGCAGACACAGCAAGGCCAGCAAACCAACGCGGACAAAACTCAATACCAGATTGGTGGGCGGATTAACCAGCACAAGACTGATTTCCTGATCCCGATTGACAGGGCCGTTCCAGCCGAGATTGATTGCACGCCACTGCCATTGCGGTAAACCGGGACCGGTCTGTACGTTGGCACGCGGATCAAGTTGCACGAGTTGCTGCTTTGCGCGAGCTTTTCTTGCCACTTTTCCTTCAAGCTTGTCATAGAGTGCACCGCTTGAGTAGTCAGCCTCCGCTTCGAACTGTGGTGCACGAGCGGGCGATATGCTCGCCGGGGTCGCACGTTGTTCACCGAAGCCATAACCAGCCGCAGGCATTTCCAGTTGCGGATAGAGACCCACGCGGATTTCATCAACCATAAACGGTACAACGATCAACACCAGAGCCAATAAACTCGCATTACGATACCAACGCACCACCAGACTGAATTTGTTCACGGGTAAGACCCGCAACAACGCAATCGCGGCAAGAATATTCAACCACACATAACGTGGTGCGCCGAACGGCTCCTGCCAGATCAAACCCAGCGTCAGCAGCGCCAATACACCCCATTGCCAGCCCCACAGCCTTGTAACGGTCAGAGTAATGATCAAAACAATAAACAGGTCCAGCAAGGTCCAACTGGCTAGCCAGGTGTCGGGAACATTGTCGACGCCTCCGGCTGCCAGCAGGCGCCAGCCCGGAGGCAGGTTCAACACGGCATTAACTTTGTGAAAATCCTGATCCCAACCGATCGCCGGCACGCGCCGAATACTGCCGGCATAGCGGCTATCGGCCTCCAGTTGCAACGCACCACGACGCACCTCCACGCCGCGTTTGTCACTTCCGGGTAGCTGCGTAATGAATTGCGCCTGACCGTCGACAGCAACGCGACCCAGTTCAATGGCGGGCTCAACCTCCATACGCCATCCACGCGTCATGCTTCCGGTAACGCGGTCCTGCAGCGTGTAACCCCCACCATCAAAATCCAACCACAGCATGCGCGCCAACTGTAATTTGTCCGGCTCCGGATCTGGATCGCCCCGCCGGACGACTCGCAACTGCATTTTTTCTCCCGCCTTGATTTGGTAGGCGGGGAGTTGACGCCACGCCTTGGGCAGATTGGTCTGGCGGGGATCAATCGTCGTCAGTCCGGTGACTTCCACCAAACGCAACTCATTGCGGGCATCAAAAACCCACACTTCATCAGTCGGCCAGGGTGTCGCATTTTCCGACGCTGGAGTCGGCAGGGTTAGTGCTGTGACGTTGTCTGCCTGCCGAGTCGTTAAATCTATTTTCCAACTACCGGGCCGCACTTGTACGCGCAGGCGACCGTCCGCTTCCAGGCGGGCCGGCAAACGACTGACGAGTTGCAACGGGATTTGACCGGCGAGTAACTCGTGGCCAAGCACGACTTCCCGCTGGCTGCCGGATACACGCAGGTCGATATGCGTAACCACGCGCAAGGGTATATCGTCGATTACACGGCGAAAAACCTGCAGGTCTAGACGCTCGCCTTCGACACCCGTGTCTTTAGGCCCGGTGTCGCGCTCGCGCAACCACAAACGGCCCTGGGTATCCAGGTCCGGTGTCGACACGGCGTTACCATTAATATTGAGTGCAACCAGGCCGGTTTGCTGCGCCAGGTGTAGCGATTCCGGTAAGCGCTCCCAGCTAAACTCACCTTTTATCTGGTGCAGTCCGGGACCCAGTTTCACCACTGGACGCTGCTGTCGTTCAAGTACCACAACCGGTTTGCCATTTATCTGCACACGTTGTGGCCAGATTTTCGGGCCGCCGGGCAACGTTAGCCAGGATTCATTGAACACCTGCCAGTGCTGTGCAAAGTGCCCCCCGGTCTGCGTCAACGTCAGTTGCAGACGACTGGGCCAGGCGCAAAACCGCGTCTCAGCATTGTTAAACGCGAATGGACAAACGCGTTGTTCCTCACCTTTCAGCACCCAGTCCACCCAGGGCTTCAGCGGCTCCGGGACCTGTTCAACGGCTAATGGCCGGGCACTGACGGCCAGCACAGGAAGAATTAGCACGCTAATAAGCAGAAGACGTTTCATAAGCAGTCCTTTCACGGCGCGAATTGTGAGTGGCAAGTCATAACTTTAACGCGTAATTCGGCATTCGGGGTTACGCGCCGGCGGAAAATGGCGTGAACCCGATCTGAACCCATTCTGAACCGGGTCACAGCACATCCTGCCGGACTTGACGCTGGCCAATTACTTTACTAATTTCTGTAATAACAGAAATTGGTGAATTAAATGCAACTGACCCCGATCATGCAAAAGTACATCCTCCATTGGGGGGAAATGGGTACCCGTTGGGGGGTCAATCGCACCGTAGCGCAGATCCATGCCCTATTGTATCTGTCGCCGTCACCGTTGCACGCCGAAGACATCGCCGAAACCCTGGGTGTCGCCCGCTCTAATGTCAGTACCAGCCTGAAAGAATTGCAAAGCTGGAACCTGGTCAGAGTGGTTCACGTCATGGGCGATCGCCGGGACTACTTCGAATCGCTCAGGGACCTGTGGGAAATGTTTATGGTCATCATGGAGGAACGTAAACACCGTGAGATCGATCCAACCTTGACTGTGCTACGTGACTGCGTTGTCGCGGCGGACGCGGACAAGACGACACCGGCGGAAATCAAGGCACGCATGGCTGAAGTACTCGAATTCATGGAAACCCTGACCAACTGGTACGACCAGATGAAAACAGTGCCGCGCCCAATGCTTGTTAAGCTTATGAAGACGGGCGCGAAAATTACTCGCTTTTTGGGCAAGAGCGACAGCAAACGCTAGCCACTCACAGACTCAATACAAGGATATTCGCTGTGTTTACCAGAAAGTACGCCGGAATACGCAGGCAAACTGACTCAAGCTCCGGCTTTTGACCACACGGTAGGAACTAAGCGGAAACATCTCAGCAGGAAATATCAAGGATACTGGTAGAGACTAGAAGGTATATACAGAAGCTTTACCTTTGCGATCTGTTCAACCTGAGATTGTATCTCCGCACCCAGATCCTCGATATTGGGTGGTCTCTCTGTTCCGCTGATAACAATCTTTACCTTATGTCCAGAGACCAAAACGGATTTGATTATAAAGTTAGAAGGATATTGACCCACCCATTGGTTAGCGATGGTCGTGATTCTTGCCTGAGCGATGCTATCACGCGCTACTCTAATGGTTGCAATCGATAGGGGAATCGCAACGAGCAGGACAGCAAGGGTCACAATTTCGTAAGCCGCGCGTTTTTTTGGACGACTCATATCGGATTTTACGGCCGCCCCTAGTCCCAAGAGAGCAAAAACAGCACCCCCAGCCAACAGGATCGAAAACAAGTTGGTCAGAAACAACAGCAGGGCGCCCCATGCATCTGCCCATTGTGCCGCTGATATCGCGATACCTACCACACACAAGGGCGGTACCAGCGCAATGGATATGGCGACGCCTGGTATAGAGTCTGCAATTTCCTTGCGGCTCATGGCATAGGCACCCGCGGTGCCTGCTGCCAGAGCGATGATGAGATCAAGCACCCGTGGTACAACGCGGGCGGTTATCTGAGAATTAGTTTCAAAATCGACAACATGAATTCCCAGCCTGCCGAGCCCCGCGGAGACGATGATTACACCGAGTGTACCGGCCACCACCAGCAGACTGGAGCGCCATGCGCGCCGCGCATTTCCCATGACCAATGCGGCCGTAGTCGCCACGATCGGAATCATCAGCGGCGCAATGAGCATGGCGCCAATCACGGTTGCGGTCGAATCTGCGACTATTCCCGGTGTCGCAATTACAGCGGATAGGAATAGGAGAAGGGAGAACTGAGCGACATGTCGCTGTTTTCTCTCGCCCTCGAAGAAGAGTTTGCCCTCAAGTTCCGGCAAATCCGCTGACGTGAATTTTTTAATTTTTAGTTTTTCTATTAGGTTTGCCACGAGATTAACCTCCTGCCCCTTTTAGTCTCGTTAAAAATGTATAACACTCAACCCAGCCTTACTCATATACTCGTGCAGCGTATTGTGTTCGTCAAAAATCTGAGCGACTTTGTAGGTATATGGGTCTACTTCGAGAGTAACCGGGTCAGGCCGAGGTAGTTTTGCCTGTCCCCCATCAACAGATACAAGTATAAATCTATCAATTAAGCCGCCAGCATAAGAAAGATCATACCAGTAGCTATTTGCTGTTGGATCCGGATGCGTAATCGCCCATGATTCACTGAAGTCTTTAACATGAATCCCATCTTCATCATAGCGAACCCTGATACGCAAGCGAGGATCTTCTTTCAGGAAGGCCTCTACCGCCCGATTTGTTTCAATCGATTTCCAGTCGAGTTTTGGATTTGATGATGTTATAAAATCCAAGATCTGATCATAATTCATGTCCCTCACTGGCTTTCTATCTGGCAACACGTATCGAGCGATAGAAGGACTTACAAATAAAAGTGAGCTAATCAACCCCAGAACATACGCTATCGGCTCTACATCTCTTCCTGATATCCAAATTACGCCAGTAAATAATGCGAGAGCAAAGAATAGAAGCGCAATTTCCCGTAGTGAGTGAGCATTTGCCTTGGCCCATATTGCCAGCCTAATGACTTTGTTACTTTTTCTTATAGAATCAATACCCATTACTAATTACACATTGTGAAT
This sequence comes from uncultured Ectothiorhodospiraceae bacterium, assembly GCA_947259765.1. Classification (GTDB taxonomy): domain Bacteria; phylum Pseudomonadota; class Gammaproteobacteria; order CAMYNG01; family CAMYNG01; genus CAMYNG01. The sequence continues at coordinate 63,923 of CAMYNG010000002.1, forward strand.
TGATCAAAAAATAGCCTACCGTCACTGTTAATTTTTTACTGTTAACGTGCCCAAGTCAACGAGTTACCAACTCCCTTCCCTTGCGCAAGTAAAAATCTGGCTGGTCTAATCCACAAATTTCTCCAGCAGGATTTAACTGTCTCGTGAATGAACTACACTTGCAGTAGGATAGTTACCAAATCAGCGTTGCTAAGGGAGGATTTGAAAATGGTCGACGTCACACTTCATCTGGACGAAAACCTGACTCATAACGATCGGGAAACCTTGCGCGACCGGATTCTTGCCTACAAAGGTGTTGAAGCTGCGGACTATACCGACGCCACGCCACACCTGATGATTATTGAATACAACCCGGCGGTGGCTGATTCGTCTGAGTTTATCAGCCTGGCCAAAGAGCAAGGTGTTCACGCCGAGCTGATCGGCCTGTAGTCGCCGCGCACAACTCCAGGCTCGAGCAACAAATCCGTCCGCGGGTCGGGCGTAATTCCCAGACAACCGTTTCCGGGGAAGCGGAAACCGCTTGCCGCTGTCTGCCCACCAGTGAATATTCGTGTACGGGGTGACCAATTTTGTCACTCCCGGCGTCAACCAGCGTCGTACTCTTGTCACCGCCTGTCACCACGCCGTCAGCCCCCGCCGCGCGGCCGTCATAGAACCGATAGCCACGTCTGTTCTACCGTGAACCTGACCCGCGGTTGCGGTTTTGCAGGGCTTCATTCTTCTGGCACAAGGTTTGCAACTTAACTTTCACACATTGAGAACGGTTCAACGGCAAGGCCGCCACTGGATTTTCGGCCTCGACTCAGGAGCAAACGGCTTTAAGCGTTTGGAACATAGTGACATGAAACCGAACCCGTCTTTACAGACCGCATTCAGCATTAGTTATCAGGGCGACAGGGTGATCCTGTGCGGTGCCGCCGACGCAATTCATAGTGAAGCACGCAGGATCCTCAACCGCTTCGCCAGCAGCGGCCGACCCCTGCGTATTAAGAATCACGGTCCGGACTGCATCATTCTTTCAAGCAATCTATAAGCTTGGCGTTCAACGAACAACGGAAACCTGCCACACAAAAAAAAGCGGGCCAGGCGGCCCGCTTCAGGGTTGAGCTCGATCTAACTGCGTCGAGCCGGGAGGAAACAGATCGGCTGTCGTACAGTTGCCAATGCCTTAAAAGTGTTAGCCATGCAAGCGTTACTGGAACGCCAGTGCTGGATCCAACTGTCGCTCTTCGGCCACCACCGCAATTGACGTCACCGGTGGTACAGCCTCCTTCTCGGGCGTTGCCATTTCCGCTGCCAGATGTCGATAGTCCGTCGCCACCTGGGAACTCGAGGCATAATCAATAATTGGCAAGCCTTTGCAGACGGCCTCGCGCACCCGCACCGTGTAGTGCACCATCAATGGCAAAATCTCGTCAGGATAACGCTCCCAGATCTGCCGTAAAAAGGATCGCGCCAACCGCGTACGACTATCCACCATGGTAGGCAGAATGCGAAATGGAATTTGAGTGTCGTGCCGCTCCTCAAGTTCGTGAATCAGTTTGGTCAGGCGATTGGCGCTGTCCACGCCAAATAAGCTCATCTCCACCGGCACCAGAACTTCGTCCGCTGCCAATAATGCATTGACTGTGAGTAGACCCAAATTCGGCGGGCAATCAATAATCGCGTAGTCGTATTCGCGCGACAAACAACCCAGTTTTAAAGCCAATTCCTTCTCGCGCGGCCAGTCCGCCAACAGGGCCTCGGCATCAGCGAGCTTACGGGTCGCCGGAATAAGGTCGATACCGGCCACCACGTCCGGAATTATCACATCATTGATTTCGGCACGATTGGCAAACACTTCATAGAGTCCGAAATCGTTCCAGCACTGCATACTGACGCCGAGTGTCGCGTGGCCCTGCGGGTCCAGATCCACCAGTACAACTGACGAGCCCCGCCAGCCGAGACACGCCGCCAGGTTAATGGCGCTGGTCGTTTTCCCACAGCCTCCCTTGCTGTTAACAACGGCAATTGTTTTCATCTCCTGCCCCTCCTTGTTGTCACCGACCACACTGACCGGTGTTTTTGTAGCCCTGACCGACGACAAACTGCACCCGGCCCGGGATGTAATCGCTAACCCGTTCGCCTCTTGGAATTTGTACTTTCCGGTACCGACTCTGGTACGGCGTTTGGTGCCTCAAACAAATCGGCTTGTACAGGGGCCGAGGGCTCGCCGGCTCGGCGCTCCACTTCACGTTGAAATTGCGCAATATCGAGGATCCACTCCTGCCCTGTCAGCGCCTCGAAAGCAGACTCACCCTGAAACACCAGCACGGTGTCACCGGTGGCGACAACCGCAAGCTCCGACAATGGCCGCCGGGCCTGCGGCAGAAACGCAATCAGTGCCGTCAGGCTCTTGCGGATACGCTGCAACGGGATACCGGCATCGATAAGCTGTCGCGCGGCACGAATGGCAATCAGATCGGCAAACACATAGCGGGCATGACCACCGCGGGAGTATGCAGAAGGGACAACAAGCGCCGTCTTGCGCCAGTAGCTAAGCTGGCGGACAGTGGCGCCAGTAATTCGGGCGGCCTGGGGAGTGGAGAAACCCGACTCGGTCATACGGACCTCGCTCGCAGGGAGTTCCTTATACGAATAGTCGGTTTTAAGGCAAAGTCAAGAAAACCGACAAAAAAACCGTTTTTTGTCGGCTTTTAGCTATCTTATCAATCCAACAGAACCACGGATGTTTCCGCCGTTTGCCGGTCAATCTGCAACTCGACTTCACAATACTCACTCTGTTCATCGACCGGCGTGGGGTCGTCGGCACAATTACAACCGGCAACCACTCCTGTGTAAAAAATCCCAGCCCTGGCGCGAATACAGGTTTCACTTTCACGCACCCGAAGAATCATCACAGTAAGGTTCGTATCCAGGGCATGGCTGCCGGTTGTCATTCCCTGTTGCAGGGGAAGTTGATCCACACTGAACTGCTCAAGCTCCCGTTTGAGAACATCTTCAAAATCGGGACGTCCCCAGGCGCCCAGCGCGTGCGTCAGAAGAAGTGTCTTCACGGGCAGCCCGATGAACTCATAAAACGGACACCTCGATTATCCCTTTGCCGGCTTGTACCAGATGGGCGAGGTGTACCCGCGTTCTGTAGTGGTCATCGGCACTTCTTTCGGCATCGTCAGTTTGAAGTACTTCGCATCATAAGCAGTCCAGCGCGGCGTCGGAATTTCAATGACGCGTGCATAGTAAAAGGCGCTCTGCGTGGCGTCGAAGTCAGGATCCGTCCAAACGGTGAGCAATTCGGTTGCGCCGATGGTATTGGTCCAGGATGCATCGGCAACATTTACCGTGTTACCCACCGGGGGTAACTTGCCGGTCTTGGCATCCGGTTTTCGATCACCAGACCACGCTACGTCATAGACTTTTTCATGCAGCTTGCCCTTGGCATCCAACCAACCCTTGATGACTTGAATACGATCCAGATTGCCACCGACAGGATCCTTCAATGCGGCCACCATGAAGGTGGGTTTGGTTTTTCCTTTCGGGGTCCTGGGCAGATTGCCACCCATGGGCACGCCCTTGGCATAGCCGACGCGCGCAGGTCTTCGGCTTGCGGCATCCGCTTTGTTAAACTCCCAACCACCAAAGAAGCGTACGGTCATACGACTGCCGGTCGTCGCATAAGTCTCCTTGCGCTGCATGGCTTCGAAAATTGACTCGCGCGTATTTTCTGTGGCCCACACCGCGGCATAACCTGAGGCTACCGGTGCGTAACCTTTGTACTCTTTATCCCCCATCTTGGCCATGGGGTGCTTGTAACGCTCTTTTTCCGGCTCGCCACCGGTATGTTTACCAAAGAAATTGTCTTCGCCCGCCGTTGCCAATGCAGTATGACTGTCAGTCGAACCAATCATGCCGAATTGATAAGGATTGGTGCCTAATTTTTCCCCCAGGCGCAGACCAATCTTTAACGCCGAGCGAGCATATTCATATTGCAGCATGTCATTTTTCTTGAGTTCGCTCAGATCCAGATTACCCTGGTCCCAGGTTTCATAGTCGGCAAACTCGTCGTTGGGCGAGAGAAAGGGATGGGCTTCGCCGTCACCTTTGATCTGCGTCACCTCGTAAAGCGGCTCCCAGCGCGCACGAGTCTTTGCATACTGCTTATTCACCTTTTTACCGAGTGCTTTGCTCTCCGGAAACATGATGCCGTTACTTAGATTGCCGTTGTGGGCAATGGCGAGTACCTGCCCGGCGGTCTTTGCTTCATAATCAGACATCCATTTCCATAAATCGACTGGGTTCGTGCTACCCATTGGGGGCGTAGCGGTAAACGGTTCCATCAGCTTTGCACGACTTGCTCCGTCCCGATACACCACAACACGATGTAGATTGTTGCCCTTGATCAGCGATGTCCATTCATAACCGATAAAAGCTGTAAACGTACCCGGGTCATTCGCCGCCTCGGCTGCGTTGATGGTGTCATCCCAGGTAGAACGATAGACTCCGGAACCCGGCAAGACCTGCAAATCTACGGGAATTGTGCCTTGCGAGAATTCGCCTATAATCTCTGCCGCTGCCTGCACGCTCTCCTGACCGCCCGCTTTGATCATTCCATGCCAGCGGCGCCCTTTCTCGTTCGCCATCACAAAGGGCGCGCCTTCCTGTAATTTTGGAAACAGGCCCATGTTGTCCGAATGATCGGCAACAACAAGAAAATCAAGTGGCCGCGACAGCCGTACCGGTTGTCCTGTAGAGGAGATCACTTCCTCTCCCTTGGCGAAACGATAGGCGTCGGGGGGAAGCAAACGCGCGCCGAAGGAACCGGCATCAAACGACACTGCGGTGTGAAGATGGGTATCTCCCCACAGGGGTCGGGTTGGATAGTTGGTTTGCGCATAGGGAGAATAAGGCGGCTTGGTCTCCGAGCTACCCAGGGAAGATTTGTCGTCGGTGACGATGCCGCCACCTGCCGCAGCTACGCCTTGACTTACTCCGAAAACCAGACCAAAGACCAGCGGTAATATTGCCTGCGGTAATTTATGGTTTATCGTTTGACGCAAACTTCCAGACGCATCACTCGTTACATTTTTGTTCATTTTTCTATCTCCCTTTGCAAGATACGACGATTGGTGAGTCGCCCCATTACTGTACTTGTCACTTCCATTTAGGATACGGGCTGCCGAATAATCGTTTTCAAGTTTTCCGGTGCAGCTCGCCTTATATCACTTAAATAGACTTCATGGTGCTTGCCCTTTCGTTGCCGGCCGTTCTCTTCAATGAACGAATGCACTTTTTCGACCGTTGGCCCCTCTTCGGAAAAAGGCCCGATATGCATTATTTGCGCAGCACGACCTTCGTTGAAAGTTTCAAACCTTACGGACGACAACGCCAGCGGATTTTTCTTTCGCTCGACTTCCTCAATGGCCGTTTCTACCATCTTTTTTGAAATGAACTCTGGTTGCATGATCATTAGCGTCCATTTCCAATGATCTCTATCATTCGCGGTAAAGGCTGCCAAGTCATCCGCCCACCACAGCCCCTCAAGGGGTAAAACACCATAGTCAATTCCCAACTCACCCTTTTTAACCATAAACTTTAGCGTATAGGAAAGTGGGTACAAAACCTCAATCGCGTGCTGAAACTTCTTTGAGGTGTCCGGATCGCCTTGCCCATCAATTTGAAGAAAGTTCATCTGCGGCACATCGACAAACTCAACATTCCGGGACGACGGTCTGTAGAGATTTTTGAGTTCCTTTTTGAAGTTCCTTTTTTCCACTTTTCCTCCACCTACGAGTAGGCCCACAACATGCACCCAGAGGGAATTGAGCTATTCTAATAGTGGGAGCTGACATTCAGCTCGTACACTGATCTCAAGCACCTTCTATAAGGTTATAAGGTGATAATCTGATCAGGCATATTCCCTGAGAGTGCCGAATACAGATTCGGAAAACAACCAATGGTGGCGCCGTCGACCAGTTTTTCGTCAATATTTCTTTCATAGCAACACTGATCGCAGCCCATGAGCAAAATATTCTGTTCTTTCGCTACTTTGGCCAGCCTCTCTCCAATCGGATCATTTTTTACCAGAACGTAATTATTATCCTCAAAGAAAAACATGCCAACAACTTCAACGCCGTGGGCTTTTTCCTCAAGCTGCGGAAGAATCATTTTGCCTAGTTTGTAGGACACGGTATGACCTTGAGTTGTAAATATGTAGGCGACTTTCATGAGAACCTCTTTTTGTTAATTAGTTGTTCGAAAGAAAATTTTCGACCTGTAACCAATAGGCAGCTTAACAAACCTTAAAATTGGTGTTTGTTGCTCCAGCCCTACGCCTACTTTTTTGGTGGTAAAGATTCAACAAAGCGGGTGCAAACACCGACCCATTTCGCAAGATCCGCGTCAGATTCGATGCCGCCTGGAGAAACATAAACCATGCCTTTCAGCGCCTTGCCGGTAAAATCCATTTCCCTTGCGTGCCTTTGTTTAAGGCTATGCTCATAATCGTTTGGACCCACTCGGGCCATAAGCGTGTCACCCACAATGCCACAGCACATGTGCCTTGAGACCATAAAACACAGCCCGCCAAACATCTTTTTCTCTTCAACGTCGAGGCGTTCCAGAAATTGCTCCCGAATCCTTTCCGCAAGACCTTCATCGTAAGCCATTTTTTTCGTGCCCCCCCTTTCTTGTTTGAAAGTCCCTTTCCAGCCAGATGATAATTTTCGTGAATTCTATTTCCCAAGATATCTGTAATGTCCCGTTATAGGAAAGTCGAATAACATGTCGTCAATTTTCGGTCCACTACCGATATTATGCGCAATGAGGGGTCTATTACCATCACTGGATCGTTCATCCACTACAATTCCAATATGCGGAAGATTTCCCGGCAGCATCCATGTAACCAAATCTCCCGGTAGGTAGTTATCCGAATCTTCCGTAACTCTCAGAGAATCACCGAACCTACTGAAAAACACACGCAGGTTAGGTACGCGACGGTGGTCGATATTTGCATCCGGTTTTGACAGACCCCAAATTTTTCGCGAGGGATACACACTGAAGTTTGTAGACATATCCTCATGTACTTCCTTTTGCAGATCTACACCAACTTTTCGAAGCGATCTCACCACGACATCGGTACACACCCCAATATTATGAGGTACATCGCCATTTGGGTATGCAATAGCAAAATATGACCCATCATAAATTACTGTGTGTTGCGCTCGCTCTTTTGCAGCTTGAACAAATTCAAACGCATTACTTCCGTAATTGGCTTCGCCAAATGCCGCTGAAAAGACGCAAAGCGATACCACAAACAAGCATAATTTTTTCAACACATTACACGCCCTGCAAACAAATGAAATCAACAAACCGAACCGATATACATTTGACCTTGAAGTCTCATCTGTCTGTTAAAGTCTCATCCATTTCCTTTTTGGACTTCAACAAACCAAGCTTTGTGGCGATACCCGGCGCAAAAAATGACAAACTCTGACCCACCCAGCAAATCATTCCGACTATAACAATGGTGATGCCGATGGAAGCAATCATCCTTTAACCAGCCTTAAAATCGTATACACGTCTAACAATCTGCCGGTAAGAGAGACAATTTTTACTGGAAAGAATCTTATTCACATAAAACATGCAATCTCATTTTTTGATAGTAAAGCTATAAACTCAAATCTGACAAGCTCAGGTGATCGTCCGGCCTCGGGCCAAGCGCCCAATGATACTTACGATCAGCCTCGTTAATTTGTAAATCATTGATACTTGCAATGCGAAATTTCATAAGTCCTGTTTCGTCAAATTCCCAGTTCTCGTTTCCATAAGAGCGAAACCAGCATCCAGTGTCATCATGCCACTCATATGCAAAACGCACCGCGATTCGTGCGTTTTGGAAAGCCCATATCTCCTTTATTAGACGATACTCCAGCTCTTTGGCCCATTTTTTCCGCAAAAAAATTTCAATTTCGTTTCGACCGTTGATGAACTCCGATCGATTTCGCCATTTACTGTCTACCGTATAGGCAAGCGCGATCTTTTCCGGGTTGCGTGTATTCCAGGCATTCTCCGCGGCACGCACCTTCTGAATGGCAGTTTCATAGGTAAATGGCGGAAATGGTGGGCGACTATCGTCCATGTCTAACTCTCCTTGAAATTTTGATTAAAATATACATCACTTACTGGGATTAAAGAACAAATGCCATAACATATATTCTTCGAGTACAATTCAGTCTTCAACTTGATCTACAGCCAATTCTGAACGAATTGAGGTAACAAGTTCGGCCCAGGCCGACTCACCGGTGCAACTCGGATCGATTACCAAATGGTGGAAGCAACCTCGCAAAGAATTCACATTGCCAACATTTAGAAGACTCATTTTCCAGTTATCCAGTTTGGCCCGCCGAATCCATGATTCGATACCAGCGGCGGACACCAGTTCGTCACGTGGATCGATCCAGACTCGGGTGGGAACGTTAAGCGTGTCGTATGACGTCTCGGCTTGAAGCGAGTCGACTGAGCTAAAAAGTTCGAGATAGGCCGATAAAGGTGTCCAGTCATTGGCGCGGAGGCGGCGCGGTATTACGCTGGGTAAAAGGCTGGAACGCGGCAATGGCAGCCAGCGTAATATCCAGTTGCGTTTGTGCATGGCCAATGCCGGTGCCAGAAGCAGAATTCGGTCGAAGCGCAGCACTCCTTGTTGAATAAGCTCCAACCCCAGCAAACCGCCCAGCGAATACCCTACCAGAAAGCGCCGTGCGTCTTGCCGGGCAACATGCTCAAGCGCGTGATAGCCGCTAGTAACGTCCGCATGCCAGCGTTCTCGAGTTGCCGTTCGAAACGCCTGTCTTCGGGCTCGCGTTTGTTCCCGCGTTTCGTCGGTGTGTGGCTCCTGGTGACCGGACAGAGTGACCAATGTGACATGTATACCTGCCGATACTAGTTCTTCAACCAATGCGTGCATGACCGAAGGACGGGTGTTCAGGCCGTGAACCACCAACGCGTAGCCCGCAATGCTTCCATCGGGTTGCCGGGTTTGTAAAAATTCACTAATGTGATTAAGCATTGCGGCCGCTTGCCGTTAGCGCTTTTCTGACGGCGTGTTGCAATTTTCTCAGGTGGGCCTTAGCTCGAGCACGTGTTCTTACTCCGTTTTTCATTTTGGCAGAAAGTTTTCCGAAGTAGATAGCTTACCTAATTTAAATTACAGATCCTGCAAAACCGAATCTACCAGATCTCGACCCTGCTGGAGTGCCGCTTGCCGCCATTGGTGACTACGTGGGCAGAAAACTTCCTTGATTCGGCATTTGGCTTCGTGCTGTAGGTTTTCCCGTTCGCCAAAATGATGTAAGCGGTTTTCGTCACGCAGTGCATGTAACACGCGCAGGCCTGTATAGGTACCGAATTCCTGCACTATGACATCCAGTGGCGTATCGGGATAAAGCTCGGTAAATGCATCGCTTTGTCCGCCATGAATACGGTACATAGGTCTGCGATGAGTTTTTGGTTGCGACAGCCCGGTTGTAATATTGTTGTAAAACGAAGTCGACAGGGCGCCGTTGCACACCTGCACCAGATCTGAGGCGACGCTCCACGGGCCCAGGCCGGAGTGCACATCAATTACAACAAGCTTTTCCATCTTCGGCAATTGTTCGCGTAGCCATTGTTTATATACTTGCGGACCCTGTTCAAGACCCCGACCGCCATAAAACAACCCTTTGGCGAATTCGTGTTGTCCTCCCGCCACAGCCTGCTGCAGCGCAGCAAACCCAAACTTTATGACCGCCAGTGCGGCACGCAGATAAAACGCATCAAAGCGCGGCGGAGTGGCCGGATTTAGCAGGCTATCGAGATTCGCGTAAGTTACATTTGCACCCTGCCACTGCTCGCTGCATTGCAAAAAATTGCGGTTCAGGTCGACGTTCAATTCATTCACCCGCCGCAACCATGCCATTCCAAATGGATTCAGCACATGTACCAATATAAGTGCCGTGTCTTCCTTTAAAGCCGGAAGCGATTTCAACAAGCCAAGCTGCACGGCGGAACCGACAAATCCTTCCACGCCATGTATGCCGGATGTATGAACCAAGGCTCGATTGGGTTTTGAGCTACCGAGCACAGCAATATCGATACTGAGTTCCAGACCGTCCGGCCCGCGAGCTGTAATTGGCAATACGTGACACTTTGCGTCAGCACGCCGTGACATCTCACGGAACCGCCTACGCGCTTGAGCGTAATCTGCACTGTAGAAGTAGTCGGGATCAGTCATAGACTGCCAGGCGCAACGATGTGATCCGAAACACCATGCACGGTCAGATTTGCAGTCCTTTTTCCAAAAGTTCATCTATCAAACGACGGCGCTTTTGCAACTCCTGGCTGTCGCCGCCCTGAAAAACCAAGGCACCAGATGAATACGAGGAACCAAAAGTCAGTGCGAGATTCACCACCTGACCCACCGCCGAAATAAACTCCCTTTCATCCAATGCGGCCAGTGGATGAATATAAGCGCCCCAGAGCGCGCCCTGGGCAATGGCGTAACGAGCATCCAGTGCCGAATCAAAATTGGCCTGCATGAGACGAAACAGCACGTCTTGCTCCAGTTTGTCGGCACGCGCCACCGGCACAATGACGCGCATTCGATCCAACTTGACGTCGGTGATCACCGTTACCGGATATTTCTCGATAGTGAATTGCCAAAAACCGTGTTTTCCTTTCGCTTTTGGATCCAGTCGTTTGATGAGGCCCTGCAAACGATCATTTGTCATGGACACGTTGGCTTGTGTCGGCGGCGGAGGTGCAGATGAATTCTCCGCCGCAACGGAATTTTGCAGTCCGGTCACCAGCATCAGGCAGGCGAAAGCGGCAATCTGCGTCCTTCCGGCGACAGCAAGCTGAAAACTAATCCAGACAAACTTCATGGCATTCCCCCGAGTATTTTTCTTATGGACAATCTTTGGCCGAAACAACATCACTGTCTATCGGCCGCAATCTACCGTTTATCCGAATTTACGCATAACCCTTTGACAGTTCGTGGCCCGTTTCATATAGATGTTAGCAGCGGACGAGAAAAAGGTTGAACGGTTATGATCCCAATAAACAGAAAACATGAAGCAGGCCCCATCCCGTTCCGTACAGGACGGTTTTTCTGCATTGATTCCAAATGGTTTTTTGCCTGCAGGGAAGGACTGGATCGCGGCCCGTTTGATACCCGTGACGATGCAATCGTCGCTATGCAGATTTTTCTGACCAGTCTGAAGTCGGTCGAGAAGCAATTAAACCGCGTAAGCTGAATTTCCGGCGCGGCCCGGCCGTATTTTTACGCTTGCTGAAATTCAGATAAGGTTCCAGACGTCACTGAATTCCTTTTCGGCCGCCTCTTTGCCCTGAATGGCGCTTTTCAAAATCTTGAAATGGAACTGGGCACACAGGCCGGAGTTGCCAAGCTGCTTGGACAGTTGCAGGCGTGTTTCGTGCCCCATAAAAAACACCGAGACCACAGCGCCTGGTCGAAACGGATAAGGTGGAGTGATAAGCGTGGTCTGGTGATGACTTGCAACCGCGCCGGGAACCAATAGCGCACGTTGATATCGCTTGGTTGAAGCGGCATCCACTGCCAATGTTACACCAACGGGTATAGCGTCGGGCGCCAACAACAGCACACCTACCTGGACACCCTCCTTTTCATATTCCTTCATCCAGCGTATTAGGCCCAACGACCAGGAGCGTTGATCACCTTGCAAGCGCTCAACCGCAATGATTTCACCGACTTGCACGTTGGTGGAACAGTCCTTGGAACAACGCATAAACAATCCGCCGGCGCTTTCGTTTACCAGCGTCCAGGAATCAAGTTCACAACTGGCGTCGGCTGCATCCGCATTGTCTTCCTCGCCGCCCTCGCCTTTAACTTCAGTACTCGACATGCGGTTGGAATACACCATTTCCCAAACATCCGATTTGGGGATGTTGACATCGCTGATATCCCGGGCGTCGTACTCGGCAGTGGGATTAAACATGTCGCGCAGACTCTGGCGATGAAAATCGTAAACTTTTCCAGCAACGGTCTCGCTACTGGACTGTTTTAACAAGCCGCAGTGAATATGTGTCATGCCAGTGGCCGCACGTACGGTTTCGTTGACGGTCGAACGGGAAAAACGCCGCTTTTCGGTTGCGTGCCATGCGGAGATAAGCTTCCTCAGCAAGTCATGCGGCAGCGCCGCATCCTGCATGCCCGCACTGATCAAGGTACTGGATACATTGTCATCACCGCGTTCAATCTCTGTTTCCAGCGCTTTGATAATGTCTTCGGTATCAAGCACTCGGCACGCCTCGGTCGCACAGCCCTCGTCCAACAGGGCAATGATTCTCGGCGGATCATCGCGCTCAAGGTTAATCACGAAGCCGTCTTTTTCATTGCCGGTAAACGGCACCAGTTTTACGTTGCCAATCCAGCGCTCAAGATTTACATGCACATGTCCCACTTCACCATGACGCAAATGGTAGGGTGAAGCGAGAAACAGCAACAGAGCACGAACGTACTCGGCTTCCACCGTCGTCTTAATGATATATTGGTGTTGTTCATCAGCAATGGCAACACGGTGAACTTTATGTGACTCTGCAAAGGCGTAAAGCTTGTGCAAATCTGCCCAAACGTCGGTGGGAAACTCGGAATACGCCTGGTAAGAAATCAACAAAACCCGGTTCAGATAAGTGATGGCGCGATGCAGAAGCAGGCTCAATGTGCGCCGATCATTGAACAGAATACTTTCGTTGAGTAAATCTTCAATGGCGATCTTGTAACCGATTGCCATTGCCTCTGCTGTTCGTCGTGCCGCAACGGCGACGTTACGCTTTTTTTTCGGCAGCGGAAACGTCTCGCCAACAAAATGCTTTTGCATCTGCTCGTTGACGAATTGAGCTGGCTCGCGCAGGGATTCCAACAGGTTTACCCGGTGCCGACACTTGATCATCAATAGGTTGGAATCTCCCAACGCCTGATAAATGCGTCGCGCGGTCTCCCCTGCATTTGCACGTGGTAAATCCGCCAGCCACTGCTCAACCCTGCGCGGCTGCGCATTAAACGCGTCTTTCCCTGGTCGTTTGCGTTCCGGGGTGTGAAACCCGGGTCGACGTGACATCTTTGGCTCTGCCTCACGTAATTTAAAGTTACTGCTAAAGCGGCTATCGGCAGCCGATTGATTTACTTCACAAAATTATAATCCCGCCGGGGCGAAAATACGAAATCGGCAGTCACAATGAAAGTCCACCGCCCTGTTTACGGCATACCTATAACTCACTGAAAAAACTGGATAATTAGTTTACCACAGACAGCATATCCAGAAACTGGCGAACATCGAACATTTGCGGGTTATTTACCCGGCGCGGCCACACGACTATCCTGTTTGCTGGTACCTGAACGCAGACCCCATTAACGCGGGACAAGCCTATTACAGCCGGTTCAATCACTGGATATTATGCCACTTAACGCCTTTCACCCCGCCGTTAACCGCTGGTTTCAGGGTTGCTACGCTGCGCCTACCCCGGTACAGCTCCAGGCCTGGCCAGCGATTCGGCAGCAGCGACACAGCCTGATCGCCGCGCCAACCGGATCGGGCAAAACCCTCGCCGCATTCCTGTCTGCCATTGACAGCCTGGTGCGTGATGGACTCGACTCCGGCTTACCCGACGCCACACAGGTGCTTTACATTTCGCCGTTGAAGGCGCTGTCGAATGATATTCAGAAAAACCTGCAGGAACCACTCAACGGCATTCGCGACGAATTGCTGGAAAGCGGTTTGCCCGACGTTCCGATCCGCGCCCTCGTGCGCACCGGTGACACCACACAAAGCGAGCGCGAACGCATGCGTCGGCAAGCGCCGCATATTCTTGCTACCACGCCGGAATCGTTTTATCTGTTATTGTCTTCTGTCTCCGGTCGTGACATGTTGCGACACGTACGAACGGTTATTGTTGACGAAGTACACGCCCTGGCCGGCAACAAACGCGGTGCTCACCTCAGCTTGTCGCTGGAACGGCTGGCGAGCTTGTGTGATCAAGCACCCGTACGCATCGGCTTGTCGGCAACGCAGAAACCCATAGAGGAAATGGCGCGCTTTTTGTGCGGTGCGCAGGCGGATGACTGTAATATCATCGATACAGGCCATGTGCGCAAGCGCGACCTACAGCTTGAAATCCCCGCCTCAGCGTTGGAGGCCATCATGTCCAACGAGGTCTGGGAGGAGATCTACAATCGGCTTGCGCAACTGACAGAGCAACACCGCACCACGCTGATTTTTGTTAATACCCGACGGCTCGCGGAACGTGCCGCTCACCACCTTGCCGACCGCATTGGCGAAGACGCGGTGACGGCTCACCACGGCAGTCTGGCCCGCAAGCACCGCCTGCAGGCAGAACAGCGCCTGAAACGCGGTGAACTTCGCGCCCTGGTGGCCACGGCATCGCTGGAACTCGGTATCGACATCGGCGACGTAGATCTGGTTTGCCAGTTAGGCTCGCCGCGCTCCATTGCCACTTTCCTGCAACGTGTAGGACGTTCAGGTCATGCGGTGGGCGAAACCCCCAAGGGACACCTGTTTCCCTTGAGCCGGGATGAACTGGTGGAATGTACCGCGCTGCTGGATGCAGTGCGTCGGGAAGAATTGGATCGCATTATCGTACCGCGTGCTCCCCAGGATGTGCTTGCGCAACAGATCGTTGCCGAGGTAGCCAGCCGCGAATGGAGCGAAACTGAGTTATACACTGCGTTTCAACGCGCCTTTCCTTATCGTGAGCTGAGTCGCAAGCAATTTACTGACGTTGTGCGCATGCTGGCGGACGGTTATTCAACCCGCCGCGGGCGCCGAGGCGCATACTTGCATCGCGATGCCGTTAACGGCCAACTGCGTCCACGACGTGGCGCACGTCTGGTTGCACTAACCAACGGCGGTGCCATTGCCGACTTGTTTGACTACGATGTGATCCTACAACCGGAAGGACTCATGGTTGGCAATCTTAACGAAGATTTCGCGTTCGAAAGTTTGCCCGGCGATATCTTTCAATTGGGGAACACCGCCTATCGCATGCTTAAGATTGAACAGGGAAAAGTTTTTGTTGAAGATGCGCACGGCCAGCCACCCAACATTCCGTTCTGGTTTGGCGAGGCGCCTGGACGCACCGATGAGTTGTCCGGAGCCGTATCCCAACTGCGCGCTCAATTGGAATCACGACTGATTGCCGCGCCTGAGTCTTGCGTTACCTGGCTGCAAGAGCACTATAAATTGCCCGCGGGCGCTGCGCGGCAACTGGTCGATTACCTGGCGGCGGCGCGCGCTGCGCTTGGCACGTTGCCTACGCGGGACACGATAGTTTTCGAGCGCTTCTTTGATGAAACCGGTGATCTGCATTTTGTGATCCATGCTCCACTGGGCGCGCGCATAAATCGCGCCTGGGGATTGGCATTACGTAAACGGTTTTGTCGAAAATTCAATTTCGAACTGCAGGCAGCCGCAACCGACGACAGCGTGATCTTATCACTCGGTCCCACCCACAGCTTTGCCTCGGCGGAGGTCGCCAACTACCTTAAATCCGACAGCGTACGCGATATCTTGACCCAGGCACTACTGGATGCACCTATGTTTGCAACACGCTGGCGTTGGAATGCCAACATCTCACTCGCTGTGCCCCGCAACCGTAACGGCAAACGAGTTCCGGCACAGTTCCAACGCAGTAATGCAGAAGATCTCGTGGCAGTGATTTTCCCCGATCAACTTGCCTGTTTGGAAAACATTAGCGGCAACCGCGAGATCCCCGATCATCCGTTGATTACCCAGACCCTATATGACTGTCTGCACGAGTTGATGGACATTGACGGCCTGGAAAAATTACTAGCCCGAGTTGAAAAAAATGAAATAAGTATCGTCACCTGCGATCTCGCCAGTCCATCACTTCTCGCGCAAGAGATAATTAACGCGCGTCCCTATGCGTTCCTTGATGATGCACCCGCCGAAGAACGCCGCACACTGGCCATACAAAGTCGACGTTTCATGGACCCCGTGTCCGCAGCTGAATTGGCTAGACTCGATCCGGCTGCCATAAAAAAAGTCTGTGCCGAAGTCTGGCCAGCGCCTCGCAATGCCGACGAACTGCACGACGCGCTCAATATCATGGCGTTTCTAACTCTCGATGAAACCGAAGTACAGCCTGACTGGCGACCCCTGTTCGATGAACTTTGTACCCGCCGGCGTGCCACCTGCTTATCTACACCCTCTGGTCTGCAGCTATGGGTGGCCGCCGAGCGTTTACAGACACTATTAAATGTGTTCCCAAATGCAAGCTTATCGCCTTGCATTTCACCCATCAACGAATCGAGTAGCGACTCGCCGGATACGCAACATGCTTTAGTTGAAACTTTGCGCAGTCGGCTTGAAGCATTGGGTCCGGTAACCGAAACTCGCCTGGTACAATCATTGCGACTGAGCACTTCTGAAATCCACACCGCCTTGCTGGCGCTGGAGCAGGAAGGCTATGCGCTGCAAGGCAATTTCACACCGGGAATTGACGAAACCGAGTGGTGCGAGCGAGGTTTACTGGCACGTATACATCGCTACACTCTTAAACGCATGCGCGCAGAAATCCAACCGGTTTGTGCAGCAGATTTTATGCGCTTTTTATTTCATTGGCACCATTTGGACGACCCCTTGCAGGGCCCGGCGGCGCTTCCGCTTATCCTGCAACAACTGGAAGGCTTTGCTGTGGCCGCCGCCAGTTGGGAAAAAGATATCCTGCCTTCCCGTCTAGCCGATTACACACCAACCATGCTGGATAATTTGTGTAATGCCGGACGCATCATCTGGCAACGACCACCGCGCAATGAGGCGACTACAAAGCCTGCCGTTGCCGCAAAATCCGGCCGAAAAACCGGCGCAGTGAAAAGTATGCCCGTCATACTGATTGAGCGCGGCCAAATCGGTTTATGGATCAAACCGGAAGCCGCTGCGCCCGGCGAAAGCGCAAATGATTCCAGTAACATTTCCCCCGGCGCCGAATCTGTACGCGCCTGTCTGCAACAACATGGCGCACTCTTTTTTGACGATCTGCTGGCAGAAACAAACCTGCTACCCACACAGGCGGAACAATGCCTGGCTGAATTGGTTGGCCAGGGGCTGGTGACGGCTGATAGTTTCGCCGGCTTAAGGTTTCTACTTAACACGCCAAAGCGCCGTTATCGAAATAGTTTTGAAGCGCCACCCACCGGTCGATGGGCGTTGCTGCGCAGGCAACACACACCCGACGATCATAATGTCGAACACATTGCTCGCACCTTATTACGGCGTTACGGTGTAGTGTTTCGCAAATTACTGGAACGTGAAGCGTTGCCGGTAACCTGGCGGGAACTGGTTTATGTGTTCCGTCGCCTGGAAGCTCGTGGCGAGATACGCGGTGGTCGATTCGTTGAGGGCATGAGCGGCGAGCAGTATGCACTTGTGGAAGCGGTTACCGCGCTGCGTAAGGTGCGCAGCACTCAAGAAGAAGACAAACTGATTTCCATTTGCGGTACTGATCCGCTAAATCTAACCAGTATCATCACACCTGGCGAACGCATCGCGGCAAAACCCGGCAACCGTATTCTTTACCAGAATGGCGTTCCCATCGGCACCAGCACCGCCGGTCGAATCGAGTTTTTGGAATCCGTTGCCGCGGAACGGCAGTGGGAAATGCGGCAGTTACTGATCCGTCAACACAACCCCGCGACGTTTATTCCGTCGCCGCGCACGCCGATTTAGTTACCAAATTACGAACAAGTCATTCTGGCGAAAGCCAGAATCCAGATGCTGGTTGAATTCACTGGACTCCGGCATTCGCCGGAGTGACGAAAAAACGACTGGCACCCAATCCTTGACCCTGGGACCTGGTCCCTCGCCTCTGATTTTAAGCACACATTTGCAGGGCGATGGCGTTCAGGCGTTCACCTTCCTGAATAATCTCATCCGCCGCAAGGTAAACATCCTCTTCCAGCAGGCCGACTTTCTCTATTAAATCCAACGGAAGTTCATCGCTTGCAGCGTCGGAAATACCGTGTGTTTTCAGCAACCGCTCGGTGATTAAAAGCAGGTTGATATAGTCCTCGTATTTACCCTCGTACTGGCTATTGTGGTGCTCACGGGTTGCGATCACCAGTTCTTCCGGCATCTCCCAGGCTTTCATCACCAGCCCTCCGACTTCGGTGTGCGTAACCCCAAGCACACTGCGCTCAATTTGAGTAACGTGTTTTTTAGGATTATCCTTAAACAGCCTGTTTATTTTGGCAAAATCAGACTTAAACAGGTTGGCGATCACGAAAACCCCAAAATCATGTAACAATCCCACAAGGTATGCAGTACCAAAATCAAGCCGTCGCGAACTTGGCATTAGCAGCGACAAGCGTTGCATTAACGCCGCACTATAAGTGGCCTCGCGCCAAAGCCGCTCGCCGCCCAGCGGTCCATCGGCCGGTAATGTAAATTGACGTCCTATGGATAATCCCAACGCGAGGTCCATTACCGCACTCACACCCAGTACGCGGAAGATCGCGTCTTTTAGAGTTTTGACCGAACCTGCGTGACCAAAAAAAGCCGAATTGGCGTAGCGAATGACTTGCGCAGCAAGCGCCGGATCGCATTCAACCACCGCAGACAGCTCATCCGTAGTAAAATCCTTTTTCGCCCGCAGTGCGAAAATCTGGCTGGCTGTATCGGACATGGGGGGTAAATCATAGAGTTTCTTCAAACGCTCGCGAACCGAAACCACCGGCATTTCCACACTGGCATCGGTGGGCGTAACGCTGGGTTCAGAAAAGGATACGCCAATAATTTCATCGCTGATGATGTCCTGAAGTTCATCAGTTTCCAATATAAAACCCTGCCCCGTATCTGCGGCACAGTAATAAACCGAGGTTTGGTTACTCAAGGCCTCGTCCAGCAGTACGTGCAAACCACCGGGGGTATTCAAACGGGGAAGTGTACCGTTTGACAGGCCTTGTAAAACTTCGGCCAGGGCTTCGCCCTTAAGCGGACGGATTTCATGTCCCATTGCCTTACTAAGTTTTTCTGCTGCGAAACTATGGCTGGCAGGATAGAGGACTAAATAGAGATCGGCATCGTTTGTGAGAAGTCGGGCTTTAATGGTGTGATCCAGTGGCACATCGGGTATGGAACTCTCCGGTCCCACCAGGGGGATCTCGGTGAACTCGACACCATAGGCATGCAATATGGATTTAAAAAATGTTGAAAACGCCACACCCACTCCTGAACCCATGACCAACCCACGTCGATTCGAGAAGCCCCTTTTGTAATTTAGAATTCCCTAATGTATTTTCGGGGTGCTATCGAACAACAATCAGCTAACAGCAAACTAACAGAAATGCACCGTCAGATGCCAGTAATCATAGTTCAGGTAAATTTATTTTCACCTGCTAAAAGGTGTTATGCGGGCGTCACGCACTTTCTCACCGCGCGGAATCCGATTTCAAAAAGACGAACCATAAGGGACACTTTGTGCTTGCCTAAACTGGTATTACCCCCACAGGGAGCGCGGAACCCCGTAGTTGCAGCAGGTATGCAATGACCCAATCCACACTAAACCTAGCGATTAACCCGACTACGTCCGAAACAGCTCCAGGTTATGGCTGGCGCTGGGTCTTATCGGTCGCGTTGCAACATCGTCGCCAACTAGTCCTTGCCCAAATCGTGGGTATATTCGCCGTGCTGGCCAACGTACCGATCCCGTTGTTGATGCCGCTGCTGGTGGACGAGGTGCTGCTCGATAAACCCGGCGCCCTGGTACAAGCCATGAACCGGTTTTTCCCTGTCGAGTGGCAGGGACCGATTTTATATATCGGCGCTATCCTTATTGTCACGATCACGCTGCGCGTACTCGCTGTGGCCCTCGGCGTTTGGCAAACCCGGCAATTCACGTTGATTGCAAAGGACGTCACATACCGCATGCGTCGTCGTTTGCTGGACTTTCTGCAGCGAATCTCCATGGCCGAGTATGAAACTCTCGGTAGCGGCGCCGTTTCATCACGTTTTGTTACCGATATAAATGCAGTGGATGAATTTATCGGCGCGTCCATAAGCAAACTACTGATTGCAGTGCTAAGTCTGATTGGTATAAGTGCGGTGTTACTCTGGATGCATTGGCAGCTTGCGCTTTTTATCCTGCTGATGAACCCGGTGGTGATTTACATCACGGTGATTTTAGGTAAGAGGGTTAAACATCTTAAAAGGCATGAAAACTCTGCCTTTGAGATTTTTCAGCAGGCGCTTGTCGAAACGCTGGATGCAATACAACAAATCCGCGCCAGTAATCGCGAACGTCACTATTTGTCGGTAGTCATCGACAAGGCGCGTGACATTCGTCAGCATTCGGCAGCATTTTCCTGGCGCAGCGATGCGGCGAACCGACTTTCGTTTGTCGTATTTCTGATTGGCTTTGACACATTCCGCGCTATTAGCATGCTGATGGTGGTGTTCTCCGATTTAAGTATTGGGCAGATGATGGCGGTGTTCGGCTACCTTTGGTTCATGATGAGCCCGGTGCAGGAAATTCTTAATGTGCAGTACTCCTGGTACAGCGCCAAGGCTGCACTCACACGAATCAACGAATTGCTGCAATTGGAACAGGAACCTCGCTACCCGCAAAATAAAAACCCATTCCTGGACAATGAAACCGTTGGCATTCGTCTGGATGATGTCAGCTTTGCCTATGGCAACACCGAGCCGGTGCTCAACCACGTTTCACTGGACATTCAACCGGGAGAAAAAATTGCGCTGGTAGGTGCCAGTGGCGGAGGCAAGTCGACACTGGTGCAAGTAATACTCGGGCTGTACCCGGCCAGTTCGGGCATGCTGTATTTCGATAATGTACCCATAACGGAGATAGGTCTGGACGTGGTGCGCGACAACGTCGCTACCGTTTTACAACACCCCGCCATGTTTAACGATACCATTCGCAACAACCTTACCTTGGGTCGTGATCTTACCGATGACCAGTTATGGCAGGCACTGGATATCGCCCAGCTAAAAGATGTTGTTGCCGAAATGAGTTCCAGCCTGGATACCGTTATCGGTCAAAGTGGTATCCGTCTATCGGGCGGACAGCAACAACGTTTGGCCATCGCGCGTATGCTATTGGGAAACCCCAAAGCGGTCATTCTGGACGAAGCCACTTCCGCTTTGGATTCCTCGACCGAGGCCAGATTGCATCAGGCCATGAGTACCTTTTTACAAAACCGCACCACGCTAATCATTGCCCATCGTCTAAGTGCGGTGAAGCAGGCTGATCGGGTTTACGTGTTTGAGGACGGCAATATCATCGAAGAAGGTGCGCATGACGAACTCATTAAGAGTAACGGACTATATGCGCGTCTGTACGGCAAGGCGCAGCACTAATTTCTCTTTTACAAACCCATGCCACCTAACCACACGCCTATGGGGCCGCTGGCGTCGTTTAATAGTGTTTCATGATCGCCACTCAATACCTGGTAGCGGCTTTTTACACTGGTAATTTTACTTGCCAAACCGGCAAAATTGAACGTTACGGTCCGCGGATCTTGACTACCGGCCAGCCACAGTACCGGTACGTTCAGCAGTGATGCGACTTGCCGGATATCCGGAAATTCATCCAGTGCATGATAGGACCAATAGACCCGCGGCGTAGCTGCGACCTGTACGGATTCACCGTTACTTCGAGTATCAAACAAAGCCGGGATGTTGGCCATGCCGTTATCCATCATTTGCTGCGCCAACGCCATACTCTTCACAATGTCGTGTTGCAGGGCGCCGTCAAGATGCAAGAGGTGATCGGGTGCAATGGAGATAACCGCCTTAATTGATTTTAAAGAACCAGTTGCTGCATAGCGCAGCGCGAGTGTAGCACCCATTTTGTGGCCCGCAACAACGACACTTCGGCCTTTCTCCGCCTCGGCTGCGGCCAATTGAGCAACATAGGTCAAACCCTCACATGCACTACCGGTCCAGGATGCTGTCGACCAGGGCATGTAAGGTGCAACTACATTGAGGTTGGCCGCAGACAAATCATGCAGAAATATTTGTAAATTTTCACCGAGTGGGGTGGACAGTTTGTCGTGCAGGACGATGACGGTGCTTGTTGCGCTGTCAGTCACTGCTGGAATCACGACTGGATTCATCGCCGGTACATAAGCGGTTGTGTCATCACAGCTTGAGGTCAACGGGGCCACAGTGTCACTACTTTCGCTCCCACTCTCGCCCCCACCGCAAGCAACAATTAACAACGGTATAAGAACCGATATTAGTAGTTGTGTAAGTTTGTAACAAATCCGTTTCATTTAGCTTCCATTCGCTGTTTTATGTAGCTTCATACTTGTTCAGAACGCGGTGTCCAGAATACCGTCAATTAGCTATTTTACCGCCCAGCGCCACCCAACTCGATAATCAATAGGACCTAGCACGCATTAACGCTGTCCGGTAGGCAGTCCCGAAAAACCGATCGCGGCCAACTTCCGCCGGCTACTCGTCCGTTAACTGAGCCAGCCTTTTCTCGACATCCTGCAAGCGCTTGCGCAGTTCAACCAGTCGATGAGCGACAGCAATATTCTTAAAGTAGTCACGCATGGGTTGAATTGGAATGCCGGCATATACGCCAGGTTTTTCGACATCACTCATAACCCCGGCGCGATGAACCAACGCCACGTCATCGGCAATACTGACGTGATCGGTGATGGCCGCCTGACCGCTGATAATAACCCGCTTGCCGATGCGGACTGAGCCGGCGACGCCGGTTTGCGCAACAATGACACAGTCTTCATCCATAACCACGTTGTGCGCGATATGGCACAAGGCATCAAACTTACAACCGGCGCCAATTCGTGTTTCATCATAAGTCGCACGGTCGATATTACAATTGGCTCCCAACACTACATCATCCTCGATAACGACTTTGCCCAGTTGTGGAATCCGGTACCGTTTACCCTTGTCATCTTCAGCAAAACCGAATCCCTCCATACCGACGATGCAACCGGCTTTGACGATAACGCGGCTGCCAATTTCACAGTCATAACCGATCACGACATTTGAATGAATGACTGTCGACGCACCGATACTCACACCCTCTTCGATGACGGCATTGGCCATGATGACACTGCCTTGATCGATACATACGTCGCGACCAATCACAACACCGGGGCCCACAACGACGTCATCCGCAAGCTGCGCCGACTCATGGACCACCGCAGACTCATGGATCTGGCCCCACTCGCTCTGTCGCACATCGCGATCGACATACGCCTGCCGCAAAAGTGCGTGTGCAAGTTTGACATTTTTACTGGTCAACACGGCAGTGTGAGGCAAGCCGAAAAATTGTTCCGCCAGCTCCACCGTAGTCACCACTGCCGATGGCGCCGCGGCAAATACGCGCTCAACTTTGTCTGCGTCGGCAACAAATACCAAAGACGTGTTACCGGCACGTTCCACGGGAACGATACAGTCCACCTCAGTATCCGGTCCATGCCGGGCCTCGAGGATGCCACGTGACTGAAACTCGGCAAGTATTTCGCTTGCCCGTTTGTTCATCGATGCAGACGTCGTCATAATCACACTCCGTTTTCTTGTGCAGAAAGCTACCAAGAACAAAAGAATGGACTATGCAGGAAGTCATCACCAGATCCAAGTCAGTTCGAAGCCAGAGTCGGGTCAGGTTCAAGCCCGATCAGGCCGGCTACTGGAACGCTTGTCCTGGCAAAGACTGGCCATCCCGACTGATGTAGACCGTCATTGCCAGACTTCCATCGTCTCGCTCCTCGCGTGTATAAAATGCGTCGGCATCATTGAAGCCCGCGGCGGGAACGAACGCATGCAGGTACTGCATCTCGGCCTCCGCGTCGGCAAGATCTATATCAAGACGGCAGACGCTCGTTCGACATAGCACATTACTTACAGAACCCGCTTCGAGCTCGGGTTGTTCTGCAGCCGTAAGAATATTCTGCTCCATATGCGGCGCCCAGTGCTGGTCGAGAGGTTCGGTACCCAATACTTCTTCCAGCTCAGCGACTGTTTCCCGCGTCTTTTGTTGTTCGGCTGCCAGTTCATCCTGGGGCGATGTAGGATTGACCTCGATATCAGACGCTCCCTCACTTTTCTCATAGGAACCCGACAATTCGGAGTGCGCAGGAATCGCTTGATCCACTTGCGAAGCTTGCACAGCGTCATCACCTTGGCCAGTTTGCACTCGATTGTTTAACAGTTCGTTCATCTGCCAGTCGAGCGTGGCAACCTTTGAATCGATTGCATCGAGGTCCTGGTTGTATTGATTCTTGTTAACAAAATCGTCAGAAGAATTCCATGCAACCGCGGCGCGGTTGGTACTCGCTGAATCGGGATCGTGATTAATAAATACAATGGCAGCCACCACGAGCACACCGGCAGATACCGCCGCCAGTTTGTAAGTTCCTTTCATTTTAAATCTCCCTGTAATTTAACCCCGGGAGTCAGCCGTGTTGACCAACTCCCGGGCCTGTTTTGGCTTTGTTACCTGCGTTACTGTTCGTCCAGCCGATAGGCAATAATTCGAGACTTCTGTGAGTGCGACGTCCCAGCCGCAGGTGAAAGCGCACACCAATAATAGATGTGGCCATTATTGTAGTCTGCCATCGGATTAAAATTGATCGTGCGGTATCCGATGCCACTGGCGTTACGGAACTGAACGTGATTGGCGGTACCGTAGTAGCTCTTCGCGTACAGATTGCACAAGAAACCGGAACTCGTTGCCTTGTAGACCCGTACGTTTGAACTGCCGATATTGCCATAGACGATGTCTCGCGTCACAGGACACTCAACGGTTAAGGACCCACTGGTGGAGTCATTACGCACTTCTCCACCGGCATAGGATCCGTTGCCCAGTGACTTCTGGCACATGATACCCGGGTAGACCTTACCGTCGACGGCAAACGCACTCTGGACCATCATAAAACTGGCTGCCACGAACACGAATGCAAATACAGTTTTCAAACTTAAATTAATCATCTCGCTCTCCTTGCTGTTGATGGGTTATTCCCGAACACAGGATATACAACCGATGCGTTCGGCCGCGTGGAACTATCACAGATTTACAACGTGAAAAATTACCTGGCAAACTCATCTGCTTTTACCGCGCCATAAAAAAACCCCTCCATGGGAGGGGTTACAACCACGCGGTTGTGGAAGATGGATTAAGGAGAGGAAATCGCACTTAAATCCACAACCGTCCAGGCATCAAAATCAGCAGGCGCCCGTCCAAAGGCGGTGACATGCCCACGCACAGCGACGGGGGTACCGGTAACGATCGCCGACACGTCAAGCACACCAGTATTAATTTCGTAACTTGCCGGATCGGCATCGTTTACGGCATCCGTTCCGCTACCCGTAAAGTCATACAAATCCGCGTTACGACCGTTAATGCTCGTGACATTAACAACAAACGGAAATTGTGCGTCGACCAGGGCCGCTGCTCGACTGCCATGCACTGATGATAACTCCATACGCACATGACCGTTGGCGGCATCCAGTTCCAGTGCATCGATATCCGTGTTGGTCAGCGTGCCAAAAACGGCCACACGCTGGCCGATCGAAATATCACTGCTTGCAGCCGGCTCCATGCTCAACTGCTTGCTGACTGTCGTACTGTCGGCAAGCTGTACGGTGACGGCATCGTTAAAAATAGCGCTGCCATCCGTGCGTTGCAAAGTCGCTCCACGCACGGTAAGTGTATTACCGCTACGCGCCATGACACTGCCCTTGACCACATCCAGGTCGCCACCGGGCACACTGGATCCTGCATAGACCTGCGTGGCCCTGAAACGTCGGGGTTGTCTATGAATATCACCAATAACAATCACACCGGTGAATTGTTGCGTTAATTCAAGTGCAGCCAGTCCCGCCTCACCTTGATAGTTGATGCCGTCAATCTCATAAACAGTTTCGTTATCGGTAAACACGTTCAACACACCAAAGTGCCGCTGATGCTCGGCAATACGATGCCGAAACGGTCGCATGTAAACCTGGAACTTGCTGGCAGCAACATCGACCTGCTTGAGTGGCCCGCGCAGACGATGCGTTTTATTGTGTTCTGCTTCCACTTCTGCAAGCAGGAACGGTTCAACCGTCGCACTCGGCACGCCTTGCGCATCAAAGCTCACGGTATTGGAGGCTTTGAGATCAAAATCCAAAGTCAGATGTGCGGGAATGCCGGGCGCAATGGGTAACTGATTACGGCCTTCGAGCCGCACCGAAACTGCCAGTGTCGTGAGCGGAGTGCCGTCGGTATCAACAAGCGTATCGACTTGCACGGCGTCACCGGCAGCATTCTCAACCCAGATGTCGGCATTACTGTAGTCGAGCACCAGACTGCCTTTCACATAGATGCCCGAAGGGATCGTCGCCGCCGTCAGAAACTCGGTCATTTCCGTGTACTGAGCGAAATCGACACGGGTGTTCAAGGGCAAGGTTTCCACCACCACGCCGTTGGCCTTGGTCAGCGTCAGAGACACGACATCGACAGTATAAGTGGCGAAGTCGCCTTCAGCATCGGTCAGTGCAACGACAACTTCACCACTACCACTGTCGGCGGCAGTGGTATCGGTGTCACCGCCTCCGCCACAGGCACTGAGCCCCAAACCCGTGCCAAAAATCAACGCCAGCAATGCCCAGGCGGAGAGCCAGCGGCGACCACGCCGCGGAGAAAAATTATAGATGACGGACATCATGAACCCCCTTGATGATCAAATGGTTATCCGGTCCCGTGGCAACCATGCCACACGCGTTCTAACCGGCTTCAGGGGGATCAACGTCGCAGCACTGAATTGGTTGACTGGAAAACTCAATAAAACGAAAAAAGTAGCCCTTGTTTCGACGGGATATAGGCATAACCTGAATAGATACGGGATATTTTTGGCGTATATACAAAAGGTAAGATTGAAAAACCGTGGGCGGAACGGCATATTTCGGTAATATGCCAACAATTTGTTGCGGCTGGGCCCGTCCGGCCCATAACGCGGGGCATGATCCGGAGAAAGAAGATATGGCAAGACCGGCACGCAAACTCGATATTCCTGCACCACCGGCGTTTTCGGTTCCACCGATGACGGATCCAACGGTGCACGATCCGCAGGAACGTGAGCGGCTTATCAGTCGCATCAAGGCACTGTTGGAATCCGAAAATGCCGTATTGGTGGCGCACTACTACACTGACGAAGATCTGCAGCGCGTTGCCGAAGAAACCGGCGGCTTGGTTGCCGATTCGCTGGAAATGGCCCGCTTCGGTAACCGCCATCCGGCAACTACACTGGTTGTCGCCGGCGTACGCTTTATGGGCGAAACCGCGAAAATTCTCAACCCGGAGAAACGCGTGTTGATGCCCACACTGGAAGCGGAGTGCTCACTCGATCTCGGTTGTCCGGCGGGCGAATTTATCCCATTTTGCGATGCGCACCCGGACCGGACCGTGGTTGTCTACGCGAATACCAGCGCCGCCGTAAAGGCTCGCGCGGATTGGGTCGTGACCTCAAGTATTGGTATCAAGGTTGTGCGTTATCTACACCAGCGCGGCGAGAAAATTCTCTGGGCGCCCGACCGCCACCTCGGACACTACATTCAGCAGCAAACCGGTGCAGACATGGTGCTGTGGAAAGGCTCCTGTGTCGTACACGAAGCATTCAAATCCGGACTATTGCAGAAGGTTCGTGAAGAACATCCGCAAGCCGCGGTACTTGTGCATCCCGAATCGCCGGAGGATATTATCAGCCAGGCAGACGTCGTCGGCTCAACCACGCAATTGATAAAGGCCAGTCAGGAGTTGCCAAACTCCACATTCATTGTCGCTACCGACCGCGGTATTTTCTACAAAATGAGGCAGGCCGCGCCACATAAGCAATTTATCGAGGCCCCCACTGGCGGCAAAGGGGCAACCTGTGTGAGTTGCGCACATTGTCCGTGGATGGCCATGAACGGCCTGCGCAATCTGGCCGAAACGCTGGAAGCCGGTTGCAACGAAATTCATGTTGACGAAGATATACGGCAACGTGCATTGCGCGCCACCCAACGCATGATCGACTTTCGCGATGCGTGAGAATTTTTTATCCGCAGCAAAAGTACCCGTGCGGTAGTCATTTAAATCAGCGAAACAGCCAAAATACCCGCTAACAGTGCCGGCAAAGTAATCCGCGCGACCTGCCAGCCGAGTTTGTGATCCGCGATTAGAAACACCAGCAAGGTTTTCACCAACGTGTTGGTGATAGTTGCCAAAACGATGGCATGCACGGCGACCGTGCCTTCAAGGCTTGTGCGGGCCAGTTGCGCCAGTGACAGACTCACCGCATCGACGTCCATTGCCCCCGAAAATACACCGAGCAAGTACACACCGGTATCCCCCAACCAGGACTGCAGCACCCGCGCCAGTAAGGTAATGGCAACCAAAAATAAACCAAACTTGATCGCCATACCAAGATCGATCGGACGCGTAATGGGCAATTCCGTAAGCGCCTCGGTGCCCCGTTGTTTGCGCCAGTAATATACAACTCCGGCAAACATAACCGCAAACATGGTCATCAGCGGCACCGTCAGCCCGGCAACCAGATCGGTATTCACCACCGACACAATGGCCAGCGTACGTGGAAACATGGTTGCCGATGCCAGCAGAATACCGGTGACAATCACATTACGCACCGCGGGTTGCGTCGCCATGCGAGAAAGATTGATGGTAACGGCGGTTGAAGACACCAGACCGCCAAATAGCGCAGTGAACAACACGCCGCGCTCGACACCGGCAATTTTCATCGCCACGTAACCGATGAAAGAAATACCGGCAATCAGCACAACCAACCACCAGATCTCGTAAGGATTGAGCAACCCCCATGGACCCAGGCCTTCATCAGGCAGTACCGGCAGCAATACCACCGAAATCAACAGCAGCTGTAAAAATGCCTTGAGTTCAACGGGTTCAATACGCTGCAAACTATGATGCAAAACCGGCTTCAAACTGAGTAACACGGTAACAACAACGGCAACCGACGCGGCCTCCAGACGGTAACCGCGAAGGACCAAAGCGCCCAGCGAGAACGTAACCAGCAACGCGACGGCAGTTGTAATACCGGCATCGCCATCAGCTTTATGACTTTGAAAGCGCGCAACCAGCATCAAGGCAACAAGCGCGAGAAAAGCAAAGCCAAGCAATACATCGCCCAGTTCGCGGCCCAACAATCCCCAAAGACCACCCAGCAGACCCACCAGCGCAAATGTGCGCAGGCCGGCAATACGGGTTCCCTCGGCGGCAGCGCGTTCATGCCAGCCACGCTCAAGACCGATCAGGGAGCCGATCCCAAGGGAAATTGCCAGATCAATAAGTGTTTCCATACCGTTCCCAATTTAGAACAACGGTAAATACAACTACGAAAGTGCGCATATGAACAAATGGCCGAGAGACCACTATCGAACAGACCCGCTAGTACAATCATACCGGGCTCGCGTAGCTAACGCGACTCACGCGCAATACGAGCAATGTGGGCAAATCGTTCGCGGATTCAGTACTATTAAAATTGTTAACCAACATCCGAGTATAGCCCCCGAGTTTAGCTAGCGTGACTGCTCCTGATTGCTACAGCGTTCGATTGTTGTCACCGTTCCGGGGCATGCTGCAAATGGTGGAGTCGGGCAACGCGCGCGCCATGAGCGACAATGGCGTTGATTGGCAGATCCACGTTCACGTCGAGAGTCGTAACCCAATTTGGGGGGAGTTGGAAGGCAGTCAGTCGCGTTCGCGTTTCATGGTGTTCGGCTCCTGGACACCCGCAACCGGTCTGCGCCGTCTGCCGTTCGATCCCATGGCGGACGTGGCAAGCGCGCAGCAACAGGCAGCGCATATAACCGATATGCTGACAACGGTTAAGGGCAATATACCGTTTCCCGCGCGTGACAATATTGAACTTTGGTTGGTCGATAAAACCGCCTCACCGGTTGCCCTGCTTGCGAGTATTCGAGCTGAAGAAACGCAACCGCAGCGTTGGCAACATGAATGGCGAGCAGCCGGTCCTGCCGAAGACCCAAAGAGCATACAAGTCACCGTCGAAGCCAACACACTTGCACGGTATGTCAATGCCGTGGCGCGTGAAACTCGTTGGCTTCGACGCAACGCGGACGGCAGCGGTCAATTAGTTGAACCGGCCGACCAACCAAGTTTAAGCACCCATACAATGGATGCCGCCTCACTTCCGGAGTTATTGTTGAAAACCGCTTGGCCTGATGAAAAATTACGTCGCTTTGCGGAAACGTATCTTCTGCAACAAGCCCCGCGCCTGCTCACCCTGCCGTACTTATGTGACGAAACCCGTGATCGACTTGAACGGCATGCCGCCGGGCAAGCGCTGGCGGTGGCGCACTACTTTCGACTCTATCCACAGATACTCAACCCAAAGCTGATCGATGCCGCACGGGTTGAAGCACAAATGCGCAGCAACGAATAGTACGTCAAACCATCACCGTCAGGACGCCCACGTAAACCATAGGGGTAGCGTCAGCAATGACAGTAACGTAGTGACGGTGACTGCCCCGGCGTACATCCCGGTATCGAGACCAAAACGATCGCAGATCACCACGCCCAACACCATCGACGGCATGGCTGCGACTAAAACCACTCCGGTCCGCGTCACGCCCTCCAAGCCGATAATGGGTGACAAACCAAACACCAGTGCCGGCACCAGGATCAGCTGAATGATCGACACCACGCCGATTGCCGGCCAGTTTGCACGCCCCAGGGTACGTAACTGCAGGCTTAAGCCAAGCGAAAACAACATCAGCGGAATTACGAGTATCGCCAGTCGATCAATAATAGAGTCAACGACACCAGGGAGTTTGATATCGAAATGTTGAACAACCACCGCTAATACGAGTGCCTGCAGCGCGGGTACCTGCAGCAAGCGGAAAAAGAGGTTCTTTTTCTCACGGCCGTGGCCAAACCGATCCGCCAACAACAGACCCACCGTAAGCAACAACGGCAAGCATGCAAATAAATCATATTGAATCGCGATACTGCGTGCCGCGGGACCAAGTGTCGCCTCAAGTACAGGCAGCCCCAGATAAGTCGCATTGGGAAATGCCGCGGCAAGGACCACCGCGCCGGTAGTCGCTTTGGAAAATTGGCAGCTACGACAAATCAGCCAGCTAAGTAACATTCCCGAAAATACGCCACTGGCGGCAAGTATGGAGATACGCAACGAATCCAGACCCAGGGGTGTTTTGGACATAACCTGAAACACCAGCACGGGGAGCAACAAATAGTAAACCAGATCCGTCAGCACGCGACGGGCCGTTAACGCGTCTATCCCGCCCGGGTTTAAAATTCGCCAGACAGCACCCAGGGAAACCAGGCCTGTCATTTGCAGCAGGACTTCATGCATGATCTTGAATCAAGGGTTTAACCTATGCCTGGTTAAGTAAACTCTGTGCACGAAAAAGCGCGGCGATAGTTTTCGCATCATCGACCTTGCCGTTACGTGCCCACTCCAGCGTGTCAGCAATGGGCACCCAGTGAACTTCAAAAATTTCATGAGATTCATGTTGTGCGGGTACGGATTTTAAATCGGTTGCGAGATAAAGGTGGATCACTTCATCAAACACCCCCGGTGACGAGATAATCGTACCCAGTTCCTGCCATCGGCCCGCCTCACAGCCGGCTTCTTCGGCAAGCTCCCGCTGCGCGGTTTCAAAGGCAGGTTCCGCATCGTCGATCTTTCCGGCCGGTACTTCCCAAAGCCAACTTTCCGTCACAACCCGGTATTGATATAAAAGACATACCTTTCCTTCGTGATCTACTGCAACCACTGCCGCTCCCCCCGGATGGCGTACGGCTTCCATTTGCAAAACTTCGTTGTTGGGCAACGACACAGAACCGGTTTCAACGGTAACAATGCGGCCTTTGAATACAGTTTCCATGGTACTTCTCTTTTTTTTGAACAATTGTTCCTATGCGATGCCCACTAAATTAAGGCAGGAAGGTTTCCGTATCCCTACGGCAAGACTCTTTCGGCAGCATGGACGAGGCACAGGGAAGTGCCCGTGTCGCGAGAGGGCAGGATGCCCGGAGTGACTGCTGCCGTGAAGCCTACAGGGGCGAGTTTCAGCACCCCTGAAACGAGCGGGCGCACACGGACGTGCGCCCTGGACTTTCTTTGCGGAGCCGGACGCGTAGCAAAGTAAAGTATTTACGGCGTGTCTTGCCGTAGGGATACGGAGACCTGACTCTCAATCTTCGGCACATTTTGGAGATAGTCAATCAGAAAGTGCCGGTTTACGCCGGAACAGGCGACCAACATCGTCACCCACCACATACAAACAGGGGACCAGTAACAGCGTTAACGGTGTCGCAAACAGCAAACCGTAACCCAATGCCAAGGCCATGGGGCTCATGTAGGGATCCGATCCGCCGATGCCATACGCCAGTGGCAACAAGCCGGCCACGGTGGACACTGTCGTTAACACAATGGCGCGAAGACGATCTGCGGTACCGCGTGCAACCAGTTGACGGATATCGAGATCCGGAAGTTTTAGCCGCAGCTCGTTAATATGGTTCACCAACACCAGCGAGTCATTGACCACGACACCGGCCAGCCCTATAACCCCGGTCATCGCCAGAAAACCCAACGGCTGGGCGTGTAACGCAAACGCGATGATGACACCGACAATGCCAAACGGAACCGCAACCATGACCATTAACGGCTGCCAGATGGAGTTAAACAGCAGGATTAAAAGAAAATATATGCCAATAGCCGCAATCACAAAAATTGACATCAGATCAGCAAACGATTTTTGCGTCTCTTCAGCTTCACCACCGACCTGAATCCGCACTCCGGCGTAGTCTTTGTCGGGGTTAAAGTTTGCCAGCACCTGCTGGCTTACCTTGACTGCCGTGGTGATCTCTTTATCGATGTCGCCGGAAACCGTAATTGCACGCTCACCCTTGTAATGGTGGATACTCGCCGTACCCACACCCGCGTCTAATTTGACTACATGGCGAAGTGGAATACGTTGATTTTGTGTATTGCGAACTTCGAGCCTGTTCAGGTAATCTTTTGATTGCCTCGCCTTGCGGGTAAATATTACACGAAAATCGACATCCTCCTCGCCATAACGCACATTGGTTACCACTTGGCCGTCAAACGCGATGCGTACCGCGCGCGCCACATCCTCCACCGTCAATCCAAAGCGGGATAACTTGGTGTAGTTCAACTTGAGTACGATCTCTCGCTTACCGGGTTTATCATCGCGGTCTATATCCTTGGCACCTTCAACGGTATTGAGGAACGCAATTACATCATCGGCCAGACGTTTGCGCAGAGTGTCATCTTCGCCGACCACACGCAGACTAATTGGACGGCCGACAGGAGGTCCCCCGGTATCCACCTGATAGCGAATCGCCTCATAACCATCAAGCTTGTCTGTTGTTTCCCGTAATTCTTCAACGATTAGATCGGCACTGCGATCGCGTGTCGCAAACGGTGTCAAGGTGACCCAGATGGCGGCGTAGTTCTCACTTTCATTGGCGACGATATCACCATACGTACCGATTCTGGTCACGTAAGACGCCAGCTCCTCGTCACCCAGTCCGGCAACAAGTTTTTCAAGTTCCGAGACCTTATCAGAAGTGGCACGCAGTGAAGTACCGGATTTGAGTTCCGCGAAAATGGCAAATCGTTCTGCCGTGTTTGTTGGAAACAGTACAAACTCCATGAATTGCATGGCGTAAAACACCGCACCTGTCATAGCCCCGATAAAACCGATCATTAGAAAATAACGAAACTTCAACAACCAGCCCAATGAACGCGCGTAGGCCTCGCGAACCGTATGGAAAAAATGTTCACTCTTTTGTTCGCCCTTGTGACGACGGTGTGCCTCCAGACCAGTGCGCAAATGCGCGGGTAAAGCGAGTGTCGATTCAATAAGCGAAACGGCCAACGCAAGCGTGATCACCAGTGGGATGACGTAAACAAACTTGCCCATGACTCCCGGCATAAAAAACATCGGCAGGAAGACAACGAAAGTCGTCAGCACTGTGGTTAGAACGGGCTTGAAAACTTCTGTAACGCCATTTACCGCCGCGTCCAGTGGGCTTTCGCCGCGCTCAAAATGAGCATAAATACTCTCTGAAATAATTATGGCGTCATCAACGATAATTCCGATCACCAATACCATCGCCGTGAGTGCGATGCTGTCGAGAAAACTGCCAAATATCGGTAGTAGAAAAATCACCCCCAAAATGGCAACGGGTACTCCCAGTGCGACCCAAAAGGCCACACGCCGGCTGAGAAACAAGCTCAGCACAACCAGCACAAACAGCAGACCCAACGCGCCGTTGTACACGACAATCGCAAGTCGGTTACGAATGCTGGTGGATTGATCGTTTGAAAACAACAAACGCACTCCCTGTGGAAGTAATTTTCGTTCTTTTTCCACCAGAGCCTTGACGGCTTCTACCGTACGAATGATATCTGCAGATTCACTCTTGTATGCGACAAACGAAATGGCACTAACACCATTGACTCGGGACGCCACTTTTTCTTCTTCAAAATCATCCTTGACGACAGCCAGGTCTTTGACGCGAACCAGCGGGCCGGAAAACGTTGAGCGTACGATAACGTCCCCGACCTCAAGCGGGTTTACAAACTGCGCCAGGGTAACGATGTTTTGCTCGCTCGTGTAAGACTCAAAGGACCCTCCAGTGGCACGGATGTTTCGTGTACCAATGGCTTCGATAACGTCGAACAACGAGACGTCCTTATCAACCAGCTTTTGCGGGATCACCTCAACACGAACTTCGCGCGCACGGTAACCATAGCGTTCGACATGCGAGATACCCGGGACATTTTCCAGGCGCTTTTCGAACCGGCGAGCAATCTCGCGCACCTCGCGATAGGACATATTCTCGGCGGCGATACCCACTTCGATGATGGGAAACACCGAGGTGGTCAATTCCGTTATCAAGGGGGAATCGGTCACTTCCGGTGGAAAATCGGTCACCCGGTTAACCGCCTCGCGAATCTCACGAATAACCTTTTTGTCGTCGCGCACATCGGGATCGATGGCGATATATATAATGGAGTTGTTTTCCTTCGACCAGGACAGGTAACGCTTGATTCCGGAGACCTGCTTGAGCTCGGTTTCGATCTTGTTCGTGACTTTGAGCTCCACATCCTCCGGTGAGGCACCCGGATAGGTAGTGGTGACAAATATTTCGCCAAACTCGACTTCCGGGAACGTGTCGCGCTTAATGTGGGTTAGCGCGCTCAGACCCAGCAATATGATGGCAAGGGTAATCAGGTAGGCAAGCAGGTGACGCTCGGCAAAAA
Source organism: uncultured Ectothiorhodospiraceae bacterium (assembly GCA_947259765.1). Classification (GTDB taxonomy): domain Bacteria; phylum Pseudomonadota; class Gammaproteobacteria; order CAMYNG01; family CAMYNG01; genus CAMYNG01. The sequence continues at coordinate 99,300 of CAMYNG010000002.1, forward strand.
AACGAAAAAAGGCCGCCATGCAAATTATCCTTATTACGGCTTTCGGAAGCACATAGTATCAGTTGGGCGTGAAATCTAAAATACGCCGCGGTCCGTACACATTTACACCCAGTTAACACCCCGGTACGATGTCGTTACCCAGGCAGGAGAAATTATGGCTTCCGACGAATTGAAACCCAACGACTGGCGAACGCGACTCTTCGCCCTGCTGGACAAATCCAAACAGGGCCTGTCAAAACTCGTCCAGTTGTATAACCCGCAAACATGGAAGCAAAAGGGCCTGTTGTGGAGTATTGGCCTGGCGCTGGTGACGCTGGTGGTGGTACTTTTTCTGGTTGGCGTCTATTGGTCGCAGGAACCTGCCGAATTTGACGTTAAGGAAGCCGCGCTGGAGGATGCCGGCGGCGATAAATCGCGAATTGTGCCCGGCTACACCACAACCACAACACTAATGCGCGTCGCCAGAACCATGCTGGATAAGCCCGGCGGTTACCTGAGTAACGACCGCATGCCGCCGTCATCACTATTTGGCTCGGTACAATTACTGGACAATATTCCCAACTGGGAATTCGGCGTGATCGTCATGCTACGTGACACCTCTCGTGTGTTACGTAATGATTTCAGCCGCTCACAGTCACAATCCATCGAAGACGAAGATCTCGCTGCGGCCGAACCCAAGTTCAATTTTGACAACAATAGCTGGCTATTTCCGCCCACAGAACGGGAATACCGCAAGGGAATCAACCATCTGCAACATTATGTCGACAAACTGAGCAGCGGTAACAATCCGGAAACCCAGTTTTACACTCGCGCCGATAATCTCAATGTACTGCTGTCGGTGATTGAAAAACGCCTGGGCAGTTTGTCCCAGCGCCTTAATGCCAGCGTCGAGGAACTGCGCATCAATACCGATTTGGCCGGTGACAGCGCCGCCCGTCAGGCTACCGCCAGTCCGGGTGTGATTGTAGCCAAAACGCCGTGGATCCAAATTGACGACGTGTTTTACGAGGCACGCGGATACGTATGGGCCTTGTTACATGTGCTACGTGCCATCGAAGTCGACTTTGAGCACGTGTTGCGGAAGAAGAATGCGGTTGCCAGCCTGCAGCAGGTGATCCGTTTGCTGGAGCACACGCAACAATCGACCAGTAGTCCGATGGTACTTAACGGCGAACCATTGGGCTGGGTGGAGAACTATTCAAAGAGTTTGGTAAGTTATATCTCACCGGCCAATGCAGCGGTGATCGACCTGCGAAACCTGCTGGCGCAAGGATAAGGCTGGTTAAAAACAAAAAACCACGTAAAGCGCAGTAAGCGTGTATGCAAATTAGGCAAGATATCGAACCACGGAGAACAAAGAGAAAAATTTTTTAACAACTAAAAACCGAAATTCTGGCGAACACCAAAATTCAGGTTTCCTACAGGTGCCTGAACCCCGGCCTTCGCCGGGGTGACGCAACACGGATCACCAAAGATTTTTCTGTTCAAGAATCTCTGTGTTCTCCGTGCCCTCCGTCGTTAATTTTTTTTGATCCACGTCCCCATCAAACACTCGCCGTCTGCCGTACCGGCTCCGGCTCTTCGCCCAGACGCAACAGGCTGGGTAACAGCAACAGGGTAAACACCGTACTCACCAGCATTCCGCCTACGATAACGCCGGCAAGACCACGATAAAGTTCTGTTCCGGCACCCCAGGACAACAACAACGGTAACATGCCAAAGATACTGGTCAGCGTGCTCATCAAGATCGGACGTAAACGCAAGCGCACTGCCTGGGCAACGGCGAGCTTACGCGCCATGCCTTCACGCTCTGCGCTGCGGGTCTGATAAACAAGCAGGATAGCGTTATTCACTACCAGTCCGAGCAAGATGATAAAGCCGATCATGGTGAGCAGGTCCCGGGGTTGAAAAAACGGGCCGATATTCAAAACCCACAGCGCCAGGAAACTGCCGAAAGTTGCCAACGGTAAGGCAAGAATCACCAGCAGGCTATCGACGAACGATCGGAACAGTGCGCTCATCAACAAATAAAGAATGGCTATCGCCAGCAGGAAGGTCTCGCCCATACTGGACAAGGCCTCTTGCAATTTGTCCGCTGTACCTGAATAGCGGACCTCACCGTCAACCGGCAACATGCCACTGATCACCGGCTCCGCCTTTTCCTTTATGGTATCAATTGCCTCTTCCAGCGACATACCTTCCGGCGGTGTAACCAGCAGCGTGATCGTGCGACGCCGGTCGAGCCGGCGAATTTCCTTCGGCCCCGCAGTTCTGACTACCTTGACTAGCTCACTGACCGGCAAAACGCCCGCGTCAGGTGTGGCAAGTGGTATAGACTCCAAATCTTCCGGTGTCTCCCATTTCTGCACGCGTGTGATTATGTCCAGGCTGCGTTCACCATCGAAGTAATCGCCGACAAACAAACCTTGCCCAAGCGCGCGAATAACCTGCGCCATGACCTCGCGGTTCCAACCCGCTTCCTTGATACGCCGTTCGTCGGGAACCAGTCGCAACTCCGGCTCCGCCAGTTGCAGCCCGGGTAAAGGACGCACCTGTGAACCCGGCAGGACTTGCTGAATAACAACAAATCCGGTTAGCGCGGCACTTACAACCGACTCCAGATCCCGGCCCTGCACATTGACATCGATGGTACGGCCTTCACCGAAACCCTGAAATAGCGAGACTTTTTGCGCCACGCCAAACGTATCCGGGAAGCCGCTTACCGCATAGTTCAGTGTGCCCGTGAGTTTATTGATATCCGCCGGATCAACAGCCCGCGCACCGAGAAATACACCCTGCGGAAAGGCGACAAAAAAGTAATGCTTGATATGGGGACTTTTTTCACCATCAACGTAAGGTCGCAGTCGCTCCGCAATCACATCGCCCATTTCTTTTTCTATATTGTCGATGTTGACACCCGGCGGCGGTAACACAAACGCAAATGCCAGGTTGCGATTACCTTCAGGTAGATAGTCCGCCTTAATCACATAGGACAAGCCAAACGTGATAGTTAGCGGAATAGTCACCAGCACGGCAATCCAAACAAAGCGATGCATGGAGGTATCCGTGAGCCCCATGATTTTGCTTGTGATATTGTCCCACCAGTTCTTGTGCCGGTCGGTCAGCTCCATCCCGGAAAAAAAACGCTGCGCCGCGGTGGGTACAACGGTAATGGCAACAAACAGGGACGCCACAACAGCAGACGTTATCGTCAAAGCCAGATCGCCAAACAACTGTCCAGCTTCATCCTCGAGAAACACAACCGGTAAAAAAATCGCCACTGTGGTTGCAGTGGAAGCCAGTAAGGCACCCCATACCTGCGTCGGTCCCTGTAAGGCCGCCCGTTCCGGTGTCTCGCCGTTTTCACGCAACCTGACGATGTTTTCCAACACCACAATGCTGGCATCGAGCACCATCCCAACCGCAAATGCCAACCCGGCAAGCGAGATGACATTGAGCGTACTGGCAGTGGCATCAAGCACCGAGAATGCCGCCAGCAGACACAGGGGGATCGAAGCGGCAACCATCATGGTTGCGCGCAGCTTACGCAGGAACCACCACAGCACGCTGATAGCCAGCAGAATCCCCATGGCCAGATTGCTGATCAGCATTTCGATGGATGAATCAATATAGTCCGTTTCGTCGTAAACCTGTTCGATGGAAAGGCCGGCGCGCTTTAGCGGTCCATCACGTAACTCCGCCACTGCAGCGTAAAGGCCCTCCATGACATCAATAACATTTACACCAATCTCTCGATGGGCATTGACCGCCATCGAGGGTGTGCCTTTGGTAATAACGAAACTGGTGCGGTCCACCAGTCGTCTTTCTATCGTCGCTACATCGCGTAGGTGCACCGGCTTGCCGTCGCGCCAGGAGATCACCATGTCACCGAGTTCATTACCACTAAATGCACCGGCAAAACGCACCGTGTAACGCCGCTTGCCGACATCGGCAAATCCGCCGGACGTATCTTTGTTGGCCCCGGCGAGACGTGCCGCTACCGGGAGTTCCACGCCCAGACTGGCCGCCTTGTAGGCATCAAAGGTAACGCGGATTTCGGTATCTCGCCCGCCGCGTACTTCCGACAAGGCGACACCGGATACGCGCTCAAAGCGCGTTTGCACGACTTCCTCAATAAAATCCTGGTAGCCGGCTATGTCACGCTCGTTGCCCGGCTCGGCCTTGATGATAAACCACGCAATCGGACTGCTTCCGCCGCCAACCGAGCTGAGCACCGGTTCGTCGGCATCCTCCGGATAGCGTGAAACGCGATTGAGGCGGTTCAAAACTTCCAGTAAGGCACGACGCATATCTGTGCCGATGGTGAACTTGACAGTAATGACACCCTGTCCGGGTTGAGCCTGGCTGACCATTTCAGTCATGCCTGGCAGTCCGCGTAACACTTCTTCCTGCCGTTCGACGATTTCCGCTTCGACTTCTTCAGGCGCGGCCGCCCGCCAGGTGGTGGTAATGGAAATTTCCGGCGTTTCGACTTCCGGAGTGAGCTGAACCGGCAGGCGATTCAAACTGATCAGACCAAACATCGTCACCAGCAGGACTGCAACCAGAGTCGCAACTGGATTGCCGAGTGCAAGACGGGTGAGCGTCACTAGGGAGCCTGTTGAGGTTTGATCTGAACTTTTTGTCCCGGGCGCAGGCGCTCGCCACCGCGAGTGACGACCTTGTCGCCGGGTTTGATCTCACCACCGACTTCGATGAGTGAACCGGAAGCAATCCCTGCAGTGACCGTCACTGGTTCAGCGGTATTATCATCCTTAATACGAAACACCCGGGTACCGTCCCGCCGGATAACCAGCGCATCTCGCTCGATCACCACAACTTCCTGTTCGGTTGCGGACGGCACAGCGACGCGTACTGTTTGGCCGATGTACCACTTGCCCTCATTAGGTCGTAAACGAATCTCGTAGAGGTGCGATCGATCATCACCGACCGGAACAATGCTCAGCACGGTTCCTGCTTGTTCCGTATTGTTTGCGGTAAAGCGCAATCCTGCATCCACCGTTACGTGCGGCAGAAACTTGTGCGGTACGTATAACTGTATTTCGTTCGAACCCGGTGACACGACACGCACCAGCCCATCACCGCGATCGGCCCACTCACCTTCACGTTTTAGTCGTTGCGTTACTACTCCGGCAAACGGCGCACGGACCTGCATACGATCCAACTGAACACGTGTGCGCTCCAGGCGGGCCTTTGCACCACGGAGATCGCCTTCGTTGGCACCGAGATCAGCCACAGCTTGATCCAACTGGCTCTGCGCGGCGTTATTCGTTTTCGCCAGGCGACGTAAACGTTTTACTTCTTCGGTGAAAAATTTACGGCGGGCCTGTGCTCGGCCAACAGCCCCTTCCTGCTCCAGCAGTTCCTGCTTTAACAGGGTCTCGTCCTGGCGCACCACGATGTCAGTGGCTTCGATCACCGTACCCACTTTGGCAATCCACTTGATCCGTCCAGCAACCTCCGCTGCCAGCCGGGCATCGTCATGACTGATGACGGTACCGGGAAACCAGGCCACCGGTGCGAGTCGTGCAAGCTTGGCTTCCGCAACTACGACTGGCACCGGCGGTTGCGCTGCAGGATTTTCCTGCGCATACGCAAAAGCTGTAACATAAAACAACGACAGCAACAGACAGTATACGCTGACAACTCTAGTCTGCTCGCTACTCCAAAACATCGTTCGTGTCACACCTTGAATGGACCGTTCGAATTCGCACAGTAACAGGGAATCCGGGCTTGCGACAAGCCACTTTCCGACATGCAAAACCGCAGGTATACGAGGTATATCTTTAAGCAGCGTAAACTTGAAATTAAATTTTCAAATTCCCTTAATCGTACCCCGATTGTTGTTTTGATGAACAATAGACGGCGAATTTGCCAGATTAATTTTTTATTCACCACTATTTGATGATACGCCGGTTTGTACAGCGACCGCGATGTGGAATAATGCACTGGATTCGGTCCTGAGTTAGCGTCATGAAAAGGAAAACAAGAACACTCCTCATTTCTGTTTCCGTCCTCGCGGTCATTATCGCTTTGGTAATGTTTACCAGCAGGCCGGAGTCGCTTGCCGTAACACTCAAGCCGGTCGTTCTGGGCCCGGTGCAATCGACGGTTGCCAATACCCGCGCCGGCACACTTGAGGCGTGTAACCGGGCAAGCCTGTCACCGTCTATCGGTGGACAAATCGCCAAGCTACCGGTAAAAGAAGGTGATTGGGTTAAGACCGGCCAGCTGCTGCTGGAAATGTGGAACGACGATCGCACGGCACAAGTGGAGCTGGCGAAGCGCGAAGCCGAAGCGGCCAAAGCCCGTGGCCGAGAGGCCTGCACCGTGGCCGACGTCGCCAAACGCGAATCCAGCCGGCTTGCGGCGTTACGCAAAAAAGGGCTGTCCACGGAAGAAGCCGCCGACAAAGCCGCCGGTGAAGCCAAGGCAAAGAAAGCCGCTTGCGAAGCGGTACGCGCCACAGCACGCGTCAGTGCCGCCAAACTTGATGTTGCACAGGCTAACCTTGAGCAAACTCGTTTGTACGCCCCCTTTGATGGAACAGTGGCGGAAATCAACGGCGAAGTCGGCGAATTTGTCACACCTTCTCCCATTGGCGTGCCTACGCCACCCGCGGTTGATTTAGTTGATACCCGTTGTCTGTATGTTGCGGCGCCGATCGATGAAGTGGATGCACCCGCCATTCGGGCCGGTATGCCGGCACATATTTCGCTTGACGCATTTTCTGAACGGCGCTTCGACGCTACAGTCCGTCGCGTTGCCCCTTATGTACTCGATCGTGAGAAGCAGGCACGTACGGTTGATATCGAAGTGGAATTTACCGACAAAAGCGAGATTACCGATATGCTGCCTGGATACAGCGCCGATGTTGAAGTCATCCTAGAATCCCGCAACACGGTTTTGCGCATACCCACCGAGGCCATTCTTGAAGGCCCGCGCGTGTTGGTCTTTAACCCTGACGAGCAACAACTGCACGAGCGTAAAATTACCACCGGACTTAGCAACTGGGAGTACACCGAAGTCAAAGAAGGACTACAAGAGGGCGAGCAAGTCACCGTGTCACTTGACCTTGATGGAGTTGAAGACGGCGCAGCTGTCATTGCCGAAACCGAAGCTCCCTAGGTTGCACCAATGATCCGCTTGCAAGGCATTCACCGCGAGTTTCAGGTTGGCGATCAGATCGTGCATGCACTTAACGGCGTCGATGTGGAAATTGACACCGGCGAATACATTGCCGTCACCGGGCCGTCAGGTTCGGGAAAATCCACTTTACTCAATTTACTCGGCTTGCTGGATCGTCCCAGTGCCGGCACATACACACTTGATGGTACTGACGTCACAAGTCTGACCGACGAGCAACAAGCCGACACACGCAACAAGAAAATCGGTTTCGTGTTCCAGTTTTTTCACCTGGTGCCACGTTTAACTGCAGCCGAGAACGTCGAGCTTCCCATGACGCTGGCGGGCTTCCCTCCCGATGAACGCAAGGAACGTGTTGCTGCATCACTGGCCGACATCGGCCTCGCCGAACGTGCGCACCATCGGCCGGACCAGTTATCGGGCGGACAACGGCAGCGGGTCGCTATCGCTCGAGCCACCATTATGCGCCCATCGCTCCTGCTTGCCGACGAACCCACCGGCAACCTGGACTCACGCTCCGGCGCAGAAGTTATTCGTATACTTGAAGCACTGATTGAGCTGGGCATCACCTTGGTCGTAGTCACCCACGACGAGAAAATTGCCTCACGCGCGCAACGTCGTATTCGCATTGTTGACGGCGGTATCGAGACCGATGTTCGAGTACAGGACAATGCGCGTTAGCGATATTTTTCAATTCGCGCTGGCCTCACTCGCGGGCTACCGCACACGTACCATTTTGATGTTACTGGCCATGTCCATTGGTGTCGCAGCCGTTGTGATACTGACCTCGCTTGGCGAAGGCGCACGTCGTTACGTGGCCAACCAGTTTTCTTCGCTAGGCACGCACCTGTTGATTGTTTTGCCCGGCCGTTCGGAAACCGCCGGCGCATCGCCGTCGACGCTGATGGGAGAAACACCGCGCGACCTGACCCTGGGCGATGCTGAAGCACTATCGAGAAGCCGGCATGTCCGGCGCGTCGCGCCGATAAGCGTGGGTATGTCCGCCGTTTCCTGGAGCAGCAGAGAACGCGACGTGATCATTCTGGGTGCCAACGCCGATTTTATCGATATTCGCCGCTGGAAAATGGCACGCGGCCGGTTCCTGCCCAGAAGCAATCTGGACGAAGCGGCTCCGGTGGCGGTAATTGGTGAAAAAGTACGCAAGGAACTTTTCGGCGCACAAAACGCATTGGGGCAATGGCTGCGCATCGGCGACTATCGATTTCGCGTCATTGGCATTCTCGGTTCTTCCGGCCAATCCATAGGCGTTGATACCGAAGAACTTATTATCATCCCGGTTGCGTCCGCGCAAACCATCTTCAATAATCCGTCACTGTTTCGCATCCTGGTCGAGGCCAAAAGCCGAGCCGCCATGCCCCTCGCCGAGGCGGCAGTGCTCGACACCATCCGCCAACGCCATCAGGGCGAGGAAGACGTTACCGTCATCACCCAGAACGCGGTACTCGCTACCTTTGATCGAATTTTTGTTGCACTTACGCTAACCGTCGCCGGAATTGCTGCAATTAGCCTGGCGGTGGCCGGTATTCTGATTATGAACGTCATGTTGGTAGCGGTGACCCAGCGTCGAGCGGAAATCGGTCTGCTCAAGGCACTAGGCGCCCCCGGGCGGGAAATTCTTGAACTTTTTCTCGCTGAGGCGCTATCACTTTCGGTTGTCGGCGCCGTGGCCGGATTGCTTTTGGGCCAACTGGGTAGTCTGGTGATCCGGCAAATGTTTCCGGAGTTTCCAGCATTTGCACCCTGGTGGGCTTCCGTTGCCGGCATCACGGTTGCCGTCGTCACCGGTACCTTGTTTAGCTTATTACCGGCGCGACGGGCCGCACGCCTCGATCCCATCGACGCACTGTCACGACGATAGCAGGACACGGTAATGCGCATCACCGACAGCATACACCTCGCAAGCAGCGCGCTACTTACGCAGCGCATGCGGAGCTTCCTGACGGTGCTGGGCATCGCCGTCGGTATCGCTGCCGTCGTGTTATTAACCTCCATCGGCGAAGGCGTGCATAAATTTGTCATCGCGGAATTCACCCAGTTCGGCACGAATATCATTGGTATTAATCCAGGCAAGACTGAAACGCATGGCACCTCACCCGGAATTTTTGGCACGACACGGCCGCTGACCATTGACGACGCCCTGGCCTTGCAGCGAGCGCATTTTGTTGAGGCCGTTGTGCCCATGGTCTGGGGTAATGGCCAGGTGGAGGCCCAGGGTCGCAGTCGTCGTACCACGATTTACGGTGTCGGTCCCGAGATGCCCAAAGCGTTTCGATTTACCACCAAGGCCGGCCGGTTCCTACCCCACGACAACCCCGATACGCCGCGAGCCCTGGCAGTACTTGGCAGCAAGCTCAAGCAGGAGCTGTTTGGAACGCGCAACCCGCTTGGACAACTCATTCGCATTAGCGGTAATCGCTTTCGGGTAATCGGCGTTATGGAGCCCAAAGGCTCGGTGCTCGGCTTTGATCTGGACGACACCGTTTATATACCGACCGCACGTGGCCTTGAGTTGTTTAATCGAGACAACCTGATGGAGATCGATGTGGTGTTTAGTGAAGGAACGCCGTCGGCTGAGGTTGAGAAATTTGTTAAACGTACCTTGATTGCGCGTCACGGTCGGGAAGACTTTACCATGGTGACCCAGGAGCAAATGCTCGAGATATTGGGTTCTGTGCTAAACGTACTGACGTTTGCGGTTGGCGCGCTCGGCAGCATTTCTCTGGTGGTGGGGGGAATCGGCATTCTCACCATCATGACCATTGCCGTGAGCGAGCGCACTGCGGAAATCGGCCTGCTGCGCGCCTTGGGTGCAAAACAGAGTCAGGTGCTATTGCTGTTTCTGGGAGAGGCGATTGTGCTTTCCGCCTTGGGCGGTATCACCGGCCTGGCTCTGGGCGCCGGTGGCGCACAGCTTCTACACTTGGCATTACCGGCGTTACCGGTCCACACGCCCATGACCTTCGCAGTGTTTGCCGTATGCGTCGCCGCGGGTATCGGTATATTGGCAGGCATTTTCCCGGCACAACGTGCAGCCCGTATGGATCCGGTAGAAGCGCTTAGAGCAGAGTAAGTTGCGCAAATTGGAATAGAACGATATTTTACCGAGATTACCCGGGTGGAAGCTAACCCCTTTGGATTTTTCCAACATAACAACAGCAATACTAAAACAGTCTGCATTTCTTACCGCTGTGACCGACCGACGGAGAATTAACAAGATGAAATCAACTCTTACGTGTGTACCGCTGGTTAAAACGGTCCTGGTGATTTTACTCTATACCGGCGCCACTGCAGTACTCGCGGCGGACGACGCCCCGGCGTCCGCGGACAAAGAAACTGAAAAATCACTGCAGCAAACCCTTGCCGATATTACAACTCAGAAGCAAATCAGGATTGACTTGCAGAACCGAATTAAAAAAAGTAGCGGTATAACAAAACAAATATACGAGAAACGGCTTGATAATACCTCATTGAAATTGCTGCAACTGGGATTAGAGTTCTCTGAAAATGTTGCAGCGCTTGATGACACTGAAAAAAATACACTCGAATATCGCAAGCAAGCCAAGGACATACTCCTCGCGCAATTCGGGACTGCAGATTCGGCGGCCAAACGCATCCGTAGCCGGCTCGAAATTCCCAAGCCGGACCTATCGGCCGCTGAACAGGCCGAAGCCTATACCCGGCTGTTCACCTTATTGGATTCCCTAAACCAGATCTATGAGCTTTTTATTAAAAGTATGGATTTGTCACGCGACTTTGGTGTTGACGTCAGTAAGCAGGAATCGCAATTCAAGGAAGAGATGACCGAGCGTGCCGTGAACGGCTCCGTTCTGCTGGAAATGGCTATGAACGATGTCAGCGCTCTCCGCGCAGGAGTCTCCGCACTACCCGAAGACGCTGAACTAATAGCGAAACTGAAAGTGGCCACGACCCACGTTCAAAATCTGGCCAGCGGACTGGCTGATGTGTTGGCCATGATGGAGAAGCTGGAGCTGGACACGTCGGCGTATCAGGAGCAGGTACTCGCGGCCACCGGCGAAATCACCACGGATGTTTTTGAAGTCGGCGTTGTTACTAACTTGTTAGTGGGCTGGGGCCAAACCCTCTGGAACGTAGTCATCGAAGACGGTCCTGACCTGATTTTCAAGGTATTCCTGTTTCTAATCATTGTTTACGGATTCCGCAAACTTGCCGGTTTCGTGCAAACCCTTGTTGAACACGCCCTGGCCAAATCGAAGCTGCATTTTTCTGAACTATTGCAGCGTATGCTGGTTTCCATAGCACGCAACGTTGTCGTCATTCTGGGTGTTCTTATCGCGTTGTCACAGGTCGGTATCAGTCTCGGGCCGTTGCTGGCTGGTCTTGGTGTCATCGGCTTTGTGGTTGGATTTGCGTTACAAGACTCCTTGTCTAACTTTGCTTCGGGCTTGATGATACTGGCCTATCGCCCGTTCGATGTCGGCGATTTGATCGAGGCTGGTGGCGTGCAAGGTAAGGTAAGCCAAATGAGTCTGGTAAACACCACCATCTTGACCCTGGACAATCAATCGATTGTGGTTCCCAACAACAAAATCTGGGGTGACGTAATACGGAACGTGACCGCACAAACGAATCGGCGCATCGATATGACATTCGGTGTCTCCTACAGCGACGACATTCCGAAAACCGAGCGTATTCTACAGGATATCCTTGAATCCCATGACAAGGTTTTGGATGATCCCGAGCCGATCGTCCGCCTGCACGAATTGGCCGACTCATCCGTGAATTTTGTTGCCCGCCCGTGGGTTAGAAAAGATGATTATTGGGATGTCTACTGGGATGTTACCCGCAGCGTAAAAATGCGTTTTGACGAGGAAGGCATTTCGATCCCGTTCCCGCAACGAGATGTACACCTGATCAACGAACCGGGCGGTTAGTATACTCAGCAGTGCACGGACGCATTTTTCTCATCACCGGACGAGGGGCAATCGATAACGTTACAAATCTAACATACTATGCTCATCCTGAAGCTTGCCGTTCTACTTGTTGTTGCCAATGGCACCCCGGTCATCGCCAGAAACTTGTTAGGTGAGCGATTTTCCTTTCCGGTGGACGGCGGCCTGCGTTTCCTTGATCACCAGCCGTTATTTGGCCCGAGCAAAACCCTGCGCGGAATTTTTTTCTCCCTGATCACCACGGCAGGCTGTGCAAGCCTGTTTGGTCTTGGTTGGAAAACCGGCTTGCTTATCGCCGCGTTTGCCATGCTGGGAGATCTTTCGGCCAGCTTTGTCAAACGCCGTCTGAAAATGCCGCCAAGCAGCAAGGCACCGGGGCTTGATCAGATTCCCGAATCCTTATTCCCGTTGCTCGCTTGCAAGAACCTATTATCTCTAACGGCAACGGAAATAGCAGCAGCAGTCGTGATTTTTATTGCTGCGGAAGTGCTGCTTTCAAAAATACTCTACAAGCTGCATATTCGAGCCCACCCTTATTAGCCAATTGATTATTTTTACGCAATCTGTAGGTGATGTAAGGTTATTTCGGGGAGACAATTAAATCGCACCGCCACAACCGACGAGCCGACACCCACAGAGGTATAGCCAAGCATGTTCTGATAACGCCACGGGCCTGCTCCCATTTTCCGAGGTAGCAACGCGTCAAGCATGAAGCGCAATTACAAAATCAGTGTGCGTAACTACGAAAGCGTATTTTCCCTAACACTGGAAAGGCAACCACACCTTGTCGACGACGTATCTCTTTCAAATAAAGCTTTCCCGCTCGATAACCCTCACGAAACGACAAGCGAAGTTGTTCCGGTCTGATCAAATGGCCACCCACCACCGCGTGATGAAAACCTGAGCAGAAACGGTCGCGAAGCAGGTTTGCAGGAACCCGTAAGCCGGAATCGGCAGGGGCTGGATAGTTTGAGGCTCTGTCTTGTTTCACGGGGCACCTCCCGGTTTTAACAGCAGTTACCCCTATATATCGGATTAAATATGCCTGGACTTGAGCGATTTGGCGTTACCCGCAAGAACCTTGATAAGGTCCGAATTGAAAGCCAGGCCAACCGGTATCTTCTCGCTGGCATATGGTTCAGACAGGGTAATTTTCGAAGCAGTCATTTGGTGAAAAATTCCAAGTACCTGAATTAATTTCACCGGTTAATATTCATTGTACTTTCGCGAGCTGCCACGTACCTTGTCGGCTGGATAGCGGTGTTCATTGATCTCGATTTTGCGCTCGACCGCCGCAAGCAAATCGACCTCCAACTGCTCGGCAATACGCAATAGATAAATAAAAATATCCGCCATCTCCAGCGAAACTTCCTCGAGCTTTTCAGGTGCAAGCTCGTGACTTTGTTGCTCGGTTAGCCACTGAAAGTGTTCTGCCAGTTCTGAGGCTTCGACCATCAATGCCATCGACAGATTTTTTGGCGAATGAAACTGCTCCCAGTCTCGTGCGGTAGCAAAACGTTTCAGTCGCTGCTGGAGTTCAGCGAGCGCGTTGTCGGCCATAAATTTACCTCCTGAAAGAATTGAGAATGCCTAACCGGTGTTTGGTAAAAAACGGAATCAGTATCATACCCGCAATAAACCCACCGATGTGTGCACCCCAGGCGACACCACCACCTGTTTTGGCACCGGCCAAGACGTTGCTGATTACTTGCAACACAAACCAGAAAACCAATACCGCGATAGCGGGTAAGCGTGCAGTATAAATAAAAAACCCAACAGGGATACCCACCAGTACCCTGGCATGCGGATAGAGCATCAAGTACGCACCTAACACACCGGAAATGGCGCCCGACGCACCAATCATTGGAATGGTCGAGTCCGGATTCGGCAGCGCTTGTGCCATAGCTGCAGCCACACCACACAATAGATAGAAAATCAGAAACCGGACGTGTCCCATGGAATCTTCGACGTTATTACCAAAGACCCACAGGTATAGCATGTTGCCTATCAGATGCATCCAACCTCCGTGGAGAAACATGGATGAAACCACCGTGATGACAGCCGGTATTTGCACGACCTCGGCCGGTAATTCTGCGCCGCCAAAGAGTACTGCGGGTATCAACCCCAGTGCATAGACGATGTATTGTCCGCTGTCACCCAGGCTTAGCTGCCAGATGAATATCAGCACACAGGCTACTATTAGCGTAATGGTTACATACGGTTGTAAGGTTGTCGGATTGTTATCATGCAGTGGCAACATGGAGGGAAGTCATAATCAATTGGCGGTACCAACATTTATTAGACGTTGTTCTATTTTTGCAAAGGTAACTCTATATAGAAGGTTGATCCCTGCCAGGGTGTCGTAATAAACCCGACACGTCCATCATGCTCCTCCATAATGACCTTGACAATATGCAGGCCCAGCCCAGTACCCTTCACCATATGCGCATGGTCTCCGCCAGCCTGACTAAACGCGTCAAATAACTGATCACGAAATTCTTCCGCAACACCTTCACCATGGTCAGTCACACTGACACGCGCACTACTTGCGAGTCTCTCTACGGTTACCGTAATCGAATCCCTTTCTGCTCCGTACTTGACGGCATTGGAGAGCAAATTGGCCAGTACTTGCTCAATTCTATGTGCATCGATCATGACCCTTAAGTCCTCATCCCGGCAAACCAGTTTGAAGTGCGCACCAAACCTCTCGGCGTAAGGTTCGCAGGAGGCCAGCGTCTTTTCTACAACGGGTGACAACAACACAGATTTTTTGTTGTATTCAAGTTTACCGGCACGAATTTTTTGCAGATCGAGCAAATCATCAACAAGTAGACCGAGTTGTTCGGAATTGTTCAGCGCCCGGCTCGCCATGTCTCGCGTTTTGCCATTCACATCACCGGTCACACCGTTACTAATGAGGCTCAATGCACCACGAATGGAAGTCAACGGCGTTCGCAACTCATGGCTTACCAGGGAAACAAACTGGTCTTTTGCCAGCTCGGCACGCTGGCGGCGCAAACCTTCACGTCGCAACAACCACAGGGAACCCATTGCCAGGATCAAAAAGCTGGCAAAAATCGTGACGGATTCAATTGCAATACGTTTTATGCGATCCTGAAAAAGACCCTCTACGTGCAAATCAAATACCTGCCAACGTGTACCTTCAACCGGCATTTTTACCAGCACGCGACGAAGTTCATCCGGCTGCATGCGATAGTCATCGCGATCCCAGTTATTGCGTGCACCGTCGGGAGTCGCTTCAATCAGGTTGCTCATTTCAGGATAAACCAGAAGTGGCAAGTGGCCAGGAGACTGATGCACCATTAGTAACTGGCCCAGAAAATCTGCGTGAAAACTGATTAACAGCAGTCCATTCTGGTTCTTATATTGCCAAGGTGTCATAACATCGAAGTGATAGGCCGCCGGATTGGGATGAATGCGTGCACGATGCTGCCCGGTTTGCAAAAACAACTGTGTATCTTCCAGGCACACTTGCCCAATCACACCCTCAAAATCGTCGATGAGCGGCACGCCGGACTCATCAAACACAGTAACAGCAAAATAGTCGGGGAAAAAGCGCTCCGCTTGTTCTGCAAGATAAGGATAAAATGCATCAGCAAGTTTGGATTGGGCATGAATACCCGCGAGTACATCTATATTTTCCTCCGCAAACAGTGCCACCATTCGCTGTCTTTCTCTAACGAACTGACTGATCTCTACCGCGGCGTCTTTTGCTGCCGATACGGAACTGGTTTGTTCAAAATCACGATATTGCTGGTAGCGAATGGTGCCGTTGTAAATAAGTAGTAACCCAATGAGTAACAACACTACGAAGGTGAACAACGAATTGTAAAGGGCACTACGGTCAGGGCCGGCGTCACGTTTCGATGCCGCTCTGCCTTGCTGGTTTCTAGCTGCGGACATCGAAACGTTTCACTCGGCGGTAAGATTTATTATTCGTCGGTAACGCAGCCTTGCGATGCGTCCTTTACGTTCTTGATGAATTTATAAAGCGTCCCGCGTGACGCCTTGTATGGAGGCATATGCCATTCACTGCGACGTCGTTCCATTTCGTCCTCATCAACATCTACCGCCAGTAGATTTGCATTGGCATCAATGGTTATCACTTCACCGGTTCGAATCAGACCGATAGGGCCGCCCTCCTGCGCCTCGGGAACGACGTGACCGATAATGAAACCATGTGAGCCACCCGAGAACCGACCGTCAGTAATTAAGGCGACGTCATTTCCCAACCCGGCCCCCATAATGGCTGAAGTCGGCGTAAGCATTTCCGGCATACCCGGTCCACCCTTGGGACCTTCGTAACGAATCACCACCACGTCGCCTTTCTTGATTTCGTCATTCTCCAATCCCTTGAGCATGTCCTCTTCACAATCATAGACCCGTGCCGGTCCTTTGAAACTAAGACCCTCCTTGCCGGTAATTTTTGCCACCGCACCACCCGGAGCAAGATTGCCTTTCAGGATCTGGATATGTCCGCTGTCCTTAATGGGTTTGTTTAGCGGCAAAATTACGTCTTGCCCCTCCTTGAGTGCAGGCAAGTCCGCCAGGTTCTGAGCTACGGTCTCGCCGGTTACCGTCATGCAATCGCCATTCAACAAATCGTTTTCAAGCAAGTACTTCATAACAGCGGGAATACCACCAACATTATGTAAGTCTTCCATAACATAACGCCCGCTGGGTTTTAAATCGGCAATGAACGGCACGCGATCGCTGACAGATTGAAAATCGTCAATGGTTAAATTGATGTTTACAGCCCGCGCCATGGCGATCACATGCAACACGGCATTGGTTGAGCCGCCCAGTGCCATGACGATCACCATGGCATTTTCAAACGCCTCACGCGTCATAATGTCGCGAGGTTTAAGATCGATTTCGAGCAACTTACGAATGGCATAACCGGCCTGACGGCACTCTTCCAGTTTGCCCACATCCACTGCCGGTGTTGACGAACTGTAGGGCAGACTCATGCCCATCGCCTCGATGGCGGAGGCCATGGTGTTGGCCGTATACATGCCACCGCATGCGCCGGCACCGGGGCAGGCGTTCTTAACAATTTCCTCACGGGCATGTTCGTCAATTTTGCCGGCAATAAATTCGCCATAACTCTGGAACGCGGAGACAATATCCAACGGCTGCTCGCGCCAATGGCCGGGTTTGATGGTACCGCCATAAATCATTAGCGCTGGGCGGTTAACTCGCGCCATGGCAATCATGACGCCCGGCATGTTTTTATCGCAACCGGGGATGGAAATATTGGCGTCGTACCACTGCGCGTTCATTACCGTTTCGACCGAGTCGGCAATCAGATCGCGCGACTGCAGTGAGTAACTCATGCCGTCGGTGCCCATGGAAATTCCATCGCTGACACCGATGGTGTTAAAGCGCATCCCCACCAAGCCGGCATCGACCACGCCCTTTTTAACTTCATCGGCCAACAGGTTCAGATGCATGTTACAGGTGTTGCCTTCATACCAGACGCTGGAGATGCCCACCTCCGCCTTGTCCATATCGGCATCGGTCAATCCCGTGCCATACAACATTGCCTGTGACGCGCCCTGCGATTTACGTTGCGTGATTCGAGCGCTGATTTTGTTCAGTTTTTCGGCCATCAACCGTCTCCATTCCGATACTTGCAATGCGGATCTCGCGGCTGATACCGGGGTGATATCAGCGGAAACCAACGAAAAGCCGCTATTCTAACCGATCGCCCCGGACCCGCCGCAAATTCAGCCTGTTGTCACGAATGTGCGCTGAATCACATTTGTTACTCAAATTTTCTCCGGAACTGCCGATTCTTTAAGGATAACTGATATATAGTTAAACAGGGATGAGTTTCCTTAAAATCAATAACCTAACCGCTATTCTTCAAGTGCGGTGTGGAGTGAGGATGGTTTTTTCGGTCGGCTTCAGAACCGTGTTTCTGCTTGTACTGGCAGCCTTGCTGTTGCCCCTGTCACCGGCCCACGCCGATCAGGACGCAAATCTAAAGCAGCTTCGCCAACAGTATTCCCAGGCTCAAAAGGCCCTGCAGACGGGCAAAATGAGCAAGTACCGCAGATTGAAAAAAAATCTGCGTGACTATCCGCTCTACCCTTACCTCGAATACGCCGAACTAACCCGTCGGCTATCGCGCACCAGCAGCGAGCAGGTGTTGACATTCATTGACGAAAACCCCGGCACACCCCTGGCCGCCCGTCTGCACCGTAAGTGGCTGGCCAGCCTGGCGCGTGGCGGTCGCTGGCAGACACTGGTGGCGCATTACACGCCCAACGATAGCAAACAATTACAGTGTTACTACGCCAAGGCGTTGCTAAAAACAGGTCAGGCCGAACGGGCAATGACGGTGGTTAGTGAGTACTGGCTTACCGGTAAATCGCTACCAAAAGCCTGCGACCCGGTTATCCAGGCCTGGCATAAAAGCGGCGAATTGACTGACGAACTGGTCTGGGATCGAATTCGCCTGACGATGCAGGACGGCCGGCCGCGTCTGGCGCGTTACCTGGGCCGCTATCTGTCCGACTCACAACGTCACTGGCTGACCGTGTGGCAAAAAACCCGGCGTAATCCGCGTTTGGAGTTTAATGACACCCGCATACCGGCGGATCACACCATCGCCCGCTGGATCCGAATCGACGGGCTGGTACGCCTCTCCCGGCTCGATGCCATCGAGGCCGCGCAGCGCTGGCTACATTTGAGCGAACGCTACGAATTTCAGGCGGATGAGAAAAAACGTATAAACAGGCACCTGGCCTTGCGCCTGTTACGCAGCGACGATCCGAACGCCGATTTTTGGTTAAAGACGCTTAAGCTGGGCAGTCAGGATCAGCGCGTCGCCGAGTGGTACATCATTTCCGCCTTGCGCGACCAGGACTGGGAAACCGCCCTGGCCTGGATCGAACGGCTGGACGGCAAGGAGCAACAAACCGAGCGTTGGCGCTACTGGCGCGGTCGGGTTCTTGAGGCCACGGGTCGGCTGGAAGAAGCCCGTTCCGCCTATTTACTCAACACCAACAGCCGCGGCTATTACGGCTTTTTATCTGCCGATCATGCCGGGTTTCCGTATCGCTTCGGCGATCGCCCACTCAGTTTCAGCCACGAGGAATTGCGCTCGGTACACGAGATCCCCGGCATACTGCGGGCACAGGAGTTGTTCCTGCTCGGTGAGTCCGTCAATGCACGGCGCGAGTGGCATCATGCCTTGATGCTGATGGACGACTCACAGCTGCTCAAGGCCGCACAACTTGCCGATCAGTGGGGCTGGCACGACCGCGCCATCATCGCGTTCGGTCGGGCACGCTATTGGGACGACCTAGAACGGCGGTTTCCGCTTGCACATCAGGAACTGGTACTGAAACAGTCCAAGCAGTTCAACATCAACCCCGCTTGGGCCTTTGCTGTCATCCGTCAGGAAAGCGCCTTTACTCGCGACGCCCGTTCCGGCGCAGGCGCCATGGGGCTGATGCAACTGCTGCCGCGCACCGCCCGTCAACTGGCTCGCTCGCTGCATATCCCCATGCGCAGCCGGAGAGATCTATTGAACGTACGCACCAATGTGCGTCTGGGCGTGGGCTATTTGCGCGAGGTGAAAGACCGATTTGATGGTAACAAGGTCCTCGCCACCGCGGCTTACAATGCGGGCGGACTGCGAGTTAAACAATGGTTACCCAACAACGGCAGCCTGCCGGCCGACGTCTGGGTGGAAGGCGTACCGTTCACGGAAACCCGCAATTACCTGAAACGCGTGTTGAGCTATACCGTGATTTATGAGCAGCGCCTGGGCCGCACGCCGCATACCATGCTCGACCGCATGACGCCCATCTCCGCACCAACCCTCGCTGAGGCCAAACCGCCCGTGAGAACGCTGAAACTGGCGCAAACTGCCGCCAAGGTTAAAACCCGCTAAGACCCGACGGGTGCTGGGGCGCCGGGATTCCCTTAAACAGTATCAGCCGCCAGGGCCTGGATGGCCTCGGCTCGCGTGTAGAATTGGTCCTCACGGATGAAGCCCGGCACGATACCTTCGCGAACTGCAAGCACGTGCCCATCCAAGTCCCGCTTCAAGACAAAGTGCGCCGGCAAACCGTCAAGCACGTGCACCGCCGCGGGCGAACCGTCGGCTTGCCGAGAGCGAAACACCTCGCCGCTGGCGGTATCCTGAAACGCGGGCACGAAACCGCTGTCGTGATTGTCGTGGCTGGTCCCGCCGGTGCCACGGTAGTATTCGGTCTGGAGTTCCAGTTGTTCTCGGGTAAGCATCACTTCCACGCAAGTTTTACAAGTAAGCATATCCGGGCAGTGCTCAGCGCCGCGCGGCACACGGAGTATGCCTGATTCCGTCGGCGGCGCAAGTCCGTAGTGCCGTTCCCCCAGTGCACCTCACGCGTCAAACCGCGACCTGCTTCTCGGTCTCAGGTAAGTGGACGCGACCTGGGTCACATTTGGCTGTACCGGCCCTTTAATTCCCCGCGCAGAAGACGATATAAGTTTTAGACACACCCTTTGTGTTCGAGTTGTACTGCAGTAAGGGAGAAAAAAATGATGTCCACTTTAATTTCAGCGATCCTGCTTGGGGCCTTGTTCTTCTGGGTCGGCTATTACCTCGGTAACCAAATCGGCCGTACCGAGCATATTCGCAAACACTTGCAAAGCGCACGCGAAGATAACTTTTCCTAACGCCTCGCCTATCACAGTGGCGATTGCGCTCGCGACCGGGCCACGGCCCGTCCACCAGCGTTCCACTAAATAGATTTAAAAACAGTTAGTTAGCACAATCCGCCCGCTTCACTACCCGTGAGGCGGCGGCCTGTTGCTGCGCCGCGCCCCTACGTTTTTCGCCAAATCCCGCTTCGCTCGAACCGCCAGTCAGCTGTCCGTGCGTGCCTTTTCAGCTATTTTGACCCGATTCGCAGGTAAAACAACGTGGATCGTCAGTGTGTATATTGTTTAAAAACAATATGTTACATCGTACACTTGATATTTATTCTTAAAATAGCTATATAACTGATTAAAACAAAGGGGAGAATTCTGAAATGAACAAGCCTTTACCGCTGTACGAAGTACAGGAACTCTCATTGGAAGAACTGGTGCGTCTGCTGTCTGAGTCCAACCGGCCGGCCGCCAATGATCTCACCACAACCGATTTATTGAATTTTGAAGAGCTGTCCCTGTGTTTGAATCCTTAACAAGAAAGCCAGCCGTTTAAACTTAAGCTCTCCCTTCCTGAGACCCCGCCCACACTTCGGTCCCCTCCGGGTGTGGGCTTTTTTTTCTCCAATCTCGAATTTATTTGCGGGATTGCCCCTGCAGGGCATTGACGACTTGATCTTCCATCTGGATGCGGTCGGCAAGTATTTCTCCGAGTTGAGATAGATCATCACTTAGACGGCTTATATTGTCGCAATGCTCGTCGAAATCATAACTGTCGTTGAAATCGAGGATTTTTTCCGTGGTTTCAGAAATTTTTGGGTACACTTTATCCGCCACTTTAAGCACCGCCTTACGCCGTTCCCGACCCTCTTCGATGAAACGGTACAGCTGGAAATGCGCACTGGCGGTGTAATCGACCAGGGTTTCACAAAACTCCTTCAGGACCATCTGCACATCTTGCCCGGGTTTGAACGGCCGCATGGCCGCCAACTGGCTGAGCAGTGACAGGGTTTCCGCGCGAGTTTCGATCAGGGTGTGTAAATCACCGAGTGATTTAGCGCGCCGTTCACGCTCTGTTTGTTGTACAGGGGACTCCGATTATGTATTTATGCCCCAAACACATAGGCAAGTTCAAGTGTTTGATTTAAATATACAACGCTTCTTGAATCACGGTGTCGCGCGACACGCTGCAAGTGAGAAATTTCTCATGTAGAGGCTGAAAACTGACCAAAATTTGGTGTATCGACGCGAATCGACCACCCGGGACCATGTATGGCGGGAATGCGCTGCGCGGGGAATTTTAGAATGTCAGGTCCGTGTTGAAATCACAGAGGACACAGAGGCAAACATTGCAGATTCAATGACTCTATGTTCTCCGTGCCCTCTGTGGTAAATCGTCTGACTCAATTAGCATTTGCAAAAGAAAAAACTTGCTGTGCTGAACTTAACCTGCGGCAACGTAGTCCTCTGAATCATCGCCTTGCAGGATCTTTCGGTCCTCCATTTCCATATTGAGGTAAATATCACGATTCTCTTCGCTTTCGAAATAGATCTCCAGTCCATTGACACCGTCACCATCATATACACAGGGATGTTGATCGGGATCCGGCACATCGTGCAGTGAAATAGGATCGGTTGTGCAACGAATATGCATGCCATGCCCTCCTTGATCAGTGATGTAGTGCCCTCCTTGATCAGTGATGTAGATTAACTGTAGGAAGCGCAGCGGCAAACTTCAAGAAACGCTAATATTTGTAGTGCTATAAAGACTGGTCTTTTATCAGTATCCCTTCAAGTCATCTTCGGAAAACAACGGATTCGGTTTGGCTCCCAGCATGACCTGCAGCGCGTTATTCATCGTAACCGGATCATTATCGAAACCGCCATGCGAGGTACTGCGACTCCGCTCAGGATTGTCGCGCGTGTTGTAACTGGTGATGCGATCGTGAGTTTCCCCATCCCAATGTTTTTCCATGCCCATAATTGGCACAACATTCTGTTTGTTTTGATACGCTCGTGACACCAGGTACAACAGGGATTTGCCGTAAATGGATCCAACATTGTCGTTAAGCTCAGTCTCGTCATCAAGTAAATAGTGCAGCAGAGACTTTACCCGAGTCGCGCCCAAAGCCGGGCGCAAATGGCTTTCGAAAAATTCCATTGTGCACGCGGGTGCAAACAGTTGCAGTGACTCTATGCTGCCGCCACCCAGAGAACTCCAGCGCTGCAGAAGGTGACCAATCCAAATTGAGCCCGCGCTGTGGCCGACCAGATGCAGCCGTGGACGCTTGGCGGCAGGCACGGCCTTTAGCGCCTCGGCCAGAAAACGGATCGTCTGAGAACCCGCTTGTGATACTTTCGCAAACGCCAGATCGGCATCCTCACGCATTTCCTTCCACAAGGCATACCCCACCGGTTGAGTGCAGCGTTCGATCAACCGATCCTTCCAGTCGCCAAAGCCACCTGCTCGTTGGCTGGAAAAATCATCTTTACCCAGAAGAATGTCTTTAAGCGAGGCGCCGAGCCCGGTTTCCCAAATAAAGTGGATCTGTCTTACGCGATTTGCCTCCAGCACCTTGTTCCACTTGCCCACCCGACTGGCCGATGACTTCACCGAATTAAGCCCGCCGTGTGCATACAGCATGATGTGTCCCGGTTTAACACCGCCCGCAGCACCTGTCATATCGGCAACCGCCTTACGGATCAGTTCACGCGTTTCTTCCCGCGTCGACGGGTAATCCCCCTTCGGATCGAACTGGCCATCATCGATGTGTACGTAGTAGTTCGCAATTTCGTGACGCGGCGGAGATTTCTCCACCCGCTCGACACCACTCGTGCCTTTGACAATACTTCCGGAAGCCAGTGCCTCCAACGACTCAACCGGCAACGCCATACGCGCAACCCAACCATCCCAGAAATTCAAATCGAAATCGGCATACTTCCAGACTGCGAGCCCCGGATAGTCGACGCCGTCAATGGTCAAACCGCCCCAGCCCTCACCCCACGAATTCTGAATAATAAAACCGGATTCATTGTAGCCAACTATACAAAAGGCATGTCCGCCATCGGGCAGTGTCTTATGGTTGTCGGGGATCACGCCATCACGCC
Organism: uncultured Ectothiorhodospiraceae bacterium; assembly: GCA_947259765.1. Lineage (GTDB taxonomy): Bacteria > Pseudomonadota > Gammaproteobacteria > CAMYNG01 > CAMYNG01 > CAMYNG01. The sequence goes on from CAMYNG010000002.1 coordinate 123,197, forward strand.
CGACACGGTCCCAACCGGCATGCACGGCACCGGCAGCAAACACCACCTTGGTTTGTTGCAGCGCGGCATGCATGTCAGAACGCTTTTTTAACACTCGGTAGTAGGCTCCGAGTGGAAACTGCAGGGCGGCTTCCTGCCGAGCACGGGTAAAGTAACCTTCACGATCCGGGTTATAGGGCCACTTTGAATCGGGACACACACCATTCTTGTGCCAGCCTTTCATCGCGCCTCGCGCACTTGAGCCTTCATAGTCCTCACCCGGCCATCGATCATGGCGCTTCGCCATTTCGTACAACATGCGTGGGCTTACCTTTGTTTCAACCCTGCGTCCGGCGTTGAGATAGTTGATGGTTGCGGCCAATGCAAAGCCGGTACAGGCACCCTCGGTACCCTGGTCAAGCACCACAATGCGTTCCCGTTCCGGTATAAGACGGTCACCCAACGGCACCAGCGCGGGTTGATAGATCCGATCACGAAAATCCGCGGAATCACGTCGCGTATCCATGAGTCGTTTTTTGTTGAGACGAGCGGCTGGTTTCGGCATGAGATCCCCCTTGTTGTCTACACGGGCCAAACACGATTCGTAGCCCGTCGTGCCCACTTGTACAGAGATTGAGAAAGGCTTTGCCGGCAAAAAAAATGATGGAAATACAGAAGCGAACTCGCCGGCAAGTTCCTTGTACGATTTTTTTATTTCCCTGATGCTATTTTAATAGCCTAGCCGAAAGCGCAATCAGTTCCATATATATTTCGTACTAAGGAAGACGCCGGATAAGTAAATGCCTGAAAACAAGCACGACTAACGGCCACCCGCCACATCGAGTAACGAACCTGTGGCATAAGAAGCCTCGTCCGAGAGCAGCCACAAAATGGACCGCGCCACTTCCTCGGGTTGTGCGCCGCGCTGCATCGGAATGGTACCGCGTATGCGTTCGACCCGGCCGGGCTCGCCGCTGCTGACGTGCATGTCAGTATGCACCAATCCCGGACGAACCGCATTGACGCGAATGCCTTCAGCCGCGACCTCCCTGGCCAGACCAATGGTGAAAGTATCGATTGCGCCTTTGGACGCGGCGTAGTCAACAAATTCATCGGGCGAGCCAAGCCGTGCGGCACTGGAGGAGAGATTGACGATTGACCCGCCACCCCCACCGTTGCGTGTCGACATTCGCTTGACTGCCTCACGCGCACAAAGAAAACTACCGATGATATTCACGGCGAACACCCGTTCCAGTCTTGTCTGCTCCATCGCTTCAAGACGCATGCGTCGATCAAGTATGCCCGCATTGTTAACCAGTGCCGTTATCGGGCCGAATGTTTCATCCACCGCGGCGAACAGCCTGTTGACCTGCGGCTCACGGCTGATATCGGCACGAAACGCAAACGCCTCACCGCCCTGCTGTTCAATTTGACTGACCACCTCAGTGGCCGCAGTTGCATCGCTGAGAAAATTGACACACACCGAGTAACCCTGTTGTGCGGCCAACATCGCGGTAGCCGCACCGATTCCGCGGCTACCGCCCGTCACCAGCAGGGTTTTTCCGGACAAACTATTTTTCCCGTCGCTTTCCTTTTCAGCCTGCACGCTTAGTCATCCCCTGCGTTGACTCGCGCAAACCGCCTGAATGCGCCACCCCATTGATAAAAAACCAACCCCGACAAAATAAATACTGTCCCCAACATGATCGCCGGGCTGATTTCTTCGTTGTTCAGACCGTGTCCCAGAAACAACGCAGCTACCGGTGTGATCAGTGGAACTAGCGCCAAATGACCTGCCTCAAGCCGCTTTAAGGCATAGTAGAATAGGGCAAAACCCAATGCCGAGCCGAAGACCCCCAGGTAGACAATGGCATAGACCGATTGCTGGGGTACGACGTCAGGTAAAAAACCATCAAACCACCACCAGGTCAGTAGAAACGCCGGCGTCGACACCAGCAAGCCTCCGGTAGTCGTTGCCAGTGCCGACAAGTGCGCACCCACAGCCTTGACGAAAACTGTACTGATCGAATGCAACAGCGTCGCGAACAGTACCGCGGCGATGCCCGCCATTGCCGCCGACGTACCGCCACTGGTGCTGAAATCTCCGGCAAACACCACGGCCAAACCAGCCAGGCCCAACAAAATTCCAACCACCCGACCTATGGAAAAGCTTTGCTCGCCCAACACGAAGATCGCCAGTACGCCGGTAAAAATCGGCGCCATACCGAACAGCACAGACATCAGACCCGAGGAAATAAACTGCGATGACCAGTACACGCTTAACATGGCTCCATAGATACCGATGCCGGCACCGAGATATGTCAGAACAGCCTGGCGATGCCAGGGCAAGGTCACACGCAACAGACGCACGAGCAGCAGGCACAGCAACACACCAATAAGCATGCGCGAGGTTAACGCAAACAAAAATCCCGTCCCTTCACCACTCCACTTAATGGCCAGCGGCGTCGTTGACCAGATAACAATGATGCCAAGATAGGCTGCCGGTACTGACATGAGATTAACCCTCCCTGTCTGGTGAAATACAAAACGAAAAAGGCCGCAGAGCTTTTGTCTCTGCGGCCTTTTGGAATTACTTTTACGAAAAAATTAAAAACTAAGCGTTTCTTCGTCCTCCAGGCGCACACAGACATACCGCGCGGTGCCACATACGTAGCACGGGTACGACCGGTTTAATGCAAAAGTGCGTTGAAAGATTCATGCGGTTCAGTGTGCCTGTCGCCAGCCGGAAATGTCAAGTCGCGTTTTGGTGTTTGTTCAGCAGAAACAAGAAGCCCGAGCCACATAGTTCTCGGTATCGAAAATCGCCCACCCGTTAGGGTCGTCTATCGTTGACAGAGCTGGAACGAACTCCACACGATTGTTAAACGCCATTATTGTTGTTTCCAATCGTCTGCCTCCGGCCAGAAGCGGTCGGCTACCAGCTTCGAGTCAAAAGTCTGCTTTGCGGCGTTAAGCGGGCCTTCGTGAACGTTTGAGTTAAGTGGCGCCAATAAACCGCGAAGCGGTTTTGGCGTCCACGGACTTGAACGATTTGTTATGCATTTAAATT
>CAMYNG010000003.1 GCA_947259765.1 uncultured Ectothiorhodospiraceae bacterium
CAAAATTTGGCGCCGGGAATCATCCCCTAAGGCATGAATCGTCCTGTCTAGCGCGTTGGAATAACACATAGCCATATGGCTACATAACAATTCACTTTGTAGTCATGTCAAGAAAAAGACAGTTAAGCGTTATCGACGCTCCGCACAATTGTGGCGGGTCGCAAAACACGGGGTGGCTTGGCGACGAGCAACGTTTGAAAAGTTAGTGTCTTTAAAAATGGCTGAACAAGTATCCTAGCGGGTCCAACCCTTGCGCTGGGCCTGCTTCGAGTACCAGATGAGAAATGCCGCCACCACCAGCGGCATTACAACCATCATCAAGATTTCGGCCGGTGGAAAGTCGATTGTCGAACCGACAATGCCAATCGTATGAATCATGGTCACAATCACACCGAGCAGCGACGCGATAAACACATAATACGCAACCGACTTCCTGAACAGGAGCAAAAGGCAGCCAAGTGCGCCGCCGAAAACGGCAAGCGCAAAGGCGCCGGTGGCCCATACCGGCCGGCCTTCGATAATTGCGCGATGCGTCTCTGGAAATGCCGCAAGCGTTTCAGCATTCATCTGCCAGAAGTAATTTAAGACGCCCATTACATTCCAGATCAGCGCGATTGCGCTGATTGCCCAGAAACTCCAGTGAACGCGCCCGACGGCCTCGTCTGTCATCGTATTTCCCCTATGCATTTTCGGCCTGGAGTTCTGCGAAAATCTCATCCATGACAGCGTATCCGCTTTCCCATCCTTTGCCCATTCCGTCGATAGCTCCCGCAAAACATGCCAGCTCGGCGTCGGTTGCTTCAAAGGGTACCCAGCTCAACCGCACTTTGGTTTTGGCACCCTCATCTTCAAATGTCACCGTGGTTAGGAGCACGCGGGGCCAGTCCGGCATCTGTGGGTTTGATACCGTATTCCACTCCGAATCGGTAGAAGAGTGGTGATGCCAAACGAGCTGCTCCAGGGGCGTTATTTCTTTGAAAACAACTTTGCTAAGCATCGAGTTGTCACCCCATTTCATCTCATTGAGCCACATCCCACCGGGCTTCAAATCAAACTTGTGGATAATTGTCTCGACCCCCGGGCCATACCAACGTGAGAGTAATTCGGGGTCGGTCCATGCCCGCCAGACCATTTCTCGGGGTGCGTCGAAAACGCGATCGAGTATATATTCAGGTAGATCACTCATGCTTTGGCTCCTTCCTTTTTGTTTTCTTCATTTTTATCAGAACGTCATCGAGCTGGTCAAAGCTCGTCCCCCAGAACGCCTTAAATTCCGTCAGCCAATCAACGGCCGCCGCCATCTTATCAGCCTTCAGCGTCGCGGGACGGCGTTGTTCGTCTACACCTCGCTCTATCAACCCCGCCCGCTCAAGCACCTTCAAATGCCTTGATATCGCGGGTTGACTTATTTCAAACGGCGCCGCGATCTCGTTTACCGAGGCCTGGCCATCCGCCAGTCGTAAAAGTATTGCCCGACGGGTCGAGTCCGCCAGCGCCGCAAAAACCGCATCAAGATCCGGCTGGTCATTCATATAACCAAGATGTTCCATAACATAAAGGTTATATTATGACCGTTAAATTGTCAATACATCAGGAATTTGCCCTGGATCGGCGTCCTCATTTGGGCCGGACCGGTCGGACCGGGCAATAAGAATTAAGTAGAGAATATAAGCAGGCAGTTGTTGTGAATCCGCAAATCAAAAACATACCTGGCGTGATACAGGCATTAGTCTTGCAAACATTCTTACAGCAACTGGTTTATAAATAACTCACCCTAGTAATTCTTCGGAACCGTCAGCCAAAAGCGGGGCCGTCTAATGATGGGCTTGGCCCCATATTCGAGGGAATGTCGCGTCATGAATGAAATCACAACAAATCCGCATGCGCCTGAATTATTCGATCGAAAAAGTGCGACTCCATTTGATAATCAAAGAGCAAAATTGGCGCCCATAAAGGACGCTCTTCAATTGTGTATGCAAATGGTGCCTAAGGACTAAATATTTTTCGAATATTGCTAAACTCGTTCGAGCAGGCGGATACATGATCAGCGCAGACCTTTGCGCTGACACCCTAACCCCCGATTATCAAAGTCTTTTAAATGTCTGGATTACAATGCACGATTATGCCGAAATACCAACAAATGTTGATTCATTTGGTCGCAGCGTGGCGATACTTCCTGCGGAAAAAATTGAATCAATTATTGTAGCTGGAGGTTTTGAAAACCCCATTTTATTTTACCAGGCGTTGTTTATCACGGCTTGGTATTCCAGGGTAGATCGATCTCAAGCACGTCAGTTTGGCGGGAGCGGTTGATTTTGACGCACGTCGCGCTAAAAGCCTTTAAGAAAATCTGGGAACCAGGCTGGACTAAAGCCTTATTCTTTGCACTTCCCGCTACGTTGATATTTGGATACTCGGCCGGCAGACAAAAGACAACTCTACGAGTTAAACCAGTTTGAGATTAGTAATTTAATTAAATCTCAGTAGAGTTCAAATTAACGGCACGACTAAAATCCATGGAATAAGTTACTAAAAATAAAATTGCCTTGAGAAGGCGACTAAACAAGCTAATATTTTTCGCCAAGTACCGTTTCGATAATTTTTCGATGCTCATCAAAATCTTCATCATTGGCACTTCGTAATGCAGTCAGCTCCGCCGTATGCAACACGCGCCGGCCTTCTTCGGAGTTAACTAAATCTACCATTTCACCCCTTAATTGATCACGTAACACTTCCGGCATTTCTCGCTTTACCGCCCACGGCAAATGGGCCATCGGTTTGTATTTCGCCAGGACTTTCATTTTTCGCGTATCAATCCGGTCCATAATAACGGGTGAATGAAGATTAATGTCAGCGCTTCCTGCCGCACTGGCGGTACCGAAATGTGCTGACAAAATCGCGGTTGCCGGGCTACTTGCAAATTCTTCAAGGTAATCCCCGCGTTTCAAGCCCGCCTGCTGCAAAAGATAGCTGGCCACGATATAGCTTTGCATTGCCATTCGGCCGCCACCAAACAGAATTTTTCTGCCTTTCAGATCGCTAACCTGGTTGATACCCCTATCTACACGGACTATTAGTGCGCCGGAAATGGTTGAACTTCCACGTTCTTCATTTTTTGCTATCACATCATAGGCATAAAACTTGTGCGCGCGGACATAGTGATATTGATTAAAGTGTACCAGATCGTAACGACGCTCTTTCACTCCGGCCCAAAACGATTGAAAGTTTGGTGCGCTTTCGAGATTCACCGGGCGACCCAGTTTTTTTGACAAATAGTCTGCAAGCGGCGTAAATGTCTGCATCGCCACTTTGAAACCCTTACGTGGAAAGACGCCCACTGTCAGCGCGTCGTCTGACCCGTACGTATTGGGGGCCGGCAAAACCAGCAGTAAAAAAAGAATTGAACAGCAAATTCTGGAGTTTATTGAAACGCTGAAATTCACTTGCACACGTTGATTTTTTGTTAGGTTATACACTTAGGTAACAAACATGAAGTAAACTGTTTCCTTTGAATTCAAAGGTAAAGATAGCTGAACTGGGGAATTACGCGAGCAAATCTATTATGACTTTGCAAATTCCGCTCTGTTGACATACAAAAGGTAAACTCGTATTAGAGAAAGACATACAGGTTTGTTAACAGAAGCCTCACATTTTACCTTGGTTTTGGCTCTTCGAACCAGCTCTGGCATACTGTCAAAGTCCATTCGGCTTTCCAGTTCGCTGAACAAGGAACTAGAAATGCGGAATGTATTAAGTTTGAAATCTACGCTTCGTATTTCCGTTATCTGGTCCGCGTTTTTGATTCCGATTCCGGCGGTGGCTTCCCAGCCAAATGCTGCGGACAAAGCACAGCAACGTCCCGGTTCCAGCTTTTCGTTCACTGGCGCGCTGGTCGAACAGATGGATTCCGACTTCGATAACGGCGGGAGTTACTCCGTCTCGTCCATACTGCTACGTGCGAGCGTTTTAAAACCCGTCAGTAGATCCACGCGGGTTGGTTTTAATTTCAATTATGACTTTTCTGACTATAACTTTACAGATCCAGTCGCGTTTGGTGGCATATCTCCCTGGAACAAGATCCATAATCTGACGTTTGGCGTACCTGTCATTGCACGCTTCAAGGAACGCTGGTCCATACTTGCGATTCCGTCGCTAAGTGTGATTAAGGAATCCAACGCCAGTACGAGTGACGCACTCGCCTACGGCGCGGTGTTTGCCTTCAATTACAGTTTTCGCGCCGATCGCAGGCTTGGTCTGGGTGCCGGTATTTTCGAACGTGTTGATGAGTTTCGCGCCTTTCCGTTCATCAGCGTCAACTGGCATTTCACTGATCGTTTGCGTTTAATCAATCCATTGCGTGCCGGACCTACCGGCCCGGCCGGCCTCGAACTGGCCTATGATTTAAATTCAAACTGGGAATTTGGCGCAGGTGCCGCCTATCGCAGTTTTCGTTTTCGGCTGAACGATCAAGGCATCGCTCCCGGTGGCGTAGGCGAGCAAAGCGGGCTCCTGGCTTTTGCGCGTTTTTCCCGTCGTTTCGGTCCGAAATACAAGCTGTACTTTTACGCCGGTGCAGCACTAAATGGAGACCTGCGTCTGGAAGACCGCAATAACCAGCGGCTTGTGACTGCTCCTCATGGGACCGCTCCGCTGCTGGCCGTCAGTTTCACAGGACGCATATAGTGAAAATTACTTTGCTAATCGTATCTCATGCGCTTATTGGTGCGCTCGGTTTTGCCGCTGGTATTTATACGTTGCCAATACTCACAGCGCCCAAGTCTCCTTCAGCTGAGGAAATTAAGGCCGGACTGGGCAAGACAATGTTCGAAGGCCGGTTTTTGCGTAACCTTGAAGGTAGTGATTTCCTGCATTGGGGCGAAGGCACCGTGCATGTCGGCCCGGACTCCGTTTCGTTTCTAGGCCAGCTTGCGCCGGGCCCGGACTACAAGTTGTACTTGTCACCCGAATTTGTCGAGACCGAGGCAGCGTTTATTCGAGTCAAACCCGAAATGGTGCGTGTGGGCGACGTAAAAACGTTTGAGAATTTTAACGTACCGTTGCCAGCCGGTGTTAACGCCGAAAAATACACTACGGCTATAGTTTGGTGTGAAACATTCGGCGAGTTTATTTCTGCCGCGAAATACAGATAGCACGCGCCTGGCCCCCGTGAACACTCGGGAACCAGGCTTTTCGGCTACTCCGACAATGCATCCAGAATGTCGCGTGGCTCAACCCGCTCGCGGTAGTCACCCCCCGTGGATTTCGCGAACACCGCAACGCTGCTGCGATTGATAACGAATGTTGCCGGAACGGGAATGTCGCCGCTACTATCACCATAGAAACCGTGAAAGTCGTAGCCCAATTCCGTCATGGCCTGAATAGGCGCGGCATCATTCTTGAACACGGTGGTGAATTTTCGTGCAACCTTGTTACCGACGTCGCTCAGCACCTCGAATTCCAATTCATTACTGTCCCGCATTGCCTCGGTGTTATCAGGCGTCATAGGAGACACCGCAATCAAATGTGCGCCCGCCTCTTTGATCTGCGGCAGGATTTGCTGGTAGGTCTTCAATTGCAGATTACAATACGGACACCACACTCCTCGATAGAAGGTCAGCACAACCGGTCCCGTCTGCAGCAGCGTTTCCAACTGAACAGTTTTTCCCGCGGCGTTGGGCAACGCGAACATCGGTACACGGTCACCCTTTTTCAGAACCAGCGGTGCGGCGTGATTGCGGCCTAGTTGTTGTGCATCATGATTGAATACCTCGAACTGTTTTTCCGGGATCATGTCCCGCAGTTGTTGGACCAGTTCGTCCAGGCTTTCCTTATAGGATGGGATACTCAGAATCTCTGCTGTCATGGCTGCGCTCCTTAAATTGTGTGCAAGTCGCGCTAATCTACAATTCTCATAAAATGCATTAAACAGCTCTTGTTGCAACTTATAATTGCGTATAATGCATCAATGGAGATTTCCACGCTCAGGCTCTTCTTGCACGTTATGCGGCAACGCAGTTTCACTGAGGTGGCACGCACGCACGGGCTGGCGCCCTCCTCGGTCTCGCGCACCATCGGCGCATTGGAAAAGGAGCTGGGTATTCGGTTATTTCAACGCAGCACCCGCAAGCTGGAACCCACTGAAGCCGGACTGGTTTACTTTGAACGTATCTCACCGGTCATCGATGAACTGGAAGCGGCCCGACAGCTGGCAACCGACGTTAGCGAAGAACCGCGGGGCACATTGCGCGTGACCGCGCCGACGGTGTTTGCGCAACTCCATATCGTGCCTCTTCTTCCGGAATTCGCCGAGAAGTACCCGGGCGTTTCCCTAGAGTTACAGCTTACCGACGCCTTTCAGGACCTGATACAGGACCGGATCGATCTGGCGGTCCGGCTGGGCACGTTAAGCGACTCAAGCTACATTGCACGGCGGTTGAACAAAATGGCGTTTTATATATGTGCCAGTCCAAATTACATCGAGAAACACGGCAGGCCAGAAATCCTCGAACACATCAGGAATCACAATTGCTTGCTATTTCCGAGAACGGGTTACAACTTAAACTGGTTATTCAAAGACGACAAGGACAATACAACTGAGGTCCCGGTGAGTGGAAAATACTTGCTGACAAACTCAGACGCCATAAAACAATGTGTGCTCGCCGGTATGGGGCTGTCGCTCCTACCCGACTGGCTCGTAAATAAGGAAATCGAGAACGGCGAACTCATCAGACTGTTTCCGGACTATGCGGTCACCGCCACGGACTATGAAAGTTCGGTCTGGCTGCTGTACCCATCGAGGGAATATGTACCTTTGAAGGTACGTGTTTTTATTGAGTTCTTGCAAAAGCGAATCTTATCCGGTTATGACGTTTAGACTTGTACTACTTATTGTTCCGTATGTGATTGAAAATTCTCGTTGCTGTTGGTATGAACGGGCGTACTGCTTAACGTTTGTTTTTGGCTTGCTTCCCGGTAATCGGGGGCTGTAGTCGCCAATAGTTTTTCCCCGTTTGTTTGAGATCACTGCGCTTAGAGGCTGGTTTTTGGTCGTTCAGAAGTTGCGAGAGATCATTGATCGCGAGGTCATTGTAAAGGTGATAGACGTGACCGGATGGATAGCGCACGGGAATATCCGAAAGATCGATGATTTCTATTCCTGACAAATCATTTAAATGCGCGCCAGCCTCTCCCAGGCGAGGATGACCGTGAACCTGCCTGGAGAGTGCCAGTGGGCTGTCGTTACCCGATACGTATACCGTGATGTTTTTCGCTAAGGGTCGAACCAAATGCAGATATTGTTTGAAAATTCCGGCATCGATGTCGGGAGCAAGCAGGACGATTTGATTGAACAACGGTTTGTTAATTCGTTTCGCGAGCGCTATTTTTACGAGCGCAAGAAACACACCGCGAGTACCCAGACTGTGGGCAACAACATCAGAGCCACCTGCACCGAATCGTCGCGTCATATCGTTCAGTGTTTCTACCAGTGGCGCAACACTCCAATAAAGGTCTGCTTCGTCGCGCGTGTAATTGAGCACTGAGCCATCCGACGGCCAGCTAAACAGTATCGAGCGGCCTTCCAGGCCAAGATTTTTCTGAAACATCGACGCGCGCCGGCAACCGCGGCTAAAGCTTATGTAAAACCCATGTGAATACAGGACGGGCCGACGGCCGTTCGTCGTTCTCTCCATGCCCCGCCAAAGATCCTCAGCGGGCTTTACTCTAATCGCATCCAGCTCGACAATATCTTCTGGAATATATACCGAAGCTTTTCCCGCCAGGTCTTTTAGTTTCTCCAGCGAGATTCGGGATACATGACAATAACCGGCATATCCCCCGCTGCGTCCGCTGCCAAAAACCTCCGCATCCTCTTTCTCCCCCGTTTTGTCACGAAATGTAATAAATGGAACCGTACGCAGGATATCGTTTTCCATTTTGGCTTTAGCAGGTGCTTGCGCATCTTCGGGTTTTTGTGTGTTGGGCTGAGTCTCAACAGCACCCGCTGAACTGTAGGCAGCACCAGCAGTTATAAAACCGAGTAGTGTCAGTCGCGCCAAATTTCGCTTAATTCTCATCTATGTTCCTTGTACAAACTACCGGTTTCCACCGGTATCAGCTACTTGTCGGCCGCTATTATACTATGTATATCCAAGCACAGACCGGCCCAGCGCTACACACCGGTCTTTTTTTACAGACAAGCTGTCTGCTATTTTAAGGGCTTGTTGACTGGATTCCGGCATTCGCCGTAATGACAACAAAGGATCTCATGAGCGGTTTTTATACTAAGTTTTCTTCCTCACAGTTTTTTGTTCGGGTTGAGAAACCTAAGGCAAGCATGACCAAGCCCATTGAGTTTGACACAGCGCGTCTACGTTTACGGCAATGGTGCGTTGCCGATCGCGCGCCCTTTGCCACACTCAACACGGACTCAAGAGTTATGGAATTTTTTCCAGCACGACTGGACCGGACGGCGAGTGACGCCATGGCGATCCGGATGCAGTCGCTTATTGAACAACGTGGTTGGGGGTTTTGGGCGGTCGAAATAAAGCAGCGTCGTGAGTTCATCGGCTTTGTCGGCTTGCACACCCCCGCGCCAGAGCTGCCCTTTGCGCCCTGCGTCGAAATTGGTTGGCGACTGGCCTACCCGTACTGGGGCAACGGTTTCGCGACCGAAGCCGCCGAAGCGACGCTGCGCGTCGGGTTTGAGTTGCTGGAGCTGCCTGAGATTGTTTCCTTCACTTTCGTGGGTAATCACCGATCTCGCGCGGTAATGACCCGGCTGCAGATGCAGGAAACCGCCGAGACCTTCGAACATCCTCATGTGCCCGAAGACAGCGGGCTTCGCACGCGTTGTCTATATCAACTTTCACGTGACGACTGGTTGGCATCGGCGGACTCCGAGCATCAGCCGCGCCCAACTTAGGGACGCTCTGATTAATTCATCTGTCGTCATTCCGGCGCACGACTCCATGGATGGGCGAAGGTACGAGTCCATGGATGGACGAGGTAGAGTGCTGTCGGGAACAAGCACCGAGAACAATGCAGGAGCAATTGTCGAGGCTGCCCAAGCCGGGGCCGAAATCCAGTAAAATCAGATCGATCCAGATCGATCCTGGATTCTGGCATTCGCCAGAATGACATTAGTGTTCATTTATAAGAAAAAACAGCTGGCCCAAAAAACAGTGATGGAGCCAGAGAGAAATGAAGGCTTACTACACGCGGGAGTCGAACTCGGTTTCCAATACTTCGCCGTCAATGGCCACGTAGGCATGCGTAACACCCGGCATACGCTTGACGATGTAGCCGGCCATCATGGTGGCTACCGCTTTGTTTTCCGTGTGCAACGCAGTAAGAAGTTTATCCGCAGCCACCTGGCAACGCTGTTTCACATCGGGTTCTTCCACCCACACGCGGCCGATCTGCCAACCCTTGTCCATATCATGGTCCATTTTCTCGAACATCTCACGGCCTTCCTGCAGGATATAGTCCGGGATTTCAATGGGAAAGGTGTCTTCACCGACGACAACATTAAGAATCATGGGGTTTTCTCTGGTTTCTAGCTGGGCTGCGGGCCGCTATTTTAGCAAAACGCCAGCCGATGGCCAGTTAGGGTAACTCCGACTAATTACTTTTTCGTCACTCCGGTGTAGGCCGGAGTCCAGTACGCCAGATAGCTGCTGGATTCTGGCTTTCGCCAGAATGACGTGTTCAGTGCTTCCCTAGTTTTCCGGGCAGTGTTCGGAAGCCGGTGGCACGGAGGCAACCCCTTTGACAATCGAAAACTGATCCGCCACCGCGCCATCACGGTTAACGAACACGGCATTCAGACGTTGCTTATTTATGTCAACCAGTACTGAACCCATTTCCTGTCGGGGTGCCACCATCACCGGATGATCCAGTGGCGCCTGATCCAGTTTGGATGATGAACCCAACACCAGATAAACCGTACCACTGTGTGGTGCCAGACCTGTGGTGTGTTTTTTATAACCGCCCTCCTCCGGTGCGCCGCTTCCTGCGTCCAGGATCATACTTTCCTGCAAGCTATCTGAGGGGCCATAGTGACAAGTAAGAAATTTACTGCGCTCATACATATGGCTGTGACCGCTAAGTACGAGATCGACACCACCCGCCTCGAGCACGGGCAGAATGTTTTCTCTTACCGCGACCAGGCGCCCGCCACTGTCGGAATGCTTATCCGAGTTATGTGTTCCGCGGGAATAAGGAGGATGATGCAGCACCGCGACCACCCAGGCCTGGCTAGTGGCTTCAAGATCGTCTTTCAGCCAGCGCAGCATCGGTCCATTCGCGTCCAGGTTACTGCTTTCTGAATCAAGCATGACAACGTGCACATTGGCGTAGTCGAACGAAAAATAGTGCTCGGTGCCGGAAGGAACGCCACCGGCCTCACCGTTCTCGGGCAGAGTAAAAATTTTGAAGTGCGCCCAGCGACGCGCATCGTGATTGCCATAGGCCGGCCAGATAGGCACGTTGCGCAAGCGCTTGGCATGCGGCTCAAAAATCGCCGCCTGATATTGTTTGTTTGAACCGGAGCGGTAGGCATTATCGCCGGTGGTTAACCAGAAATCGATTGGCGCGCGGCCCTTGCGGGGATGAGTTTGTAGCCAGCGCAGCGCAGAACGCGTGACTGCATCGGCATTTTCGCCTGGATAACCTACGTCGCCCACGACCCAGAAACGTACCGGCGCTGCCGCTCCGCTCGGCGGCGAGGTGACAAACCAATAGTCTACACCACTACGCCACGGCTTATCGGCCGAGCCCACGCTGTAATAGTAATGGGTTGCCGGTTTAAGATCCGTCAGGCGCACTTCGTGTGCCTTGCCCGAGGCGGCTTCCTGCACCTGAAATTCGAGCCGATCCGGATACATTCCGTAGCGCACCACGCCCTGATTCGGCTCCAGAGTTTGCCAGCGAATCGTCACCGCTGTGTCGCTCATGGATTGTAGATAGGGTTCGCGCTCGCCATTGTAGACACTGCCCAGACCTACCTGAATCAACCTGCCGACGCCGACCAACGCGATAAGCACCAATAGTACGACGCCGGTGCGACGGAAAATTTTCATTGTGCGTGCAGACATAGGCTTGTCTTGTTCATGCTAATCTAAATGCCGACTCGGTTCGGCTGGTCGGTTCGTTTCACGGCTACCGCCGGTGGGCGCTATGGTATACTGCGCCGCGCAAAACATTACCCCGTTATTCTATATTAATATGGTCCAGCCCGCCTGATGAGCCGACTCCCGCGTTTACTCCAATTTACAGCTACCCTGCTTGGCCTGTACCTGTTGCTGTTTTCGACCCTGCGTCTGGGGTTCTGGCTATGGTTTGGTGATGTCGCCGATCCCATACCGACTCGTGACGTTGTAATGGGTTTCTATCTCGGCCTGAAATTCGACCTGCGCCTGGCCTTGCTGCTGCTGTTGCCGTTACTGGCATTGGGATGGCTGCGTTTTCTCAGTCCGTTCGAACATCGTTGGGCGCACGTTTTCTGGACCGGCTATCTGGCCGTCGCCAATACGCTCGTACTGCTGGTATATTTCCTGCACTTCGGTCATTACGATTACTTACACAAACCATTGGACGCCACCGTGCTGCGGTTTGCGGATAACTTTTCCATCTCGGCGCAAATGGTTTGGGAAACCTATCGCATCGGCTGGATAGCCGTGACACTGGTGGTGTTTACTGCACTGAATGTTTGGCTGGTGCATCGCCTGTTAAGCTATTTTGCCGCACGGCCATCGCAAACCCTGCGGCGCTGGCCCCGCGTGGCACTGAACACCGCTGTGGTGTTGCTGGTTTTGCTGGGGCTGTACGGCCAGCTCTCCTGGTATCCGTTGCGCTGGAGCAATGCGTTCTTCAGTACCCACGCGTTTGCATCCGCGGTCACCGTTAATCCGGTGCTGCACTTTTTTGATACGCTGAAAAATCGCAGCATCAACTTCGACCGTGCGGCGGCAGAGGCGGCTTATTCACGTATGGTGGACTTCCTGCGCGTTGATGAACCCAACCCGGAGACACTGAGTTTCCTGCGGGAAATCAACCACCCGCAGAACACTCGGCGCCCCAATGTCGTCATCGTGGTGCTGGAGTCCTTTGCCTCCTTCAAAACCGGCATCTATGGCAACCCGATTAATCCCACGCCGCATTTCGACAAGCTTGCACGTAACGGAATTTATTTCGATCGCTTTTACACGCCGCAACCGGGTACCGCACGCTCGGTGTTTACCTTTATTACCGGCATTCCCGATCCGGAGGTGGTGCGTACCGCCACCCGTAACCCACTGGTGGTGGATCAACACACGATCGTTAATGACTTCGAGGGTTATGAAAAACTCTACTTTCTAGGTGGCAGCGCCAGTTGGGGAAATATTCGCGGCCTGCTGTCGCGCAACATTCCCGATTTGCGTATTTTTGAGGAAGGCAGTTACGACTCGCCGCGCCAGGACGTGTGGGGAATCGCCGACCACCATTTGTTCGAAGAGGCCAACAAGGTTCTGAAAACGGTCACGGATAAGCCGTTTTTCGCGGTTATCCAAACCTCCGGTAATCACCGCCCGTACACCATACCGGAGGATCGACACGGTTTTGAGTTTGATAATCGTGAAGAGCAAGAACTGCATCGCTACGGCTTTGAATCCAACGCTGAATATAATGCGTTTCGTTACATGGACTACAGCATCGGCCTGTTCCTACAGGAGGCTAAAGATGCCTCCTACTTTAACAACACCATTTTCGCGTTCTTCGGCGACCACGGTTTGCCCGGCAACGGAGATCACTTGAGCAAGTCCGACCAGCAATTGGGGTTGAATGCGATCCATGTGCCGTTCGTGGTATACGCGCCGAAACTGATAGGCCCGGCGCGCACCGAACACAAAGTGGCGAGTGAGGTCGATGTGTTACCAACGCTGGCCGGGCTCGCGCTGCCGCAGTATCGCAATACGACCCTCGGCCGCGACTTGTTGGATACGCGCTATGACACACAGCGCTATGCGTTTACGATACTCAACAGTGCCAACCCGGACATCGGTTTGATTAGCGACAACTTTCGCTTTGTGACCAAGGCCGATGGCAGCCAAGCGCGCCTGCATCAACTGGATGTGGCTGATCCGCGTGCGGATGTATCGGCACAGTTTCCACAGCAAACAGAAAATATGGACGAACTGACTCGCGCGATTTTCGACACAGCGCGTTTCATGTTGTATCACAACGGTCAGTATCGGCAGACGGCTAATACAGTAGATTTAAATAGGTAGGACAACCATGAACGTACTGGTAATCGGCGGCGGTGGTCGCGAACACGCCCTGGCGTGGAAGGCGGCCCAGTCACCGCTCGTAGAAACGGTATTTGTCGCGCCCGGCAACGCCGGTACAGCGCTTGAGCGCGGCATTGAAAACATAGCCATTAATGCCGACGACATTCCCGGCTTGTTGGCGTTTGCGCAGGACAACGCCATCGACCTGACGATCGTCGGACCGGAGGCGCCATTGGTGATGGGCGTTGTTGACCGTTTCCGCGAGGCCGGCTTGCACTGTTTCGGTCCCAGTCAGGCGGCCGCTCAACTGGAAGGCTCAAAAACCTTCAGCAAAGATTTCCTGGCCCGCCACCGAATCCCGACCGCGGCTTACGGTACGTTTACCGACGTCGGGCCAGCACTGGACTATATCCGGCAACGGGGGGCGCCGCTTGTGGTCAAAGCCGATGGTCTGGCCGCCGGCAAGGGCGTCATTCTTGCGCAAACTGAGGCTGAAGCCAGTGCGGCGGTAAAGGATATGTTAGCCGGCAACGCGTTTGGGAAAGCCGGTCACCGCGTGGTGGTTGAAGAGTTTCTCGTCGGCGAAGAAGCCAGTTTTATCTGCATGGTGGACGGCGAACACGTGTTACCAATGGCCACCTCGCAGGACCATAAGGCCGCGGGTGAAGGCGATACCGGCCCCAATACCGGCGGCATGGGTGCCTACTCTCCGGCCCCGGTGGTGACCCCCGCGATCCACGCGCGCATCCTCGAGGACGTAATCATGCCGACGGTGCGCGGCATGGCCATTGAAGGTCACCCCTACACCGGCTTTTTGTACGCGGGTCTGATGATCGATAACGAGGGCACGCCGCGGGTACTGGAATACAACTGCCGCTTTGGCGACCCGGAGACCCAGCCGATTATGTTACGACTCCGCTCTGATCTGGTGGCCTTGTGTCTGGCGGCCCTGGACGGCCGGCTGGATGAGGCACACGCGGAGTGGGACTCACGCGCCGCACTCGGCGTGGTACTGGCCGCAGGCGGCTATCCGGATAGCTACGAAAACGGCAAGAAAATCAGTGGTCTGGGAAGCGAAATGGCCGACAGCAAGGTTTTCCATGCCGGCACGCGTGAGCAAAACGGGGATGTCGTTACCAGCGGTGGCCGGGTGCTGTGTGCTACCGCCCTGGGTGAAACGGTGAGTGAAGCGCAGCGACGCGCCTATCAATTAGTAGACGGCATTAGCTGGGATGACATGTACGTACGCCGGGATATCGGTTATCGCGCCATCGCCCGTGAGCAGGCTTAAACCTTAGTTTGACCGTTAGGCGGCCATGGCCGCCTATCCCCTCCCCAGGATTTTATTTGAGCACCATTTAGAAACAGTGAGTTAGCAGATATACACGGTTTTTCTTGGGCGCTTTGCGAGACATCCGCCGCCGCATTCTTTAGAATACGCGGCTCATTTATCGCCGCAGAACAATAAGAACCGGCACCGAATTCTTAACTTGTTGATATTTAAGGAGTACCCATGTCTGTTAAGCATCCTGTTATTGCTGTAACGGGCTCGTCGGGGGCGGGCACCACCACGGTCAAGAATGCCTTTGAGCATATTTTTTATCGCGAAAAGATTAATCCGCTGGTGGTTGAGGGCGACAGTTTTCACCGCTACGACCGCAAGGCCATGAAACAGGCCATCGAGGAGCTAGCCAAAGAAGGCAAACAACTGTCTCATTTTGGTCCGCAAGCGAACCTGTTCGACGAACTGGCCACTACCTTCAAAACCTATAGTGACACCGGTGCCTGCAAGCGCCGTTACTATTTGCATAGTGATGAAGAGGCCGAGCCTTATGGTCAAAGTCCCGGTGAATTCACGCCGTGGGAAGAAATACCAAGCGGTACTGATCTGCTATTTTACGAAGGTTTGCACGGTGGCGTGGTGGACGGCAAAATCGATGTCGCCAAAAATACGGACCTGTTGGTAGGTGTTGTACCCATCGTCAACCTGGAGTGGATCCAGAAGATTTTCCGTGACAACGCGCAACGCGGCTATTCGGCCGAAGCCATTGTGGATACTATCCTGCGCCGCATGCCGGATTACGTAAACTACATTACGCCGCAGTTCTCGCGTACTGACATCAATTTCCAACGCGTACCCACGGTGGATACATCAAACCCGTTTATCGCGCGAGATATTCCGACACCGGATGAAAGCTTTATCGTTATCCGCTTCCGCGATCCGAAGGGCATAGACTTCCCGTACTTCCTTAACATGATCCACAATTCCTTCATGTCACGCGTGAATACGTTGGTTGTGCCGGGCGGTAAGATGGGCTTTGCCATGGAGCTGGTATTGGCACCGCTTATTCAGGAAATGATTGAGAAAAGCCGCAAGGCGAAAAAGAAATAATCTGCAGATTCTACCCATCTGAAAAGCCGGGCACTGCCCGGCTTTTTTTGTTCTGTAAATTTACGCGACAGAGAATTTCGTCATTGGCCTTTGCTCAAAACCCAGCTTGATGCTTTCAAGAAGCCGGAGCTGATCCTGTCTACGACGGATATCTTCGGGATCCACAGACTTTTCTGTTTGTTGCTTTTGACGCTCGTTCATTTCCGCAAACGCCTGCAATTCAAGTTCCGAAAAACGTTCTTCCTGACCCTTGTCGACAAACAGTCGCCGGTAGCCAAGTTGATCCATTTGTGGTCCGGCAACAGATTCCACGATTCGGACATCATCTTCGGGCATGTCACGTAAAAATTTGTTCGTATTTGATTTAATCATGGGCTGACTCAGGTTCTCCCACAGTTGACTCGAACCGGCGCTACGTACCGCTTCTTTTGATTTGTGAAATGCAAGCATTTCCTGCTTGTAATCAACCTCCAGAAAATCACATATGCTGCGAACTATTTCTTCAGGTTCTGTAATGAGGTCTTCATAACACAAACTAAAGAAGCGCTTCTCACCTAACAGATCTCGTTGTTCCAGGCACTGTGACTGCAATTCAGCCCACTGACGTGCAACAAAGTAGGGATGTTTGTCGCCAATCACAGCTTTACTAAATGAAAGCGCGACATCCCTGGGGTCGCGATACAAATAGATGTACTTTGAATTGGAAAAATAGTTATTGAGATCGGTTGCCCAGCGAATATTCTGCATACTTTTACACATCCAGGCCGACGCGTCGTGAAGTTCCGCGTAGCAGTCCATTACTGCGCCGAACACTGCGACCACACTATTTTCAAGACAACGCGATCGCACATCGTTTCGGTCCAGGTGAATACCTTCCCATGGCACCGGATTTAACTCAATCAGCCGACACACGTCGTCAACCAACTGCATGAAGTTCTGTTCAACCTGTAGATCTCCGTAATGTGTTTGCAACGGCATCATTCGCTGCAATACATGCGGCGGATGGGGTGCCGCTATCCTGTCCGAGCTATTCAGGATGACGCGGAGTAGATTAGAACCCGAGCGTTGCTCACCAACCATAAATACAGCCTGCATTTCTAACCCTCCAATCAATTTAGAGCAGCAAATAACCCAGCACACCGGCCGGGGGTATTATCCAGATTACGTCAAGGTTAAATCTAAGTAGCGCAATGAGAGATAAAGAAAAAATCAGTATTGTCGGCCAAATTGTTTCAATTTCGGCCGGCCATGCCGGAATGCCTGTTCTGAGGATTACCAGTGCGGCGACAAAGATCATGCCGATCACGCCACAGTGAATGGCGTGCATGGCCGCTTGTGCAGTAGCGGAACCCTGTATCACGTGCAGCATCTTCGAGGCGGCTACCATTAATAGCGCCGGCACACCGAAAATTGCCACTGTTGAAAAAAATGCACCCGCGAATCCCGCAACTTTGTAACCGACGAATGTTGCACTTATCAAGATCGGACCCGGCGTCACCTGACCAAGAGCAATACCATCGGTAAACTGTTGCTGACTTAACCAACCGTATTCGAGTACAACCATGCTGCCAATGATGGGAATAAAGACGTAGCCTCCGCCAAATAGAATTACGCTCATGCTCGCGAAAGTCAGCGCCAGAAATAGAGGGCTATTCTTATCTATCGGTAACGGCAAAAGCCATAGCATTGCCAGTGACGCTATTAGTAGCAGCACCATCAATAGCGGCTTTGAAATTCGCTTCAAATCGAAATCGTTTACTGCGTCTGCAGGCGTTTCAAGCTTGAATAACTTCGGCCCCAGCAATGCGTACAGCAGAATAATTAGCAATGGCGCATAGACTTTGTTCTCTATGGGCATGCTTAACAACGTTACGGCCGCCACAACTGCCAGGATCCATTCCGGCCTACCGGTTATGGTTTTTTTACCTAGCCGCCAGACAACACTTAAAACTATCGCGGCAATGGCGGGAACAAATCCTTGAAACACGCTTTGGAATCCAGAGATATGCTGTCCGTAGTTAAAATATAAATGTGACAGAATCAGCAACAAAAGGAAGGATGGAATCGTGACGGCAACCGTCGCAACCAATGCGCCCACTCCACCACGTAACCGATAGCCAACAAATGCAACAACGTTGACGGCCATGGGTCCGGGCAGGAGATTAGCCAGGGACACGCCGTCGAGCAGCGTTTTGCTGTCGAGCAACTGCTTGCGTTTAACAATAATTTCCTCGATCACAGAAATAAGGGCCATATAACCCCCAAACGCAAGACTGCCAATTTTCAGAAACGTAAAGAACAAAAGTGAAAGAGAAACCGCGGGCTTTTTTTCCGCACGGTCAAAACTGTCTATCTTTGCTTCCGTTTCGTGATATACATTGCTAATTCCATTTGCAACGGAGTCCATCGTTTTAGACATTTAGAAGCCTATAGAAAGTCGCCTTGTATAAGGCTTAGAGGTGAAATAGATTCTGCGTGAAGTTCAACAAGAGGTCGCGAGACGCTTCTACCGTATTTTTTGAGGTATCGATCGTGAAATCTGCGTCCTGCGGCTCCTCGTAGGATTGGCCCACACCTGTAAAGTTTGCAATCTTTCCATCCATGGCTTTTTTGTATAACCCTTTCGGGTCCCGATTTACGCAGTCTTCAATGTCCGCTTTAACATGAACCATATAAAAATTTTCTCGCAAAATGCTTTTTACGAATTGGCGACCCTTGTGGTGCGGGGAAACGAAAGAGGCAATTACAATGTGCCCTGTATCAGCAAACAAGGTTGCGACTTCGGCTGCGCGTCTAAGATTTTCTTCACGCGATTTGATAGTGAAATCGAGGTCGCCATTAAGCCCGGCGCGCAATGAGTCACCATCCAGTACGGATACCTGGTAACCCAAGGAAAACAATTCCTTTTCGACACCGGCAGCGATTGTGGACTTGCCAGCGCCCGAGAGCCCGGTTAGCCAGATAACGCCGCTTTTGTGGCCCGCGCGCTCATTACGTTCTGTACGCGTCAACAAGCCGCGGTCGGGATAGATGTTCGCCTGCTTAATAAGCGTAATGTTCTGCTCAGGACACGTCGATTTCATTTGACCCTCTCTAAATCCAAGCAAGATTAAGAACAAATATAAAGACGCCGTAAACTTAGGGACGGCTTGCTTAAAACCTACGTTAGAAATATCGGAAATTTTCCTGGACATGCCCATTCAAAATTTGTGATCCCACCTGCAAATTTTGTTACGGGGAAAGCAGCGTAAATTACCTACGAAACTTGATGAAATACGATGGCGTTGTGCGGTCAGTAAAAAGGTATTGCCGGTAGAACTTGCCCTGAGCGACACTCAGGTTCGCCTGAGTTTGAAAGCCATCCTGAAGCGAAACACCCGAATAGAAGCCGACACGGCATCTAAGGCGGTAGAAATCGATGAAAACGTTGTACTATTCGCAGGAAACGATTATAAAGAGCGAACAACTAAAATTAGTGTTTTGGCCGTCTTCTGAGATACTCGCCACGGAGTCAGCCTTTCGTTTTCCCTGGGGTGAGGTACGTGTTGTTGCGAAGGTACCCGTAGTTAATCTAAATGCCGCTAGTTTCTCAACATGGTTTACTTAAAGACGCGTATCCACTTAATCAAGATGCGATGGAGCGCTTTCTATCGTTCTGCAAAAAACGTACTTACCCTAAAAAGGGAATTATTTTTCGGGCCGGTGATGAGGCAGATACGCTTTATTTACTGCTTAAAGGCTCTGTCAGTGTTGTGGCTAAGGACGATGACAACAATGAAATCGTGCTCGCCTACCTCAACAGTGGCGACTTTATCGGTGAAATGGGCCTGTTTTTCAAATGTGGGGGGCGTACCGCGACCATACGGGCACGTACCGAATGCGAGCTTGCTGCAATTCAATATGACCGCTTACGCACTCTGTTTACGAATGAGTTGAAAGAGGAGCAGGCCACCCTCCTGACTGCTGTCGGCATTCAGTTGTCAGAACGTCTGTTAAAGGCCTCAAGTCGTGTCAGCCGCCTCACTTCAATGGACGTCTCAGGGCGGATCGCACAGACCCTGCTGGACATGTGTCATGAGCCGCAGGCGATGTCGCACCCGCAGGGCACACAGATACATATGTCGCGACAGGAGATTGCCAGAATCGTTGGCTGCTCACGCGAAACTGTAGGCCGCATACTCAAACAAATGGCGGACGACGGTATGATTGAGGTAAAAGGCATGGATATTGTCGTCTTTCACAGCCGTTAATTCACCTCCCGCGTCGGTCCTCAGGCACGCCTCAATTAATGTTGAGAGCACGCACATCATCCCATTCATGATCCTGGCCCGGTTCTATTCCCTTCAGGCGAATCGACTTCAATAGCTTTCGTCCGACCGGATCCTGTTCCATTTCCAGCATCACTTTCATAATACGTTGTACGGCCGCCTGTGGAACACGCGGATGCGATGCAAACGCATGCGGCGTGTAGCCCTCTGTCTTCCACAGAATCCGCAGTTGGTTTCGAAATTCCGGTGAGGCATTTTTAAAAGTCCGCATGACACCACCGCCAGCAGGATAGCGGCCTTTCGCTACGTTTCGATAAACCGCATCATGCGACGAGACAAAGTTTGCACTAACATCTAAGCCGGCATCCTCAAACAAGGCCCTGGGCACAAGATTTGCGGCAAACGCATTTGAGGGAAACGCGAGTTCTTCGCCGTCGAGGTCATTCATATCTCTAAATTGGCTATCCTTGCGAACCACCAGAATGCCCTTCAGTCGTTTGTTTTTTGCCTTGGCAAATGCCGCATAGCCCGCCTGGTCATGAAAGTGTGTATAGTGATATGGATTCATATAGGCAAAATCATACTTACCTTTGGCCAACCGTTTTTCAAAAGTCGGAATATTACGCGCCGTCGCGAAACGAATCCCATAACCGGTTTTTTCCTCAAGATACTTGAGTATGGGAGACCATAGTTTGGACAACTTATTGCCGGCTTGTTGCGGGACCACGCCAAACGTAAATGTTTGGGAGTAGCTCTGAGGGGCATTTGCACCTGCGGGCAAGGTCGCAAGCACAATCGCCAGAAAGAAAAAAACGGCAACTATCCGCTTGTCATTCATATTATATCTCCTGTTCAATTTTTTCAGGCTGAGCAAGTTCGCTTTGTATGCACCCAAGCAGCTCATCTTCAGAAAAGGGTTTCGTAAGGTATACGTTGACGCCCGCCGACCTTGCCTGACGACGATGTTTTTCAGTGGATCGGGAAGTGACCATGATAATCGGGATGTGCTTGAACTCTTCTTTCGACCGCAAATGCGACGCAAGCTCCAGGCCATTCATGCGTGGCATCTCGAGATCGACCAGCAAAATGTCCGGAGTCTTTTCTTCCATAACTTCGATTGCGTCCATACCATCACGGGCGGTGCTGACTGTAAAACCAACGTCTTCAACAAATTCTGCCAGAGATCGACGGGCACTAAGCGAGTCATCGACAACAAGCGCGTGCGGTAAAGAATCATTGTCTATCCGTGTTTCAACTGCCGATTCAGGCAAGATCGTGTTGACCGTTCCTGCTCCAAGCAGGTCGACCAGGTCCAGTACCGGTGCAATCCCACCATCACCCAGTATGGTGGCACCTTCTAGTCCGGGAATATCCGGTACATAAGGACCCAACTGTTTAACCACTAAGTCCACACTGGCGGAGGCTTTGCCTACACGAACAGCGGTCGTCTTTCCAGCATCGTTCTTGACGAACAGAACGGCTCTGTCACGTGAGCTATCAGTGGACGAGCCAACAGCTTGGCCAAACAAGGTTTCCAGTTCGCAGGCGTCATATTGCTCTTCGCCCAGCGTATAAATTAGTTGTTCGCCCTCAGAGTGAAAGGAACCGTCCTCACCGTGGATGATACGCTCAACACCGCGACTGGACAGGGCGATGGTTTGCGAGTTAATTTCGATCAACAGACCGTGAATTGAGATGAGTGTGATTGGAAGGCGTAGTTCGATGGTGCTGCTTTGGTCACGAACCGACCTAACCCGGATTGACCCTTTCATTTGATGAATCTTGGTTTGCACAACGTCCATACCCATGCCGCGACCGGATGTTTGCGTTACCTCGTTGCGTGTAGAGAATCCAGGCAGGAGAATAAAGCGCGCCAGCTCGTCATCAGTAACTAGATGTTCTTCAGTAATGATCCCCATCTCGATGGCACGATTACGGATCAATTCATAGTTCAAGCCGCCGCCATCGTCCTGGCAACGCACAACAATGCTGTCTCCCGACCTGAAAAAATCCAGTTTTATAACGCCTATTTCATTTTTACCTAATTTTTCGCGTATATCCGTTTGTTCGATCCCATGGTCGACTGCGTTACGCAGCACATGCATCAAGGGCTCGGTGAGATCATTGAGTACGTCGCTGTCAATCAGCGTTTCTTCGCCACTAATGACCACTTCAGCCATCTTTTTGGTAAGGCGGCAAGTTTGGCGAACCGATCGATGTAACCTGGGAACAATATTTTGCACGGGTACCATACGAGTTTGAATTACAACTTCTTGTGTACCCTTGTGCAGGCGAGCCTGCTCGACAAGCAGTGTTTCAAACGTGCTTATGTGATCTTCGACACCTCGTGTCATTTCGCGGGCGTCAGTTGCTGCCTCTACCAGCTGCCGTGTAACGGTGTGCAACTCGTTATATTGGTCCAGCTCAAGCGCGTCGAATTCTTCGAATACCGCGTCACGCCGGCGTGACGCGGTCACTCCTTGTACGTCGACGATCTGTTCTAATTCATGTGTAAGATTTTGGAGCATCGCGTTTTGCTTGCGCAACGCAATTGACTCATTTTCTACGTTTCTCAGGCGCTGACTAATCTGGCCTCCCAGAATGAACGACTCACCTACCAAACGTAAAAGATCGTCGACTAGTGATGCCGGAACACGCAATGACGGTGTCACCTCCGCCGGGGCGTTTTGCTCTGCGGACTGCGAGCTTTCGCTACTTTCCACATGACCGGATACGGTGGATATTTCAGGTACAGAATGATTCGACGGCGTATCATCTTCAGGAAGTCCCTGGGTATCAATCTGATTTGCCCAATCAAGGATCTCTTGTAAAACGCCTTGAGACTGTTCGGGAACAGAACCAGCACCAAGCAGGTGTTCGCTCATCATTTCCAGGACATCCGCTGCATTTAACAGAACATCCGCAAGCTTTTTACCAGGCAGACTTTTGTTTTTTGAAAACGCCTGCAGAATGTCTTCAATATGATGCGTCAAAGTTGCAAGACCGGTTACGCCAACTGTGTTTGCCGATCCTTTCAGCGTATGTGCAATTCGCTGCGCCTTTTCAACATCGGTAGTGTCACCAGAACCCTGCGCGATACGTGCAATAGATTCTGTAAACTCTGCAGTATATTGCGGTAATTCCTGCAATAAGCTGTCCAGGAGTTGCTGGTTAACGTCCTGCGGTAATTCGATTGAAACATCTTCCTGACTCGCTACGGTCTGCCGTGCTTCGAGCTCCTCCTCATCAAGTACGACTTCCGGTGAACCCAGTTTATCAACCAGGTCACTCACTTGCGCCTGAGATAATCGGCTAATCCATTGTGAGGAACTTAGATAACCCGCTAACGCAAGGCGACCCGGGTGCGCAATTGGGTCATTAAGGTATATTCTGCCAATTTCCAGCCAACCGGAAAACAGATTGCTCTCATCGGACACTAGCGGCCTGTCTAATTCGGCGAGCTGCTTAAGGTTGAATATAATGTGCGCGATCACCTCACACAGACCATCGAGCCCAAGCGTTTCCGCCGCTGCAGCAAGACGTTCGAGCTGATCGCCATAGAGCTTGAGGGCTGCACTTCGATCGCCTGGCTCAGCGTCTATCGCAGACGCGGTCGCCAACGCAGAATCCAGTGTATCCCGGGAGGTCTCAAGTTCAAGACTTAACAGTTCCAGCAATTCAAGATAGGCGCGAGGGAGCTCCAGTAGTTGTGTTTCGGCACTCCCAGTATCTTCAGACGTGGGCAACGAGATTGACTCTTCGACTCCAACTGTAGCCACGAACACATCCGGTTCGCCGATATCTTCCTCATTTAGCGGGAGACCCGCCGAATTTGGCGCACCACTGGTTTGCATTTCCTCGGGCGTTAGAATCTCTTTGAGATTTTGAGCTTCTTCGGCGCTCAAGCTATCTGTCCACGGTAACGTCCGCAAATAGTTGACGAGTGTCTCTGCAACCTTTGTATTTTCCGCATCGTCAAGATAAGCAGAGAATATAGGCGCCCATTTCTTCAGCGCGTCCAGGTAAACCGGGCTTAAGCCTTCTCTATGTTCGGCCAGATCCTCAAGGCACGACTGAAACAAAAAACAAGCATCCATGAGCCCGATAAGGCCTGACATGGCGACCGACATGCCCAGCAGTTCCATACGCGCGGCGCAATCCGCCAGTGTCGATGAATTGGCTTCAACTGCATCTTTGCTGTCTGTTAGCTTGAGTTCCGCAACGCATTCCTTCATCGCTTCGAATACTTCTTCCTTTAACGAAGTGAGTGTTTCCGCATCCGGCTTGGGCGCTTCATCCATGCTTTCACTCGTTCCGGTAGATTCGATGGGTGTTTCATCGAGTTCCGGTTTCGGTAACGCATTTTGATCATCGATCTCCTGTTCGCGCGACTCGTCCGCCTTGCCGAGGCCTAACAGACACCGGATATCGTCAATATCTCTTTCTGCAATACGGGATTTCCACTCTGGCCGTTGAATAAAGTCTAAAAGCTTTTCTGCGGACTCTGTGTCGTTGGATGAATTGATGTAGTACATAACCGTAATCGGCCACTCCTCCAACAACTCGAACTCTACGTCGCTCAGCTCCAGCGACCGTTTTTCCAGGTCATGGATAATCTGCCGAAACTCCACACAAATATCATGCAAGCCGATTAAGCCATATTTGCCGGCAATTAGACCAACGCGCGCAACCCGTTTTTTGTAGCGACTCAGAGCCTGCCGGGTTCTCTCCTGCTCCGGCTGAACATCATCACTTGCAAAGGTTTCCATGAGCTCGTAAATAAGCTCACTCACCTCCAACTCAAAGGAGTTGAGTTGCTGTACCGGGATCGCTTCGGCTTTCATTTTGCGCTATTTTGTTGAATGGTGTCCGAGGACGGAGCATTTGGCACGGTCGCAAGCCGTACACGAGACTGGTTTATATCAGGAAGGGAGAATACGTTTACGGCGTTTAACAATCCCTTGGCACATTCAACTAGCCGGTTAGTCTGGTTGGTCTGCTCATGTAATTGCTGACTTGTTTTTTGCGTGCTTGCCTGAATTTGCACGGCACGGCTTTGCAAATCACTACCTAAACGCACCTGGTCCTGGGATGTCGTGGCAATCTGACGAACGGACTCCACCAGCGTCGCGGTGCTTTCCTGGGTTTTCTTCATCTGGCTGCCCGCTTCCTCGGCCAGCTTTGTACCGTTTACAACCTGAGTAATTACTTCATTCATAGTCGTGACGGTATCGGCCGTATCCACCTGAATATTGGACACCAGGGTTGAAATCTGTCCTGTTGCATCACGGGCGTTTTCTGCCAGGCGTTGCACTTCATCGGCAACAACCGCAAAACTCTTACCAGCCTCACCTGCCGATGCAGCGTGCATGCTGGCATTGAGTGCAAGAATGTGTGTGCGTTCGGAAATGCTATTGATGAGATTGATCGCTCTACTAATCTCCTGGGATCGCTCACCCAGCCGTTTTATCCGCTTTTCCGTTTCATGTATGGTTCCACGAATTTCGTTAATGCCATCGATCGTACCGGTCACAGTTTCCAGCGCTGTATGCGTGGTAGTAATGGCTTTTTCTGCAGCTGCGTCACAGGCCTGCGCCAGATCCGCGATGTTATTCATGGCGCCCACTGCCGTGGCAAGTTCGTTCGCGGTTTCCTGGACTTCCTTGCTTTCGTCAAATGCAACCGAGATGACATTGTCAGACTGAGATTTAACCATTGCTGAGACCTTGGCCACTTCCTCAGAAATCCGCCTTACACCCTGGAGTACGCGGGAGGTTTCACTCGTAAACTGATTAAGCGCATCCGCCACCGGTCCGGTTACGTCTTCCGTAACCGGCACCTTGACTGTGAGATCGCGTCGACTCAATTTCGATACTGCCTCAAGCAAGGTGATTACCGACTCATTAAGCTGCTCGTTGTCTTTTTCTGTTTGCACCAGGGTGGACACTTTATCCTCTAGTAGCTTATTGAATGCATTTCCCAGCTTCGCAAGCTCGTCCGTACCGCCGGTCTCCGTGCGTGCGTAGTAGTTACCTTTGGCGACCTCTTCCACCGTATTCGAAATGTTTCTAATCGAGCGGGTGATACCAAGGTATATTAGATAGCCAAGCAGACCGGCGGCCAAGAGACCAAGAACAATGATGATCGCACTGACCATAAGTACGGTCTTACTGGTTTTCAGGGACTGCTCGAACAATTGTTCGGAGGTTAATTCCTGACCCGAGACTCGCTCATTAAGCTCGACCAGGAACGGAGTAACATGTTTTGGCAAGTCAGTATCGACAAACCGCATATAGGCGCCGCGATCTTTTTTTGCCACCAATCCCTCGAGGAAGGAAAATGCCTCGACCACGGCCTGGTATTCATCCCCCAAAGAGGCGTTAATGTCGTCTACTTCAGCTCTGCTTTTTTCCTCTTTATACTCGTCCCAGTTGTTAACAAAGAGGTTTTTTGCGGCAAGCAGATCGTCACTTGCTTCCTGCCAACTGATTTTGCCTACGCTAAGCCGGTTGATCGTACCCAGAAAATCATTCCGAACATTTTCGTTCAGTTGATTCAACTTCACTTGTTCTATAACACTAGTATTAAGGCTGGCGGTGGTATTTGACGAGAAATTCAACCCCATAAGAGCGGTGACCCCAATAACAACCAACACGATGGATTGTGCTGCAATAAGGAGTACCAGCCGGGTCCCGATCTTGAGTTTGTTTAACATATGATTCCTCGAATTTTGGTTTTGCTATAGAGTCGGCCTGCTTAGGCCAAAAACGAATCTTCCTTCACCATATCCCTGGCAAGCTTATGGAAGTTCAGCTCTGTCCATGATTCACCGTCTACATCAAACGTCACGGCGGTATAGGGTCGTAGCTTCTCTACACCCAAGGGTAAATTCGTTTTCTTCAGGCAATTTCTAACTACTTTTGGCAAACCGTCTATCAAAATTCCTAACATCGATTCACCATGCCCTAGAACAAGCGCGTTCCGATCATGACCGGGCTTTAGTTCATCTGAAAGAAAATCCTGCAGGTGAAATACCGGGACGATATTGCCGCGCAAATTTATCAGTCCAACCATCCAGCCCGGGGAGTTAGGCACGGGGAAGATTGTTGCTTTTTCAACTACTTCACTTTGAACGTTGTCCTCTATCAGGAAACCAAGCGCACCGATTCGGTATCCGTACCGCATTTCCTTTATGTCGTCCCGCCTGTCAGATTGAGCATCAGTCGCCGACGGCCTTAAACGCGCCAGCAATTCCATTGCCTCTCCGCTACCCGACCATAAATCAGGATTCGTTTGTGATTCCAAGTTGATCTCCGGTTTAACTTAATACAGCGAACTTAGCCGTGTGCCTTAATTTGATGAATAAGCTGTTCGGCACTAAACGGTTTGGTTACATAACCCTTGGCGCCCTGCATCTGTCCCCATAACTTATCCGCCTTCTGGCCTTTACTGCTAACAAAGACGATTGGAATTTGTTTAGTCTCGGGGTCATTGCTTAAATGTCGAGTTGCTTCATAACCATCCATCTCGGGCATTATAATGTCCATAAAAATGATGTCCGGCTTCTCTGATTTTGCTAACTCAAGAGCTTGTTTGCCATTTGAGGCTGCAATGACCATGCAACCCAGCTCCGAAACGATATTGCGCATATTGGATAGCTCTGCGGGTGAATCATCTACCACCAATACCTTGTTGATCGCCATTACAGTTACTCCTCGGTTAGTTTTAGGATGCTAAAAATCTATTGAGCAATTGATCTCAAAAGCTCTTGGCTTCTAGATTTTCGGCAGCCGTTAATTGGTCAAGATAATTGTTAACAGTCGCTTGAAAGGTGTTCCTTCCAACTGGTTTAACCAGATAGTCGTCACAGCCTGCTAGTTTTCCTTTTATTTTGTCAGCCTGCGTTGCCTTGCCGGTGAGCATAATGACTTTCATATCCGGGGTTTCGGACTTGATGTGTTTGCAAATCTGAAATCCATCAATATCGGGAAGGACAACGTCGAGGAAGGCAAGGTTATAATTTCGTTCAGATTTCAATTGCATCGCGGACTCACCGTCTTCAGCATAGTCGACGGTGACATTAAAAAGTTTGAGTTCAAGTTCGAGCTGTTTACGTACCGATGCGCTGTCGTCAACAACCAGAGCGCGCGGTTTTGCAATCTCATAAATTTCGGATTGTGAATCTTCCTCAGCAATAGATTGTTGCTGAGCTCGAACAATCCCGCTTCCGGGGAATGCGGTTACGGTCGTGCTTTTTAATATTGGAGTCGTGGAAGAATTTTCGCGCGCTGCTGTTGCGTCCAGTTTTTCGGTTTCACTGTTTGCCGGGTTTGACAAAGCTTCATCGTGCACAATGGCCAGTTCACACGCTTCTTCCTCGGAGATGGAAAACTCAATCGAGCCGGCGCCTTCATTTTTTGAGTCAACCGGGGTGGTTGCTTCGGAACTTAAATCTTTTTCGCTGTGAATTTGATCGTCCTGAAAATCCGCTTCCGTCGCAACTTCAGTCACGCCAACCTGCCCCTGCGGTGAACTCACAATCTCAGCTGCGGCCTTATCCAGCACTGAAAGTACACGCGTCGCAATCAGTGGCCGTCGAATAATGTTTTGCCCCAAAGACTCGTCGGATTTGTTCGCGACATAAACAATTTTGCACCTACCGCCGTTTACATCAGCGCTTGTGAGTGAACCAGGCTCGGTTTTTTCAACAATAAGGATGTCGGCCTCGGCACTGTTCCCGTCTTCGGCCATTGTGTAGAGAAACTCACGACTCCTGGTCTTCTGGGAAACTGAGAAAATAAGCTTAAAAATCAAGCGTTCGTTGTCTGGAAGTGCAGACACCTGGACGCAAAAGCCTCGTCTGTTTCCACTAGCGTTAGTCATGAGTGATAGCCCCGTTAGAGTCTCAGTCGCGTTTTTACGACTGCGTCTTGAGTTCGATATCGTCCTCGGCTGCCCGCCTTGCACCAGACTGGCAGCAAAATGTGAGCTCGCTCACAAAAAAACGCTGAAAACGATGATCGAGGAACCACAGTCAATTGTTGGGCGTACTGAAATAAAACAGGTTTCCATCCATGAATTTGTGTAAAAGACCCGTTTTTCATGAAGTTAGCGGTGATCGTGCGGCTGGTGACGGAAATCCAACACCTCACCAGCAGCCCAACGGGCACTAAACTC
Source organism: uncultured Ectothiorhodospiraceae bacterium (assembly GCA_947259765.1). Taxonomy (GTDB): domain Bacteria; phylum Pseudomonadota; class Gammaproteobacteria; order CAMYNG01; family CAMYNG01; genus CAMYNG01. Next base: position 29,106 of record CAMYNG010000003.1, read on the forward strand.
CGCGCGGAAGACTTGGGACAGAACAAAACGTGATGTTGATCACAAACTTGCCGGTCTTGAGCGCAGTACAGCCGCCGCTAACTAGCCAAGATAACGGGGATGCCCACGGCCTGATACTAGATACATAGCGATGCCCATAACAAAACAACTGCACATCTCTTCACCGGGACTCGCCGATCAGGATCTGGTGGCATTGCGTACAGCAGTCAAACTTCTCTCCCAGGCCGGCCAGAGTTTTTCGCTTGAAGAAAAATACAAGAATTCGGCGCACTTGCTGGTACTTGACGAAGAAAGCGATGGTGGTCGCGCGGTGCTTAAAAACAGTCGTGCAGGCCAGGTGAAGCTACTGTTGTCCTCTCAACCACAGACCGGCAAGAATGTCGTAGCCATCCAAAAGCCCGTCGATATCAATACCCTAAAAAATCTACTTAGCAAGTTGTTTGTGGTTATGCAGGCGCAACTACTAAAAGCCACACAAAGTTTACATGCCGATAAACCTGTAAGCGATCAGTCTTCAGGGACACCCACTGAGAATATGTTTGATCTACTCCTGGACATAAAAGCCAACCGCAGGACGATGGAAATCAAATCTGAATCCTTGCCGACGCTTCTTGTCGATGGCGAAAACCGTAGCGTTGCAACAAGCGGTTCGATGGACGATGTGATCAAAACAGTACAGACTCCAGCGAACTTACTTCGGGTAAAGAAACTCGACGGCGAAACCACCTTATCAGGGACACAGCAGCTCAACATTTCGTCTCTGGATACGATTTTGTGGGTGGCGGCAATCGAATGCTCGAAGGGGAAATTGTTACCGGGTCACACAATTGACAAGCCGGTTAAGTTAAAAGCCTGGCCGAACTTCTCACGCACCAGTTTCAGGCCCGATCATCTCAAGCTGGCTGCAATGCTGGCCCGTAACCCGCTTACTCTCGCCGAGCTGTCTCAGTTCTCACAGGTGCCCTATGACGACGTGGTTGATTTTTATAATGCTGCCTATTCTGTCGATCTCATTGAGTTCCAGGAAAACCTGGAACAAATGCGCAAACCTGAACAGAAGCAAGACAGCAAACGATTAGGATTACTATCAAAAATCGCAAAACGATTGGCTCTTTCAGGTTAGCATCATGTTCAATCAAGTTGAGAAGATTATATTTACGGGTCCGGTTGGCGCCGGCAAAACCACTGCCATTGGCTCCATCAGCGAAGAACCCCCTGTGGGTACCGACGTCGCTTGCACCGATGAATCACGGCTTATTAAAGATAAGACAACTGTCGCGATGGACTATAGCTATATTACTTTAGAAGAAGGAACCCGTGTACACCTTTATGGAACGCCGGGGCAGCAGCGATTTGATTTTATGTGGAAAATACTGGCCAAGGGCGGTATCGGGCTGGTTATTTTGATAAACCGGGATCACCCTGATCCGGTCGCGCAAATGGAATTTTACCTTAACTCGTTTGATGATTTTATTGCGGAAACGGGTGCTGTTATCGGTCTGACACGATCCGGAATGCAGGACAATGTCGATGTGGGTGAACTTCAAGCTCGCTTATTTGAGCGGCAACAGATTTTTCCGGTTTTTGAAGTCGACGCCCGTAGCTCCGATGACGTAAAGATTCTTGTACAAGCACTGCTTGCGATATTAAGTTGCTAGGAGAAAATTATGCAGCTAATTAACAATTTTATTGACCAACTTAGTGATCAAAATTCAGCACAAGACGACAGTATTTCACATGCTGCAAACGAAGCGTTGTCACAAATTCTCGACGAGATGATCGACCTTTCCGGTGAAATTGAAGGTGCCATTGTCAGCAGTGCTGACGGTATCGCATTGGCGGAACGCTTACCGACCGGCCTGGACAAACATCGATTCGCGGCAATGAGCAGCGCTCTACTCGCGCTTAGCGATAGCCTGGGCCAGGAGGGACAAAAAGGGCAAACGCAAAATGTGTTGCTGGAAAGTGAAAATGGCAAAGTATTCCTGATGCACGCTGGAGCAGCACTGTTGCTCACAGTATTTACCAACAGCGATTCGAAATTGGGAGGTTGCCTGGCCTATGCGCGACAAGCAACGGAACAAATCGCAGCCGTCGTCGAATGCGATCTGTAACAATATTTTAAAATAAATACTTCACAGCACCGATTGCGATGAGGCATACTTAAACAGAACATTCCGGTACGTCAACCGATCGACTTATCAATACCTACGTGATATGCCGAACCTGAACGACATTTGCCGTAGCATGACCGAGGAAATCGATCACGCGTTTGCCGCGGCAATCATTGATCAGGAATCCGGATTGCTACTGGGCGTCTCACACAATGTCTCTTATTTCACCCAGTCATTTCTGGACGCAATTGCTGCGGCCTCGGTGGATTTGTTTCGCGGTAAGGCTGTCGGTACAGTGGAAAAATTACTGGGCCAACTCAAAAATGAGCCCCCCGCTCATACGGTCCAGGAAATTCAATTAACCACCGAGCACACGTATCACTTCATGACAATTGTTCCGGATAAACCCAACATTCTGGCTGTTTTAGTTACCGGTCGGAAGATCAATCTCGGTATGGGCTGGACCGGCCTACGCAGCCGACTTAAGGAAATCGCAGAAGTCTCGCCATGACCGCATAGACCTCATGACGTATGGTTTAAGCCTCTTTACGTAACACCCGAAAACAGAATTGGGCGAACAACGGCGTTGTATTGACTGTTGTCTGTGGCTGCACCAGAAAGGACTTTCCCTTCACCGCAATATCCAGGGGTTGGCTGCGATCAAAAATCGATCTTTCCGTCAGTAAGGTGGCCGGTTGCGCTGATTCCTCGGTGCGCGGGAAGTACAACCCCTCCTGGTCCGTCGTGGTTGCTTTAACGCTTTTGCTGGCCTGACAACTGACGGGAACCGGCTCGCCATCCAGGCATTCAACGCCAATCGTTAGTTCGTCATGATCATCACTTTCAACGCTGCGCACAATCCCAACACTGACCACAGGGCCATCTTGTGCCTCGCAGCCATCGATAATCCCTATCAAAGCACCCACATCCGTCTCGACGGTCTGACCGACCTGCAAGCTACGTAGCGTTACACGCGATCCCTGCTCGTCAATCATCGTCCAGGTACCTGGCTCAACCTTGGCCTCTTCAGCGGAATTAAAACTGCGTACTTCAATACCCGCATGTTCCTCGACGACACAGGTACTGTTGAGTAACTCGCTGTCATTAAGCAAACGACTTAATGATCGTAAGCCAACAACCAGTTTCACATTCCGGCCGTGTTGGGCGTCTACAGTGCGATTATCCTGCTGATTTTGCAGTTCGTCGCGTAGTACTCCGACAAGTCTTGCTTCATGCGCCTGGACCAGACTGTCATTTGGCCCACCTTGCTGGGCCAGCCATGTGTCTATTTCAGCCAATGCTCCGGCCAAATCAAATACGCGTAAAATTCCTGCCATTGGAATGGGTTCAACAGCGTTCCAGCGGTGGGAAAGCGCATCTTCGGTAAGGTCCATCACGTACTTGCCCGGTCCGGGTTCACTCTCTTCATGCCTAGCCAACGCGCTGTAACGGGCAAATTTATCCAGCAGCAGATACAATTCCAGTAACTCGCCACCATTGAAACGTTCCATGCGAACGCAGGAAAGTAGCAGGAACTTCTTGTACAAACTCGCAATGGTATTGGTTTCTTGTCGCTTGATAGCGCGGATCCTTATTTCCTCTGCATTGAAGGTTTCTGCGAACAGATAGAGTTGATTGATTTCCAGACAGGCCAGTGGTGGCAAAGACTCATGCGCACGATAAGAATAAAGCAACGACGAAATAATCAACTCCATGGCCCGATACATGCACAGCAGAAGTTGCTTGTCATGTTTAGGATTGGCGCCTCGTTCGTGGTGGTTTTTCACGACGAGTTTGTAGCCATTTGCCAGACTCAGATAGAGCCACATAATGTCTTGTGCTACGGAACTTCGTTGCGCAGCTGAAATTGGAAGTTGGTGCAGCCGCATTTCGTCATAGTCGAACAAAATCGCCTCTAATGCCTCTCGATAAATTTCCAGCAGACGAATCCTGTCTTCATCCATTATCTGCAATTCATTAAAGGGCTCGATCGCGTTCTGCAACAACTTGACGGTTTCAGTTACGTTCATTGTGGGCAAACCGTCGACCCATTGTTTCAGCTTGCGCGGATTTACCTCCACGTTTGGATTTGTGGAAGTATGCTGCGGAGGTGTTGTTAGCAACAGGATGTCCATAAAACCTTATACTTTTCGTCGCAATTGGAAAGCGAAAGCGCTTGGTTTTCTCCTTCGCGCTTAGGTACAAAATCACCCACTACAAAACGCGCAGAGAAATCATTGGCTACTTGAATAATTATCGAACGATGGCCGCAACAGTTTGCCGAAAAAATGCGATCTGGGTCACAGTTTTACTGCTACATAAGCAGAATTTGCTGTAAAAATAGGTGCTTAGCAATTCACCAACGAGTTACAACTAGCTATACGGGATGCAATGCCAGGTTATTGCTGCGTTGGTTCAGCAGTCTGCCGGGCATAGAGGTCGTGTTCATCACTGTTAACAACACTCACTTCGACAAAGTCACCGGGCTCGAGATTGTCACCGTCTTCAACGACAACAACACCGTCAATTTCCGGTGCGTCGGCCGCACTACGGGCAATGGCGACGCCATCCGCCTGGACATCGTCCACTAACACGGTCATATGCCGGCCGATCTTGTCCTTGAGTTTGTTGGCACTGATTGTCGCCTGAACCTCCATGAAGCGTCGCAGGCGTTCGGCCTTGAGTGGTTCGGGTACCGCATTGGGAAGTTCGTTTGCGGTTGCGCCTGCAACTGCGGAATAGGTAAAACACCCTACCCGATCCAGTTGGGCTTGTGCCAAAAATTCCAGCAAGGTTTCAAAATCCGTCTCTGTCTCACCCGGAAAGCCGACGATGAATGTGCTGCGAATGCTGATATCCGGACATACCTCTCGCCAGCCTTCGATCCGTCTTAACACATTCTCGGTGTTGGCCGGTCGTTTCATAGCCTTGAGCACAGTGGGGCTTGCATGCTGTAAGGGTATATCCAGGTAGGGTAACACCCGCCCTTCCGCCATCAGCGGGATCAGCGAATCGACATGCGGATAAGGATAAACGTAATGCAGGCGCAGCCAGGCACCGAGTTGCCCCAGTTCACTCGCCAATTCTGTAAGGCGCGTCTTCACCGGTCGACCGCCCCAAAAGCCGAGCGCGTATTTGCCGTCCACACCGTAGGCGCTGGTATCCTGCGAAACCACAAGCAACTCCCTGACACCGGCATCCACCAGATTTTCGGCTTCGCGTAACACATCCCCCACCGGCCGGCTCACCAAATCACCGCGCAAAGACGGAATAATGCAAAAAGTACAACGATGGTTACAGCCTTCGCTAATCTTGAGGTAGGCATAATGTCGTGGCGTGAGCTTGATGCCGCCCGGCGGAACCAGATCAACGTGCGGATCGTGCTGTGGCGGTAGTTGCGCATGGATAGCTTGCATCACTTCCTGAGTTGCGTGTGGACCGGTCACCGCTAACACGTTTGGAAATCGTGACTGCACCATGTCGCCACGCGCACCCAGGCACCCCGTAACAATCACCTTGCCGTTTTCCATCATGGCTTCTTCGATGGCCTGCAGGGATTCCTCCACCGCTGCGTCGATGAAACCACAAGTGTTCACGACGACAACATCGGCTTCATCGTAATCTGGCGATATCACATACCCTTCGGCACGCAGCTGTGTAAGTATGCGTTCTGAATCCACGGTGGCCTTGGGGCAGCCCAGCGATACGAAACCGACCCTGGGGACGTCAGTTGTCTTGGTCATTCCTTTTCCAGTACAGCGGCGATAAAACGTATTCTAAACCGATCCGGCTGGTGTTGCCGATACGCTGAAATCCTATGGCAGCCTTGCTGCGCGGCCTCCCAGTGACACCTCCCGCTGCCCAAGCGTGCTAGCATAGGGCCAATCAACACAGACCAAAACGAAAACGACAAAAGGATATGGAGAAGTACTTACTCGCACAAACTGACAAGGCCGACTGGCAGGAGGCTCTGGAAGATTGCTTGAGTCAGCTAGGCCGATTGCCGGCAGATGCGGCGTTCGGCTTTATCTATGCGACGGATGTCTTCGCACCGCGTATGAGCGACATCATACGCGACCTGAAAAATGAAACCGGGATAGAAAACTGGGTAGGCTCAATTGGGGTTGGCGTGTGCTGCACCGGTCTCGAATTTTATGAAGAGCCCGCACTGCTGATAATGATCACCGACTTCGCGGACGACGCAGTGCACATTTTCGAACACAGTTCGGAAACGCAGGTTTTCGAATTCGATCCTGCGGGACTTAACTTTGCGGTGGTGCACGGCGACCCGCGCAATGCCGAGGTCCCCAACGTTATAAATGCATTACCTAACCAATGGGGCAACGGCTTTCTGGTTGGCGGCCTGACCTCTTCCCGGAGTTACCATTTTCAGATCGCGGGCGATATTGTTGAAGGCGAACTCTCCGGAGTGGTGCTGGATTCAAGCATCCCTGTAGTTACCGGCCTGACGCAGGGTTGTTCGCCCATTGGCCCCGTGCACAGACTGACCAAATGCGATGGCCACGTTGCGGTTGAGATCGACGAGCGACCCGCGTTGGAAGTCTTCAAGGAAGATGTTGGCGAGGTGTTGGCACGCGATCTGCGTCGCGTAGGCGGTTATATTTTTGCCGGCTTCCCGGTAACGGGTACGGATACCGGCGACTACATGGTTCGGAACCTGACAGGAATTGATCTTGACGAGCAACTCATCGGCATCGGCGACAACCTGGAAGCGGACAGTAGCATCATGTTTTGTCGACGCGACACCGACACCGCCGTAAAAGATCTGCAGCGGATGCTGAATGACGTCAAGAGCCGACTCAGCGGCGAAGCCAAGGGCGGCCTGTATTTTTCCTGCCTTGGGCGCGGGCAAAACATGTTCGGTGCGCCGTCACGGGAAATGCAATACATCGCCGAAGTTCTGGGTGATCTGCCGTTGGTAGGATTTTATGCCAATGGTGAAATTTCCGGTAACCGTCTTTACGGATATACGGGTGTATTGGTTCTCTTTAGCTGACCCACTTTGGAAGCGGAAATGGAATACCGAAAACTCGGCACTACAACGATCGAAGTCAGTGTTATTTGCCTGGGCACCATGACGTTCGGTGAGCAGAACACCGAAGCCGAGGCATTTGAGCAACTCGACTACGCACTGACCCAGGGCGTGAACTTCATTGATACCGCCGAGCTCTATGCGATACCCCCAAAAGCAGAAACCTATGGCCTGACCGAGCGTTATGTCGGTAATTGGTTGCACAAATCGGGGCGGCGCGAGAATGTAATCCTGGCGACCAAGGTAGTAGGCCCGGGCGCCGACTGGCTGCCGCATATTCGCCACGGCAAAATGCGTCTTGATCGTGCGAACATTGAGGCTGCGCTTAATGCCAGCCTGCAACGATTGCAGACCGACTACATCGATCTATATCAATTACATTGGCCGGATCGCAAAACCAATTTTTTCGGCCAACTGGGTTACGAGCACGACACACAGGACCAACCGATTCCAATAGAGGAAACCCTGCAAGTCCTCGGCGATCTGGTGCAAGCCGGTAAGATTCGACATATTGGCCTCTCCAATGAGACCCCGTGGGGTACGATGACGTTTCTGCAGCACGCAGAGCAAAAAGCGTTGCCGCGAGTCGTCAGCGTGCAAAACCCATACTGCCTGCTGAATCGCAGTTATGAAGTGGGTCTGGCGGAGGTGTCCATTCGAGAACAATGCGGGTTGTTGGCCTATTCGCCACTGGGGTTTGGTGTGCTATCCGGAAAGTATCTTGGTGATGCCAACCCACCCGGCGCGCGCATCAGTCTGTTTCCCGACTACACACGCTATTGTTCCGCCGCGGCCGAGCAGGCAACGCGGGACTATGTTGAACTGGCGCAGCAGCACGGACTCGACCCTGCGCAAATGGCGTTAGCGTATGTCAACCAGCGGCCGTTCCTGACCAGCACAATCATCGGCGCAACAAATATGGCGCAACTGCAAAGCAACATCGCCAGCATCGACTTGCAGTTGTCCGCAGAGGTATTGGCCGGAATTGAGGCGATCCACGACAGGCATCCGAATCCGAGTCCTTGATATAAGGAAAAGACGATGGAATGTATTTTCTGCAAAATTTCCAGCGGCGATATCGAAAGCGACCGGGTTTACGAAGACGAGCACCTCGTCGCGTTTCGTGATGTGCACCCGCAGGCGCCGCAACATATCTTAGTCATACCACGGCAGCACATCGCAACGCTCAACGATCTGCGTGAAGAGGATGTGTTGCTCGGCGGCAGGTTGTTCCAGACCGCGAGCCGTATTGCCGGTGAACTGGGCTTTGCCGACGAGGGCTATCGGCTGGTGCTGAACTGTAACCGACACGGTGGACAGACTGTGTACCACCTGCACTTGCATCTGCTGGCCGGCCGGGCCATGGGATGGCCGCCGGGTTAAAAGAATTTAAACAGGCGTCAGGATTCTTCTGGCGCCGTTGCCGGGCCTTTCTGCAAATCCTGCGGCATAACCTGGATCCCGCCGGTTAAAACACTGGCGCGAAATCCTTTTTGTACCAACAGAAAGGCGGCAGCCGAACTCCTGTGACCGGTACGGCAGCAGCAAATATAATGCAAGTTGGTGTCCAGTTCATCCATGCGCAAACGCATTTCATGCAGCGGCATGTTGAGGGCACCGCGAAAATGACCGTGCTGATACTCGCGCGCGTGCCGCACATCCAGCCAGATCGCACCCATAAGGACCTGCGAACGTGCCTCGTCGGGAGACACCCGATTGATCATGGGTTCGCGCAACAAGTCGTTAAAGTCGTCTTTCGACAAACGCATAACAGCACCATCGGATTTCATGGTGACCGTTGCATTGCGCTCGGTACCGCTGACAAGCGATTCCTCACCAAACGACGCGCCGGGTGACAGTGCCGCCAGGTCAATAGTTCGAGTTACCGCCGCTTCGCCGTCAACCAGGACATAATAGTAATCACCCAATTCGCCCTGCTGCACAATAGTTTCACCACTTTTCAGCGGTACGCGTTCCATCTTTTCCAGCAACGATTTGACGTTGGCTGGCGGCAGGTTCTTGAATGCCATGATGTGATGCATTTTACGTATCCATTCACCGGGCCGCCCGGGTTTTGGTGACCCCGCTGTCGTCGCCGTCGGCGCCGGCTTTGGATCTTGCGTTGCCACTGGTTCGGAAACTGGTGCGGACTCGGGTGCGGACCCGGGTGCAGTCTCAAGAGAAGGCGTGATGCTTTCGCTCTTAACCGTCCTGGGGGTGCGCTGAATTGTTTTTTCGTTGTCGGAAGAAGACAACGGCGCAGGGGATTCCCGGGGCTCTGGCGACACCGTGCTTGGCGGTTCCTGGGCTGCCGTCGTATTAGCTATTTCAGTCGGCCTGATACTCGCAGCCGTTGCCTCGCCGGAAGAGCTCGGCTTCGTTTCCGCATCAGACGAACTTCGGTTTGCTGCAGGCAATGTCGATGCGGTATCCGTTGCCGCTTCAGGGTCGACGCTCCCCGAAGTGGAATCACCCGGTGCGTCATCCAACGCGACGATTTCAGTCTCTGGACTTGCATCGGCTTGCGCTTGTTTGCCGCTTTCCGCTTGCCGTGCTTCAGGCTGAGTTGCAATCTTGGTCTCAAGCTGAGTTTCAGCTCTAACCTCAATTTGGGGTGCGACCGGTGTTTCGGCAAGCTGGTCCCACATCATCATGTAATCCAGTACGCTGTTGTCAACGCGGACGATTTCAACATTGGTCAATGTAGTACAGGATGACTGGCGCGGTTGGCTGTCGTCGAGCGGAAAACGAGATTCGTCGGCGCGGCTGCTGACGGCCCTGTCGATGCCGCCGTCGGAAGATCGTAGCTGTACATCGCCACTGACAAGATAAACCGTTTGGTTGTCTACATCACCCTCGCGAAACACGCTGACGCCCATAATCAGAGGCTCCACATAGGCCAGCGAGACCAATTCCCGCAAGCGTTCGTTGGAGAGCGCGGACAACGGTTCCAAACGCCTTAGTTGCTCAACATCGATAGGTGTTCTTTCTCTCATGATTTCGAATCCATTTAATTATCCGGCGCTCGTCCCCACGAAAACCGCCCGCCGGATTTGGCGGAACTGTCTCTGTTGATAACGGCATCTTAAACGGATCCATTACCCGATTCCGCCCGTTGTTTATACTCTCCGTTTCCGGTGATATCCAGCTTTGCCGTGTTCCGAACAGGCCACCTGTCACTCGCGCCGTAACCGTTGTATTGCGTAACAAAGTGTGACTCCCTTCACAACTTCCTGGTCAGGATTCATGAGGTTACTCAACATGGTAACTCAAGCCTAATTCACAAAGCCCTGTTGTGCACGGATTACGGCCACCCGGATTGCGTTTTCCATTGTGAACCGTGAGAATGCCTAAACCTGTCCGTTATGCCTTTGGTTTCAAGTGCACCGGAAAGAACTTGGGTGACAGGTATAAAAAAAATAAAACTGGAAACAACCACGGAGCCGGCCGGGACCAACGTCGAGAATCGCCGGGATCGCCATTGAAGTGATCACTACACTTATCAAGATTCTGCTGGAAAAGCAGCAGTTACCGTATTCCACCATTACCGCACCGGGTCGGACCACCAGTGGGCAGTGGCTATTGCGTACCGTTGCAATGGAAAACCTTGCCACATTGGATCTGCTGGTCGATGCGGAAGGTATTGTCATGGCCATTTATCCGGCCAGCCATAAGCTCAATCTCGAACGCCTCAACGAACTCATGCGACGACAACTCGAACTGCTGGAGGAACAAACGGTCGACAAACTTATCCAGGACTGCAGGCACGACGATAAACCGGAGTGTGAGCCACAGATCATTGTCGATGTAAATCTGAGCAACCAGGAGCATATTCACTTTCTTAACCCCGATGGTTCGGGCTTGATACGCATCGACGCAAGCAAAGTGCAACTGCTGACGGATAATCTGCTCATAGGCAGCGCGATCTCCGACTCGCAATTATCGGAGGCTGAAGAGCCGATTGCTGATGCGGACATTCCCCGGCTGGATATCAGAACCGCGCTGCACCGCCTTAAAAATCTTCCTAACATGCCGGGGTTCGCTGCCCGGGTTCTGCAATTGCGCGCCGATCCGGATGCCACTGTGGCGCAACTTGCGGACGTGGTTTCACAGGACGCGACATTGGCCGCACAAGTCGTTCGCTACGCGAATTCTGCATTCTTTGGCCAGGCAGGCAATATCAAGACCATTGAAGATGCGGTTTTTCGCGTACTTGGATTCGACGGCGTGGTTAACCTGGCTTTGGGACTGTCGCTGGTCAAGGGCTTCACACTGCCGGAAGCGGGGCCGCTAGGCCGTACCCGTTTCTGGCGCCACTCAACCTATAGCGCGGCACTGGCACAGAAGCTGACTGCATTGACCTCACCACAGCTTGGCTTGAAGGCTGGCACCGCGTATCTCGCGGGCCTGCTGCATGATATCGGCTTCCTGGTCCTGAGCCAGTTGTTCCGTAGCGAGTACTTCTGGCTCAACAAACTTGCCGACTCACGCCCCGAGGTATCAATACGAAAGCTGGAAAACCAACTCCTGGGCACGGATCATACCGAGCTGGGCGCGATACTGTTGCAGTCGTGGAAATTGCCGGAGGAATTGATCGCGGTCGCGACCTATCACCATGATGTGAACTATGACGACAGCCACGCCGGGTATGTGTTGCTTGTTGTGCTGGTCGACCACGTCTTGAAGGCACATGGGCTTTCGGACGCCGATTCGGAAGATATCCCGCCATTTCTATTACAACGCCTGGGCCTTGAGGAAGACGTTGTCCTGACGGCAACCGACGAGGTCCTGCAGCAGGATCAGGCGTTGCGGGAGATGGTCGCCAGCCTTTGCGGCTGATCCAAGTGTCTACCCCTGGGTACGCGTCAAAGTTTCAATCCTCCAAACCGTCGGCGCATGAGCAGCCGTTGTAGCAACACTCCCAGCGCAAAGGCGGCAAACACGGCCAGAATTACCAGCGTGACTTTCCACCAGGAATCCGATCCCTTGATAAGCCGGATTCCTTCATCCTGCTCCTGCACCAGTTGCAAATGCAGATCAATGTTCTCTTCTTTCAGTTTGCGAATCTGGCCCGCAAGCGCCTGGGCGGTTTGCGCCGCTTCCTCAACACGCTGCTCAAGGTCCTCATGCTTTTCCTTTAGCTCAGTATGCTCAAGCTGCAAAGTCTCCAGCCGCAATCCAGCAGGTTTTTCACTCACTGCGTAGGTATCCTTAATCCAGCCTTCAACACCGGAATCAGCACGAATATTCAGGAATCCGTTTTTACGCTGCAGAACTTCCATAGACATCCCCGTGGTAACCACGTTGACCGGAGCAACGCGACTATCGGGAACAGGCCGGACACCAACACGTAAATAATCACTTACGTACACGGTTTCGGCCTTTACGCTTATTGGAATTAGTAGAAACATCAGCACAACTGATCTAAAAATCACTGTGCTGCCAATTCTCCCAGCCATAAATACTCCCCTGCGCCGTCTCTGTGAGCGGGTTGAATCAGGATTTAGCGTCGAGCAACGGGGCGTACCACCGCCTCGCCCAAATCGTTATCATTTAGCAGAAGGCAAACTTCACCGTCAATGATTTGGCATTCCAGTAATTCCAGCCGTCTGCCGAGACAAGGCCCTCGGACACACAGGCCATCATCCGGCTGAAACAACGCGCCATGCGTCCCGCATTGCAAAAAGCGCTTGTCCTGGGTTAAAAATTGATCCGGCAACCAATTGAGGTTTACACCGGTGTGGGGGCACGAATTGACGTAAACCCTTGCCTGCCCGTCGCACTTGACGACGATCAATTCCAGAACCTCCCGGTTCACTTCCAGCTCAATACTGCGGGTCCCCGGATCCGGGACATCATTCCATGGGCAAAGCGGTCGAAATTTCACAACTCTAGCCGCTTGCTTACGTCGGACTGAATGGTTGCTAACGATCGCTGCAAAGACTTATCCACCAAAAATGAAATTTTTCCTGCATAAACTCCAGCGACGATACTTTTCACGCATGAGCACATGGAAGCAGAAAAACACGGTTTTTTTCGAGAAAAAACTGCGCGAGACTCCACAATCTTAAACTTTATGCTATTGTATAGGCATTCTTAAACTAATACTGAAAAAACATTCCAGGAGCGCATATGGCCGTTAAAAAGAAAGCTAAAAAGAAAGTCTCGACAACCAAGAAGAAAGCGAAAAAGAAAGTCGCCAAAAAGAAAACCGCAAGCAAGAAAAAAGCCACCGCTGCCTCAAAGACAGTAAAATCCATTAAGGACCCGTTTACAAAGTCTGCACTTTACGCCGAGCTCTCCGAACGCACCGGATTGACGAAAAAAGAAGTATCCTCTGTGTTTGATAATCTGGGTGACGTGATCAATGGTCACGTTAAGCGCAACGCTGCCGGTATTTTCACACTTCCGGGCATGCTCAAGGTGAAGGTTGTCAGAAAGCCTGCTACCCGTGCACGCAAGGGCATCAACCCATTTACCGGTGAGCCAACCGTGTTTAAAGCCAAACCTGCGCGTAACGTGGTAAAAGTGCAGCCGCTTAAGGCTTTGAAAGAAATGGTGAAATAAGCACGTCTATTTGCACGCCAAATTATAGTGAGGCCAGTAAGGATGGCTGGCCTCTACTATTAACCCCACTCATCCCCGCTGTTCCAGGCCAAACAGCCTGCCAGCTCTAGCCATTTCCATTCCCTCCTGCTCCCAACCTAAAACCGGTGCGACGAATTTAGCGTTTTGCATTGCAAATTCGGCCGATGTTGGCTAATTGTTAATAACCGCTGAAATGACTTTGTAGGTAATCCGCCATGTCTACCGCGTACCGCCCACTGCCAACAACCCGGCTGGCAATAAGCGCCAGTTATCACCGCCCACGCTATGCACTCCCCACGAAGGTTAATCTGGACAGCCCCGCCAGCCAGGCGATGACCGACCTCAAGCGTGTTTATGCGGTCACCATAGGGCCGACGGCAACGATTGATGACGCCAATCAGAAGATGAAAGCTAACGCGATACGGCTGCTGTTGGTCACCAACCCGAGCAACTATATCGTTGGCCTGGTCACTTCGACGGACATCCTGGGTGAAAAACCCGTCCTGTATATGCAAAAAACGGGGCTACCGCGTTCCGAGGTACAGGTTCATGATGTCATGACCCGGCAGGACCAGCTACAGGTTATACAGATGGTTGATCTTGCCAATGCCCGCGTCGGTGATGTTGTGGAAAATCTCTTGCGCGACGGTCGCCAGCACGCACTGGTTGCCGATATTGATGAAGCGACCATGCAGGAAACAGTGCGTGGAATCTTTTCCCTGGCGTCGATCGCGAGACAGGTAGGCACCACGCTCGACAGCACGAACGTGGCCACCACGTTTGCGGAGCTTGAACAGGCCCTTGTCAGTTAGATTCGGTTCAGTCAGGAACCAGCGTACGCTTAGAAGCGGAAATTGACACCCAGCACAAATCCATCATCCAGGGTCACCGTACCTTTGTTGGTCATATCGACCTCAAAATTCTGGTAGCCCAGATAGATAGTTGCCAGCGGGATTATTTGGTAGCCGACACGTACCCCGTAGTCCAGCAGGCCTTCACCATCACTGAAGGAAAGAATATCGGGCGCGCCGTACAAGTAGCCGCCCACTTCAAAACCGGGGATACTTACAGGTGACCATGTGAGGTCACCGCCCAGAGCAATCGAGAAGCCGTCTGCTGAATTTGCGCGCGTATAATAGCCCCGAAATCCAATGGCGACGAGTAGGGGTGCATCCAGATTTTCGCCACGGACATGGGCGCCAAAGCTCAGTGAGTAGTCGTCGCTGTCATTGAACATCACGCCACCGTTCAGTTCCATCGGCCCAACCAGTTTTCCAACAGGATTGCTGACATAGTGAAACCGGGCGCTGTTTTCACCAATTTGAGCCGTCAGCACTTGCGCCTGGGTGACGCCGGTAAACGACACCAGGCTGACTAGCAAAATCAAACGTAACATCAAGAACTCTCCCGTATTTTCACTACATTACACTCCCCGCATGGGTGACGCAGGCCGTGCGCATAATAACCCGGATCGCGAACAGAACCTATTCCATACCTCCAGAACGGGCTCACTCATTTCGAATTGTCTGCTGTTGAAACTCAACCAACCGAAGGGTCTGCTGAAATACGGCCGCGTGCTTACCGCCACCCGTGACGGCCTTACGAGCATGTAGGAGAGCTTCTTCCAGCTTACCCAGCTCAAGGTAAACCTGGGCAAGATTGTTGTGCGCCGGTGCGTAGTGTGAATGGTGTTCCAGAATTTGCGCAAATTGTCTCGCAGCATCATCAAGTTGCCCCTGTTTATAGAGGCTGTTTCCCAAGCCCATCGCCAGTGTGGTATTGCCGGCCCAGCGCTGCAATCCGGCACGATATGCGCGCGCGGCGACGCCCCACTTGCCGGCCTTTTCCAGCTCAATGACAGCACGTATATATTTCGATCGCTGCATTGTTAACGGTACGTTACCAGGGGCAACCGTAAGCAGTGCCCAATGGCGTCCACGTTGCCAGGTGCGCTCGAAAACACGCATACCCACAACGTGTCGCCGCCGCTCTCCCGAGCGCAAAACAATAGTATTTGCCGCCAGGTCGTAGCCAACAACGACCGCATAGTGCCAGACCGGATGCCAGTTCGTACCCAGGTTTTGCAGCACCAAAACCGGCCGGCCGGACTGGACCTCTTGCATTAGCGTAAGTAATGACGGTTCCAGCTCATAGGCAATAAGACCATAACGCCTTACCGTCGCCACAAGTTCAACTTGCAGACTACCCTGACGTTCGGGCAAGTAAACCTGAGAAGTTAATTCACCCGGCGTAACTTCCACGCCGCTGCTATTGAGCAACGTAGCCAATGCCGCGGGGCCGCATTGATAGGCTTGTTGTGGAAAGAACGCAACCGCGTTTAACTCAACGGCTTGACGCAAATCCTGCGGAGGCCGAACCATTAGAATATCGGATTGCGGCGTGGTCGCGCATCCCGATAGCGCCATGGCCAAAACCAGCAGCGAGAAAACGACCTTCCCACGCATTGAAGTAAACCGCTAATTTTCTTCCGTGACTACCGGCCCCTGATTGCCATCCGGTGATTTTTTAACAAACGGAAATAAATCCGTATAACCCATAATGTCGGTAAACAAAAGGACCAGGAAAACAATGGCGGCAATGGCTAAAAAACTGCCTCCAGCAGGCGCATCGTCAAGTGCCGTGTTCAGGGCTACAAGTTCTTCGTCGCTCATCACTGCAAGACGGGATTGCGCATCAGCAGGACTAACCCCTAGCTCTACCAAGTGGGTTTCAACGCGTTCAGCAAGATTTGATCGATTGATGGGAGGAGCACTGATAGCCGGTGAGTCGTCCACCAATGACGCCGTGGACACCAGCGCGGCTTGTGCAGGTAGCACAACAAGGCAACTTATGAGTAAGGCACAAACAAATCGAGAAACGGCTGTTTTGCTTTCGGTGTAAATGAACATGTCACCCTCCTGCTAAAGTATTCGCACGGATAATAAAGCAAAATAGCCTGGTGTGTCACAATATTAGCCGCCGAAGTGTGACGCCTCCGGTATAAAGAGGTACTTAACAAAGAGGAATTTAGTAACTATGCAGGTGGGATTCGTCGGCCTTAACCGCGTCTTCTATCGTTGTCAGAACGGAGTGTAATTTGCGCGCGGATTCGGGGTACTCGCCGGTATAAACAACGACTTCATGGCGATTATGCGCGATTCGATCAACGCGATCGCGCACATCCGGATATTTTTGAATAAGTTCCAGAAATGCCGTGCAATCAACTCGCAAGGCATCAACCTGCGTCACCGCGGTCACGGTGGCCGTTCGTGGTGCGCCAGTGAGTAACGACCACTCGCCAAAAAATTCCCCGGGTCGCAAAAGTGCGGTATTGACGCTTTCTTCGCCAACCTGATTACTGACACGCGCCGCACCGAATATAATAATGTAAAATGCGTCACCGACTTCGCCCTCGCGGACAATTTCACCGCCGGACGGAACAGTCACCAGTGATGAATTTTCCTCCAGAAGAGATAATGCCGTCTCGGGTAACACCCGGAATGGTTCCACCGCTCGCAATGCGGTTTCTGTAATTCGTTTTCGCGTCCGCTTGAGGATCGCCCGACGCACGTCGGCGTGAGAATGCAGAAGATTTGCCAGCGTGTCGCCGTCGACTTCAAGTAACACAGACGGTTTGCTGACAATTACATTGGAGACTCGCGGTATCCCGTACAGCGCGGAAATTTCACCGAACAATTCCCCGCGACACAGGCGCGCCAGCACGACGCTGCGTCCCTCAACTTCCTCGGTCACTTCGACCTCACCCAGGACTACAATGTAAACTCGGTCATCGCGTTGAAACTGCCGACACAACACCTCGCCAGCAGGTACACTTCGCACCTTGCCGTGTTGCATCAGAAATTTTTTATCAGCTGTTGTTAGAAGCTCACTAAACGCCGTATGTCCCTCAACGGCTTGTTCAACAGCTTCCAGAACCTCGGCATTCCCGGCCATAATGGTCTCTGCACCAAATCGGTTAAATCGATAGTCGCTTAGAAAAACTCTACTTTAAAAATCGGCCTCTGTCCGGCAAGGAAGAGCCTGGAAAGCGGAACTTCGTCACACTCTTTAGCATCAGTGTGACCTAGCCACCTGTAGGCGACATGGAAAATTCAAGTAGAAAGATGTAAAAATTCACTTTAACTATCAATAATCGTCTTCAACCTACTGAACAAAGGTAAGTTTTAAAAATCTGTCATTTACCCGCTAAGGAGTCCAGCTCGATGGGCCATACCCAATATATTAGACTAGAGCCGGTCCATCCTCGGCCGAGCACGCTAACCCGGAGTTTTCCTTAGCATCCATGTTTGTCCCGCTGCACAAAACTCCCGACTGGCGTAACCCGCCGCTGGTGACACTGGCGCTCATGCTGCTGCTTTCACTATCGTATGCGGTGCTACAACACAATGACCCGTTGTACGAACAGGAAGCCTACACATTCTATTTTCGCTCCAGTCTGCCGGATACCGAATTGCCACGCTACGTGGAATTTGTACGCACCACGTCATCGCGAGAACAGGCAGCTCGGCTCAAACAAGAATTGGCGGCGGGAGACATTGGCGGTCAGATCGCAGTGTTTCATGCCATGCAGGCAGACGGAGAATTCCAAACATTGCTGCAGCAGGACCTGATCATTTCGCCTGATGATCCGCTCTACCCGCACTGGCAGCAGGAACGCAGCTATTACGAGTCGAGTCTGCAAAAAATTTCTGCCTTCCAGTTTGGTTTGATACCCAGCCAGTTTTCGGCGTATACGCTGGTGACTCACATTTTCCTGCACGCCAATCTGTCCCACCTGTTGTTCAATCTGTTGTTCCTGTTTCTGTTTGGCTTCATTGTTGAAATGGCGTGGGGCCGCTGGGCTACCCTGGGAACATTTTTGCTGTCAGGTATTTTGTCCGGCGCATTTTACGTCTGGCTGGAGCCGGAAAGCGCGCGTTGGGGTATTGGCGCTTCGGGCGCCATTGCCGGTCTCGCCGGTGCGTACACGGTTTTGTTTGGCATGCGGCGGATCCGTTTTTTCTTTTTCCTGTTTGTCTACTTCGACTACGTCTCTGCACCGGCGCTTGCACTGCTGCCGCTATGGCTGGCCTATGAGATTTACGACTATTTCTGGGCCATGAACAATGTCAATAACCTCGCGCACATTGGTGGACTGCTAAGCGGGGCCGGAATCGCCTGGTTATTGAAGACACGCACGGCATTGGTAAAAACCGATTTCCTCGACAGTGAAATCCAACTACACGCTTTGGAGAGCGGTATGGACAGGGCGCGCAAGCAAATCGCACATCTCGAATTCGGCAAGGCGCGACAGACGTTGCAGTCTTTGCAACGTAACTACCCGGAGGAACCCGAAATAACTTTGCAGTTGTTCCACATTGCCAAGCTGGAGCCGGCCTCTGCGGAGTTTCACGAACTGGCACACATGGCCTTACAGCAAACCGGTGTCGACGAGGCTACTTTACGCCGACAGCACACCGTGTATGTTGAATACATCCGCTACGCAGCCAACAGTTCTCGTTTGTCGGTCGCACTGCGTCTCACACTTCTGCAACGCTTTATTTCCCTCGGTGAACTGGCGAGCGCAGAAACGCTTGCACATGAACTGTTGAAGGACCCCGATACCCCTCCCGCCAACAGACTGGCGCCACTAATACGGCGGCTGATCAAGGCTTACGAGGGCTCCAGCAAGGCAAGCACCGCAAAGCAACTGGAAAAACTACTGCAACGGCGTGCGCCCGGCCCATCTTCAATGCATTCAGGCAACTAGTACCGCAATATAGTGAAAATTTTCATTAGCTTAAGGCACTTGAGCTATTCCTGAAATGCAGCTTTCTCGCCGTCCAAGACAAGACTTTCCACAACACGACTACAAGAGCTAGAACGACCCGTTCCCGTACTTCTTTGTGCTTCACTTAACCAGGGCATCATGCCCATCACACAGGACGCGAGTGCCGGGGTAGTGTAAGGGGAAAGCTGCTGCGAAGCTTGCAGCGATGACTTTTCGCGCTTCTGAAACAAACAGACATTGCGAGGAACGAGCCCAGTTTTATTTTGCGAAGCTGGATACGTGGTAGTAAAAAGCTGTGATGGGAATTGTTATGGGCGGTGAAAAACCGATTCAGAAACTAAAAACGATAGATTACCCTGAACGAGTTTTTCTATTACGTTGAAATCGAATCAAGCCTTTCCCAACTGATCGATAATCTGCTGGTACTTTTCGATCTCCTCTTGCAAAGGATTACCGGGATACGTCTTGCTAACGAATTCCAAAATTCCACTCGCCTTGCTGTCTTCGCCGAAGTTTTCGCACATGACCTGCGCCGCAAGTAGATAGGCCTCCGGAATAGCGGCATGGTTGGGAAAGTCCCGGTGGTAGTGATTGAGCAAATGCAGCGCAAGTCTTGCATTCGCTCCGTGCTTGAGGAGTTTGGCCAGTTGCAGGCGAATTTTCGGATCGGCCGGTTTATACTCCGGCACGAGTTTTTGCACTTCCAAGTAAACTTCCACCGCCTGCGCGGCCTTTTTCTCCAGAAGCAAGCGTGACAAGTAAACATTTGCATGACGACAAAGCGCGTCATTGTCCCGGGTTGCCCGCAATAAGCGATGGTAACGACGCCGTGCATCGAGATCGCCGGGGGAACTTTTAATGTAGATCGCCAGGCGTTCCTTGGCGGCATCCATTTTACCTTCCTGCAGAAGGATTTCCACTTCTGCGAGTTCCGGATTGGGCGCTTCCACGCTTTCTTTTGCCTGTAAGTGCGTATGCGCTTCCACTTCTATTTCGTAATGTAGATCCTCATGAAACTGGTAAATCACATAACCCATCATGTGAAACATGATCAGGAAAAAATACATAGTCATCAAGGCTACAACGAATGCCGCAAGAAAATCCGGCACCAGCCCGGCGAGTAAATTGACGGCGGTATTAAGCGCGATCAGGAGCAGTAACAGGAAGCCGCACAGGATCAAATACGACACACCGATACGGCGTATAAACAGAGAAATGATGGCCGGATTGAATGCCTTGAGAAAGCTATGCTCGATAGCCAGGATCATTGTGCTGGCGGGCAAGGCGAAAATCGTCAACGCCATACTGATGGTAAACGGCACCGTTCCCAGCAAATCGAGAACGGTCATATTAACGGTCAGCAAGGCAAACATCAGGAAGATCTGCTTGAAAGGCAGTTCCAATTCCTCGGTCAGGGTTTCACTGTTGACCTCCGGCGCCTCCATGTGCCCTTGAGCGGTTTTCTCAAGCGCCGCGTAAGCGTACTTGAAAAAGACGATAAAAAGCAGAACGGGTACGACGAGCCCGACCAAGGGTATGCCAACCGTCATGGTCAACAACGCAATTATGAGCATAAAGACCAGAGGATGCGGTGACAGCGGATACAGGTAAAACCGCGACATCCGGCGCCAGAACGGTGTGATTAAATTGGCGGCACCGATACGTTCAAGTTGGGTTTGACAAACCGGACACTGCACAACGGCATCACGGCCGGCGACCGTAATACAGGACAGACAAAAATTGATCTCGCACTGTTTGCAGTTCCAGACTGCAGGCCGATCCGGATGATATTTACAACTTATTTGCGCCATGTTTGCGCGACGCTCCAACCGCCTTTGCTTTCTTTTTCAGCAAGCCTATCCACTGCACGAGCCGGATTCAAGCCAGTTGAGAACCGGGCGCGTACCGGAGCAACGGCGACAATGTGTTCAAAGCGGATAAGTCCGGCGTCATCAAGTTTGCGCAACTCTGCTTACCTATACAAATTCGGGAGTCAATCTGCAGAAACCGTGCGGTTCCTGGCCCATTCTCGAATCGTGGCCACGCGCTCAGCCATTACCACGGACAACGGCCGAGTCTGCTGGATCTCCTCCACTAACATTGTTTGATCCGGGCGTTGGTTTTGTGCGTGCGCGCGGTAAGATGCCGCCACCACCACCTGTTCGATCTCGGCGCCGGAAAAACCTTCTGTCTGTTCAGACAAGTCGTCGACATTGTACATGCCGGTTTCCAAACCCCGCTTGGCGAGATGAATTTCGAATATCTTTCGACGTACTGCCGGCGCGGGAAGGTCGACGAAAAAAATTTCATCAAAGCGCCCCTTGCGCACCAGCTCCGGTGCAAGCGCACTGATGTCGTTGGCGGTCGCCACCAGAAAGACCGCGGCCGATTTTTCCGCCAGCCAGGTGAGTAGCGTCGCCTGGACCCGTTTCGATGTGCCACCATCGTTGTCTGCACTGGCGATAGCCTTTTCAATTTCATCCACCCACAGTACACACGGCGCCATCGCCTCCGCGGTCTTCAGGGATTCACGCAGATTACGTTCCGTTTCACCATGAAACTTGTTAAACAGGGTACCGAAATCCAGCCGCAACAAGGGCACGCCCCAGGTCCCGGCAACCGACTTGGCCGCCAGGCTTTTGCCACAGCCCTGCACACCCAGCAACAGGATACCCTTGGGTTTGTCCAGCTTGGAATCGGTACTGCGAAACACTTCACCACGATGGCTTAACCATTCCTTGAGACGGACAAGTCCGGCAACATCGGAAAATTTTTCCGTGGAGAATTCATAGTGCAAGACACCGTCCCGATTGAGAAGCTGGTACTTGGCCTGTACGACCTTTGACAGGTCATCCTCGGTAATGGCACCGTCATCAAAGATTGCCTTGCGTGCCAATCGTTTGACTTCATTTGAAGTCAGGCCGCTCAGGTTATCCACCAATTGTTCCAGTGCAGTGTTGTTGGTTTTAACCCGTTGGCCATTATTGGTACCCATCCACTGACCGGCTACCTCTTTGATAATTTTTTTACGGCGCTCCCGGTTGGGTAGATTCAACGAAAAATTTGCGCTGTACGCACCGAGTTCCGGCGGGATGGTGATTTCGTGACTGATGAAAACCAGGACACGGCGCGCCATGTCATGCTGTAGCGCAATGTCCTTGATCAGGCGCACATGCGTGGGTTCATCCAGATACGGATGAAAGTCGAGCAAGGCATAGATACCCTGTGCACCACTGCGTTTGATGGCGCCCAACACATCCACAGGTTCATGGTGCTCGCCTTCCAGGGTAAATTGACCAAGCAGACGTTGCAGACCTTCAGTAACGGTCCACTTGTACAAGGACATCCCTGTATCACGTTCAAGATCAGCGAGCAGCTCCAACGCGCGCAACTCTTCGCGCGTTTCTATCGTAATTATCGGGACGTGGGAACGTAGCAACAATTCCAGATCACGACGGTCGTTCACAGCAACATTCCTTAGCGTAATTTATTACATGGCGCCCATAAAAAAACCCTCCAAAAGAGAAGTTCAATGCTCAACCGGAGGGCGAAAACTGGGGATTCGCCGGTAACACCTACCTCCAACCTGGCATCAAAAACAGGTTGAAAAATCAAATACTTGGCGTGCGTGGGCCCGCGCAATGAGGCGGACAAAGCCCGAACGGAACGGAGCTTACCGGCGGTTGTTGAACAACCTTAGACCCTTAAATGTTTGGATGCAACCGGACGCGGCCCGGTGAAGAAAATATATTCAGCAGCGTTGTGTGGGCCATCCCGAATTCAACAACTTAGGTGGAACGCAACGATCGAGACTCCCTATATATAAGTACATTCTTATATATTGTAACGTGAGCTGCGTGTTTCACCAGGTTCCGCACGCCCGATGACAGAGGTGACGACGGCAGCGAGTTTGAACACCTGTAACACCGTCAGTCGCGCAAGTTGTTGAATTGCAGCGGCAAGCCAAAATCGGCATCGCGTAAAAGCGCCATTACGGCCTGAAGATCGTCCCGCTTTTTGCCACTGACCCGCACCTTGTCGCCCTGAATAGCAGCCTGAACCTTGAGCTTGGCATCCTTAATGGATTTAACCATTTTTCTCGCCGTGTCCGTTTCGATACCCTGGCGCACTGTAACGGTTTGGCGCGTGGACTTACCGCTCAATTCAATCTCACCCGTCTCCAGGCAGGCGATATCTATGCCGCGGCGATTTAGTTTGGTTTGTAGAATATCGAGCATTTGTTGCAGCTGAAACTCGGCCTCGGCCTGCATCAGAATCGTTGCATCGTTCAATGCAAATCGCGCATCGGCGCCCTTAAAATCAAAACGCGTACCCACTTCGCGATTAGCCTGGTCGACCGCGTTGTTTACTTCGTGCATCTCCACCTCGGAAACAACATCAAATGACGGCATAATTTTCCTCGTGTGCAACAACTTGAGTGCAGATTTTCACATTAACTGGAGTCGCAGATTTTCAGCCATACCCGGTGAAATTACCAGGTGTGTTAGCAAAAACGCGGTTCCCAGCGGCGACACAGTAACTCACGCTTTTTCAGCACTGGCCACATGGAACCAGAACAGGAACACGGTAAGGGGAAACAGCTGTGTTATAGTCAGCAAGCATTTACCGCCTGCCTGCAGCGCGTAGTTTTTTCCAGAAACAAGTTTAAAGAAAACATGAGTGCCCGCCGTTTATTCCGCTTTTTCCGTATAAGCATCCTGTTGACCATCCTCGTTATCGTCGCCGGCAGCACCTGGCTGACAAAGCTACGCACGACGGACTGGGACAGCCCCCTTTGGGTCGCCATTTATCCGATCAACGCCGATGGCAGCGAGGCCACCCATCGTTACATACAGACGCTGGGCAAAAGCTCATTCGCAACCATTGAGCAGTTTTTCTCCGACGAAGCCGCAGGCTGGGAAGTGCCCATTCGTAAACCGGTCTCTATTCAGGTTGCACCGGCGATTGACGATTTACCCCCCAGGGCGCCCAACGGTCAAAATATACTGAGCATTATGTGGTGGAGCCTGAAACTGCGTTATTGGGCCTTCAGCCGGGATACCTATAACGGACCGGCTGCGCCTGACATTAAAATGTTTGTCGTCTACCATCGGCCCCGACGTGAGCCGTTGGATCACTCTGTTGGACTGGAAAAAGGTTTGCTTGGTATTGCCAACGTGTTCGCAGGCTCTGCCTATAGCGAAAAGAACAACGTCATCATCGCGCACGAAATTCTGCACACCGTCGGCGCAACGGATAAATATGACGCCGATACGCTTCCGCTGTTTCCTGACGGCTACGCCGAGCCGGATCGTGATCCACGCCACCCGCAACGTTACGCGGAAATTATGGGTGGCCGCGTCCCAGTTTCGGCCTCACGGGCCATTATCCCGGCGAGCCTGCATCGCTGTGTTGTCGGTGAAAAGACCGCCGAGGAGATCAACTGGATCACCCCTCTTTGACTTAACCTCCACCCGGAGCCGAATTCGATAAATTGACAACCGATAACCGAAACACGGCATAATTCCTTTTTCCTCAACCGGCGAAATAGTATAGTTATTGGCCACTTACGCTGGATGCGCGGATTTCGAACCAGGTATTGATACCGTTATGCCAAACACACGTGCTTTGATCGTTGACGACTCGCGCGTTGCCCGCCTGGCCTTGAGCCGAATGCTGGAGCAGTTCGGCATGGATATCGACACCGCTGACTCAGGTGAGAATGCGGTTGAGTATCTTAGTAAAAACCAACCTGACGTCATTTTCCTTGACCACATGATGCCCGGCATTGACGGTCTGGATACCCTGCGGACTATCAAGGCAAACCCCGCCACCGAAATGATACCCGTGCTGATGTATACGTCGAAGAAGAACGACGACTATGTCGTGCTTGCACAGGAACTTGGGGCCGCCGCAGTATTACCCAAGGAAGTTAGTCCCAACGATTTAAAACAAATTCTCGGGCTTATGAATCTGGCAGGCGAGGAACGCGCGGCCACTCCAGGTGCAGGCGTTGCAATCGAGATACCTGACGACACTGACGAGATTATTGAGGCATCCGGCGCATCCAGCGCGGCTGGCATCGAGACAACTCCGCCGCCGGCGATGGACGACATTCGGCGGCAACTTCGTGAAGAAATTCATCTGGCGCTCGGTGATGTTAGTGAGACGCTGGCCCGCCAAAATATGCCCCTGAGTAACCGACAATTCTACATTCGGTTTGTGTTGATTATCGGCCTGCTGGTTGCTTTGCCGCTGTGGTATTACAACTTGTATGTCGCCGCGCAGGACTCGGAACAACGCAACGTCCAGGAAAACTCACGACTACTGGCGGATTTAACCAATCGGCAGGCACAACAACGCGAAATTAACGAAACGCTGCAGAACGAGTTACTCCGCTTAAATCAAACCGCAGCCGGCTTTACCACCACGCTGGCCGAAACGCTTAACTGGTCATTAAACACCGCCGGCAGCTACGAGTTCGGCTCGCGTCCGCTCGCAGGCGAGCGATTGGCGACACTACGCAATCTTATTACACGACTCAACGCGGCCGAGTTTGAAGGGCAGATCATTATTCATGTCTATCAAGGGCGATTTTGCCTGCAACGTACCGAATTTGATCGCCTGGTACCCGCCGCTGGCACTATGGGGCTGGACAAGTGCGACAGCGAATCCTTTTTTGACGACCGCAACCCGCAATCCAGCCAATTGATGTCTCTGGAGTTTGCCGACTTTGTACAAGCCATTCCGGCCATAACCCAAGACCGGATTTCTGTGGAGGTTGTGCTGCATGACCGTGATAAACCGGTAGTACCCTACCCCGATCGCACAGACGCTGTAACGGCCGCTAACTGGAATCGCGCTGCCCAACGTAACAATCGCATTCGTATTGTTTTGGCACCCCAACGGCAGGGTGAGTAAAAGAGGTAGTCGGCAGAGCTTTAGACGTTCAGCTCCAGCAGCGTGAGAGACTCCGAAAGCGCAACCAACAGAGCCAACGCGGCTCGTTCACGATTTGGAAACTTTAAACCGATTGACCTTGAAACCGGAGCGCGACAGCGCCTTGTGAGCATCAATTATTGCGGCATCCAACTCCGGCATGTCGCCTTCCAGCTGACGACGTACAGACTCTGTTTCGGCCAGGTGAAAGGCCAGCGAGTTGCACAGGCGTTGTAACAACGGTGTTTCAACATCCGGAACATTGACCGAGGGTAATTCCTGCGCGCGCAGATCGGACGGCATACCCTTGTTGCATTTGATACAGCGGCGTTTCTGCCCCTGGGCAAACTCGATTTCCGCAGTCGGCGCACTGCGTACATGACCGCACTCGAAGATTTCCTGCGTCAGGGTTTTAAATGCGGGGTGTTGGCGATATCCCACAATACGTCGTTCAACCATATTTTCGTCCTGTTGTTGTTCTTACCCGTGATTATTCGGCATCCTGCCGGACACGTGTTCTTAAGCTTTAATTGTCGGATATTTAATTGCAGCCAATCCAACCCACCAAGCTGGCCAAACTGACTGATTTGCTAGTGTAAAAAATGAACGCCAATCCCGTAGCCTTCAACACGGGGCTCACAATGGGTTACCCGGCCACGGGCCGCCACGGTGCGCACAGGCTTGCCCCTCGGTGCCAGGTTGACCACCACCTGAACCTCATCGCCAAGACCGGGTTCGCGATCCACCAGCAGGCCCATGCCTTCCATGGAAAAGTCCACGGATTTGCACGACAGACGTTGCCCGCCCGGAATGGTGACACTGACGGGTCTCTCGAAATCGATACGTCGGTTACGTCTTCGTTCACTAATCACGATTCACCCCCGTTACTGCAAAATTCCGGTTCTAAACCAAGGATAGATCAGGTAATTCATAATAAAACCCAACAGAGCGCTCATTTGCCGCCCCAGCTCGGGATGCGTTGCCGGCAATCACCTGCTC
Source organism: uncultured Ectothiorhodospiraceae bacterium (assembly GCA_947259765.1). Taxonomy (GTDB): domain Bacteria; phylum Pseudomonadota; class Gammaproteobacteria; order CAMYNG01; family CAMYNG01; genus CAMYNG01. Next base: position 56,590 of record CAMYNG010000003.1, read on the forward strand.
GCGTGAGGCATCAATGGGGTCGAAGCCCACTCCCACGGCCTCGAGGACGTCCCGGGCTTCCTTAATCGCATCTTCCACAGCAGGATCGGTCTGCCCGCGCATGTACAAGCGCTTTTCGGTAAAATTCATATGAAATAAAAGCGCTTTGGCGAGTTTGCCGATCAGGGGATGATCCACCAGCTTTAGATTACAGACCTCGCGAAACCCGCGACCTCGCAGATCTGCCGGCATACCGGTAACGCACTTGGCGCAACGGATTTCGGTAGTCGTGGGCGCCGTAAACCGCGCCAACTGACTGCTGTAGGCATGACCGCACTCGTAGACGGTCTGGATCAGGGTCGCGAATTCAGGGTGAGCGCGAAAACCGACCAGCTTGCTTTTTTCCGACTTTCCTTTTGAAACCATGTTCTTTTTCCGTGTGTTCCTAACGGACGACAGCCCATCTGCACCCTACGGTTTGATCCCAGTTTACGTCAAAACCTGCACGGGTGAAAATCACCTGTCCGCATTACCCTACTTGCCCGCCGTGTTTGCATTCGATTCCAGCGGCAGATTTAAGGCGCGGTTTAAGTCTTCCTGACAGTCTCATCGAACTGCCTCAATTTCTAACATAGGCAAGCGAAAATAGCGAATTTGGCGGCCACTCGGCATTTTCCCCTCTCTTTGTCGGGAAATGTTCGCGCTCTACCCCTTCAGGATTCCCTCGTAATGCCGATGGTTAAGAAAAGAAGAAACACTGATTACAGGTTTGCGGAACTGACAAGTAATTCAATTCGTCAAGCCAGGAGCAAGCACTATGAAGTCGGTACTATCACTCGTTCTTTGCCTCATCGCCAGCAACACGTTCGCATTTCAGGGCGACTGGGTCCTGACGGAGCGATTCAACAAGCAACTCCTGCTCGCCGAACAGGGTGACGCGATTGCCCAATACGACGTGGGCAGAATGTACCAACGTGGCCGCGGCATCTCGCAGGATATCAACGAAGCCCTGCGCTGGTTAAGGCGATCCGCCCAGCAGGGCAACGTATCTGCGCAGACGAGCCTGGGTGTATTGTATTTCGAAGGCAAGCAGATCAAGCCCAACCCGAAAAAGTCCTACAGCCTGTTGCATTCCGCTGCCACGCGGGATGTGGCCCAGGCTCAATTCTATCTGGCTCGCCTATATGAAACCGGCGTGGGCACCCGGAGCGACATGAAACTGGCTTTACGTTGGTATGAACGTGCCGCCGCGAACGGTTACTACGGCGCCGATGACAAGGTAGCGGCGCTTCAGGCGCAACTCAAACGTCCGGCTTCGAACCGGCCAAAATCGGCAGTGAGAAAGTCGCAGCCTCAGTCCAAATCCAAATCCAAATCCAAACCGAATAAGTCGAGCACGGCGCTAAGCAAGTTACTCGCCGGCCAGTGGCAGCGCGCGACCAAACCGTCCGGCTACCTGCCGTCTGCAATTACCCGTTGCAGCACGGTTGAAAACAATAAAGCACTGAAATGCACCTCGGAGAACCAAACGCGAAAAACCCTGGCTGCTGAAATCACCTATGCCACGCACGCCCATCTCGATGGTTTTGGCGCCAATGGCGACTTTAAGCTCAGTTATGTTAATGAGATTGCTGAAGTGCGGGTACTCGAAACTGGCAGCGCGGAAGACGAAGAAGCCGGACTTAAAGTCACGGTCAAAGCGGGCGACAAAAGCAAGGCGCATAGCCTCGTCTGCCGACTTGAGTCTGACAAAAAACTGGTTTGTGTACGCAACCAGGTTCAGAACCTGACCTTTACCACGCCCTAATCCGCGAAACGGATCACAAGCTGGAGCGTAAACAAGAATTTTTATCGCACCGCAGGGAACCCGCGGCCATCTCCCCACTCAAACTTAACGGGATGGAAACGGTTTTTCTGCCCCAACATTGCTTAAAGGAACCGTGGCTTCGGCCGATATTTTTAGTTGCACCCGCCACACAACGAATCTTTACGAGGTAACGAAAACGTGGAACTCTCCAAACCCATCCGCAAGGTTGGCACGCATTTTGGTAAGCCGATCTTCGAATCCATTATCAACGATGACAAGCACTACATCTTTGACCGCCTGGCGGAATGTGATGCCGACGGCTGTCCGCTTGATCAACTCGATAAGAACGAAGTACTGATAAGACCCGGGTTGATTTATCGTCAGGCCTGAAACTGCCAAACGCCCCCCACTTTCATTTTCCGGTAACGGAAACATCCCGCCCTGATCGCGGGATTGTATTCCGCTACCGAAGCCGAATCTAACTCTGCTCACACCCCACCCGACTTACGGGTGATCCACAATCCACTTGCGAAACCCGGATTTGTCTTCTTCCGTGGCATCATCCCAAACCGCCTTGAGCTCATCCAGTATAGTAATATTGCGCCCGTCGCCCTCAACGCGACTGTCACCCGCAGTTGAGCTTGACGATGCCGCAGCGGCGCCGGCCGTTGCCGCCGTAACCACCGAGGCCGAACTTCCGCTAGCCGATGTGCCTGTGGTTCCGGTTGCGCCTGCAGCAGACGACTCGACAGGGGTCGGTGGCTGGCCTCCTTTTGGCGGTAAACCGCCGCTGGTATCCGCACCGGCGAGCCCCTGTATGCCTCGATTAACAAATGATTCGTAGGGTGAGGTACTCACAGCCGCGACCTTCTCGGACTGGTTCGGGTCCTTGATCCAGATTGCGAAATCGGTCGGAAAATTGATGGCGTCACTTTTGTTCACCGGCGCGTTGTGCTGAAGAAAGTACTTCTGCCCTGGCTTGAATTCCATTTTGAAATGATACATTTCGGTCGTAATGGATTCGACGGAGGTCGGATCACCCCAGAACTCGGTGTAGTACACGCTAACCACGCGCACGCCGGGTTTCAGGAGCATGTTATAGCCACGGTCAGGAACGTACGGCGCCTTGAGGCGCTGATCGTCCACAGCCAGCACCTGCAGACCCTCCTGCACCTTGAGGTGCACGACCTGGTCCGTCGGCAGTTCACCCTGGTACGTGATAACGGGGTCCTTAACCGAGCAACCGGCCGATACCAGTACCATTGCCACCACAGGCAGCCACACCGTGACCACGGGCAAATAGCGAAACATTCTAAAAATCATTAAGTTAACCCTTACGTTGGAAACCGCGGCCGGCCCACCTGCCGCCGGAGCAAACCCGGCAACCGTAACACAGACTGTAGCCCCTGAAAAAACAGCGCTGCCGGCGCTAATACCGGCGGCCGGAAAAAACGGCTTATGATACCGCGGTTCTGCAGCGCTCCAAACCACTCTTTAAGGAACCCATCCGCCGCCTGCCGGTCACGAGGGCAACACTGAAAAAAAGTGTGTGTGGGGGCGAAAGGAATACGGTAGAAAGCGTCAGAGAATTAGAGACAGCCGTGGATCAAGCACGGCGTTGTGCGAGGGATTTTCGTACCGATTCCATGGTTTTTTGCATGCTGACTGAATCTGCCAACAGCTTTTCAAACTCGCCGGCGCTCAGGGGGCGGCTAAACAGGAACCCCTGGATGCTTTTGCACCCCAGGGCATGCAGGTAGGCGAGTTCCTGCGCGTTCTCGACACCTTCGGCCACCACATTCAGGCGTAAGCTGTGTGATAGGGCCATGATGGCCGTTACAATCGCGGCGTTATCGTTATCCTTGCGGTTATGTACATTGGATACAAAAGAACGATCGATTTTTAGCGTATTAATGGGAAAGCGCTGTAAATAACTCAGCGACGAGTAACCGGTACCAAAGTCATCCACCGCGATACTGACGCCCATTTCCCTGAGTTTGCCGAGTACCGCAATATTCTTGTCCACATCATCCATCAGGCAGCTTTCGGTCACCTCCACCTCGAGAAATTCGGGCGACAGCTCAGTCTCCTGAATGGACTCCTGCACTGACGCAATAAAATCCTCATGGTTAAATTGCACGCCGGACACATTGACCGCCACGGGCACTGCGGGCAAACCCATTTGCTGCCAGGATCGATTCAGCCGGCAGGCCTCATGAAGCACCCAGGCGCCGACCTGAATGATAAGACCGGACTCCTCCAATAAGGGGATAAACTCCAGCGGCGAAACCAGTCCATGCTCAGGATGCTGCCAGCGCAACAACGCTTCGGAACCGATTATGTCACCCGAGGTAGCGTTGACCTTGGGCTGAAAATACAGCTCGAATTCATCACGCCCCAAGGCCGTATGCAGTTCCTGCAGGCGTCTCTTCTGGCCGTGTATTTTCTCGTGGGTCGCAGCCTCGAAAAAATGATAACAGGCCACATCGCTGTTTTGCTTGGCGTGATACATCGCCACGTCTGCATGGCTGATGAGTTCCTCTATTCCCGGCCCATCATCTGGAAACACCGAGATACCAATACTGGCGCGCATGGGTACGTCCTTACCCTCGGTCGTGACCGGACTTTGCAGACATTGACATATGCGGTCGGCAAATACTTGCGCCTCACGCACTTCCGTTACCGCACGCATTACGATTGTAAATTCGTCACCGCCGATACGCGCAACCGTGTCGTAATCACGCATGGTCTTGCCGAGACGACGAGCCACTTCCACAAGCATCGCATCTCCAGCGTGGTGCCCGAGCGTGTCATTAACGATCTTGAACCGATCGAGGTCAAGATACATTAAAACGACTTTGTGACCGGTACGCCGAGCTTCCTTGATGGCATTGGAAAAACGGTCCATAAACAAGGCGCGGTTGGGTAAGCCGGTCAGATGATCATGGGTCGCCTGCTTGTGAATTTCGATCTGCTGGCGGTTGATTATGCCTTGTGCGTAACGCACCACCCAGAACAAGAGTACGTAGGTAAAAGCCGCGATTGCAATGATCCCCACCACGACCTTTACCAGAGTAATTCGTGAGTCGGCGACTTGTTCTGACACGTCGCTGTAAATCTCGAACACGGCCTCAATGCTGCCAGCGTTATTTTTAATGGGCAGGTAACTGGATACAATATTTACGTCGGTTATAAGTTCGTCGCGAGCATAGAAAGTGTCGCGATGGGAAAATCGTGTGACAAGCTCGCCTTGGGCCGCCCGCGCAATCTCCTGGCTACCGAATTTATTCTGCCCGATCTCGTCGCGCGCCGTTGAAAACAAAATGAAGGCGTCGGGGGTATAAATTTTGACCTTGACGATCCGCGTATCGCGGGTGTGGTCACGAATACGATCATCTATGGTTGCGACGATCCTGCTTTCCTGCAACGCCGCAGGCCTGGCTGCCGCTGAAGCCAGCAAGTGCTGCTTGTTTTCCTGCCAGACATAATTGGACATCACCGTGGCCAAAGCCGCGTTCTTGCTCTCACTGAGTTCAAGCAGATTTTGATGAAAATAGCCGTTGATCAAAAACGCCAGGGCAATACTCGTCGCCGCCATTATCGCCAGGGCCAGCCAGGCAAAGGGACGCAACAAATTAAACGGTCGAAAATCTCGGCTGTGTTCCACGGAAAATTCTTTCAGGGGTTTGTGTATTGACTCCCTGAAATATATCGGCCATTTGGCGTGGATAGTTAGCCGCACAGGCACTCCGGACGTCACGCTGCCCGGTGTTTTAATTGTTATTTAAAACAATAAGTTAGAAAGATGGATAACTACGGGTATGGCCATGCGTGCGCCGATCATTTTCGAGCGGCCACGCCTAGTCGGAAAACTTGTCGTATTCGGAAAACATACCCCACTGGTCGCGTAGTTCTTTGAGACCATAGCGACCGCCGCGAAACTCATAATCGACAAGCTTTAGCGCAACGCCTTTGCGCGTCTGGCGCACAACCTTGGCGTTAAACAGAAGTTCCGGACTGGCCGAATCCACAAACTGTAAATTCACGTGACTACCCAATGGTAGGATGGGACAGTCCTTGAGCGTGATAAACACGCCACTATCGGAAATATCCATGGTGTTGCCTTCAACTTCACCAAAAACACTATGGCTCACCTTCACTCGGGCGCGGGTGCGATTGCGCCATTTCGTACGTCGTTCCTTCATTCCCATCCTTTTAACCCGGCTATCCATAATCAATTTTCGTTCGCATAAGATTAGCGTAAAAATACCGGCCGACTCAACGCCCGAGTGGTCCGGGTATTTACCTGGTGGTAATTCGGTTAGGAAGTTCACTTGCGTGAGTAAACAACATCCAGCGGGATTTCGGTAGGCCGGTGAATGCCGCCCGTAACCTGTGCGAAGACACATCGTTATCATCGATTTTACGGATATAAATGGCCGTCACCTGCCCTGGAAACTCCCGCGCCAGCGAGGCGTAGATCTCGGCGTCACGTTCGCCGGAATCACCCACCAACACAAACTGCCGCTGCGGAAAGCGGCGCAGCAAGCTCCGAAGCACGGGCGGCTTGGTCTTGTCCGAGGACGCAAACAGGTTTTTTACCGTGCCGTCCTTGAGACGGAACGTTTTAAGATGGACGCTGCCGGCCGGAAACCCGGTATCCTGCATAAACTCACTCAACGCCGGATAGAGCTGCCAGGGTGAGGCGGATACATAGTGAAATCCTGCCCCGGCCTCGGCCCACTTTCGGTACACGGACGCCATACCCGGGACGGGGTTGAAGGGATGCAGGAACGTGTTGGCCAACAGCGCGGATTTATCCAGCACTTCGCTGTGTTTGATGGTGTCATCAATATCGGAAATGACAGACACGCCACGCTCGGCAAGCAATTGAACCCGGCCATCGGTTACGTTGGCGCCGGAATTTCCTGTATCTATGCTAACACCCAGCCATTGCCCCGACTTACCCACCGCCGACTCGGGGGCCAGGCGAAGTGTGGTGCTGAAATGCCCGTTGGCGCCACTGGGTGGTGTTGTAACCTGTTGGCCACCGATGGTGAGCGCTAATTGCTTACCGCGCTCGTTGTCGACCAGAAACATTCGGGCACGACTGCGGAACGGCTCTTGTGTGATGGTCTCCTGCGACGCCCCCAGGCTTTCCAGCAACACGTCCATGAGCGTCGAACGCCACCAGGAATCCTCCTCCAGTTCAAACAGCCATCCGTGTAACGGGATGAGCCAATGGCCATCTTCTTTATGGGCGCTGGTGGGAAACACAATGGCACTTTCGTCCGCTTTCAAACCGGCGGCTCCGGCAAACGGAACGCCGAGCAGGATTAGCAGTGCCGCGGCGACAAGCAGGTTACAAAAACGACCAACTGGTGCGCAGCTGAAGGGTATTCCATTTACTGGTCGCATTTTCTAAACGAGTCACGTAGTAAGATTTTCGCCAGGCTGTCAGACGACGAATTAACTTGCCACGCCGGACCCTATTTCGCCAGCGTTTTTTGCGCATGCCATTGCTTGCGGAGTTCGTGAATATCGCGCATTTCGCCATTAACCTCATAGTCAATGACTTTTAGCGCTATGCCATCGGCTTCGAGGCGCACCAGTTGGAGATTAAATACGATGGCGGGATTCCTGGATTCCGGCAGAACAGCCTTGAGTGTCTCGCCCGGCGACAAATCCGGTAGCGCTTCCAGCGCCACAAAAAAACCGCCATCGGCAATATTCCGGGTACGTCCGGTCATGGCCCCAAAAGCAGGGCTGTATAACCGTATCGCGGCATCCGTTGCGCGCCGTCTGTGCTTACGTCGCTCGTCGTGCATGTACTACTCGTCGTTACTGGAACTACTACTGCTGCTACTACCGGCGCCAGGGCCGGTACCCGGTAGCGGTCCACCCGGAAAACCGCCGTGCACCAAATTAGCGTCCGCCTGCGGATTTGTTTTAGGCGCGTTGCCGGCCCCGACTCCCATTTTGCTTCGTGCCAGGCGCACCATGCTTGCCAACTCCCGTTCCAGACGCTTACGCCGAACCTCAAGGTAGGGTTTTAATTTGCGTTTGCGTAGAAACAGGAAAAAGACACGTAGGTTTTCCCAGATGCGATGACGCTCCCGCTTGAACATGATTGCCGCCGCAGCCGAAACTGGAAGCGAAAAAATATAGGCCGCTGTCGTTGCCACACTGAAGTACTGCGCCACCAAAACGATTTGTAGACCCCAGAAAATTATAAACAAGGCAAGGCCAAAAACCATTTTCGCAGTGTCGTACTGATCCGTTCCGCGCGCCAGCAGGCGTGCCAGATGCCGCGTAAGCACGTACGGCACGATCGAATTAAATATGCCCCACGCCGCCAGCGGCAACAACAAGAAAAGAATGGAAATGCTGCGCAAGAGAAATCGAGTGACCACGGAGGTTTGATAGTGGATAGTCAGGTGATAGTCGCGGATATGCCAGTTGCGGCACAATCGTTCGAACTGAATCAGATGACGCCTGAGTTGCGCAAGCTGTTCCGGAGCCTGTTCTTTCAATTCTTCCAGACCCTCACAAACACGCTTCATTGTCTGAAAACGTAGCGCCATGCTCCGACGCCGATACTTGCCATGCCGCATGGCAATGAAGCGTTCCAAGCTCGATACCAGCTGGAGGTCAACCGTAGTGTCGACATTAATGGTGAGACGATACAGGTGTTCCTGAATTTTCTGTGTAAGCCGTTGCACCTCAGACGAATCATCGCCACCGACGAAATCATCGTAGTTGATGGGATTCCCCACTTGTACAAACACCTGGCTACGAAACTTTCCCTTATGGGTGAAATTCAAACCCACCGGTATAACCAACGGCGACACGCCGTGTTGTTTGGCGCCCAGCACCATGCGCGCAGCACCCGTTTTAAATTCTCGCAAGGTGGGATCAGAGTGACTTTGTCCTTCTGGAAAGATCAGCACTATTTGCCCTGTAGCAAACAGGTCATAAATACGTGCAAACGCATCCTCATTGCTTGGTGCGACACCCTCAGAATCCTCGCGACGATACACCGGCACCGCCTGGATAAGCGACAACACCGGCTTTAAAAACGGATTTTGAAACAGTCCACTACGCGCCAGGGGATGAACCGTTCGCCTGGACAAGGCCTGAATGACCACCGCATCCGCCAGCGCGTTGGTGTGATTGGCACACAGAAGTACCGGGCCCTGCGCAGGAAGCAGCCCCAGTCCATCTGCTTCGCATCGACTGTAGAAAACAGCGACGGTTGCGCGGCAAAACCAATGCCAGCTTTGCTGTAACACACCGTCTCGAGATGTCTCAGCCACATTCGTATTCCGCGCAGAAATCCAAAACCGGAAGGCTTTTAAAAATATGTTGTGTCAGTATACAAACAGTGCGTTCATTCCGCGTCGTCATCGATAAATTGAAACATGACACATTCATCGGTGCTGCGAACAAACTTTATCGTATAGAGAAAATCAATATTCACCGGCCGCATGAGCATGGTGCCGGTTTCGCTGCAGTGATCGGCGGTTTTCGGATCGTTAAGGGCTACACAGACGCCGCCATCGGATAAGTCTCGAATACATCCTTCCAGCGTACCAAAGCTGTCGTGGTAAAGCCGGACCTGGGAATCCAGCGAGATGCGTTTATGTACACGTCGTTCAACCATAACCGGTACCTCGAACCAAGCCCGGACGTCATGCGACATCCCCTACCATGAACAATCAGCGAAGCTGAATACGGACAAAATATTATACGCTCAACCTCCCGGCGGCCGGCGATAGATCTCAGCGGAGCACTCCTGGTGTTGTGCTGCGGGCGTTGTTTTTGCTTTATTGGAATGTGGCGAGACACAGGCGCCGCTTGCACAACCGAATTTAGAATTGATATAAAAAAAGGTGGGTAACAACAGCGGGAACGAGGCCACCAGGATCCATTCCAGACCGCCGGTGAAATTCTCTGGTTCAAGCAACCAGATAGAGAACGACTGTCCCGAAAAGTAAAACAGTATGGCGAATAAAAACCACACCAGGTTTCTCTGCCAGCCGGTAATGGCACGAAACACGATCATAGTGTTTTTAAGTATAACCAGCGGCGAGTAAAACAAAAGCAAAAAATTAGATCCCGGCATCCCGTTGCAGGGCGATGAGGCGGGAAACGGGCGTGTTTTCGCCGACCAACCGGCGCGCGAGACGGCAAAATATACGGCTTGTAGCCTCGGCATCACCCATGGCGGAATGCCGGTTTTTTATTTGCACATCACATGCCACTGCGACTTCGTCAAGGGAATAGTGTCCCAAACGACCACTGAGACTGAGATACATCAACATGGTGTCAAGCAGGGGCGCCTGTAGCTGCCCACCCGTCATTGGCTTAAGCGCACGATTAAGGAACCGGACATCAAAGGCGATATGGTGTCCGACGACAACATCGTCGCCTACGAATTCCAGTACCTCGCCAATAACCTCGTTTATTGGCGGCGCATGCTGCACGTCTGCGTCGCTAATACCATGAATAGCGGTAGAGGTGGGTGGTATTTTTCGCCCAGGGTTGACCAATTGTGAGTACACTCGACCGGTCGCCTCTAGCCCTGAAAGCTCAAGCATGGCAATGGACACAATTTCATCGCCCGCATAGGCGCGAAAACCTGTTGTCTCGGTATCCAACACGACAAAACGGGTCTGGGCGACCGGTCGCTTCAGACGTCGGCGTCGTGCAATCGTCTCCGCATTTCTTAACTGCGCCAGTTTTAGACGTAACTTGTCCAACACTGAGGAAAACACGTCTGTCTTGTACCTTTTTTAACTAGAGTGCTTCACGACCGAAACGGCCCTGCAGTACATCCTGAAAACGTTTTATTGCACGCATGGCCATACGCAAAGTGGATCGCACTTCGGCCGAAAGCGTTTCCGGGTCCAGCAGGTTGTTGACCTCCTGGCCGTGTTCAAGCTGGCCTAGCTGATGGGCAAGCAACAAGTCCAAAATTTCCTCAAATGCGAGGCTCACTGACGCGACCAATTCAATATCCAAAACGCCCTGGCGCACGAGTGCATTGAGTCGATCTAGCGTATTACCGGCGCTTATTCCTTCGGCAAGCGAAAAGATCCGCGCCGCGTCACATACGATCCGCAAGCCGTTTCGTTTAAGATCAATCTTGCCTTTCCGTAATTCATCCTCGGCCGTGACCAGGCGGTTGAAAAAGCCAAGGGCAGGACGACCTTCGGCATCCTGTTCTGCCATAAATTCGAGTATTCGTGGCTTGTGTTTAATTTTTTCAAGCAAAAAGTAGCGTAGCGATTCCGAGAGCTGTGCATCTCCTACTAACGGCGCAAAGTCAAAAACGATACTGGACCAGCGGGCCGCCTTCTCGTTGGGATGTTCGACCAAATAACTGATTTGTTCGCGCCACTGACGGCTTGTTTTTCGAAAGCGCGGATTGCGTGCCATGATGTCGCCCGGGCACAGCGGGTATCCGATCCGATCCAGGTTAAGATTTAATTCCTCGCTGAAAGACTCGAACCATTGTGACTCTTCCGTCCGTAACGGACCGGCCTGATCTTCGATTATAATTCCGTTATCTTGATCCGGGCCCAATAGCATTTCGCCACGCCCGCCGGACCCCATGATCAGCAAGGTAAATGCTCGCGGTGCCTGGCCACGACCTTCTGCAACCCGTCTCGCTTCGGTCAGTTCAGCGCAGCGTCGTTGCAAGGCAAGATGCAGTTCGCTTATCACACGTACAGCCTGTGTCGCCCGGCGATGACTTTCCCAGATCTCGCGTACGGCACCCGGAAGTTCGTCATGCAATTGTTTCAATTTTTCAACCGAATCCGCCTCACGAATGTCGGTTAACAGGATGCTTCGCTGCACGCTGAAAGCACGCAGAATATCGGCTTTGGAAATAATACCCAGAGGTTGATTGCCGTCTACAACGATCAGATATTTTAGATGCTTATTGATTTGCAACTCATCGGCCTGCCACAACGGCAAGCCTGCAGGCACCTTGACCGGCGTTTCGAGAATCGCGGTGTCGATTGGCTGATCAGCGGTGGCAGGATGTTCAAGCAGTGCTTTCGCCAAACTGGCATAAGTTAACACTCCGAGAAGATGACCGTCGGAGTCAAGCACACCAAGGCTACCAATATTGCCGTGTTGCATACGCGTAAAGGCGCTACGCAAACTATCGGTTTCTACGCAGCTAATCAGTGGCGCCTTCATGACAGAGCTAACCGGCTTACCCAGCGAACCACTAATTCGGTGCCGCAGACGACTTCGGTTTCGTAACCGGTTACTGATGATTCGATTCAGGGTTGTCGAAAGATCGGGATGCTCTGTCTCAAGACGACCGAGTGTCGCGTCAGACAATTCCAGCACCGTGGAATCTCCCAGGCTGGTTACCGTGGAGGTATATGCCTCTTGGTCCAAATAGTTGGACAAGCCCAGAATCGCACCGGGTCCCTGGCGTCGCACACTTCCGTCAGCGCGTAACATTTCCATCTCGCCAGTGTAAATAATGTATATGGCCTGCTTGTAGGGCTCACTGGCCGCAAACAATTGCACGCCGTCGTGCAACTGCGACACCCCGGCCTGCTCCGCAATTGCCTGGACTGTTTCCGGCCGAAGAGCGGCAAAGGTATGTGTATCCGCCAGATGTTTTGCGTCAATGGTTACAGTCACCGCATGCCACCCGCTACATCAAAGGCATGCAAACGCTTTCTGCATGACCGGAAATACCTCTGCTGAGCGCAAATTCGTTTTCGTCTGGCTGTTAAATTCATTGGCAATAAAGTTTTCCAGCTGACGGTTAAGGCAGCGTCTATTATTAATAGTAAGTTTATCTGCTCATACCGATTTGTCTTCCCAACCCGCTTTTCTGTTTGGTTATCGACACTGACCCGACTGGCGGTTTCCTTAAAAACGGAGTGTCTATGTGGCCCATCCCTGACCGTCCACTGCCCGTGGAACTTCTGGAAGTGCTTGAAACAGCGGCACAGCTAGAACTTACCGAGTTCGAATTGTTCCGCAATGCGTTTTGTCACTGGTTCGGCACGCTACCCGGTGACCGGGATGTGGAACCGTTTTTCGTCGCCTATATGTTTCACCAACATGTGCCACATTGGGTCCGCGAGTACATACGCTTTTTGCAGCGGGAAACGGCACAGGGTGTGCAATGGTTACCGTTGAGTCAGTCACAGGCAGACTTGCGGGTGCACAGACGCACCTGGTGGCCACTAATCGGCATTATCGCCGCCATAGCAAGCATCGCATTACTGGCTGCCAGTCATACTGAGTTGTTAGAAAGCATGCAACAATGCTATTTTCCACCGTGTTACTGATCACTCACAGGTATACCGCGTGCTGGATTGGCTGTTCGTACTTATCACGGGTGTTGTTGCCTGGCACGGGCTGACATTTCGAACCGAAGACGGTGAAACCGAAATTGGCCACCTGCTGTTTGGCGCCATCGCCCTGCTCTTCTGTGTCCGTGTATTCCTGGTCGATATTCTCGAGCTTATCTGACGGTTTATTTTTTATAGGGTCGCTGCTGCTCGTCCAGTTCAGGTACCTGTAAAACGCGTTCGGACTCGGGTTTCGCAAGCTGCACACGCAGGTAACGGGCGCGGTCGGCAATTGTTGGTGGCTTTTCGGCCTGCATACGCAGAAATCGTGTAAGCCAGTTTGGACCCTCGCCCATTTCCGGATCCAGACTCAGCGCCATTTCATAGTCCACAACCGCCTTGTCATAGCTGCCCATGCGGTCGTACACGATACCCCGATTGGCGTAACTCGCCGCGAATCCCGGATCTCGCTCGATTACCAAATTGAATTTCTCCAGCGCCTCAGCGTTGCGTCCCAATTGGGACAAACTCCGCGCTTGTCCACGCATCGCATCAATTAAGTCACCATTCTCCGCATGGGCCCGCTCATATTCAACAAGTGCGGAATCGTAGTCAGCGTCTTCAAAAAAGCGGTTTGCCGCATGGTAACGTGTTTCACCGGCAACACGGTCACGAAAAAAACTTTCGTATACAGACCAACCAACCCAGGCAATCGTCAAGATAATGGCAACCCCGAGCAGGGTTTGATACACACGCCTATCCACTTTGTGGCCAACCCAGCAAATTGAGATTGAACAAAAAGGAAAACAACAGGCTGGCAAATACAGCAATAAACCGGGCGCGCACGAGTTGTCCCTGTGCCTCTGCTGTATCGAGTTCGCGCCCGGTCCTGCGCTGCAAGCGCCTGACACTAAGAACCCAGATCATTTTGCTAACGGGAAAAAAAAGCAGCGCGGCGAGTACCACAATGGATAACGTAAAATAAAGCATAACGATACTTTACGTGGAAAATTTCACAGAGTGAATAGCCGATACTGCGGTAGTAGTTTCTTTAGCGTACCCAAAAAAACATCGGGGAAAGGCGAAACCTTTCCCCAATGCTGGATAGATCAATTATATTTTAAGAATCAGGGTTTATCGAGATCCAGGTGCACGTCGCCGATGTCTTCCTGCAACGCCTGAACTTCTTTGTCAGGCACGGTCGACATTTGCATTTTGTACGCCAGGAACCACATCATGCCCACACCCAGTGCCCACCACAGCAATTGCCAGGCCCAAATCGACGGCATGCCGAAGGTCCAGGTCGTAGCATCATTCGGCGAACCGAAAATAGTATTGCCGATCACCGCGCCCGGCCCTATACCGAAGAAGAACCACACCAGAGTAATGATCCAGGCCACCGGAACCAGACCTTTTTTGCTCGCCGGTAAACTCGCATGTTCACGCAAGAACTTGTGGAACGTCATGCGATGTTCCCTATCCGCCGTGTTTTGTGTGAAATTGGAAACGACCAGGGCAATACCGAAGTTAAACAGAATACCCCAACCCGCCGAGTGAATGGTCAACGGCCAGCGCCCCCACGGCATGAACTGTGCGCCGATTTTTTCAGTCAAGGTGACGGCAATTAATCCCGCGATCAAACCCAGCACTACTCCGGCGCGCGTCAGGTATGGCCACCAGCAAACTGCGATCAGCGCCGGCCACATCTGGAAACCATAGGCAACGGCGAGCCCGCCAAGTAACACCAGCGCATCCGTCGCCGTCGTGGCCACCAACAACGCGGCCAGCACGATTAGAACAACACCAATTCGACCCCAAAGTTTCTGCACACTGTGCGAGGCGGTTGGAAGAATGAAACGTTTGAGGACGTCCCGAGTCAGCATGCCGCCAGCGGTGGACATATACGCCGCACCTGTCGATTGCATCGCCGCCAGTGCACAGACCGACAACAGTCCCACCAACCAGGGTGCAGCATCGGCCATCAGGTGGATCAATTGAGGCACCAACATGCCTTGCTTGCCGGCTGAGTCCATCAGATCCTTGCCACCGAGTCCGGCACCCATGACGTTATTGACCATATCAGGGTGCGCCGCGGCAAAAGCCGTGTCCGCACCGAGTAAGTGTCCTCCCAAGCCCTGCATGGCGGTAAAGGTCATCAGAATAAAGCCAATGCCGAAACTCGAAGCCCAGACCTGCTGCGGCGCAAACGGCTTGGGACTGTGATTGGAAAACGCCCACATGGAAAATGCCGGCGCAGACTGGATCCCCATTAGAGCAAACATATAGGTGAGGATCATAATGCCGGTCCAGGCACCCCCGGTTGCCGACGGTCCGTTACTCACCATCTGAATAACACCCGGTATTGCAATATAGTGGCTATAACCATCGGGTGTTCGCTTTTGGTCAAACTGCGCGAGCGCGGCAATCCCGTCGTTCAACCGTTCCCAGCCGCCGACAAAATTTACCGCAATTATGCCGATCGCAACAATACCCAGCGCAAGAAGAACTGCCTGCATCGTGTCAACATAGGCCACGGCACGTAAGCCACCTGAAGCGACATAAATGATAACGACCAACGAAAGCAGCCACATACCCACTTCAACACCAAGTAAACCATCGGTTAAAACGTTAAACAGAAATCCGGAGGCACGCAATTGCAAACCGAGATAAGGTATAGAAAATATCAGCGCCACCAACACCACCAATAGACGTATGGCGTCCGACTTAAAGTAAGTCGACAACATCTCACCCGGGGTAACGAAACCAAAGCGCTTGCCCAGTATCCATTGACGCTTCAGAAAGATAACACCGGTAAACGGTATGGTGATGGCGTAGAACGAAGCGTAGGCGTACTGAAAGCCATCACGATACAACAAACCCGGGTGGCCCATGAACGTCCAGCCGGAAAACGAAGTAGCCGTTGCGGCAAGAACGAAGACCCACAGGGATATTTTACGTCCGGCGATAAAATAATCGCTGGCGGTACGGGCCGACATTGCGCCCTTGATTCCCCAGAAAATGCAGTAGCTCCAATAGAGCGCAACGAAAATAAACAACCAGACAATTTTCGCATCCATTAACGGCCCCCTTTATATGGTGTTGTTAGTATTCCGATTCAGGACGCATCCAATGCGCGCGCAACTTCCAATACGCGGAACAAGTGGCGTGTGTTAAACCACAGCCTTGGTCATCAAATCATATTCAACCTATCAAAACAAACGATAATTCGATAAGACTTTTGTATATTAAAATATTAAAAATTGTTGATTTAATTATTTATAAAATGCCGACGAGTGCGTTTGCACGCACTTCAGCCTACGCCGCTCTGGACAAGCGAACCGGGTTTAAATACGGTTGCAGGTGTTGTGCAAAAGCAAGACGCGCGGAATCCACTAAAACTATAATAAACCTGAAACATTTCACCCAAGGAGTACACATGTCGACACAGAATCAATACGCCACGCCGCAAAGCAATCTGGACGCCGGTGGCGATGGATATGGTGAAGTAAAAATATTTTCCGCCAGCGGCCGACTCGGGCGCTTGCGCTACCTGGCTTACACCTTTGGAATTTCTCTAGTCGGCATGATCATTATAGGGGTGCTGTCCGGCGGCATGGCTGCGGGCGGTACCGGCATCGGATTTATTAGTGGCCTGCTAATTTTAATTGTTTATATCGTACTGCTGGTCATCAGTTTCATGCTCACCATCCAACGTTGCCACGACTTCAACGCGTCGGGCTGGTTATCCCTGTTGCTATTCGTTCCGTTGGCACCGCTTATTTTCTGGTTTGTTCCCGGTACGGAAGGCAGCAATAACTACGGCGCGCCACCGCCACCTAATTCCACGCTGGTAACCATTGCCGGACTACTCATTCCAATTTTGTTCATTGTCAGCATGTTTGGTGTAATGGCCGCCATTGCGATTCCCGCCTATAACCAATATATACAAGCCGCGCAACAAGCCAGCCAAGGCCAGTAACATCGGGGTAGATGTGCGCAGTCGACAGGCATAGGTGTTTTAACTCTGCTCACGTCGCCCATAACATTCAGCGGCACTGCCTCCGGCAAGCAAGCGCTTGCCGGAGGCCCTACCCTCTTGGTATCTCGAGTTTCCACGGCGACTTCGCGAGCCTCGTTTGGAATCCAACCTATCGTCAACCGGGCTTGAGGTCTGACCAGAAGTAATAACAAGGGAGCAATTCTACCTACGCCGTACGGTTTCACCGTTAAGTGGGCATTTTACCGTTATAATCCCTGCCATGCTTGATACCAGCCGTTCACTGGAAACACCTGAAGGCGTGAACCTGAGTTTGCGTATTGCCGGTCCGGTGGTGCGATGTTATGCCTGGGTTATTGATCAGGTGATTCGTATTGTGGCTTATTCGGTGCTTTCCTTTGTTTTGCAATTTACCGGCACCATTGGTATGGGTCTGCTATTGATTATTGTTTTCCTGATCGAGTGGTTTTATCCGGTCTACTTTGAGGTCATGCACGCGGGGGCCACTCCCGGCAAAAAACGCATGGGCATCCGGGTGATGCATGACGACGGCACCGAAGTGGGCTGGCAGGCCTCGTTGATCAGAAATCTACTGCGCACCGCCGATCTGCTGCCATTTGCCTATGGTTTTGGTCTGGTGTCCATGCTGGTGAGCCGTGATTTCAAACGCCTTGGCGATATCACTGCAGGAACGGTTGTAGTGTATCGCGAGCGACCCACGATCTGGACGGATATTCCGCAGGCCACGCCACTGGCACCGGCCATTGCCATGACCACCGACGAGCAATATGCGTTACTTCAATTCGCTGAACGCGCCGCGACCCTGACCGAAGAGCGCCGCAATGAGCTGGCCGATACGTTGCAGGACATCAGCGGCGAACGCGGTGGCATGGCGACGCAGCGCCTGCTGCAAAACGCCAACTGGTTGGTGGGTCGACGATGAACCAGGACACCTTCGTCAGCAGACACGAGCAGACCTGGCAACAGTTTGAAGCCTGGCTAGAGTCCGGCAGTTCCAAGCATGCCGGTCAGGTTGCGATCGAAGAGATGCAAATCGACGTGCCGCATTTATATCGCCAGATCTGCCATCATCTTTCTCTGGCGCGCGAGCGCCGCTATAGCGCACACGTGGTAGAGCGGCTCAACGATCTGGTGCTACAGGGTCATCAACGTTTGTATAGCGCCCGACGTGTGGGTATGCATCAGTTTAACCACTTCCTGTTTGTAGGCTTTCCCCGCAGGGTACGGCGCGAATGGCGGCTTTTACTTTTGTCGGCATTGTTATTTTACGTACCCATGGTCGGCATGTTCTTTGCGGCCCAGGTTAAGCCGGAAATTGTTTACAGCGTTATGTCGCCCGGACAGATCGGCCAAATGGAAAGCATGTACGCACCGGAGGCGAAAAAACTCGGCCGTGACATGCGCGAGCGTGGTTCCGCTGATGACATAATGATGTTCGGTTTTTATATAAGGAACAACATTGGCATAGGCTTCCAGACCTTCGCCGGCGGTCTGCTATTTACTCTGGGAAGTATTTTTTTTCTCGTTTTCAACGGCCTGCACATCGGCACCGCTGCCGGACATCTCACACAAATCGGTTCCACCACGCCGTTTTTTTCCTTTGTTGCGGGCCACAGTGCGCTTGAACTTACCGCCATTGTCCTGTCGGGCACGGCCGGTATGCGGCTGGGAATTGCCTTGCTCAAACCCGGTCGATTAACGCGCCTGCAAGCGCTGAAGATTGCCGGCAGGCAAAGTGTTCCACTTGTTTATGGCGCAGCGTTGATGTTGGTGGGCGCGGCGTTTGTCGAAGCATTCTGGTCGTCCACAAAAGTGATTGAACCTGCCGTTAAATACACGGTGGGCATCGTATTCTGGGTGTTGGTGCTCGGTTATTTTTTGTTCGCGGGTGTTGGCCGTGAAGATTGAAAATATCGCCGCAGAAGTACGGCCGCGCGTTACCTGGGAATCCGTTGATCTCGGTTTTAGTATGGTGCGGCATTGGTGGAAGCCCATCTTCCTGCCGTGGCTCGCAACCATGGTTCCGTTTGCTATAGTGGTCAATCTTACTTTGTGGCAACACCCATGGTTGGCACTTTTTGTGTTGTGGTGGACCAAACCGCTTTTTGATCGCATCCCGCTGCATGTCGTCAGCCACGCGCTGTTTGGCGAACAACCCAACGTTGCTCAAACGCTTCGTGCATTGCCCAGACTGTTTCGCTTCCATTTTATCAAGGCACTCACGATACATCGCCTGGATCCAGCGCGCTCCTTTACCTTACCCGTATGGCAACTGGAACATCTCTCCGGTAGAAAACGAGTACAACGTGTCCGCATACTGCAAAAAAACGCACAAAACACGGCCGTTTGGCTAACGGCCGCATGCCTGTGTTTTATTTTTATAATCGCACTGGGCCTGCTGTTGTTGTTGCTCATGCTGGTACCTTCAGATGTGGCGGAAACACTGTGGTATGAATTCAGCGATCAACGCTCGGCCTGGTGGGTGGCACCACTGAGTAACGGCTTCCTGATGGCGGCAACGATCCTCATCGAGCCCTTTTACGTCGCTGGCGGCTTTGCTCTGTACCTGAACCGGCGCACGCATCTGGAAGGTTGGGATATCGAACTTAGTTTCCGTCGCTTAGCCGAACGTATACGCGCCAGCCGTGGACAGCTCGCCACTGTTCTTTTGCTCCTGGCGGGCTTGTCCGGAACGGTGATGCTTACATCACCTGCGCTGGTACATGCAGAAACCACACTACTCTCCCGTGAGCAGGCGCGCGAGAAAATCGATGAAGTTTTTGCGCAACCTGAGTTCAATACCCGAAAAGAGCGTACCGGATGGTATGCCATCGATCCCCCCGCAGAAGAAACGAAAGAAAAAGACGCTGAAGAGGATGATGGCGAAACCTCATGGTGGGATGAGTTTGTTACGTTCATGAAGGCTCTGCTGGCCGTAGGTGACGTAATGGCCTTACTGATGGAGGTTCTGCTTTGGTTGCTGGTTGTTGTGCTTGCCGCACTACTAATTTACTTTTTTGCCCGCTGGCGACCCGAGTTCGGCGGCACACGCATGGCGCGTAAGCGACGCCGGTCACCCTGCGCATTGTTTGGAATGGACGTGCGTCCCGAATCCCTGCCCGACGATGTTGCCGGCGAAGCGTGGGCCTTGTGGCAGGCCGGCCAAACCGCCGAGGCCATTAGCTTATTGTACCGCGGTGCTTTGGTGACGCTGATACATCGCGATGGAATTACGCTGGCCTCCAGTGCCACGGAGGGTGACTGCGTGCGCCAGGTTCGCTCTGCCGGTGACAGGATAATGTCGGAAACCACTGACTACTTTACGCGCCTGACACTCACCTGGCAGTCCCTCGCCTATGCACACCGACTGCCCGCAAGTAGTACCGCCGAACAACTTTGCCAACAATGGCCACAACACTTCGAGGAGCAAAAGTGAAGCGCGATTTCATTTTGCTCGCAGTTCTGGTCACCGCGATTCTCGCATTGGGCATCTGGTTTTCCCGGACTTATGAATGGCGTACCGAAGAAGTTGAAGTGGGTTTCCAGGGTGAGGCCGCACGCAATCCGCTACTGGCGGCAGTACGCTTTCTGGAAAAGACCGACACACCGGTCACTAGCGTGGATAGTGTTTTACAACTGGAAGATATGCCAAAGCAATTCGACGTCGTGGTCATTTCAACCGAACGTTTTGATTTCAGCCCCGAGCGAACCGCACGCTTTCATCAATGGGTTGAGAATGGCGGGCATCTTATTGTCACCGCACGACGCCCGGGGGATACGCCGGGATCACGCGATGATCCGCTGCTGGACCCGTATGGTATCCGTTTTTCAGACGGCGACGAAGATGATGCGCTGGATGAGCTGGACTCAGCCCCGATCGACGAAATAACGGATTCCGGCGCAGCCGAACAAATTCACACGCGCACTGATTGCGATGAGCAGGAAGTAGAAAAGCTGAAAACGCCAGCGGAAGATTGCGAAGAGACCATAAAGGTGAAATTCGACGACGACGGCGACTCACTACTGGTACATTTTGATCCCGGCAAAATACTTGAGATCACAGGCGACACGGATCCCGACTGGTACGTGGCTGACGCTCTGGGCGTGTACTTGGTCGAATATCGGCTCGGCAGCGGTTGGCTAACGGTACTCAATGACTTCGACTTCATGCACACTGAAAACATTCGCAAACATGATCATGCGGCTTTTTTGTGGCGGCTGCTACACATTGATCAACACCGCGGTTCTGTCTGGTTCATTACCCACGAAGACATACCGGCACTGAGTGCCTTAATCTGGGCGGCCGGTAAACCAGTCGTGATTGTACTGCTGGCTTTGCTTGCCGCCTGGTTATGGAAGAGTTCACGCCGCTTCGGCCCTGTGTTGGCAAGCCCCCCTCCTCCACGGCGCAGTCTGCGCGAGCATATTCGCGCGAGTGGCTTTTTCTTCTGGCAAACACAACAACAAACGCTACTGCTTGAAAACACGCGCCAGGCCGTGCATGCCCAAATCGAGATATTGCATCCCGGCTGGAAGAGTCTGCAAACCGATGATCTTTTTGCCCGCCTCGCGGAAGCCAGCGGCTTGCCGGTTGAAGAGATCACCCACGCGTTACAGGCGGACGAGGTTGTTAACGAGGCACAATTTACCCGCTATATCCATACTCTTGAAACCGTAAGGAAAAAATTATGAGTGACAATGGTGCCGCCGGCGCTGACGCAACGGCAATTCAAAACGCACACACACTGGCCAGCCGCTTGCGGGAACAAATCGGTCAGGTCATGGTCGGCCAGAACCAGGTCGTCGATCAGGTGTTAATCGCCCTGTTTGCCGCCGGCCACGTATTAATAGAAGGCGTACCCGGCCTTGGAAAGACGCTGCTGGTACGCGCACTGGCGAAAACCTTTAACGGTAGTTTTTCGCGTATCCAGTTCACCCCTGACCTGATGCCCAGCGATGTCACCGGTCATGCCATGTACGACATGAAAACAGAGTCGTTCAAGATCCGGCGCGGCCCGGTGTTTACGCATTTGTTGCTAGCCGATGAAATTAATCGCGCGCCGGCCAAAACACAGGCTGCGTTACTCGAAGTCATGCAGGAACAGCAGGTGACGATCGAGGGCAAAGCCATGCCCATGGTGACACCGTTTATGACGCTGGCCACGCAAAACCCCATTGAACAGGAAGGTACTTATCCACTACCCGAGGCACAGCTTGATCGATTCCTGCTAAAAATTCTTATCGAGTACCCATCAATCGAAGAGGAAAATCAACTCGTTAGTATGGTCACCGGACAGCAGATCGGCGACACCATTAACGTTGATGCGGTACAAGCCATTGTTACCGGTGAAGACATCAAACGAATCCAGCAAATCACTGCCAGCCTGCAGGTGGATCAGCGTGTAGTGGACTACGCGGTACGCATTGCCCAGAAAACCCGCACCTGGCCTGGCATAACCGTTGGCGCAGGACCACGCGGCGGCATCGCACTTATCCGTGCGGCCCGCGCCGCGGCACTGCTAAACGGTCATGACTTCGTAACGCCCGATGATGTCAAAGACATTGCCGCTGCGGCTCTACGACATCGCATAATTCTTGCGCCGGAAATGGAAATTGAGGGCCAGACCCCGGACAGCATGCTTGCCACAATTTTGGAAAATGTTGAAGCACCGCGCACATGAGCCCCGCACCGCGTTTGTTCGTCCTGCTCTTGCTTGCTTTAGCCTTGGCAATCTATGTCAGCGTGTTTCCGCAACACGAAGATATCTGGAAATCTGCAGGCAGCATTTTGGTGGTGCTTGCCCTGTCTGATTTTCTGGCTGCACGCTACCTCACGGCACTCAATGTCGAGCGTACCGTCACGACGGCGCTGTCGGTGGGCACCTGGAATCCCGTCCGGCTCAGGCTGCACAACCCGACAGGCATGCACCGGCGCGTGGTGGTGTTCGATCATTATCCGCAAAGTGCAGCCATGGAAGGACTGCCACAAGAGGTTAGCCTGCCGCCTCAAGGCTGGGCCGAAATCAGCTATCAGATCTGTCCCTTGCAACGCGGATGCTTTCAGTTTCCCCAGGTGCAGGTACACGTTTTTTCGCTGCTGGGATTGTGGAAAAAAAATCTGCTGCGCCCGGTACGCAGTGAAATCCATGTGTTTCCCAATTTTGCCACGGTGATGAAATATTCCCTGCTGGCCACGGATCAACGTTTGACCCAAATGGGCATTCGGCGCAAGCGCCGTCGCGGCGAAGGACTGGAGTTCCACCAACTGCGGGAGTACCGTGAAGGGGACCCATTACGTCAGATTGACTGGAAGGCAAGCGCACGCATGCGCAAGCTTATAGCGCGGGATTATCAGGAAGAACGCGATCAGCGTGTCGTGTTTCTAATTGATTGTGGCCGGCGTATGCGCGCCGAGGACGACCGTCTAAGTCATTTTGATCATACGCTTAATGCAGTGCTGCTATTGTCGCACGTTGCGCTGCGCCAGGGCGACGCGGTTGGCATCATGACCTTCGGTGGACCGGAGCGCTGGTTGTCGCCGCGAAAATCAGTCAGCAGCATCAACCAGATCCTCAATACCTTGTATGACTTGCAACCCGGCTTACAGGCGCCCGACTATTCCAGTGCCGCGACGCAGCTGGTGGGACGTCAGTCTCGCCGTTCGCTGGTCGTGTTGATCACCAACGTGCGGGATGAAGACACCGACGATTTACTGCCCGCGCTGGCCCTGTTGCGCCGTCATCATCTGGTAATGCTGGCTAGCATGCGCGAAATGGCGCTCGACGACGCGCTGGACGAGCCGGTAAAGGATTTTGATAGCGCACTTGAGCATGCCGCAACGCACAACTATCTCGCCTACCGCCGCCGCGCACATGAAAAACTCAGCCAAGGTGGCGTCTTTACCCTGGATGTGCGG
Organism: uncultured Ectothiorhodospiraceae bacterium; assembly: GCA_947259765.1. Classification (GTDB taxonomy): domain Bacteria; phylum Pseudomonadota; class Gammaproteobacteria; order CAMYNG01; family CAMYNG01; genus CAMYNG01. The sequence goes on from CAMYNG010000003.1 coordinate 80,643, forward strand.
CCCGATGAATTACCGGTGCACATGGTAAACCGTTATCTTGACATCAAAACCAGTGGTCTTTTGTAAATATCGGTTTTCGTATTTGCCTTCCACGACAAGTAGCGCACACTCATCGCCGACCCACCTCGTATTGAAACTCAATTCCCAAACTCGCGCGTGAACAGAGCTGCGGTTGCGGTTGGCAGAACCGTGGCACGCATGAACACGGCTCGTGAAACTACAGGGACGTATTTACGGCGTGACCTGATTCAGTCTGCGCTACCAGCGTGGTGAGTATTTCCTCCATATGATTCACGGGCAACGAGTAATGTCCCTCGTTTTCCATAAACCACGAGCGACAACCCGGAATTGTCTGGTCAAGAAAATGTCCGAACCTCGACGGTACCATGCGGTCGGCCTCTCCGTGCCAAAGAAACACGGGTACATCGATTTCCGCTGGATTAAATCCCCACGACTGACCGGCGACCACCAACTCCTGTAGAACACCCCGTGCGCCATTGCGAGTTGCCATATCGAAAGTATGCCGCAGTGTATTTTCGACGTCCTTTTGCCCCAACGTTTGCTGGTCTGCCGTCGATAATGTCCACGCGAAATAGCGATACATTACATACAAAGAAAGTTTAATACCGGGTATCATTCCATACAGGCTAACGTGCAACACACGCGGTACGTGCTGTGCCGCGGCCAATATAAAACGTGCAAATGCCGGCATACCAATCCAGGATTCCGACATGTCGGGTGGTCCCAGCCCGGCGACAATACCGACGGCCTTGAGACGATCCGGAAACTTCCAGGCGCAGGCTACCGCATAGGGTGCGCCACCAGAAACTCCCAACATGTCGAACTGCTGAATCCCAAGCATGTCAGCCAGCGCGGTTACGTCATTCGGCCAATCAAGCAGACGCCGGTTATGCTGAAAACTGGAGCCACCCACACCGGGGCGGTCGATGGCGATTAAGCGTATCGCCAGCTCTCCCGCCACACGGTCGGCGAGCCCGGCTTCGAGTCTCGAACTCGGCAAACCGTGACAATAGATAACCGGTTTACCACCAGGATCACCGTACTCCGTGTACGCAAGATGCCGACCATCGTCGGTGCGCACGATAGAATAAGTTTGTTCCTTAGGCACCGCTGTCTGACGCTAGCCCTCGTCAGATTTACCCTCGAGTGCTTCACCAGTCGCTGGAGTTGATGCCGCACTGGCGCCAAATACATCTCTATACGCGCAGTATTCCGCACAAAACACTACGGGTAAAAGCACGATCAGACCTAAGGCCAGAGGAATGATGGCGAAAAACGCCAGCACTATAACGATCACGCCAAAAAACAGATACGGTACGATATTGAGCAGGCAGGCTGAAAAACTTTTCTTTACCGCTTCGAACGGTGCAACGCCCGCCAGTGCAACCAGCGGTGTGGCAAAAAAGAACAACATTGCCGCCAGTATTTCCAGGACAAGCACCAGAAACATGGAAAACAACATGCCAAATCCCATTGCGGGACTCGCTGCTTCACCGCCACCGCCCATATACATGGCCGTCATAGCCCCGCCGACCAGGGTCATAATGATCAGAAACATGATAATGCTGACGACAATCGCTACAACACCCAGTAATAGCAATGGTTGTAATTTTTCCTTGTCTTGAAAACCCGCGAACATATCCTTTAGCTCAACGGAATCGCCTTGCGCAGAACGTTGTGCTGCCACCATTAATCCACCAACAAAAACCGGCGCCAGTAAAGCCGTGGCAAGCGAGCCAATAAACGGCACCAAATTCAATATAAATACCGCGACAAGGAAAATAACCCCAACAATTATCCATGCCGCCGCGTTCTTGGTGAATAAACCCCAGCCATCCGCAATCCAGCCCCATCCGCGTTCCACGCCCAGTTTTTCAGCTTGCATAACGTCTCCCCTTTAAACGGTCATTTTAGTGTTAAGGACAGTGTCCTGTTATTGTAAATTGTTTGTTTATTGACAAAATCAGTGTAAACACATTTCGTCTTTAGCTGGCGTTTCATTTTGTTCATGCCACTTACATTTTATTCTCTGTAATTGGTTCAACCCGTCCGTGAGCGCAGCCGGTCCCGGTTGCACAATATTCGACAAATTATTTTCGAAGATCATGCCATCACATATAGAACGTGAATACCCGCGGTTTTTCTTTTCGCACCCGTGCAGGTCGCACGATGAAGCCTGAAATCCCTACAATGCATTCAGACTCGCCGGGCAAAAAAAGTGTTTCTGTTGTCTCGTCCGACAAACAAACGATACGTTCCGGCAAATGTCCTACAGGAAACGAATACTCGGGAGAATTCGCTGCCAATGTTAAGTCTTCAGCAGGATTCAGTTTGCTGTTGCGGGGCTGTCCGGCAACGGAGTCTGATGTTCAACGTATTCGATCTCATGCCCGCCAATCCTGAACACATCTCCACTACGTAAAGAATGCCATTTAATTTTTTTCTTGCCCAGGAAGGTACCATTGGAACTATCCAGATCTTGAAGAAAAAACACGTCATTGATACGCACCAATTGTGCATGCGAGCGACTCACGCGCTTGTCATGAATAAAAATATCTTTATCGGACTGTCTACCGAGCAGGACTCGTTGTTTTTTCAACAAGTGCTCGGCAATGATCGTGCCTTTGGAGCGTACGATAAGCTTGGCACCCACGGGTGGCAGATGCGGAGAGCCACCGGCAGCAGCGCGCTCTTCAGCGTCGGACGAATCGACGAATAATTCCCAGCCAAGATCCTCAATCACCTTGTTTACACACTCAACATCAGGCTCAGACTTTTGGCGCGCGAAGGTTTCATCGAGCACTTTGCTGCCCAATATGTTGATTAGCGCGGGCACACCACCTGTATAACGGTAAATGAGGGAATTCACATCCGCGCCAAAAGCAAGCTTACTGTTTTCACCTGCATGCGCGACTCTGTGCTGAATATAGCTTCCCACCTCATTTTCCAACAACGGATTTAATCTATAGGTAAAGCGGATCTGTTGGCGAGGAAACTCTTCATTGGTACTCTCGATGACCTCGCCAAGCTGTGGCCGCCCCACAAACAACAGGTTAATTTTGCTGAAGCCGTGCCTGTCAGGCTTAGCGAGCGTGCGTAATTGAATAAGCACATCCCGACTCAAGCGATGGGCATCGTCGACAATAATGGTCACCACTTTGCCGTGTAAATGCTGGCGAAGCCCGAACTGTTCAATGGCGTGGGCCAGCTCGTCGGCGGCGATATTCTTCGTTTCAATTCCGAGTTGCATGCACACCGCCAACAACAGCTCGGTGGGAGCCAATTCCGGCTGGCTCAGGCAGGCCGCTATTACGGTTTCACCGTTTTTCTGCAGCACATGGTGCAGTGTCGCTGTCTTGCCGCTACCGGCATCGCCAAGAATCAAACCGAGGCCGTCACTGTCCCGCAGCAAATACTCTATATAGGAACGTGCAGTGTCATGACCGGTGCTAAGGTAAATTGCGTCCCCGCCATCCACCTGTCGGAAAGGTTGTTGTTCTAGCTTGAAGAATTCGCGGTACATCGTTTTCAGTGCTTCGCTCCTGAACCACTGCCTGTTACCACCGAGTCAGTGGCCGAAACAACGAGAACAAGATAATTAGTTGTTTTTACGGTATTTTTCCGAATCGCGGCCCGTCATATGCCCAGGCTTCCCAATAGTCACCAATTAGAGTCATTCGCCACTGAAAAAGCAATAATACAAAAGTCAGGCCGACGACCTGGTGCGTACCGAATGATGGTCCGTACGTGCCACGTTCGGCTCAGGATTGTTCGAGTTGCAGGGCTTGTTTATGCTGCCACGTATTCAGGAAAGATAGGCCCCGAAGATGGATTCCTGCTTACGCAGGTAGGTTTCCAGGATCGCGTCATAGTCATCGGGCACACTTTGAACTACCGCCGGGTAGTCAAGCAGCCTGGTTCCCCAGGCAGTTAGCTTCGGCGCATCAGCAAGAAAGTTCTTATCGCTATACTTCGTAATCGCGTGGTGGAACCGTATGAGCGGTGCATAGACCATATCGATAATGCAAAACTTGGTCCCATTAAAAAAAGGCTCACCGGAAAAAAATTCCTCGAACGTTTCAAAACGCTCCAGCAGCAGGACTTCCAGTTGTTTGTACACGTCCTGATCGTTAGTTGTATAAAATCGAAACGTCAGACTCAAAACGTCATTACCAAATTCAATCCAGGCGCGATTCAATGCGCGATTAAATGCATCTTCCGGATGCAGGGTTCCGGGTGTGATCTCATCGAGATACTCACAGATTGCCAGCGATTCAAACAACGGCTTACCGTCAACCAAAAGCACCGGTACCTTTTCCAATGGGGAAATATCGTAAAACCAGGCTGGCGGTTCTTGTAAATCTATATATTCAATATCGTGTGCAATGTTTTTTTCCACAAGAATGCCTCTGGCGCGCTGTACGTAGGGACAAAGCGGAAAACTGATAAGTTTAAATTCAGGAAGATCCATATAAGCTGTTCCATTTTGTTGGGGACTTGCCAATGTTTATCATAGGTAAGTCTTCAGGGCGGATTCAAATCCGGTCGTGCTTAAAATCCACCAGCCACTCGTCGGCCATCCAGTTGGCGTTGGCCTCGGTGTTCTTCAAATTAACCTGTCGGGAATGACTTAGAAAGTGAAAGCATTCATGCGCAAGTGTATGCACAGCGCATTCCTCCAGATCCTGAAACACAAATGCCGTTTCTCCCGAATACCAGCCCTGCTTGAAGTCTTTGCACGGAACACGACCCCAGTGGATGTATTTAAATGGTGGCGGCATCTCCACGTTTACACTGGCGCGGATTCGATATCCGGATTTAAACGAACGCGCCCGCGGTCGGGTACGAACCGGGTAGGTACAACACCCGTGCAAGATCGCCTTGCCGTGCAAAGGCAACAGCTTAATCCATTCGAGCGTTGAAGTATCAAATCGTGAGAGACGGTCGCTTATGAAATCAAGCACGTGGGGCATGACGACTTTGTCGATCAGCGTACAGGGCTCCGAACTCATAGTCGGACTGGGCTTTTTGGTGTTCGGCATAGCCTGTATTCACCCCTTTGTGGTTTCACCCGCTTGGTGAGCCGGATTGTCTGTGCTTCCGCCTGTTGTCCGCAAGCGAAAATTATTGTGTGTGATCGCGTTGGCATATTTGCCTGTCGGTTGGAAAAAGTTCGCCCTCCTACCTTGTTAAACGTTAATTTTGGGAATATACTCCCAAACATGCAGCTCCTAGAACGTATGGCTGTCTTGCCCTGAGTTGCAACGGGATTGTTTTTATATTTTAAAATTAGTGCGTTACGGAGGATACTCACATGAAATCACATTTTCCACAGGCTTTGCTGGTTTCCGGCTTATCCGTTATGGGCCTGACCACTCTCGGGCTCGTTGCCTGTGGTGGTGGCGGCGGCGGTGATGAACCCGCAAGCTCGGATAACAGTGTCGCGGCCGTTGGCCAAATAACGGGATTCGGCTCGGTAATTGTCAATGGCATCCGTTTTGAAACAACCGGGACCTCTTTTGAGGTGGATGACGTGGCGGGCAGTCAGTCCGATCTGGATATCGGTATGGTGGTCACCGTCTACGGCAGTAAAAGCGACGACGGCACCAGCGGCCACGCCGACCGCATTGTCTACGACGATGAACTGGAAGGCCCGATAGAAAACGTTATGACCTCCTACAACGGCAATCCGGATCTAACGTTGATAACCATTTTGCAAATCGATGTCGTCGTCTCGCGAACTAAAACGGATTTTGATGATGACTACCCGGGTTTTGACTTTGACAGCATGAAAGTCGGCGATTCTGTTGAGGTAAGTGGCTACTTTGACGGCAACGGAAAATTGTTTGCCACCCATATCGAGAAAGAAAGCGATTACGATGACCTCGACCCCGACAAGACGCACATCGAAATCAAGGGGATCGTCGACAGCCTCGATACCCAGGCCAAGACATTCAAGCTCGGTATGGTGACCGTGAGGTATGACGACACCACTGATATGAGCGAGTTGCAGGAATATGGCAAAACGCTTGAAAACGGCTTGTTCGTTGAGGTGGAAGGCCGGATGACCGATACTCCCGATACCGTTTTTGCCTCCGAAATCGAAGTCGAGGACGACTTTGACGAAGAAGGTGAAGCCGAAATCGAAGGCATTGTCAGCGGGTTTACCGATATCAGCAGCAATTTCACCATTAACGGCATGACGGTCAATGCAGCAAATGCAAAGTTCGAACCCAGTGAGCTTGCTGCTACATTGTCGGACGGAATGATGGTTGAGGCAGAGGGCACGTTTGTTGACGGTGTCCTGCAAGCATATGAGCTTGAGCTGGAAGATGATGATTTTGACGAGGATGACAGCTAGCCGCGAACTTTAGAGACGTCAGCCGGCCCGGGTTGAAGCATAACCTGGTAGAAGGCGCAGACGCCCATTAAAGGTTGGTATCAAATTGGCAAAGGCCGAGCACCGAAAAGGGCTCGGCCTTTGTACTTTTACAGCACCATTTTTGAGTATTAGGAGCGGCCTGCGTCGGCTCTACCGTCGTATCAAGACCATTAAAAATGGTAAAACTGCTCGTTAAGGTACATCACCACGTCGGTAACTTCGCTGTCGCCCCATTTGAGTTCGAGCTCGCCCGACCAACGCACGACCCAGCCCCTCAATGCTGCAAGATTTTTAGCCTTTCGTGCGTTACGTACATGGACCACACTATCGTGACAAGCGATGCAGTGATTCTCGTACAATTGGCGCCCTCGTGGCGCAGGCGGCGGAGTTGCTGGTGAAGTCTCCGGAGCTACGGATTGCTCAGGCTTATCCTTCAATTGCGTTTCAACATCGCTGGGAAGCGCCTCGACACTGAAAACCATTACCAGCCCCAATCCAATTGTCATGAAAATTCGCACGAACCCTCCTGCTGCAAATTGTCCCCTGTTTAAAATTATAGTTGATCACGTTCTTTGCGCGCATTGAAATCAAGATCACGTAACAAGGAGCCTTGAAACCGTCCGCCGCAAAAAGCGGCCAACCCGGTATGGGTCAAAGTAAAAGATTTGCGGATCTGACATGCCTCCAACCCGCTCCTTGGCAACACCTTTTCGGATCAGTTCTCTAGGCTTGATACAACCCGTGTCTTCGGTGCCAGTCCAGGATACTCTCGTCCGGATAACGATTAAAATGTCGATCCGTGTTCGTATTTGCAACGTTAACCCACGGCGCGATAAAGTCGAGCATGATGTGTACCTGCTCGGGCGGCTTCGGTAAAGATGTATCAACGACAGAAGCAAAAGGATAGATCCACTCGGGCCAGCGCGGGTCGGCTACCCACAAAGGACTCCCACACTGTTTACAAAAAAAACGTTTGGCCGGGCTGTTATTCAGCTCACCTGGCCGATCCGGATCGTCAGTTGCACCAAAATGAAAAGCGAGTTGGTTTTCGCCCTCCACCTTGAGTGACTGCGCCTGCGCCATTATATTAATGGCATATCCTCCCGCTCCCGCCGTTTTCCGACATATAGAGCAGTAACAACGCATATACGGATAAGGTGTATGTGATACAACCGTATACCTAACTGCCCCGCAGTAGCAGGACGCGTCAATTTGCATTCGACCCTCCTTCATTAAAAATTTCGCAATTGTTAAAACAAAACGGACTTTCCATTAAAGCGGATTGACTGCAACACGGGTTGAATTTTTATTCCAAATAACTGAAAACTGCCGGCTTATGGATTACGATTACGGTGATGTTGTTGAAGATCAGTCAGTTTGGTGTTGCGCTAAGGCCCGCCCGTATGACCCAGGCAGTATGGATCATAGGCCTGTTGATCACAATGACAGGTGCCCCTGGCAAGGTACTGGCGCAGGACGATGCGGCAGAAGTGCCTCCCGAGCACGTACCCACAGCACAGGCCGAACAGTCGGAGCAGGCAGAAGAGCAAAAATCCGAGCCGTTCGAGGACGACTGGCCTTACGTAGATGCCTCCCACCGCGCCATTTCCAGCGCACTGGAGTTGACGGTGAAAAAGATTGATGTGTTTTTCGCCGACAGCAAAGTATATCGCGACGCAACCAACAGTTACCTGCAGTTAACCGGTGATGTCATTTTTCGCGAGCAGCGTGAAGTTGATCTTGATGGCCGGGTACGCGCCAAGGTCAGCTTGCCCAAAACCAAGGAGCGGCTTAAATTTTTGATCGAAACCGATCCGCAAGAACGCATCAATATCGAGGGCAACGCGCCCAGTGCGCCACCGCCCGCATCCCCTGACAATGCCGACGAGACTGACTACTTTGCTTCCCTGGAAAAGGTCTTTCCTGAACTAAAACGCTGGGATATCCGCCCATCCGTTGGCATAAAATTTAACTCGCCGGTTGATCCTTTTGTCCGTCTACGCTTGCGGCGCAACACGAATTTCGCAAAATGGGCTTTTCGATTCGAACAAAATTTTTTCTGGTTCGATTCGGTGGGGACGGTTTCCAACACGCTGCTGGAGTTCAATCGCGAGCTGACCAAACGAATGCTGTTTCGAAGCAGCTCAGGAGCAACCTATCGGCGCGAAACCCGAGAGTTTGAGTTAAGCCAGACCTTTACGGTCTTTCATACCTTGAGCGAGCGCCGGGCACTGGCTTATGAAACCGGTGTTTTTGGAACCGACGAGCCAACCGTTGAGGCCAGCCGCTATTTTGTCAGTGTCCGCTATCGCCAACTCATACACAAGAAGTGGCTGTTCGTTGAACTCATTCCCGCAGTCAGTTTTTCCAAAGAGGACGATTGGGGCCCAACCAACTCTTTAATCCTGCGCTTCGATATTGTATTCGGGCAACAGTATATTTGAGTTCAAGTCTGTTGCTGCCAGCACATATCCGTGCCTCAAGGCACCGGCGTTTGAATCCAGGTCAGAATATCCTGATACCCCTGGCCATTGACGTTAAGAATCGCACCACCACCATGTCCCTGGCCAATGGCCTTTTGCAACAATCGGCTACCGGCAGGGTTATTAATGTTGGCATGCTTTGCGGCTTCGGAAAAATTAGTCTTCATTTGCTGTGAGCTAAACAAAGGCAGGTAGTAGATATCGTAGCTGCCGCTACCGTTGGGAACCTCATGGCAATCCGTGCACGCCGCGGACAACACGGGATCGGCCAGTTTTTGATATAACTCCAGATCGAGCTGCCCGCTGACCTTGGCGTTAACACTTACGGAAATGGTCGCATTGTCAGTACCACCCTTTCCGTCGGCAACGGCAAAGGTAAAGGAGTCGGTAACACCTGCAGTGTTTTGCGGTGGTTCGTAACGAACAATTTTTAATTGGTTGAAAACCCGATCACCCTCAAGTACCACGGTCCCACCGAGCGCGGTTGCCGCCTGCGGTAAAGAGTAAACAAGATTATCGCCATCCGCGTCATTTACCAAAGTGGACAAATCAACCTGTAACGTCGTATTGGTTTCCGTAGAAGTATTTAGAGGTGAGGCTACCGGTGGATTGTTGGCGTTTGCATTTATCGCAACGCTCACCACTGCTGTTGCCACACCGCCGTTGCCGTCATCTGCAACGTAAACAAAAGCATCGGTGATATTTGTTTGATTTGCGGGCGGTATATAACTCACCGAGGTTCCGTTAATCGTCACACTACCACCCCGTGTGGTGGCCGCAAAAGGCAACGAGTAAGTTATAACATCATTGTTGTTCGGATCGTTGGCCTTACCCGCGAGGCTAATCTGCACCGGGGTGTTAATTACCGTGGTAGCGGAAACCGACTGCGCGGCCGGACGAATATTCATACCTCCGCTTACCGCCTGATCGTTGAGCCAGCTTAATGTTAGATTTATGGCATTCTTTTCGATACCCAGGAAGCCGTGATATTGCAATGCTGCACAGGTATCAACAACACTGGAGTCATTGAAGCCTCCGGTTACACCATTGCTCTCAACCTGTTGGTTACCGAGTGATAGTGCTAACACGCCAGCCAGTGCATCGGTATCCATAGGACTGCTAATGGCGCACCCATCCGCTACATGCTTCAATAACTGGATCGGTCGATCAACAAACGCCGGCTGCAACCGAGGGTAGCCGAGACGATTGAGATATAGTCGGTTTGGAAAATTACCGTCCTCACTGGTTACCGGACTGGCCACTGCCACACCCGCGGCCATGTTGTTCATGGAAAACACTGACAGGGCACCACGATCATAACCGACAAAGAAGACTTTACGGTTGTTTACGCCAAGTGTTGTAAGCACCTGCGCAACGTCCACCGCCTGGTCCACCGAAAGCCGGTACTGATCCAAATCCTCTACGGGATCTGCAACGTTAGCCGTGGGTCGGTCTGAAGGTCGATTAATCGCTAAGGTGATAAAGCCGTTATCAGCGAACAACTGCGCACTGCGAATCAGGAAGTCTGGCCCGGCGGTCGCAACCGTGCCGTTGGCAATGTTACCCGTAATTCCGGTATCCATGCCACCACCAGCGAACAGTACTACAATCCCCTTGGGGATCGCCGCAGTAGGAGGCTGGTGAATCATGTAATCCAATGTTACAGCCTGATCGCCGCCCATGCCGTTGGCGGTCTGTCGGCTGGTGATCATATTGTACTGGCCACAACTGGCGGAATTAATCCGATTAGCGGTACCGTCGCCGTTAGCCACGCTGGAGTCGGAACACAGATTGCGATTGTTGGGATTGGCGACCGCGATGGAATAACTGACCGAGATCGTTTGCGGACTGCCCGGCAACAACTGGGTACACGCCTGATCATAACAGGCATTGGCAGTTATCGTTTCGGCGTGAACACCGGCTCCCAGTGCAGCGGGAGGCTTCGGCACCACCTGCAGATTACCTGTGTTCGGACCCGTGGAGTTGATGGAAACGTCACTTAAAATGTTTCGCGGCGCGCTCACGCTGAAAAATACTGTCGCGCCTGCATTGGTCGCTTCGATATTGATCGCCTCAGTGGCCGGCACCGGATCAGTCGTCGCTGCGTTAAAGCTCACACTGCTGCTCGCAACGGCGAAATTCGGTGTGCTCGGAGTTGGCGCCGAGGGCGGCGTTGCAGGCGGGGTCGCGGGTGACGGTAAAGAATCACCTCCGCCGCCTCCACAGGCAACCAAACCGCAAGCGGAGACAAACATCGTAATAGGTAAAACTGCTCGAGTGATCAAGCGCATCGAATTCCCCCTGCCGCGCACTTCTGTTGTTTTTTCAATACGGATTTTTATCAGTTGCGCAGGCGCAAGGGTAACCACCGGTTCACAGTTTTCCGGCGTTATCAAAACGTAAGCCCATGAAATGGCGGGAGTTGTCTACTTTGTCACAGTTTTCCGCTGTGAAAAGCAAGCGCCGGGAGTGTGCTAGGAGAGATCCAGAAGGTTTCAGAACATAATGTTCATATAAGCGGTGGGGCCCTGAAAAGCGTATTTGAAGTCGCCCCGTAAGTCGGCGTCCTCGGCTTTCAGGTCAAATTGAAACAGCGAATAGCCAAATCCAAAGCCGACGTTATCGAAAGTATCGTGTTCCACCACCGCAGTGACATTCAGCATACTACCGTCGAAATTTTCGAAGTTTAAGGCGAACACCTGCCCCCAGCCCCGAAACCGCCATTTGTGTGGTAAAGCCACCGAACCGAACAGACCAAACATGGGCAAGGGTGCGGTTGCATCCGCAGACTCATCAACAACACCGTTCAGGGTTTTCATGCCCAGCCCGATTTCAGTAACGTGTAAGCCGGCCAGCAGTCCGGCTTCATGGTTATCACTCTGTGAAAAGGAATAGCCATAGGCGAGTCGGAATATGCGGCTCTCAAAAAAGCTGTCGACTTGTGCGCTGACCGGAAACGTGCTGTCGCCCAGCTTCACTTCTCCTGACAATTGCTTGACGCTGCTACGAGACAAATCGTAATAGGTTATACCGACTCGATGCCGGTTGCCCAAGCGTGCAAAAAAATCAATCCACGGCAGGCTTTCGCTGTCGCCAAAATCCAGATCATCTTCCAGGTTCAGACTGGTACCAAAACTCCCGTCCGTAGCGTCCAGGCGAATTTCCGTATTTGTCTTGGCACTGAAAGCGCCCAGACTGGCCACGAAACGTTTGCGCTTGTTCTCCTCAGCCGATGCGGCAGCAGGCACCAATACTGTCACCAGAAAAGAAAGCAGAATAAGAAATGTGTAACGATGATTGACTTGCATAATGAGTCCCTCGGCGCGATACAGGCATGAAGCACCACTCAATTTATTGTTATTCGACCAAACTGTGTCACTGATTAGCCCCGTATTCAATATTTTATTGCGTAATAGACCACATAAAACCAGGAAAACAGTCCGTGCAGGATAGCCCATAGAATGGAATGATTAATCGACCAGGATATGGCGATAGCAAGTGCGCTCCCAAACGTAATACCGCTGCGTGCGAATTCATTGCGATACAGGTAAACCAAATTTCCCATCGTTTTTCTCCGCGTTATCTGAAACAAATTAATTGTCCATCGTGTCCTGAGCCAGTTGCCGCAGACATGCAGCACAAAGACAATCGTCAAACCGCGCTGCAATATCGTCAAGCACACTCCTGCTCAGCGCCACGGTTTGGCACTGACACAAGAGAACCGAGCCTTGTCTGCACTCAAAACCACCGCCGCAGAGAGGGCAGATTTTCAACTCGTGCTTTCTCATACGGCCTATGTCAATCGGCGCATATCAAAGTTCTGCCTTCACAATTCGCATGAAACGGCCTCGGCAGACTATTGATTAACTTGAAAAATTCGCCAAATACCCAAAAATGTCAGCGATTTACGTGTACTCCCTGTCACGTCAACGTCCCAACACTGTCACAAAACCCACCTAATATCTGCCTGAATCATTTCGTGACTCACGGAGAAAAATCATGACGATTTACATTCGAGAATGCAACGATGGCACAACAGTAATTCTGTCCAACGAAGGACAGGTAAATGGTATTTTTGTTGATCCCCTGGATGCGATTGAAGCCAGCGATGAGCTTGACCTTGATTTGCGGGACATCTATACCCAACTGGATTTCGATCCGGAACTGGATCCTGCTGCTTGAATTACGTCGGCTGTTTTTAGCTCATGTAAACAACCCATTGAGGAAGTTGCTAACCCGCAGCGGATTGCTTTATTTGACTATTCCATGTATTTCGCGGCTTGCTGCCTGCCCACCTCAATCATCTCGGTCGCGCGATCAAACTCGAAAAAACTACAGGCGTTTTTTGGAATTTCAATAATGACGTCCGGCGAATAAGAGGCCAATTTGAAGCGGGCTATCGTGCTCTGCATGGAGTCGATAGACTGTGAAACGATATTGATAAACCCGAGGTCGTCCGGCTCACTCTTAACCCATTTTTGTTGCAGGTCATCGATAAAGCCTGCGATGGCGCGATGATACTTATTCACATAGCTTTTTTCTATTTCTTGCTCCGCAAGGAGTGGTAGATGGTGCTCGGATCGGCCACTCAGATTAACCGCAACGGTCATGTCAGTTAAGTCGGAAAATGTCGGCGCGATGGGAATGGGATTTACGAGCCCACCGTCTACCAGTTTTTTTCCGTGATAGTCAAATGGCGTAAACAAGGTCGGAATAGCAATGGAGGCGCGAATGGCATCAAACAGGGAGCCTTTGTCCAGCCAGACTTCTTTTCCCTCGTCGATATCAGTGGCCACCGCTGTAAATGAAACGGGTAGTTCTTCGATATCGGTATCACCTATCAGTTCCTTAAGCGCGTTGATAATCTTATCGCCTTTAATGAGGCCGGTACGCCCAAACGATACATCCAGTAACCGGACAACATCGATTCGTTCCAGTGCGCTAACCCATTCGGTATACACATCGAGTTTGCCGGCGGCATAGATTCCGCCGATCAACGCACCCATGGAGGAACCGGAGATTGAACGAATTTCGTAACCGTTTTCGATTAACCATTCAATCACGCCGATATGCGCGAGCCCTCTTGCGCCACCACAGCCCAGGACTAGCGAGATCGTGTTTTTTGACTGCGCCGTTTCCACTCTTTTTCGACTCCGATGAGAATTCCTCGGCTTCTACCAGCCAGTGACAGCCCAAAGGACTGACCGGGCCATATTCAAAGATCTATTGCGACACAAGGCGATAAATACCGCCGCCAGCGTAATCCACGACGAACACCTCTCCGTTACTATCCTGTCCGAATGAGCTGATATTCAAACCCGACTCCGATAGCATATCGCATCGCGGCTCTACGCTGTCGGCATTAAACAAACCCCAGATCCGACCGCTCACGAAATCTCCAAAAAGATAAACGCCCGCAAGGGCCGGTAAAGCTGCACCACGATAAACATAACCGCCTGTAATCGATTGTCCGACGGCGCGAGTATATTCGGCACGCGGTTTTTCAAATCCCCCCGCCGCACAACCCTGCGGGTTAAAATCGTGGTCTCCTTCAACACATCGCCAGCCATAGTTTTTACCGGACAAAATAACATCCACTTCCTCCCAGGCGCCCTGCCCCACATCGCCCGCCCAGAGTTCACCGTTAATGCGATCGAAACTCCAACGCCAGGGATTGCGTAAGCCCCAGGCCAGGATCTCAGGACACTTGCCGGTAGAACAATCCGCGCTGGCAGAAAATGGATTTGAATTTGGGATCGCGTAGGGCTTGCCGCGCAGCGCATCGGTGCGGCGGACATCAATACGTAACATGGCGCCATAAAGATTGCCGGTATTTTGAGCGTTATTAAATGGATCGCCTGAACCACCTTCATCACCAAAGCCGACATAGAGCATGCCGTCAGGCCCGAAATCCAGTTGGCCGCCATTGTGGTTGGACCGGCGTTGTGCCAACTGCAGCAGGATCTGCTCGCTGTTAATATCCAACTCGGCACCACCAACACCCGTCTCCACACGGGAAATAACGGAACGGAAATTACTGCCGTTATTGGATACCGGGTCGTCGCTGGTGGTGTAAGACAGGTAAACCGAACCGCCGCTGGAAAAACCCGGCTCCAGTGCCATACCCAGAAGTCCACCTTCACCACGTGAATCAACCAGGCTGGTCAAATCGGCAAAAACATCCACGTTGGCGGGCGTGGCGGTATTATCAAAGGAAAGAATCCGACCGCTCTTCTCCAGCACGAAAACTCGCGCGCCATTTGCAGACCACACCAAGCCGAGTGGACTATTAAAGGTGAGATTAGGAAATTTGCGCTCGGTACTTACTGCCAGCGCTCCGCCCAGGTTGGTGCACGATGCGACAGCGGCGGCAGGCGGTTCGGAATCACCGCCTCCGCCACATGAATTCACAATTAGCGTGGCCAGCAAAACCAGCGAATATCCGCTTATGTCGAGCTTCTCGTTTCTCACCGTCATATGCCCCGTTTGCACCTTGATGAGCATATTTGACCCGTACCGCAAAATATGTGGTCAGCATCGCAATTCGTGGTGGAAATGAATAAAGATTGGGTATCCGTACGATCTATTTCGTGTGACGTATCCACAGCCCAAAAGCTCACGGAATCCCCATGGCTTTGTTCACATCGCGGGTCACTCGTCCGGGTTTCATGTCACCCTTTAAAATATCTTCCGCGGTGAGTAACATCTGGGTTGAAGTTCCATTTCGATATTGGCTTAAAACGCCGACGTATCCGGAATAGATAAAATACGGCGGAAATTTAAATTTGTGTTCGAACATAGGAAACTCCGGTTTAACGCCCTTCAGCTTTCGATCGAGTTTGTCGAAGCGTGGTAACTCCAAAACTCTTCGCCTGGGCTTACCACCACTGGACTCATACAAATCGACGTAGGCAGAATCCGATGTCCGCACATAAAAGAGAGCAACCCGATGTCCCTTAAACCAGAAGGCCCGATAGTCGATCAGGATTGCCGTTTTGACCTTCGAGATTTCAATATCGTGAAATAACTCAGCAGGGAGTTGCATGTGTTTGTTCGCCAGTCGTCCACTATCCGCATCGCGAAAAAAGCGTGCAACGGAATCGCTTTTTATAACTGCGGGCGAATCGAATACTGATGCATAGCTCAGGTCCCAGGAAAAAGGATTGGAAGGTTTTTTAGCGTGCCCTTGAACAAGGAACGCGCCAAGAGTGGCGAGCAACAAAAATCTCAACGTATAATGAGAAAACAAACGGCTGTGCTCATGGAATTACATATAGTAGTCTTCTTTGTCCGGCGAGACGATCGTGGCACTAAGGCCTAGCTTAAGTCGAAGGTAGTTCGGATCGTCAGCGCCCGCAGTCGCGTCCTCTCGTGTCACCTTGCCGCTCGAACACAGATTCGCGAGAGAATTATCGAATGTTTGCATACCTACCTCGATACTTTCTTCCATATGTTTCTTGAGCTTATGTATATCACCCTCACGAATCAGTTTGCGAACATACGGAGAATCCAGCAGAATTTCCATCGCCGGAATGCGTCTGCCGTCGGTACTTTTTAATAATCGCTGGGCGACGATCGCACGCAGATTCAACGATAAATCCATACGTACCTGTTCCTGAGAATCACCGGGAAACAGGTTCAGAATTCTTTCGATAGCCTGATCCGCGTTAGTGGCGTGCAGCGTAGTTAGGCAAAGGTGTCCTGAATTGGCATACGCCAGCGCTTGCTGCATGGTTTCACGATCGCGAATTTCACCAATCATTATAACGTCTGGGGCCTCACGGATGGCACGGCGCAACGCGCTCCCGTACGATTTAGTATCCAGGCCAATCTCACGTTGGTTGACAATAGACTGGTCATGCCGATGAATGAATTCAATGGGATCTTCAATAGTTAAAATGTGGCCGGTTTTAATTCGATTACGGTAGGCAATCATTGATGCCAGAGTAGTTGACTTACCGCATCCGGTAGCGCCGACCACGATAATCAACCCACGCGGCTCCAAAACCAGTTGTTTTAGCAAAGGCGGCAGGTTTAAGTCTTCAATTGTCGGTATATCCCAGCGGATATAGCGCACCACCATGGCAACTTCACCGCGTTGTCTAAATACATTAACCCGAAAACGCCCCGTATCTTTAACGGAAATGGCGGTATCAAGTTCCAATTCTTCCTCAAAGGTTTTAACCTGGTTTTGGTTAAGAATTTCGTACGCAATTTGTTTAACGACACCAGGCGGAAGTGAAGTTTTCGTAATGGGAGTTGCGGTACCTTCGACCTTCATTTGTACCGGGGCGCCGGTGGTAAAAAACAAATCCGAGGCCTGTCGTTGGACCATTAACTGAAGATACGGTGTGATATCCATTCTACCTCAGCGCCTCTCGTTGAATTGGCACGTTTGCGGATATGGTCGAATGCTTAAATATCTAACGGACAACCCTTGGGTGATCCGATAAGAGCCGCGGCTCGCATGAGGATTCCGGGATCAGCATCAAGCTCATTGTAGTCATGCTTGCTGGCGACATTATCAACCGTACAGGCACAGGCCTTTTTAAACTCGGGTACAAACTGCGTATCCAGCGCGTTTTGCATCTCTGCCGGCAACGGCTCAGATGGCGCGATACCGGCCTGTTGCCTGGCCCCGGCAACGACATTTTTCGTCAATGACTTAACGCAGCCGGCTGCCATATCGCTCTTAATACTCGCTGACCATCCGGCTTTGGATGCCGAAATTGCCGCTGGAGCGAATGAAATAAGTGCAATAAATAAAGCTATCCGTGTATACATGGTCTAAATCCCTGTTTTTTTAATCGCAAACCCCAACAATACACGGCAATGGACCCAGTTTAAAGCAACGGCCGTAATGACCCGTTGCGAGGAAAAATTAAGCAGAATTTACGGTTTGATCTCGACTCGCGGAGGACCCAGGTCATCAACATTAAACGCGGGCCGGCACTCGGCCACGCGGCGCGGATCGGCGCCTTTTTCGGTAATTAAGTACCGACGCACCACGCGGGTCCGGGAAACGGCCAAGTCACGCAATTTCTGTTGATGTTTTTCCAGCAGGCGGGCCCGTTTTTTTACGGCCCGTTCGGCCTTTTGTGGAGCAACTGAAGCGGCATTCTCGGTTGTGGGAGCAACCGCGGGTAGCCCGGTTAGTTCCGCAAAATCTGCTGCCGTTGCGCGACCGCATACATCGAGTGACAATCGTGGATGAGTTTGTAGCAACTCCACCAGGCTGTTTGCATAGTTTTTGCCCGCCGCGTCCAGCTTGGTCGTGCCGGGCTTGAAGGTCAGTGATGCCAGAGTTACGCCCTTTGTCTTGTCCGCCGACGAGAAAAGATTGCTGGGAAGAATCTTCTTGAGTGTATTTCCAACCGCCTTGCGAATTGCCGAGCCCGCATCAACACTTGGCGCATTAACCGTGCCCTTGATCGGCAATGCAAGTTTTATGCGGCCCTGCGGGTCCTGTAAAAGGCCAACGGCTGTTTCCAGGGGAAAGCCGGCTTTTTCATCGAGCCGTTTGGCATCTTCCTCTGACACTGCTGAAAATTTCATGTCATCGAGATCGATCCCGACTGTTCCGCTAAGCGTTCCCTGCTTTGCCGTGGCAGTGGCGGTGGTGGTTAATTGCCCACTTTCAAGGTTTACCCCAGCAAACTCGACCGCGTAAGACGAGTAAGGAGGCAGCTCAAGGTTATTCACCCCACCGCTCAGATTCAGGTCCACCTTTGGTCCAAGGTTTGACGCCGTACCGCCAAGTTCGATGTGGGTAAATTCGTTGACACTCGCTTCCAGCTGCAACTTTGCCTGTTTGGCAGGATCACGGCTATCCACGTCACGCAACTCAACCGTTTTGAAAATCGTTTCCAGAGTGACCGGCGGCTCAACCTGCTTATCTTCAAAACGTAGCCGGGCTCCGTTCTCAACCGCCACGCGTCCCAGCTTCAATTCGAATGGCGCTTTTTGACTTTTATCCTTGCCATCAGTTTGTGGCACTGTTGTTTTCCTGTGCTGTGTTTTGCCTGCCTTTTTGTCAGAAGCAGGCTGCTCCGGATTGATGCTGGCGCGCAGGTTGTCGATAAAGCGGCGGGTGAGGCTCAGGTCCAAGCCGCTCACCGTCAGGGATCGGGTTTCCAGGTTGAGATTCTGATCCACGCCGGCATCCTGCAACTCAAGACGGTTAAATTTGCCTGCCGCCAACGTGCCGTTTGCAAACTTCATCACCAGTTTATCGACGCGCCCATCAGCCCGGGCCTGCCAGGCCGTTTTCTGCCCAGCCAGATTTAGAGATGCGTTTTTTACGACGGCCTTAACCGATCCGATTGTCGCCGTACTGGAGGGTAAGCCTTCCAGCTCGTATGTGGATAATTGAGTTCCTTTGACGTTGGCTTCGGCGGATAGTCGCAGCTGTGTCTTGCCTTGCTCAACACCCAGGCCAAAATTGTTGATATCAGCTTTAACACGATCAAGCTGCATCTGGCCCACCGGGCCCTTTAGCTTGTTTCCCAGAAAGACATTTTGTCCTGCCATATCGAGTTTCAGCTTGCCGGCGCCGGACGCCAGTTTCAGGCCTTCGAGCTCGCTATGCCATGACTTTACTCGTGTACTTCTTTCCGCTGTTTTTACTTCAACTTCGTCTAAATCGCTGCGCAATGCCAATTTGAGCGCAACCAGCCCGCTGGAGCTGGACAGGTCGAACTGAGTTGCTGCGCCCTGAAGTTGAGCAACGGAAATTTCAGATTCAGGCAAGCGCACGTCCTCACTGGACCAATCACCCAAGCCTGTCTGCTCAGCCGTAACAGGCTCTTCAGCGGATAAGGACTGGAGGTAACTCAGAACAGTAAGCATCCGGTCTACGGACAATTGGACTTGCCCGTCGAAGTTTCCGTTTTCTATTTGAAACTCCGGTTTAGATTTAATCTGTAACGCGCGATCATGACCCAAATCCACCTGCAGCTCTTTAAACTTCACCTGCGCAGCTTGCAGATTAAATTTCCGCTGTTCCGTAAATTTCCCCTGAACTTTTCCCATTGACAGCGTCAGTTCACCCCAAACCTCTAAATCACCTTGTACCGTCAGCGCGTAACGGGAACTTAGATCAACATCTGCCTGGGCCAGTTGAATTTCGAACTGTCCCCGACGAGCATAATCTGCATCAAAAAGTTTTATTGTGCCACTCGATTCGCCTTCCACTCTTCCTGAAGCAAACAGCGTTACTTCGTGCCGCAGATGACTGTTGTAAGTACCTGCCCGGCGGTCGAGACCGAACGGACCGGTAAACTCGGCTACCCTGGGTAAATTGGCCTCGCGGGTATGGCTGTCAACGACAAGATTGATATTATCCGCGAATGGACGCGCATCTCCTCGCCAGTCCAGCTCAATATCATTAACCCTGGCCTTCAATCTGAACGTACCTGGCCGCTCGGGCTCCCAAGTTCTAAAGTTACCCAAAAACAAACTTTCGACTTCGACCTTCAGCACGCCGCCGGTTTTGTCCTGAAAAAAAACTCGACTATCTCGCAGTTCGAATTCGCCTAACCCTGCACCCCAGAGTGTCGCCGCTGCTTCGGGATCTTCAGGTCCATCATTTGGAAAAATCTGCTCAGGGGCCACACCGTTCACGGTTACTGAATTGTCCTCTGCACGCGCAACAACCACATTAATCCCACGAACAACGAAATGTTCGATCATGGCGCGCTTTTTAAAAAGCGCTGAAATACGAAATTTTATACCCAACTCGTTGAGCCGAGCGGGATCGTTGCCGGGCACATTTACTTGTAACGGGCCAACCCAGGCCTCGCGCGTCCACAAATTCACACGCAGCGTTTTTAGTCCCTCCTGCTGAAGTCCTAATTCAGCCAACTCCTGAGCAAGCAGATAACGAGCAACAACAGTGGGCACGAATGTGATCGCTATCGCAATAATCGCAACCACAGAGAATGAGATGATGGCTCGCCGGTATTTACGTTGAGCCCACATTGACGTGACCGATAAACGAAAGGATTTTGATTCTGGCGCAGGCATGTTCAGGCCGGCTTGATTCAGGCTAGTTCAACAAAGGATGATCTTCAGGAAGTTTCTTGGATATCCAGATCGCAATCTTGTGTTTGAAATTCTGTTGTGACTCCTGGTTCCGCGCAAGCGGTTGAATCTGTTTTTCGTGTACCAGAAATCGATATGCGTATTCGATTTTGTCTTTTGCAGAATCGGTTGCATCAAACTTAACCGCGCCTTTGCTCTGCGCGTATATCATGATGACGCGCACGCCCTCTTTGACCAACTCCGCCTCGTGCTTAATCTTTTTCAACGTGCCTCCCCTGTGGTGTCGCTGCTGGCAAAAAGCTGTGACGCAATATCTTTAAATGCCTTGAACTCAATCGCATTGCCGCTTGGGTCGAGAAAAAACATGGTGGCCTGTTCTCCCGGCTGGCCTTCAAATCGAATATAAGGCTCAATGATAAACTCTACACATTGTTCGCGCAGCCTGTCCGTTAACTGCCGCCAGTCAGCCATGTCCAGCACCACGCCAAAGTGAGGTACCGGGACACCATGCCCGTCCACCGAATTTGAATGTGTGGCTACCTGACCGCGTGACCCCAACGTGGGATTCAGATGGCACACCAGTTGATGACCGTAAAGATTGAAGTCCACCCAGGTGTCACTACTTCGACCTTCGCTGCATCCGAGTACAGAAAAGTAGAATTTGCGTGCTTCAGCGATGTCCCGAACCTGGATCGCCAGATGAAAAGGATTCAACCCCACGCTATGCCTGGTCCCGGACGTTGTTATTTCTCGTGACCCGCATCGTGTTCACAGGCTCCCTGCAGGAAACCTGTAACCTCCGGATCACTGCAGGCGGAGCAGCCATTTGAATAGGTTTTGGTCGTTTGGTCAGAACGCAAACCACATACGGGCGCGTAATCCATCGTACAGACCTGGGGACGGGGAGATTCGCATACTGTAGCGGTACGGGACAAACCCTCGGCGCCGAATGACGGAGACACCAACAGATACGGAATACCCGCCAGGAGGGCGGCAAGGCTCACTCGGGTCAAGCAGCGTCCTCCCTGTAACTGCGAGTGGTATCCAATCGAGTCGCGCAATCGCAACTCTGAACAGGCGACTCAAACGTAGTCGCAATTAAAACCTTTCAGCGCGGCGATCACCGTTTCGTCGCGACCACCATAACGAAGTCCTTCACAACAGGCCATCTCAACCGCCTCGCAGGCACGTTGTAGCTCTTCGGGTGATTCCGGCTGACGCTTGAAGTAACACTGGCCATTTTGCGGGTGTTCCCCAGCGTAGCCTACGATATTTGGCGCTTCGAGTTGGGGCAGGAAACAGTTATTACACTCACCGTCCCGCAGACATTCTGCGTAGAAATCACCGGCGACAGAGGCAAGATAACGTTGTGGCTGATTATTCTTTTTTTTCATTTCGCGCTTTCATTCGGTGAAGGTCAGTCAGGCAAACAGGCCTGAAAATACACCGGATACGACCGGCTTTCGATACTCGCCATGGCCTTGATGCTAGGGCAGGTATACCGGTTTTGGCAAGCTAAAAAAGGCTGGCGAGGCTGATTTTAACCCTGGAAAATCTTTATTAATGAATTTCAAATGCTTGATAAGTCTGTTTCGAATTAACATAAATTTTACCATGTATCTAATTGATTTAGAGTCCTTTATAGGTGAAGTCGTTTCTCCGCTTGCTGTTTACGTGGCTCATGTCCCAGTTGTTTGTCCCGCCCCTTCCTGTTTTGACAAGAAGCGAAAGGAATAATAATTCTTTAAAACGGTGCCAGCATTTAGTAGTGGTTGCGTGCAGTCCTGTGCGCCCGTGAAACGTAAACCGTAAACCAATCGCACGCTGCGCTTGGGAGGTTACCTTTATGAAACTCCCGTACGCGATTGCTATCGGTTTGATGATCCTGTTGCCAACTCCGGAGTTGCCGAAAGCAAACACGGGCCCAGACAATTCACTGTGCCGTACAGAGGCCCATGGCGGCATCATGCGTGATGACGTCAGAAACAAGCCCTCAGCCGTCCCGCACATGCACCAGTACTTATGCGGGAGGTTTTCTTAGCACCCATGAACAAGGACGGTGTTTTCGATCATGCAGCGTTCAGTGCGTTCGAGGAAGTTGAACCGGTGGGTAGGTATCGCCTTTTTGCCGAAATTGAAATTTCGAGCAAACAGGTGGGAAATCAAAACGTAGAATTTCATCTATACTTGTAGGGTATAAAAAATATTTCGTGGTTGTGTCGAACCTAAGCGGCTAGGTGGCCCGGTGTTGTCCTAACGGGATAATGTGGAGGTGGCAAATGTCGTTTCGATTGTTTTTTTCTATTTGGCTATTCGTCTGTTTTCTTTTGATTTCAATTCCCCCGGCCCTGTCGGAACCGATCTCCCGCGGCGCCTTGCTGAGTAATTCCTGTGCGGGTTGCCACGGTACCGATGGGCGAAGCCCCGGCGCAATCCCAAGCATTAACGGTAAATCCGCCCTTTTCATTGCGGGCTCAATGCGGGAATTTCGTTCCGGCAAGCGCCCCTCAACCGTTATGGGACGGCATGCAAAAGGTTATTCCGACGAGGAAATCCAGCTCATCGCCGAGTTTTTCGCCAGCCGGAAATAAGGAGGCAACATGAAACCTCTTGACCGACGTAAATTTCTCAAACTCGCGAGTGGCGTCAGTATTTCGCTTTCGATGCTCGGGCCGTTGGCCAGTAGTGCCAAAACAACCAAAATTTCTGGACGCGTTGTTGTTGTAGGTGGTGAACCCTGGTCGAGCCTGCCAAGCGCTTTGTCACCTGCCCGTTCAGCAACGCGGTACTCGGTGGCGTCCGCGACCTGGCGAGCATCAGTCACGATTACAGCGCCCTGAGCAAACGCGGTATCACCGTGCTGCATACAAAAGCCAACGAAATCGATCCCACAGGCCGAAAGGTCAAGCTGGCTAATGGCAAGACATTGACCTATGACCGTCTGGTGCTCTCGCCCGGAATCGATTTTCGCTGGGCAGCGGTTGAGGGGCTGGATGCCAAAGGCGCGCAGATAGTGCCTCACGCCTGGCAGGGCGGGCCGCAGACGAGCATATTACAAAAGCAGCTCACCGCCATGCCCGATGGTGGACTGGTTGTCATCGCGCCGCCGGGAAATCCGTTCCGCTGTCCACCGGGGCCGTATGAACGGGCGAGCCTGATCGCACATTACCTGAAAAAACACAAACCAAAATCAAAGATTCTAATCCTTGATGCTAAGGATAAATTCTCAAAGCAGCCGCTTTTCGTACAGGGCTGGAACAGTCTTTATCCCGGCATGATCGAGTGGGTCGCTGGCGGTGAGGGTGGACGCATCGAGCGCGTCGATGTCAAAACGCGAACCCTCTACACCGAATCCGGCGACAAGCACCAAGGCGCAGTGGTTAACTTTATTCCGCCGCAGAAAGCCGGCTCCCTGGTTCACAGCGCGGGCCTCACCAATAACGACGGCTGGTGTCCGGTGAATCAGCGGGATTTCGAATCAACAATACACGCCGGAATTCATGTTATCGGCGATGCATCCATCGCAGGAAAGATGCCGAAATCCGGGTTTGCTGCGAATAGTCAGGGTAAGGTGTGTGCCGCAGCCATTGTCTCGGCATTGGGCGGAACTTCCATGCCAGACCCCTCTTACGTCAACACTTGCTACAGCCTGGTCGCACCAAACTACGGCATTTCAGTTGCGGCCGTATATCGTTTCAGCAAGGACAAAGGTATATATAAAGTAAAGGGATCGGGCGGGGTCAGCCCAAAAGATGCTAACGCAGACTTTCGCGAGAAGGAAGCACGCTATGCGGTGGGTTGGTATGACAGCATCACAGCTGACACATTTTCCTGATCCGAAACACGACTTACGCCGGGGCGTAAGAAGGAGTTCATCCTTACGAAGTTACATCCGGCATTAGTTTGCTAGTCGATTTGCGTCGCCCCATGCAGCGCATTCTGTGCAAAAACGGAAGGGGTGGGTTCGATCTCCAAGCGCATAACGTTCTGAAATGGAATAAAAATCATTTTTTCACTGGTTTGAATTAGCAATTCATCCGAGTTGCGGAACTCCGTTATTCTCTTGGACAGGTTATTCTCATCTGCTTGCTGAGGAAAGGTAAACCGTTGCTGAGTTCCATCAACATAAAATACGGTAAGTGTATAAACAGGTGACGCCATGCTATTTCCCTCCAAGTAAAAACCAAATTATGCCAATACAAAGATTCAAGATCGCCGAAATATAACGTTCACTGCATCTGAACATCAATTTAACATCTTGTTCGCACTTAGTCGCGAGCCAGGTGTAAACCTCCCAGAAGATCGAAAAAGCCTACCGAATTATTCACAAGGTCTATAAACACGGCGTGAGACATTTGTGAGAAATTCCGGTATTGAATATGGTATTAGTATCGTCACCATTTATTGAGCTCCGTTTTATCACCTGCTGTTTAACAGGGAATTAAAGTGGCGGAAACACACATCGCGACAAAAACTCGTCCCTACCGATTTTATGACACGGCGATTTCGCTATGCCCACATTGTTTACGGCGAGTTGACGCAAAAATTGTTTTTCAGGAAGGCTGTGTATGGATGCACAAGCGCTGTCCGCAGCATGGTTTTCAAAAAGTATTGATTGCTGATGATATCGGGTTCTACCGCCGTGCAAGAGAAGTCTACATCAAAGCCCCGGAACAGGTCCTTGAATGCAACACCCCGGTACGTTGGGGTTGCCCATACGATTGTGGTATTTGCCCCGATCATGAGCAGCACGGTTGCACACTTATTATTGAAGTTACCGACCACTGTAACCTCCGCTGCCCAACTTGTTACGCAGAAAGTGGACCGGACCGCGCCACTCACCGAAGTCTCGATCAAATCCGGCAGATGCTTGACCGAGCCGTTGCAAATGAGGGACGTCCCGCGATCGTGCAACTTTCCGGCGGCGAGCCGACACTCCATCCTCAGTTCTTTGAAATTCTTGCCGAGGTTAGATCTCGTCCTATCGAACACCTGCTACTTAATACCAATGGTATCCGCATTGCGTCTGAGCCCGAATTTGCTGAGCGATTGAGGGATTGCTATCCGAATATTGAAATCTATCTTCAATTTGACTCTTTTCACCAACGGGTACACCAGTTGCTCCGTGGTGCGGATATGACGCGTATACGCAAGCAAGCCCTGGACAAACTCAACGAGCTCAATATTTCGACAACGCTCGTAGTCACGGTACGCCGTGGCGTCAATGATAATGAACTGGGAGAGATCATCGAATTCGGAGTGCAACAACCCTGCGTTCGCGGAGTTACCTTTCAACCAGTACAGGCAGCAGGTCGGTTGGACGGCTATGCAGAAGGGTTCAATGCGGAGCGTGACCGCATGACCCTAACTGAAGTGCGCCGCCGTATCTTGCAACAAACTCCGATGTTTTCACCAGACGACATCATTCCGGTTCCGTGTCATGCGGACAGCGTTGCTATGGCTTACGCACTGAAATTAAATGACAAGACGATCCCATTGACCGGACTGGTGGGAGAAGAATTTTTACTGAACAACTCCCGTAACACGATCAGCTACGAAAACGACCCATCAACAAAAGAAAAACTGTTTGAGTTGTTTTCTACGCACCATTCGCCGCAGTCGCAGGCGGGAGCAGTTAGCGAGTTTCTGAAAGCCGTCGGTGATAGCGGCGTCCTGGACAATTTGAGCTACGAGAACATTTTTCGTGTTTTAATCGTCCAGTTCATCGATGCGCACGATTTTGATTTGCGCTCAATACGCAAGACCTGCGTACACATAGTACATCCGGACGGTAAGCGGGTAATCCCGTTCGACACCTACAATCTCTTCTATCGAGATGATTTAGAGAAAAACGTACTCGATCCGATACGCGAAGAACGTGAGCGTACTATTCAGCCTCAGAAACCGCTTACCATGGAGAAAAATTTGTAATGCAACACATTCTAGCAAGGACATCTATTTTAGGTCTCGCACTGATTGCGCTGCTCGGTTTGAGCGCCTGCGGCTCGGTACAGGTACTGGAAGTCAGCTCACCTTTACCTGATGATTTTCCTACGGATAGCTTTTCCCACAAGAATTTCGAAACGCTTCTGCAGAAATACGTGAGCAACGGCAGCGTTGACTACGCTTCCTGGCAAAAAAGTGCGGAAGCGATGAGCCTTTTCAATTCCTATATTGCTGCACTCGGAGCCTATAGCCCGGAAAATGCACCGCAACGGTTCACTGATGAAAATGATCGCAAAGCCTATTGGCTGTACACATACAATGCGCTCGTTATTAAAGCTGTTCTTGATCGTTGGCCGTTAGACAGTGTTACTGATGTCAAAGCGCCAGTCGAGTTCGTAAAAGGATATGGGTTCTTTTATCAACTTCGATTTATTGTCGGGGGTAAGGTTTATAACCTGTACGATATTGAACATAAGAAAATTCTGGAAGGCTGGCGAGACCCGAGAGCCCACTTCGTTCTCAATTGTGCAAGTTCCAGTTGTCCAGTGATCCGCCCCGAACTTCCGACTGGACCTGAGCTTGAACCTTTTCTGACCGACGCAACTCTAGAATTTATGAGCGAGAGAAAAAACGTCGACGTTGATCACTCCAAACAGCTACTCCGATTGTCAAAAATATTTCACTGGTACGAAGATGATTTTCTCAATGATCTTCGCCGTCGAGGATTACCGGCAACCAATGGTATAATTGACTACATAATCGATGTTGCTCCGGTGGACATGAAAACTGATCTGCAGGCGGCAATTGAGTATGCCGTCAAGTACTATGATTACGACTGGACGATCAATAAAACAGGTGAGGCATACTAACCTTGATAACCAGATCCGAACAGCTTACGGCGTGTTGTACAAACCTGTATGAACTTCCGCTGACATCGATGTTGTTGGGTGATTCTTTTCACCCGGGCGGGGAAGACACTACGCGTCGACTTGCAGATCTAAGCACAGTCGGCCCCGGCTCCCATGTTCTTGATGTTGCCTGTGGGGCTGGAAACACAACGTATTTTCTGGCTGATGAATTCGGCGCGAAAGCAACCGGGATCGACTTGTCTTCTACTCTACTGCAGCGTGCCACACAAAATCGTCAGTCTGGTTCGGTACGATTGCGTCCTACGTTTTCTCAGGCTCGGGTCGAAAATTTACCTTTTTCTGATAACAGTTTTGATGTTGTTTTTTGCGAGTGTGCACTATGTACTTTTCCATACCCGGAAAAAGCATTAAGTGAGTTTCTGCGAGTGCTTTCGCCGGGTGGTCGACTGGCCGTTTCAGACATTGTCATAAATAGAACTGTTCCACCAGCACTGCAAACCCTCTTGGCTCACAGTCTCTGCATCGCCGGTGCACATTCCGTTGGTGGTTATGAATCCATGATCGCAGCTGCCGGATTCAATCGTTTAACAACGCGAATGGATAGCCAGGTCATGTTTGAAATGGTGGATCGTATCGAGAGACGTCTAAAACTGGGTTCGGTTCTGGCAGAGTTGCAAAACATTAAAAACGACGCGGCGCTTCCATCAGCGAAAGAAACTCTCAGCATTTCCAGAAACTTCATCGAATCTGGTGGCACTGGATACGCCTTGTTTACCGCATGGAAATGACCATAGTCAGACTAATGCCGTCGATGAGCAACCCGAATCGGGAAGCGCATTTATAAAAGCTCGCGGATAAGCTTCTTGACCTCAGGGTGGTTAAAGTCCCTACCTCCCACGGCCCGATAAATGATCATGCCTTTTTGGTCGATCAGAAAGGTTGTGGGCAAGCCTTTAACGGCATAGGCCTGTGACACTTTTCCATCCCTATCAAACAATATGGGAAAGCTGGGAAAGACGGCCAACTGGCCTATGTAGGGAAACACGTGTTCTGGTGTTTCCCATTCGTTAACAGCAATAACAACAAACGGCTCACTCTTGAATTCCTGATACACGGCCTCAAGAGACGGCATTTCCCTGCGACAGGGTGGACACCAGGTTGCCCAAAAGTTGAGCATTACGACCTTTCCCCGCAGGTTGCCAAGTGTATGGCTTTCATCATCCATATCCTTGAGCTCAAAATCGGGGGCTTGTACCGGTGTGGCCAGACGGCTTAATTTGTAACCCAGCTCTGGTGCCACGGGCTGTGCCGCCGCTGTACCGGCAAACAACAGCAAGCCCAGAGTGACCGCAGCAAATAGCACTCGGCTACGGTATTGGTGGTTTGGCCGGCGCACAACGAAGATTTTTGATCTCACCATGATTTTTCTTGCCGTTTAGTGTCCACGAGTAAATTAAGTCAAATGTA
The DNA here is from genome assembly GCA_947259765.1 of uncultured Ectothiorhodospiraceae bacterium. Taxonomy (GTDB): domain Bacteria; phylum Pseudomonadota; class Gammaproteobacteria; order CAMYNG01; family CAMYNG01; genus CAMYNG01. Next base: position 109,853 of record CAMYNG010000003.1, read on the forward strand.
CTTTCAGGCAGCAAAGGAATGGTCGTAAACCCCTGACTCCAGTCGCCGGCCTCAAAGGTCTGGTCATCCGGCAAAATCGACCAACGATAGTTAACTCCCATCGATTGCCATTCCTTGAGCCACTCCGTTTTCGTTTTCACTTTATGTGAAGTGCCATCGGGTGTTACATAGCGCCAGTCCGCTACACGGTAGGAAAGCTGCCGATCAGACTCATTGGTAACAATGGTTCCAAAAACACAATATTTCGCCATCCCCTTGATTAGTTCGGGCGGTAAGCCTCGCGAGCTGTACAATGCGGAAACATAGTCGGGTAACATCTGGATAAACTGGATCCCAAGACCGGGTTCCTCAATTTTCCACGACAACAGGCCAGTATTGGGATCGCGGCTTTCCTTTGCCTGTCCGGCAAACCCGAGGGCGGGGATTAAAACAATTAGGCCGAGAAATGGCTTAATCATGCGAATCAAAATATATCACCCCTTGGGGCGAATACAGTGTTCAATCTGTTGGTGTAAATGATCCATATTAAACGGCTTGGTTATATAGCCACTGGCGCCATTTTTCAGGCTTTTCATTGCTGTTTCAAGGTCATCAATAGCTGTCAGCATTATAACGGGGATGTTGGCCAGACTGGTGTCTTCACGAATGGTCTTCAGGGCCATCACGCCATCCATGACCGGCATATTAATATCCAACAGAACAAGGTCGATGATTGTATTTCGCATCAGCGCGACACCTTCGCGGCCATCGCTAGCCAATTCCACGTTGTAACCGAGACGCCCAAGCCGGCGTTCTAGAATCTCCCGATTCTCTTCGACATCATCGACAACAAGTATTGTGGATACGTGACTATTCATAAGACAACTGAAGTACAGAATAAATAGAACAATGTTCTATCGTAGCAAAACTGACGGGCTCATCAAGACAAATTGCCGGATAAATCCATCTTAAACTCAACTAAAAGGCCCACACTAGCGGCACTATCAGGACTGTTGCAAATCCGATCAGCACCGTCAATGGTAAGCCGAAACGCAGAAAGTCATGAAAGCGGTATCCACCAGGTCCAAACACCATGAGGTTGGTTTGATAACCAATCGGCGTCGCAAAACTCGCCGACGCAGCCATCATTATCGTTATGATAAACGGCATGAAACTCACACCCAGATGCTCGGCAACCGCAATAGCAACCGGAAACATGAGGACGGCAGCTGCGTTGTTAGTGACCAGCGCAGTAAAAACCGCCGTCATGACAAAAACCGTTGCCAAACTCATTTCGGGCGTATCCCCGGCAACCGCTATTAGATTCGACGCGATCGCCTGCGCGGCACCCGTTGCGTAAAGCGCATTTCCTATGCCAAATGACGCTCCGATAACGATCAATACTGGCCAATCGACTGCCCGTCGCGCAACGCGTCCGGTGGTACAGCGCGTGACTATCATCAAACCGGCCGCCAGTAGCGCGCCCTCAAGCATACTCAACCAACCACCGGAAACAACCACCACCATGGCCAGAACAATAACTGACGCCAACATAAATTTGTTATGCCGCGGTGGCCCCGCGTCGCCCAGGCGGCTGACAAGGAAGAAATCTCGCGAATTACGCTGTTGTTCGACAAACTCCGGATCAGCCTCAAGCAATAGCGTGTCGCCCGGGCGTAAAACGATATCACCAATTTTCTTATTGATGCGTACGCCGTTACGCGCCACCGCGATCACCGCAGCATTATAGACGGTGCGAAATCGCCCCTGCCGAATACTTTTACCCGCAAGAGGGCAACTGTTGGACACCACAGCTTCAATAAAACTCCTGTTTTCCAATGGTGTCTGGAGTTTAAAAACCTGGTTTGTCGCAATCTTAAGACCGTGTATTTTCTGCAGGTCAACAACCGAATCGATTATGCCGGCAAAAATGAGCTGGTCATTAGCGTGTAGTTTTTGTTGTGAAGATACCGCGGGAATGACCTGGCCGGCACGATTAATTTCGATTAAGTACAATCCGGGCAGTTGTCTCAGGCCGGCTTCCTCTATCGTCTTGCCGGCCAGTGGTCCGCCGGATTCGACCACCATTTCAGTGGTAAATTCGCGCACATTTGAAAATCGGCTTATTACCGGCTTACGTTCGGGTAAAAGCCATTGACTGGTCACCAACACATATATGAATACAAGAATCGCACAAGGCAGGGCTACCCAGGCAATATCAAACATGCTCAAGCCGGCGTGCTCAGTCTGGTCAATCAAAAGTCCATTCACAACCAGGTTAGTACTTGTGCCTATCAGCGTACATGCGCCGCCCGCAATGGCAGCGTAACTGAGTGGCATCATAAGCTTCGAAACAGATAACTTCTGCTGCTTAGCCCACTCATTGGTTGCCGGCACCAACATGGCCACCACAGGTGTGTTATTTAAAAACGCACTCAGCACAGCGGTCGGCGACATAAGCCGCAGTTGTGCCGCGGCGACGGATTTCGGCTTGCCCATGAGCGACTGCGCAAGCCAGGACACGCCACCGGTCTCCTTCATGCCGGAGACCACCACATAGAGCACACCTACCGTTACCATTCCCTGGTTGGACAAGCCCTCCAGGGCCTGCCCCGGCGTGAGGACGCCGCTTACTAACAGGATCGTAACGCCACCCATTAGGCAGATATCGGCCGGAACGCGATTGGAGGCCATCAGTCCGAAACACAACAAAATTACGCTGATTGTCAACCATGCTTCCCAGGCCATGATCTTTGTTGTGTCCTATTGGTAACTGTTTTGAAAATATTATGACGGGCCGCAGCAATGCATAACAATCTGATCAGCACGATTCAGTATAATTCTGCAAGGTTTTGTCCAGCAATGCGCGCGCCCGCGCTTTGCCCCGCAAATCCGGATGCGTAGGCACTTGCATATCGTAACCGAATCCACGCGTCATCGCGCGCACCGCGGAAAGGCACGCGATTGCCTTAACCGGTTCGATTCCAGGTAACTCACTAAGAAATGAACGAATAATTCTGTTTCAAACAGACCAAGTTCCAATGCTAACCCTGATCACCACGTTGACAGGGCGCACGGTACTTCTCCGGAACATTGGTCGGACACTCACCACAGAGCTCATTTCCTGGTACGGCAAAATCGATCTTGCGAGGATAAGGGAGTTCCATATTATTCATTATCGCAACAAACTCCTCCTCCGATTTGTTTTGTCCAAGGCGTGGATTACGATTTTTTTCCTGGGCAATACTCGATACACATCGACCCTCGTAGTCATGACAGGGGTAGACCAGTGTTTCGTCAGGCAGACTGAAGAATTTGTCGTGGATGCTGCGATACAAGGTCACTGCATCCCCGGATTGAAAGTCCGTGCGCCCACAGGCATCGATTAGTAATGCGTCACCGCTGAAAAGCAGCTTGTGGATCCCGTTTTCGATTAGATAGGCGTGATGATGGGAAGTATGACCTGGCGTGAACAAAGGATGGACTTCGATGTTGCCCACCTGGAACACTTCACCTTCACGCACGCCAATGTCGACACATGGGAGTTCATCGATCGCCGGATAGGCGATCCGGCTGCCGGTGAGTTCCCGAAGACGCCGCGCGCCAGTTAAGTGATCGGCGTGAACATGGGTATCCAGTGTATAGTCTAGCGTGAGTCCCAGCTTTTGAATAAATGCAACATCTCGCCCGGCCGTATCGAGTACCGGATCGATCAGCACTGTCTTTCCGGAATCGGGGCAGGCGATCAAATAGGTGTAGGTGGATGAATCCGGCTCAAACAGCTGTTTGAAAATCATGGCGTCTCCGTAGGCACAAATATCCCTGCCAGAGACTCTGACCCGAACCAGGAGTAAATTCAAGGCCTCTTCCGCGCGGGCAAGCTGCTCGCGCGGTCTTACTCACACAAAAATCGCATCAACACCCGACAAGCACTGCCTCGTAGCCATGTTGACGGATCTTCTGTAGAACCTCACCAGCCTGAGTCGTACCATGCTTATAGCGAACAACGATGACATGTGCCCGACTTGGTGAAAAACTGGCATCTTCCACACCACGTGCCTGCTTCAACTCTTCCAATAAGCTCTCTTGCAGGGAAATTTTGTCCCCGCCCTTTAGCCAAATGATGGCGATACAGGCGCTTGTTGCATGGGGTGTCGGCGCGAATCGCGTCGATTTTCTATCTTGCGAAGCACTTACGATAGTGTTCATTTCCTCTCCTCCTGAGACAATGCATGTTGAGCGGCGATCGCCACCCCCTTCAGGAAAAGCATGGCAGACAACGACGGATTGAAGCAGTAATCATTGCACTCCTGTTTTGTGAACTATTCACAGAATGATTGAGCGATGGATGTTCCGCCTGCATGGTGAGACTCGTTCGCTCAAACGAAAAACCCGTGGTGCTACTCGGCATTCGATAAGGATGCTTATAGAGGAATTAACGAACCAGGTATAAGTTGATGGATAATATTAGCCGGCAATATTAGTCATCATCGCTTTGCTTATTTAGCAAATCTGCCAGCCCCGCGAACGGATTGTGGGTCGCTGATTGTTTCGGGCTTTCAGCGGTACCCGTGTAACCTCGCACCTGCTCCAAGTGACGCTGATGTTCATTATCGTGGCAGTAAAGACACAAGTTTTCCCAGTTACTGCCATCGGCTGGATTGTTATCGTGGTCATGATCCTTGTGGTGCACGGTCAGTTCACTCAGGTTCTTGCGGGTAAACTCGCGCCCACAGCGCCCACAAATCCAGGGATGAATCCGCAAGGACTGTTCCCGATAGCCTTTTAAACGCTGTTCTGCATCACGCCGTGCGTCGGCAACCACACGTTCAAGGCGTGCGGTATCGATAGACTTGCCAGATGAGCGTTTACCCTTCGACATTGTTGACATTCATATCCTGCTACGCACCACGGCCACAGGTTTGAGGCAGGTTGTATTCCTTGCGTATCACTTTAAGTTCGCTCAACGCCTGGCGCATTGACGTTTCCGCCTGACTTTCACTTTTTACATTCCAATCTTTTTCGACAATCTTTGGCAGCAGGGAACGGATTTGTGTCTTATCACCCTTGTCAGCGTAACTGAGCACCTCAAGCCACAAACCGGCAAGTGCATAATTCGGATTGTCAGACTGCTGCGCCTTGCCTGCCTGCTTCAGTGATATTTCGTGGCGGCAGTCGGCAAGGGCCTCAAGCCCATTATAGGCGTCCTCACCGATATCCTTACGTAGTTTTTCCAGCCCGGCTTCGGTCTCTGCCCGGCGCTGTTCCGCAGCGCGCTTGTCTGCTTCACTGCCGGCTATGGCACCGGCAGTTGCGCCAACCGCCCCACCGTATACCGCACCGCGTGCCGCGCGTTCCACCGGGTCTCCGCCGAAAACCAGTGCGCTGACCAGCCCGCCTACGGCTCCGGAAACAGCGCCAGTGGCGCCACCCTTACCTGCCCCCTGCGCGGTGTAACTGTTGCTGGTACAGCCCGTTACTTGGATTACCAGTAAAAACATCAAACTAGTCAAAACTAACGCATGTGCAAAAGCACTGTAAAACCGATTCAAAACTCTCTCCTTTGTCCTTCCGCAAAGTG
>CAMYNG010000004.1:0-38132 GCA_947259765.1 uncultured Ectothiorhodospiraceae bacterium
AATGACTCGTATAACTCTTCATACTCATTACTAAGGCGGCCATCCAGTTTCCTGTAATGAGTTTCAATTGCATTATCTATCATTATTTTTTCGTCAAGATGCTGGGATTATTGAGACCATAACTACTATTCGACGGAAACGTTCCTTGTTACAAAGAGGGCAATGTCCTCCTAGTACGCAAGGGTTGTTATTTATCAATAAGTTATCATATCAATAGACAATATTGATATGGACAAAAGAGGAAGGTTTCCTACTATTACGCAAACGCTCACAATTCAATACCTTACACACTAAACTCGCCTATCAAGGAGATGCGGGCATGGGAAAGCCACGTCTATTTGAACCAATCCATCCTGCTATTCGTGAAACACACTACAGCCACCACATTTATGGATCGTTGGCGGCTATTGACCATCCGAGTTTGAATGATAGCTCACGGTGCCAACTGGTCGTTTTCTGCCGCTTGAATGAAGACCTGCAGAGGGTTGATAGAAGGGGTTCATGGCTTGATACGATCCGCCAGATCAGGTCTATCTTTCTTGATATCACTGAAGATCTTGGCGCAACTTTTAGGTCTATGTACCAGTGACATAGTTTTCTTTGTATTCAGTTCGGGAGGCGCAATCGGTTTCGTTCAGAGTGAACCAAAACGTCGAGCCTTGGCCAACTTTGGAGTCGGCCCAAATTCGTCCTCGATGTCTTTGAATTATTCGATTCACTGTGGCCAGGCCAATTCCTGTACCTTCAAACTCGTTGCTGCTATGCAAGCGTTGAAAGGGGTTGAAAAGTTTTTCCACGTAGTGCATATCAAACCCTGCTCCGTTATCTCGAACATAGATAACTGGGTCGTGGTTATCGGAAGTTTGACCGAACTCAATCGTAGCGTGAGGCGTTTTACCGGTAAATTTCCATGCATTGCCTAGCAAATTCTCCAGAACAACATGTAAAAGCTTCTCATCGCCGATTACCTGAACTCCCATTTGAATTTTTATTTCAACATCACGATTAGAATCGGAACTATAAAGCGAGTCTATAACCTTGCTCGCAATGTCGCTTAAATTGACTGTTTTAGGTTTTGGCTCGGTGCGGGTAATTCTTGAAAGTTGTAATAGGCTGTCAATAAGATGCCCCATTTGTTGCGATCCGGCCCGGATACGGGCGAGATAGTCTTTTCCTGTGTCATCTAATTGGGCGGAATAGTCCTCCATTAACGCCTGGCTGAATCCATCGATACCGCGTAGCGGTGCACGCAAGTCGTGGGATACGGAGTATGAAAACGATTCCAACTCCCTGTTGGCGAGAACAAGTTCTTCTGTACGTCGGTTGACTTGTGTCTCAAGCTCTTTGTTGAAACTTTTTATTTTTTCTTCTGCTTGTTTCATCGGGGTGATGTCTGTTGAAACACCACAGACTGCATATAACTCGTCGTTTTCATTGAATAACGGAAACTTTATCGACAAGTAGGTGTGGTTGCCGTCCTCTAAGGGAATGATTTCCTCGCATCGAAATTCAGAACCGGAATTGACAACGTTAGCATCGTTTATGCGAAGTATTTCTGCGGCTTCCGCCGGGAAGAAATCGAAATCAGTTTTGCCAAGAACCTCGTTTAGCTTGGTGTTGAATAGTTCTTCGTAATGACGGTTTACAAAAATGTACTTGCCTTGAATGCTTTTGATGTAAATGACAGCAGTTGCATTCTCTATTACACCACTTAACAGGTTTTCACTGCGGCGTAGCGCCGCCTCGGTTCGTTTGCGTTCGCGAATTTCCTTGTTTAATTCATCGATTTTCTCGTTCAGAGCAACGAACCCACTGCTCGCGTTGTGCCTGGGAGTGCAACGTAGAAAGATGGTAGCGTGCTCGGATTCGCAACTGCGCTGCAGCAGGCCGCCGTCGCATCGGAATGGAAGTTCTGATGCATCGCTTAACCGAAACGTGATTGCGCCCACGATGCGTTCGGATGACGAAGAACACATGCGTAAGAATTCATTTAATTCCGATTCAGGCGTGCTGGCAAAATCGGCAACTTTACACTCCGAAAGGTCTTCGCGGCTTTTTCCAACGATAATGTCGGCGGCACGGTTAGCGGATAAAATGTTTCCCTGCATGGAGATCAGAAAACTGGGCTCAGGTAAAAGTCTGGCCAGACTGCGAAATTGTTCAGGAGTCATTCTTCTTCATACACACTTTGAAAGTATTCTCGGCCTTCCTCTGATTTTGATCCTGGGGACGGATTGAGATAAATGGTGACCTGGCAGCCAGGTGCACCGCTGGCGATAGTTTTGTCGAGCACTACGCGGGCATATCCCAGATTGTCGGCCGTGATGCTGCCAAAAACGTTTGAGGTCATCATACAGAGGGACTGGCGGTCTTGAACTTTGTCGCCGAACGGACAAGCACGGTTCCCAAGTACGATTTTTTTATCATCGCTCTCCAATACAAAGAAGTCGCCTTGAATGCGATCCTTTAAATCCACCAAAACGGCCTCAACCTGATTGCGATCCAGTTTTGTTGTGCCGAGGGCCGTTCGATATTCATGGTTGAGCTGCCGTCCAATACTCTGGCCAACAACGCTAATGAAGCCGGATGCCTCTTCGAGTCCGACCACGTCCTGCAGTGTTCCTGATAATTCCCGGAGTAGATTGCGTAGAAAGATATCGCGTTCCAGAGGTATATCGAGTTTGCTGACGTCGATGGGCTTGGTTTTGGGGCTCGTCATGGGAATGAATCCGTTCGTCGCGACAAAATAGTGTGGTATTTGGAGTCCCTGAGCTATGCGGCGGGCGAGCATTCCTAACTACTTGTTGCTGCGTGTAATTCTTCTTCAATACTAGCCGATGCGGCATGAAAGACAAGCGGGGATTGGCGGAAAATGGTGTTACCCGAAAGCGCAATTAGTCGAATTTTACAGAGATCGGAGAGCAGTATAACCTGTTGAAAATAAACACTAAAAAATTTTTGCCAAATTGTAACCCGGAAGGGGGCTGAGTCGTCTCAATGGCGAGTCCCGCAAAAAGCGGCTCGAAGTTAACCATATATAAGGAGACAAACATGAAGCTTCACAATAGAACTTACCTGGCATTATCCATGGGCGTGGGAATTTTCCTTTCCGGGTGCGCGGCAACACATCACACCTCCATCATGCCGCGGGCCGATGGCAGCTACGACATGGTGTCTACGGATTCGCGTGAGGACGATGCGTACAAAAACGCAGAACGTGACGCCGAAGACTACTGCAAGCAGAAGAAAAAGGAATTTGTCGCTATGAGCCATGATTCGAAATATCAGGGCGTAGATAAGAAGGAAAAGCAGGAGGTGGGGGCGACCGATGTCGCCATGGCATGGGTAACCGGCTCATCGCATAAAAATGACCGTTCGGATGACTACAAAGTCACCATGCACTTCAAATGTGAGGAATAAGTATGGCAGCGAGCGCCCCGAGTGGGGCGCCGCGGCCTGCCTCGTTCGACGCGGTGATTCATCCGGAAATCCGCTGAAGAAGTTGTCGGTAGCGGGGTAAGGGCCATTTAGGCGCCTTGTGCGTCAGGTAAAACCACAAAAAATACTTAAAAAACAAAAAGTTAAATGTTTTCGCCGTGCCGGCGGACTAATACCAACAGCCAGTTTCTCTTCAGCAGGCTTCATGTTATACATGCTATAAATAACAAGTTACAAATGAAGCCATACACAGTCGAGGTGAGGAGTTGTGGGACTTCTCGACGAATTAAAACAACAAGCCGAGCAAAAGAGAGATATTGTCGCCAGGGCCGAGGCGGACCAGGAAGCGCGTTATGATGTCTTCCGTGAGTCCATTCAGCCGAAAATGGTGCAATTGTTCAGCTATCTTTCGGAGATTGTTGAACAACTGAATTTCGTAGATAGCTCAATCCGCGTGTCTTACCCGATCAAGACCTACGCGGCACTTTCAGAGCTTCAGCAGAAAGATTATAAAATTCGTGCCGACAGTATGGAGGGCATGAAGAAAATCGATTTTTCCTTTGAATGTATCGGCGAAGGCCGCGTTGAGTTCGATGTTGAAAATAAACTGTATATCGATCGCCTTGAAGAATACCTCAACTCCGTAAGGCTGACCTATGTCTGCAACAAGTACAAGGATAGTCGGCATAACGTAACTTCCGCACGCTTTCGCGTTGACAATCACGTCCCGGTCAGCTTCCAGTTCGTCGCGGATATCGACGCCGGAACAATTCGTGTGGAGATCAGGAACTACCACAACCTCCATATCGATCGTTTCACCGTAGATCCTCAATCAATTGACGAAGCCTTTCTCGATCAATTGGGCAAGTTTATTGTTCGGCAGGACTCTAGTGTCTTTCAGCTGGAAATTTCCGATGAAGAGCGAAATCAGATTCGTCAACGCCTCAACAGCACGGGGGCGGACAAATCCAGCAAGAAGAAGGCAGCCGCGGCCAAGCGATTAACCAGGAAAGCTGCGAAGAAAAAGAGCGCCACGGCAGCGAAAAAGAAAACCAGTAAGAAGAAAAAACTAAACAAAGAGGTTGCTAAAATAGGCTTGCCTGATGAGCAGCCGACCGCAGGTGAACAAGAAGCTGAAATTTCAGGGTCACGTAGCGCAGATATGATGGAGCGCGCTGCGAAACTGGCAGCAAAACGTTCACAAGACTCAGTGGAGATGAAAATTGCACCGGTTGATCGTGCTGCGGCTGACTCTGATTTTGAAATTGCTTCTGATGCACCGGCCGAATCACAACCAACTGTGCACGATGCGGCGCCGAAACCTCAACCTGAACCTCAAGCCGGACTCAAATCTGAGCCAGAATCGAAACTGGTACCGAAGTCGGAATTGAAACCAGAACTAGAACCAGAACCGCAGCAGGAACCAGAACCGGCTAGCGCAACTGTTAAAGAAACAGTCCAGGATCGAGATGTCGATGACGATCTAAGTGAGTTCGAATTGAAGTTTTCGGCACTACCGGCCGCCTACAAACCCTATGAATCTCTTGGTGACTCAGGTCAGTCATTAATCCAACGGCTTTCTGATCTTGAGCCGTTCCCGGAGCAACTACTCAAGGAAGCCGGACAAACACTTGAAGAGCTAAACAAGACAACCCTGGACGTAGAGGAACGTATCGCGTTGGCGACGGCTATCTTTGGCCTGATTTATCCCGTGCTTAATGAGATCTACCATGAACGAGCCAAAGTTTATGCGCCCAAGGAAAACCAGGTAGAAGAAGGTCTTCTGGAGTCCGCTATTGAGGTGGTGGACGAGGTTGCAACGGCGTACAAGCACGCGTTTACAAGCATGTATTCCGTTAGTCGTTCGCGGTTTGAATCTGTTGCCTCTGAGCTAAAGGTCTGGGCTTTTCGTGTTCTTGAGCTGATTCGCCTTGAACAACGTCTGCGTGCTTTGCGTTACCAAAAATTACCGCGCGCCGCTTGGCTGGATTGTAACCAAGTTTTCTTTTCCATGCTGTTGCACAATGCTATCGATGACAAATTCAATATGATGACATTGATAGGCGTTGTGGATTCGAAAGAGAAGGCGATACAAGCCGGCGAGCAGGAGAGTACGCTGAGACGGGTGTATCTATCAGTTCAGCTGTTTGGCGTGCTTGATGTTATAACCTGGCCGGCATCGTTGTTCTTTTTCTCGGACGCTTACCTTGAAGAACAGAAAAACGGACTCATAATCGAGCAGGATAGCGGCGAAGTGCTTAAACCGGGATGTTTAGTCACGTTTTTACGAAACGACGGGCCGCCACTTCATAAACGCAGCGATGCGATACCGGCGCCCGCATTGCGCATTGATTTTTCTGCATTGCTTAACAAGATTGTAGAAGAGCATGAAACGCTCGCCAATATGATGTTTTTAAATAATGTTGATGAGGGAAAACTGTCTCCGGCACTGGCAAGTCTGGGGGAGCAGGATCGTATCCCAATTTTGGAAATGATATTGCTCGCATTACAACGTCGCGAACGTAAACATATTCGACATTCGGTGTTTGGCACCGAGAAAGTGCTGGTTCATTTCGGCTTTGCGACCTGCTTCACTAATCTTTCCGGATTTGCAAAACCTGATGAAGACAATTTTGAAAAATCGGCACAAAATGTTGAATTAATACAAGCCAAGTCAATACAGCTTGCGGAGAGTCACCCGCCGTTTGCGTCGGTGCCGTGGAAGATACTCAACTTTTCCACCGGCGGGCTTTTGATCGCGACCGAAACCGGACGGTTTACCAGCCCCCTGCAAGTTGGACAGTTAACGGCGTTTAAACCCAGCGATAGCCTGAGTTCGCCATTGATGGGTTTTATTGGTCGTATCCAACGTCCTGTTGATCATCAAACTGAGATCAGTGTAATTCGTATGGCCAAACATGCTGAGGCGGCGTTGGCACAGGACCACGTTGCGGTTCGTGATGAAACAGGTAAACCTGTAATTCTCATGCAGGACTTCGAGGGCCGTTGGCAGGTGATTTCCTTACATGAATACGGTTATACAACCGGTACTCCGCTTAAACTGATCCGTGCAAATGGCGTGCGAATCTTGTTGCGACTTGGGGATATCTGGATGACCAAACGTGACTTTACGGTTTTCGAGGCACGTTCAGCCAGTCTTTAACGGTCTTGCTTTTATATCTGTTCTTCCGTTCCAATCCCGATTCCCAGTTCTTTCAATAACGTCAGTGCACGGCGCGTGAGTGTTGTGACCAATTGCTGCCGGTAGGGGTTTTGCCTTGCCGCCAGTTCCCAGTTGCGACTGTTGGTCAGTCCAGCCAGGTCGTAGATTTCAGCGGTTGGATAGAAGAGGGCATCGACGAACTGCTTGATCACCCGGTTCATAATCGGTCGTAATCCGAACCGATACCAGGATGATTGCGTTTCAAGTTGCAGCTTGAGAATGTTTTCAGCATGGCTGGTATGACGTGCCTCATCCACAACATGGATGTGCGTTATGTCGTATATGGTGCGACAAACTTCGCTGCGGTGTTGAAGAATATACCGGTTAAAGCTGTCCGGCAGCGTTTCACCCACCAGTACTGCTACCCAGAAAAATGATGAGTTAAGCGGTACATGACGGGCGATAAGGTTGGCCCAACGAAGCTTGAAAAACCGGTTTGCAGGTCGGGTCAGGCCGCTCCGTTGGATCAGTTCCAGGAACATCAGGCTATGCCCGGCTTCCTCGCGAAGCTCGTGTAAATGATAGCTTGTCAGTGTCGACGATGAGCTGTCGTTGGCAAGTGATTGACTGATTCGGAGCATGAACACACTTTCCAACCACAGACCGGCAGAGACCAGATGCAGGAACTCAAACTGGGACAGGCGCCGGCGTTGTGGATCGGAAAGGCGTTGATAGGCCGGCGAACCATAAAGGGACAGGCCGGTTTCCGGTAGCCAATACTGATTCTGCTCCAGTGCTTGCCAGTTGATACGGGCGAGAGGATCGACGTACGGCGTACTGTTTTTGCTGAGGTGTTCGTCCAGCGATAATAAAGCGGATGGATTGGAGTCGGGCATGCATTTCCCCAGCTGGGTGTCGTGGTGATTGTATGTCAGGCCGACGCTGTTTTCATCTGCGGGCTCTCAGGGTGGATTGCCGGGACATTGCGCAGCGAGGGGTTCTGGTTTAATCTTGCCGCTCGCCGACGGTCGGGAACTTGATGTCATAGGCCGTTTGCCCGGGAGAGGTGTCCGAGTGGTTGAAGGAGCACGCCTGGAAAGTGTGTATACGGTAATCCCGTATCGAGGGTTCGAATCCCTCTCTCTCCGCCATACACAAAGACAAAGGGCCTTTGGAAAAGGCCCTTTGTCTTTGTGAAGGACGCGGTACGAGTTTCCAGGCACGAGGAAAGGCAAATCAAACCAAGCCGCTGTGAAGTCATTGGTTCACGACGGGTTTTCCTCGTAACTCGCACCTCGTCCCTGATTTTAATGGTGACTCGCGTCGGTCCCCTCGCGACGATAAGCCGTGAACCCGGTCAGGCCTGGAAGGGAGCAGCCGCAGCGGTGGATTCGGGCGCCGGGGTGTGGCTGGCGTGAGTTGCCTCCCTATATCAAGGGGCTAGGGGCGAGTTTCTAGGGGTGGAAATTCAGGGACTTGAGTGAATCTGCCTACAGTCTCTCTAGTGCCTTGCTGCTTATCCGGCTAGAATGTCGCCTTTGCTGGTCTTAACCTTCAAGGCGTACGTTATTTTTCAATGAGTTATCAGGTACTAGCGCGCAAATGGCGTCCGCGGGACTTCAACGCCATGGTGGGGCAGGAGCACGTGCTTCGGGCGCTGATCAACGCGTTGGACAATGATCGTCTGCACCATGCCTTTCTGTTCACCGGCACGCGGGGGGTGGGGAAGACAACCATCGCCCGGATCCTCGCCAAATCGCTCAACTGTGAACAAGGTGTCAGCTCCACACCCTGTGGCCAATGCAGCGCCTGCCAGGAAATTGATGAGGGCCGGTTTGTCGATTTAATCGAGGTGGACGCGGCTTCGCGCACCAAGGTCGAAGATACGCGCGAGCTTCTCGATAACGTCCAGTACGCACCCAGCCGGGGCCGATTCAAGGTGTATCTCATTGACGAGGTCCACATGCTGTCGAACCATAGTTTCAATGCGCTGCTGAAAACACTTGAAGAACCACCGCCGCACATTAAATTTCTGTTAGCCACAACCGATCCACAAAAATTACCGGTAACGATTCTTTCCCGTTGCCTGCAGTTTAATTTGCGCCGTTTGGCTGCCGGGCAGATAGAACAACATCTGGCGCATATCCTGGATGCGGAAAAGATCGATAGCGAAACCGCGGCACTAAAACAGCTTGCGCGCGCGGCTGAAGGTAGTATGCGGGACGCGCTCAGCTTACTCGACCAGGCTATCGCATTTGGTGGCGGCAGCGTTAAGGATGCCGATGCGCGGGCCATGCTTGGCACAATTGAGCAGCGCCACATTTATGAATTACTGCACGCGCTTGAGCAGCGCGATGCGGCAAAGGTGCTTGCCATAGTTCACGATCTTGCCGAAGCGGCACCCGATTTCAGTAGCGTACTGACTGAACTTTCCAGCGCACTGCACTACATAGCCGTATTGCAACAGGTTCCGGATGCCTATAACGAGGCGATGGGAGACAAGGCAGAGCTTGATGCTATGGCGCAAAACCTGTCTCCCGAAGACGTGCAACTGTTTTACCAGATTGCCGTAAGCGGCCGACGAGATTTGTTGCTGGCGCCGGAGCCTCGTAGCGGGCTTGAAATGACCTTGCTGCGCATGTTGGCCTTTTTTCGTGCTGAGCCGGCAGAATCGGGAATTCCGGATGTTGGCAAGTCGCAGCAAGAGAGTATCGCCAAGCGAACTCCTGCGGACAAAAAAACAGAGAAGGTGACTGCACCGAAGCCGGAATCTGTGATGGAGCCTGTGCCAGTTTCGCAGTCTACAAAGAAGACTGTAGCAACAGAGTCTAAACAAAGTGAACAGGATGAGTGGCGGAAGTTGCTGGCGACGTTGGGCCTTACCGGGGTAGTCCAACAACTTGCAATGCATTGTGCGCTCGTAAAACGCGATGCGCAGTCGTTGGAACTTGCGTTAGATCCTGAATGTGCGCACCTGAAAACCAAGGAACGGGAAACGCGCTTACAGGAGGCACTTCAGGCAGGTAACGAAAGCACGTTGCGTGTACAAATTGTTGCCGGCGACGGCACGATTGAATCACCGGCGGCGTTAGCCAAGCGTCTCGGTAACGAGCGCCAGGAGCAAGCGGAAGAAAATATCGCACAGGACAACAATGTCAAAACATTGATGGATACATTTGATGCAACAGTTCGGCCTGGATCGGTACGGCCCACAGACTGATGGCGGAATTCTCAACAATCGGGAGGACAGGATTATGAAAGGTGGTCTGGGAAATCTAATGAAACAGGCCCAGCAAATGCAGGCCAACATGCAAAAGGCGCAAGAGGAACTGGCGAACATGGAGGTCACCGGGCAGTCTGGCGGTGGCCTCGTCAGTGTTGTCATGACCGGACGGCATGACATTAAGCGCGTTTCCATTGACGATAGTCTGCTAAGCGATGACAAGGATATGCTGGAGGATCTGGTGGCCGCTGCCGTAAACGATGCTGTTCGGCAAGTCGAATCCACAACACAGGAAAAATTTTCGGGTATGGGTGCGGGGCTTAATCTGCCGCCGGGATTCAAATTACCGTTTTGATAACGACGTCTGGATTACTGCAGTATGGCTGTTAGTCCGCTTATCGGTCAGTTGTTCGAAGCGCTGCGTATTTTGCCCGGCGTTGGTCCCAAGTCCGCGCAACGAATGGCGTATCACCTGCTTGAGCGTGACCGCGAGGGTGCACGGCGTCTGGCCGAAGTGATGACGGCCGCAATGGATCAGATAGGACACTGCGCGCAATGCCGGACCTTGACCGAAAAATCCATCTGCGATCTTTGTTCCGATGTAAAGCGCAACCGGGAATTATTGTGTATTGTTGAAGCACCGGTGGATGTTGAGGCAGTAGAACAGGCAACCGGATTTCGCGGTGTGTACTTCGTTTTGATGGGACACCTGTCACCCTTGGATGGGATCGGACCGAAACAAATTGGCATGGACGAACTGGATCGGCGGCTTGCTGAGGGGGAAATTAAAGAAGTAATTCTCGCTACCAATCCAACAGTTGAAGGCGAGGCGACTGCTCATTACATTGCCGAAATGGTCAGTGCGCACGGTATAAAGGCTACGCGTATTGCGCACGGCGTGCCAATTGGTGGTGAACTGGAATTCATAGATGGAAGTACCTTGTCACACGCGTTCAGCGGTCGGCAGGAAGTCTGAAAGTTGGAATTTCAAACACAACGCTACAGTTTTGATGCTTCCTGGATTGCACGGGCGGCCTGAGTGCTCAAGGTCTTGAAATATTTGTAACTGGTTTTATCCAGTTGGCAAGAACTGGTGTGCCGGTCGGCGTAAATCAACCCAAACGGCTTACCATTGGCATGAATAGACATACAAAAGAAATCTTTTGTCGCAATCAGGTGCTGGATTTCATCAGGCACCAGGGGCAAAAATTTTGCGTGATTTTCTTCGTTTAACCAAATAGATTGTTGCTGTTCGAGCAGGCGACTGAACAAATGCGGTTTCCCCAGTGGAATCTGGAAGCGGTTGAAAAGAGGATCGTTGTCAGCGCCCGCCACCGCACCCGCAATTAGCGCAGATTTTTCCTGGTTTAACACACTGAAAACAGCACGGTTAAGTCCAATTCCATCATGCATGCCCTGTAGTGTCAGCCGCATCACTTCATGTGCACTGTTTCCATTTACGTCACTCTTACCGAGTTCATCAAAAATCTGTTTTAGAATGTGAATCTGTGGCGTGAGACATAGACCGACCTCGCTTTCATCTTCCTGGATGTCTGACGGTTTTTCCGCGTAGGGGAGAATCGGATGGATCAAACGAACCGCTGCAGGTACCGCATCCAGAAAAACTGTTTCACGCGCCACTTCAGCCGCCAACTGATGAGCCTCGCTCACAAGTGTATCCGTTGGCGTATCCAACCAGTCAGCGGCGGCAAGCTCGATTTCCAGGGCTTTTTCCCCGAACCAGTTATATTGGCCGACACGGATCAGTTGGACGGCCAACATAATTCCGTAGGAGCGCGGCAGATTGGCATTTTCGGCTTGCAATGCCTCAGTAACCAAGTGTGGCAGGTTCCATTCCGCTGCCAGCAGTTGTGACAGTTGATCCAGGGTAAAACCCAACACCACGTATTGTGCCTCGGCGGAGGCAACGTGTTCCTCATCCCTCAACGTATAAATTTCATGCAGCTTATCGGGTACATACAATGACAAGACCATTTCTGCCATGAAGTGTAAAAGGGTTGCGGCGAAAACCTCATCCGGCGTCATATCGCGCCTTTTCAATGCCCAGTCCGTGGCTTGTATTGCGGCGTGATAGGCACGCGAAAACGTGGCCAACATTTGTTTGCGCGCGGATCCTTGCAAGGTTTTTTCAACCGTGGGAATTTCGTTGGCCAGTTTTCGAAACCGTTCCGTCCCCAACATCATTATGGCCTGTTGCACGGTGGTGATTTCTGAGCCCAGGCGTCCGTGAGATTTGGAATTGCTTACGCGTAACAACTGTACAGTGAGTCCCGGGTCTTTTTCCGCCAGGCGCGCCAAGTCGAGAACGGGAATGTTTTCGTCCTTGCAAAGCGTATTCAGGCCGATCAGGGTGCGCTCCAAAATCGGAATCGGGCGCTGACCGAGCTTTTTAACCCATTGTTGCAGTTGTGGTGCCATCTTGAAAATCAGTTCATCCGCAGGGTCTCGCCGTTTCCCGCCAGCCCGGATCAAAATACATGACCAAGCCGTGTTGACCCAAAACCTCTATCGGTAGACTGGATTTTTACTTTAATAGTGCGCAGCGCCCAAACCAAGAGGTACACGCGAAACTGCGGGTTCGCGAACCTCAAGTTTTATCAGGGAGGGGACGATATTTCCTGAGTCAAAACCGCTAAAGACACATAAAGAAAGGGAAATAAGTTACTCATGAAACTCCTTGTTGGTTTAGCCATCGTAATTGGCTCCGTTTTTGGCGGGTATATACTCTCGCACGGCCAACTTGCGGCGCTTTTTCAGCCGTTTGAGCTATTGATCATCGCCGGCGGTGCACTGGGCGCGTTCGTTATAGCCAATCCAGGTGCTGTAATCAGCAAGGTAATGAAAGGCACGCCCGGGTTGCTCGCGGGGTCCAGATATAAGAAAGCTCACTACATGGAGTTGTTGGCTCTAATGTACGCATTATTCGCCAAGGCCCGCAAGGAAGGCCTGATGGCACTGGAAAACGATATCGAAGAACCCGAGCAAAGCGAAATTTTCAACAAGTACCCAAAGTTGACCAAGAATCATCACCTAATGCACTTTATTTGTGACTATTTACGGTTAATGGTGGGGGGCAATATGAATGCGTTTGAACTTGAGGCGCTGATGGATGTGGAGCTTGAAACTCACCACCACGAATCCGGGTTACCAAGCAGTGCAATGCAAACCGTAGCAGACGGTCTACCTGGATTTGGTATCGTTGCGGCAGTTATGGGTGTTGTTATTACGATGGGCTATATTTCCGAGCCTCCTGAAGTACTCGGCGCGCACATTGCAGCTGCATTGGTGGGAACGTTTCTCGGAATTCTGCTTGCTTATGGTTTTGCCTCACCCATGGCGACGGCGATGAGCGTGCAGGCTGAAGAAGAAGGCAAACTGTTTGAGTGCGCCAAAGTCTGCATCCTGGCAACTCTTAACGGTTACACCCCACAGATTGCCGTCGAGTTTGGCCGCAAAGTGCTGTACAGCAACGTCCGGCCAAGCTTTGAGGAACTGGAAGAGTACGTCAAACAGAGCAAGTAGTCCCTGTTGACATGCTCGGTGAGCGCCGTGGCAGAAGCAAAAAAACAACCGATAGTCGTCAAGAAGATCAAGAAGGGCGGCCATGGTCATCATGGCGGCGCCTGGAAGGTCGCCTATGCGGATTTTGTAACTGCCATGATGGCATTCTTTCTGCTCATGTGGTTATTGGGCAGCACCAGCGGCGAACAACGACAGGCCATTTCCGACTTCTTTCAAAATCCGTCGGCGATTCAGGGTCCGGGCGGGGCAAGCACCAGCATGATTAAATTGGGTGGTGCAATGAACGTGGTGAAAGGTGATGTAGCGCTGAAGACGCAGAAGCGCGATCAAAGCGATAAAGACAAAAAATTTGCCGCAGATGAGAAACGCCAGCTTGACGAATTATTGGAAGAGCTGAAAGCGGCAATCGAAAACAGTGAAGCCTTGAAGGAATTTAAGGACCAGCTACTTCTGGACATCACCTCGGAGGGCTTGCGCATTCAGATCATAGACAAGGAAAATCGGCCAATGTTTGCGCTTGGCGGTGACAAGCTTAAACCGTACACACGCGATATTCTGCACGAGATCGCCAGTACCATTAGCGTGGGTCCAAACCGTATCAGCATTACCGGTCATACCGACGCCACACCCTATAGTTCACGTGGTAAGGACTACAGTAATTGGGAATTATCAACTGACCGTGCCAATGCCGCGCGTCGTGAGCTGCTTACCGGCGGAATGCAGGCCGACCGGATCGGACGTGTGGTGGGCCTGGGTTCCTCGGTGCTGTTCAATAAGGCCGAACCTAACAGCCCGGTGAACCGACGTATTAGCATCATTGTCCTGAATCGGGCAACCGAGCAGGACATCGGTCTACCGGAACGGCAAGTGGACAACAGCATTATTTCCTCCGCGCCCGCTCCTGACGCACCCATTACACCGGTTGCGCCTGTCACACCGCCGCGGGAAGTGCCTAAACCAGAACCCGTGCCGTCGAGCAACCCTACGTTTACACCCATCAACTGATACTACGCGTCGATCTATTTTCACTTTTGACGTTGTTCGACGTCGTCCAGCATGCGCTGGTAGCTCTCCAGCCGTGGCGCCGGTATTCGCCCTTCGGTTGTGGCATGGGTAATTGCACAACCCGGTTCGTCTCGATGGCGGCAATCACGAAACCGGCATTGTCCAAGAAACGGGTGAAACTCACGGAATCCCTGTGCGAGTTTTTCGACGTCAATCTGTCCCAGGCCAAACTGTCGCACTCCGGGAGAATCAATGATGTTGCCACCGCACGGTAGGTGAAACAATTGAGCTGTCGTGGTGGTGTGGCGACCTTGACCCGATGCGGCTGAGATCTGGCCAATACGTAATTCAGCGTCGGGTAACAGCGCCTTGATCAAGGATGATTTGCCAACGCCCGACAGCCCAACAACAATTCCGATTTTACCGGTTAATACCTTGGCCAAATCATCGATCCCACGATTTGTTTTGGTGCTGGTATACAGTATGGGGTAATCCGCTTTTCGGTAAGCTTCAAGTTGCTGCTGGGTTTTGATTGCAGCTTCTTCAGTTTGCAAATCGGACTTGTTGAAAACAATGACCGCATCAACCGCCAGCGTCTCTGCGGCTACCAGATATTGGTCCAGCAAGAACGTGTTGAGGGCGGGCTCGGCGCTCGTAACAACAACCAGGATGTCGATATTTGCGGCTACGGCACGTACCCGTCCCTGTGTATCGGGGCGTGTTAGTAGATTATTCCGCGGTTGCACCGCCACCACCACACCTTCTTCCGGTGTCGACTCCTCCCAGACTACCTTGTCACCGCAAACAATTTGCCCCAGATTTTGCCGTGCGTTGCAGCGCAACAGACGTGAATCGTCATCCTCTATCATGAGGGTTTTACCGAAGCTGGCAACAACAGTGCCGGCGAGATGAGCCTGGCTATGAGTCGAACCCTCAAGTACGGCTTGTTGTCTTTGCCTGATCGTTGATTGTTGGCGTTTGCTCAGACGACGTTTGGCCATGCCGTCATTGTACTACCGATCGTAAATTGAAACAGCCGTAGGGAAGGGCTAAAAAGAAGGACCAGGGGAGCACTGTGAAAATTACTGCACCCGTCATTCCGGCGCAAGCCGGAATCCAGCGGCTAGCTATTTTTTGAGCACTCCGGCATTCACCGGAGTGACAAACAAGAAATTTGTTGGATATTCCCTAGTTCTGGATCAGAGCATCCAGTTTTGCGGCGCAGATAAAATCATTTTCTGATAAACCACCCACCGAATGCGTGCTGAAACGGACGCTACATTTGTTGTAGTGGACGCCAAGATCTGGATGGTGATCCTCCCGGTGTGCAATCCAGGCGAGTGCGTTTACAAAGGCGATAGTTTGATAGTAGTTCTTAAAATGAAATTCGCGTTGAATTTGTTTGCCGTCCGATCCCTGCGTCCAGTCATCCAGGCTTGCAAGCAGCTGCTTGGCATCACCTTCGGACAGCGGGCTAACGTCGGACCGACAGTGTTTACCTGCTAGTTCGTTCATGTGAGCCTCCTTTGCGTAAAATCGGTTTCAAACTATTAGTCGGGAGTTAGCCTGGCAAGGTGCGCAATCCTTACCGGGGCCGGCGGGTGAGAGTCGTGAAACGCAGAATACCAGGGATCGGGCGTGAGCGTGCTGGCATTTTCCCGGTACAGTTTTACCAGTGCTTGAACCAGATCGGCTCCACCGCTGGTGCGTGCGGCAAACTCATCGGCCTCGAATTCATGTTTTCGGCTCAGCCAGGAAAACACGGGTTTGATAAAGGTCATAAAGACGGGAGCGATCATAATGAACAGCACAAAGGCGGCATAGGCAGAGGGTCGGCTGACTCCGAGCGCCGAGTAAAACGCGGGTTCATGCATTAGCCAATTGAGGATGCCCAGGCCGAGTAAGCTTAATGCCGCCATGGCGAGAAAATGTTTACGAATGTGGTGACGCTTGAAATGGCCCAGTTCATGGGCCAGAACGGCTTCAACTTCGTCATCTGACAAGGACTCCAGCAAGGTGTCGAAAAATACGATGCGTTTGTTGCCGCCCATACCGGTAAAGTAGGCGTTACCATGGCTGCTGCGCTTTGAGCCATCCATGACAAATACCCCGTTGCTCTTAAATCCGCAACGCGCAAGCAGGCCTTCGATACGCGTGTTTAGCGACGGATTTTGCAGCGGCGCGAACTTGTTAAAAAGTGGAGCGATCACTGCCGGATAGGCCCAGATCATAAGCAGACTAAAGCCCATCCACACCAGCCAGACCCAAAGCCACCACGAATCGTGCTGCGTTTCAACCAGCCAGAACATGATTGCCAGCAACGGAGCGCCAACCAGCAGTGATAGCAGCCCCTGCCTGAGCAGGTCAGCAACAAACGTGGCGGCGTTGGTGCGATTGAATCCGAAGCGCTGTTCAATACGAAAAGTGCGGTACAGATCGAACGGAATATCCAACAACGCGCCAATTAACATGACCACCAGGGTAAAGCCGATCCCAGTGGCCACCGGGCCCAGATCGGTTGCGCGCCAGGCGGTATCCAGCAACTCCAGGCCGCCGCCCAGGGTCCAGGCGATTAACAGGATTCCCCCCCAGATTAACTCCAGGCTGCCGAGCCGGGTTCGCGCGCTGGTGTAGTCAGCAGCCCGCTGATGATCCGTTAGCGAAATTCGGTCTCGAAAAGATTCCGGAACCTGGTCGCGGTGTCGCTGTACGTGGCGCAACTGACGCCGAGCGAGCCAAAAACGCAGACCCAGCGAGGCCGCCAGTGTAAACAGGAAAAATGTTGTGAAAAATTGCATCTGTTGTGGCTCCAGGTCCCGCCTGACGCGTTATCTCGGCAAGGCAGGGTAGCCTTTGATAGAATGCAAGGCAAGCTCACCTAAATACCAAAAGGGAAAGAAACTTCATGGCGCAGGATTCCAACAACCTGATTTGGATCGATCTGGAAATGACCGGTCTCGATACACAAAGTGACTATATTATCGAGATCGCCACGATTGTGACTGACAGTCAGCTTCGTATCGTCTCGGAGGGTCCCAGTCTGGCTATTTACCAGCGAAAAGAGATTCTTGATGGAATGGATGATTGGAACACGCGGCAGCACTCAAAATCCGGGCTCACGAAGCGGGTTAAGGAGAGTAAGCTCACCGAAGGTGATGCTGAGCAGATGACGCTGAATTTTCTGCAACAGTACGTACCACCGCGGATATCGCCCATGTGTGGCAACAGTATTTGCCAGGATCGTCGATTTCTGGCGCGCTGTATGCCCGATCTGGAAGCCTATTTTCACTATCGAAATTTGGATGTCAGTTCGCTTAAGGAGCTGGCCCGACGATGGGCTCCGAGGATCTATAGTGGATATAACAAAACTTCCAGCCATCTCGCCATGGATGACGTGCGCGATTCCATCGACGAACTTCGTCATTACCGCGAAAACTTCTTTACTCTGCCCTAAACCACCTCATCACGGTCGGAACCAAAGGCCCGGGATAGACGCGGTTTGCGTCTGATCCTGGGTTCTCCCATGTTTATTCCGCGGGCTAATCGACCCGGCGGCACGACTGAATACCAGTGTGCCGCCTTTTTGTCGACACATCTCCCAGTCAAAATCTTGGCACCGCGCTGCCCTTAACCTCTTTAAGCTCCTGATTCATAGCCAATTGCAGTCGTAGTAATGCGTGGCATGTGTTTTGCACTTGGTGTTGCAAAACCAATTTTTGAATATGGAGCAGGCGGAATGCCGGACAAAGACGACTTGGAACTGGCCGAAGAGAAACCGGCCAAGGGCGGCAAGGGCAAGCTAATCGCCATGATCTCTGTCGGCGCGATCCTGGTGATCGGGCTTTCGATTGGTGCCACGCTATACCTGACAGGTGCCTTTAGCGGTGATGACAGCGCTGAACAGGCGGAAAGCGGTAAAGGAAAAAAGTCAGAAGCGAAAGCCGAAGCGAAAGAGAAAAAACCCGCGCAGTATTTTGCCCTGGAGCCTGAATTTATCGTCAATTTCGAGGAGCAGAGTCAGGCCAGCTTCCTGCAGATCAAGATCCAGGTCATGTCGCGCGATCAGGACGCATTGGACGCGCTTGAACAACATATGCCGGTAGTCCGTAACAATATTCTGTTGTTACTAAGCGGGCAGAAATTCGAGGATGTCAGTACCACACCCGGTAAGGAAAAACTCCGTCGCGACATTCTTAAGGCAATCAGTAAAGTTCTGAAAAAAGAAACCGGTGCCAGCGGCATCGATGCGGTCTATTTCACAAGCTTCATAATGCAGTAGGGAACACTAATGTCAGTCAACGATCTCTTATCGCAGGACGAAATTGATGCGCTGTTGCATGGCGTCGACGATGGTTCGGTGGATACTGATGATGAAGGCGGTGTGTTCGATGGTGTCGCCAGGCAATATGACTTTGCCAGTCAGGATCGCATTGTACGCGGTAGAATGCCGACCCTGGAAATGATTAATGAGCGCTTCGCGCGATTATTTCGAATCAGCCTGTTTAATCTAATGCGTCGGACCGCGGAAATTTCCGTTGGCGGTGTACAAATGATGAAGTTTGTCGAGTATGTGCACAGCCTTTTTGTACCGACCAGCCTGAATATTGTCAAAATCCAGCCGTTGCGCGGCAACGCCTTGTGCGTGCTGGACCCTAAACTCGTTTTTATAATCGTGGACAATTATTTTGGTGGTGATGGACGTTACCACACCAAAATCGAAGGCCGCGAGTTCACACCAACCGAACGCCGGGTTATCAGCATGATTTTGCAGGAAGCATTCAAGGATCTTGTAGAAGCCTGGATGCCAGTGATGGATGTTTCCTTTGATTTCGTCAATATGGAAGTGAATCCCCAGTTTGCCAATATCGTCAGCCCGACGGAAGTTGTGGTTGTAAATACGTTTCATATCGAATTGGAAGGAGGTGGTGGAGACTTCCATGTCACGCTTCCGTATTCAATGATTGAACCAATTCGGCAGCATTTAGATGCCGGCGTTCAGAGTGATCGGTCTGAGGTGGATGAGCGCTGGACCGTCGCTTTGCGGGAGGAAATCAAATCCGCACCTGTCGATCTTAAAGTAATGCTTGGCGACCTTAATATGTCATTGCGTGATGTGATGGAGCTTAAGGAAGGTGACATCCTGCCTATCGACATGCCCGACACCGTTTCTATTTCAAGCCAGGAAATCCCAATGTTTCGCGCAAACTATGGTGTTTCGCATGGGAACCTGGCGGTCAAAATCAAGGAGCCTATCCGGCCTCCAGCAACTAAACAACTACTGCCGGCGATCATTTCAGGAGAAAAGTCATGAGTGAGAATTCTAGTGAGTCCGATGTGATGGACGAATGGGCGGACGCACTGGCCGAGTCGGGCGACGCTGACACCGGCGGTGAAGACGCCGCCCAGGCTGCAGCGCTGACCGATCTGGTTGATGAACATACACCGGCAGGAGAGGACGTTAACCTTGATGTCATACTGGACATTCCGGTCACCATTTCGTTGGAAATCGGTCGCACTAAAATCAACATTAGAAATTTGTTGCAACTTAATCAAGGTTCGGTTGTTGAGCTCGATCGTCTTGCGGGCGAACCACTTGACGTATTGGTAAACGGTACCCTCATCGCGCATGGCGAAGTGGTTGTTGTAAACGAAAAATTCGGTATTCGCCTGACGGACGTCGTCAGTCCCGCAGAGCGTGTCAAGAAGCTGAAATGAAACTTTACTCTGCATTGCGATCGGCGTTTGCCTATTGCGTGCTGATACTGTTGTCCACGGCGGCCTGGTCAGGGTCGCCCGAAAATCAGCACCCGCCTAAAGCTACGACACTCACCGAACCTGTCGGTTTGGCCGAGTATTTTCAAATGTTCGCCGGACTGTTTTTCATCGTGCTGCTCATTGTCGGTATGGCCTGGTTGGTTAGACGTCTCGGCCGTTTTCAAAATATCGGTCCGAATGCCCTGCGAGTGATTGCCAGCTTATCGATGGGGCAGCGTGAAAAAATCGTTTTGTTACAGGTGGGTGAAACACAGTTATTGGTAGGTGTAGCTCCGGGTCAGGTACGGACGTTACATAAACTGGAAGAGCCCATCGAAGCACCGCAGGACACCAGGCTTCAGTCCGGCGGATTTGCAGAAAAGCTGGCGGCAGTACTCAACAAGCAGGAGCCGAAATCTTGAGCGCGACGTTGCGAACATTTTTGTCGGTTGCCGTCGTTCTTCTTTTTCCGCTAACAGAGGCGTTAGCACAACCTGGTTTGCCCGCGGTTTCTGTAACCACCGGCGCGGCGGGCGAACAAACCTATACCGTGTCGATTCAGATAGTCGCGTTGATGACCGCGCTGACACTGTTGCCCGCGGCACTAATTATGATGACTTCATTTACTCGAATCATCATCGTGCTCTCCATACTGCGGCAGGCCACAGGCCTGGTACAAACCCCCTCCACCCAAATCCTGATTGGTCTGTCCTTATTCCTGACGATCTTCATTATGGCGCCGGTGTTTGAGCAAATTCACACCACCGCGGTCAAACCATATCTGGCGCAAGAGGTGGGTTTTGAAGATGCAATCACACAGGCAAGCGGCCCCATTCGCGAGTTCATGATGGGCCAGACGCGTGAAGCAGATATCAGCATGTTTGGCCGAATCGCGGGTAAAGAGCAGTTTGAGTCGGAAAAGGATATACCGTTCAGTGTGCTATTGCCCGCTTTTGTAACCAGCGAACTAAAGACAGCATTTCAAATCGGATTCCTCTTGTTTATTCCATTTCTGATTATCGATTTGGTCACCGCCAGTGTTCTGATGTCCATGGGTATGATGATGTTGTCACCCATGATTATTTCATTGCCATTCAAGATCATGTTGTTCGTTCTGGTTGATGGATGGAACCTGATTATTGGAACGTTGGCTTCAAGTTTTTACGTTTAGAATCCGTTCGCCGGGAGATTTATTAGTGACCCCTGACACAGTACTGTCAATATTTCAGAACGTTCTTCACGTGATCCTGTTGTTGTTGGTTGTGATTCTTATTCCCGCATTGGTTGTGGGACTGCTGGTCAGCATGTTTCAGGCGGCAACTCAGATTAACGAAATGACATTGAGCTTTATACCCAAGCTCATTATTACGCTTTTTACGCTGATTTTTGCCGGCCCGTGGATGCTCAGATTGATAATGGATTTCACCACCGGGCTGATCCATGACATTCCGTATTTGATTGGCTGAGTTGTGAGTTATACGGGCGCTGACATTGTTGCCTGGTTAGGCACCTTGATGTGGCCGCTTTTTCGCATCGGTGCAATGCTTATGGTCGCGCCGGTATTTGGTGCGCAATCTGTCCCGGTGCGCATGCGGGTGGTTATGGCTCTGGCGCTGACAGCGGTGGTGTTGCCCATTTTGCCGCCTGTCCCGGCGGTGGAACTGTTCAGCGCGGACTCGGTGCTGATTATCGTGCAGCAGATATTGATTGGTGTCGCCATGGGTTTGGCGATTCAAATTGTTATTAATGCCGTGATAACTGGTGGGCAGATTATCGCTATGCAGATGGCGCTGGGTTTTTCTCTTATGGTGGACCCGCAAAATGGCGCGCAGGTTCCAGTACTCAGCCAGTTGTATTTAATTTTGGTAACACTGGTTTATCTGGCAGTAAACGGACACTTAATTTTGATAGACATTATTGTACAGAGTTTCACCACAATCCCCATCGCGGTTGATGGATTGTTGCCACAGGATATTTGGGAACTGGTCAGTTGGGGTGCCACGATGTTTTCCGGCGCGGTCGTTATCGCGCTGCCGGCAATTGCGTCGTTGCTGGTAGTGAATCTGGCGTTTGGTGTAATGACCCGGGCCGCTCCGCAGTTGAATATTTTTGCGGTCGGATTTCCAATCACCATGATGTTGGGCTTTGGCGTTATTTTTGCGACCTTGCCCAGCGTGACGCCGCAAGCACTATCCTTGTTTGATGCGGCGTATGAGCTAGTACGTCAACTGGGATTAAGAGGCTAAAGACACATGGCTGAAAATCCCGCCCAGGAAAAAACAGAAGAAGCGACACCCCGACGACGCCAACAGGCGAAAGACAAGGGGCAGGTCGCACGTTCGCGCGAGCTTGGTACCATGCTCGTGTTGATGTCTTCTGTGGCGGCCGCAACCTTTTTGGGGCCCGGCATGGCGCGTGAAATGATGATGGTGTTTGAGCGCTATCTTAGAATTGAGCGCAATGTTTTGTTCGACACCATGGCACTACCGGTTATTGCCAGCCAGGGCATTAACGATATGCTTTCGATTCTGACGCCATTTCTGATTGTTATGGTTATCGCCGCAGTGGTGGGCTCGATCATGCTAGGTGGTCTGAGTTTTAGTTCTCAGGCACTGGCCTTCAAGTGGGAGAAACTGGATCCGATCAAGGGTCTGAAACGGGTCTTTGGCGCGCGTGGCTTGATGGAGTTGCTCAAAGCGCTGGGCAAGTTTGTACTGATTGGCTCGGTGGCCGTTGCCTTTCTTAACAGCTATCTTGATGAGTTTTTCAATTTGAGCGCCGAACCCATGGAACAGGGAATCGTACACGCAACGCGACTTATTTTGTTGTCATTTCTAATTACGAGCAGTGCGTTGATTATTATTGCGCTTATCGATATTCCCTTCCAACTTTGGGAACACAGTCGCCAGCTAAAGATGACGCGCCAGGAAGTGAAGGACGACTCCAAAGAAACTGATGGTAATCCTGAGGTTCGTGGACAAATGCGTCGCATGCAGCGTGAACTCGCCCAACGGCGCATGATGGAAGAAGTGCCCAATGCCGATGTCGTCATTACCAACCCGGATCATTATTCGGTGGCTTTACGCTATGATCAAAAATCCATGCGCGCACCGGTGGTGTTGGCCAAGGGTGCTGACCATCTTGCCTTACGTATCCGGGAAGTCGCCAAGAACAATGATGTCGTAATATTGGCCGCACCGCCGCTGGCACGGGCGTTGTATCACACTACAGAATTGAAAGAGGAGATCCCGGCGGGGCTTTACCTTGCGGTCGCACAGATCCTGGCGTACGTCTTCCAGTTAAAACAGCAAACGGCAGCGAAACGCGCGACACCGCGTGATTTCGAGGACTTACCAATCCCGGATGACTTCCGGTACGAGAAATAATTCGGATATAGGCAAAAATGGCAGGACCGACAACAGCAACCGGCGCTTCACGCTTCCTACGTTTAAGTGGGCTCGGCGCACCAATCTTGTTGATGGTGATGATGGCGATGATCGTTGTCCCCATGCCGCCGTTTGCGCTGGATATGTTGTTTACCTTTAACATTTCCCTGGCACTCGTGATCATGCTGGTATCGGTCTATAGTTTGCGACCGCTGGACTTTGCACTTTTCCCCACAGTATTACTGGTGACGACGTTGTTGCGTCTGGCGCTTAACGTGGCGTCAACACGCGTGGTTCTGCTTGAAGGCCACACCGGACCTGATGCCGCGGGTAACGTCATAGAGGCATTTGGTTCGTTTGTTATTGGTGGGAACTATGCCGTCGGTATGGTCGTGTTCCTGATTCTCGTTATTATCAACTTTGTTGTTATCACTAAAGGCGCCACACGCATTTCGGAAGTCAGCGCCCGCTTTACCTTGGACGCCATGCCCGGCAAGCAGATGGCGATTGATGCGGATCTGAATTCCGGAATAATTGATCAGGATGAAGCACGTCGCCGGCGCGAAGAGATCAGTCAGGAAGCCGATTTTTATGGCTCCATGGACGGTGCCAGCAAGTTCGTACGCGGCGATGCGGTAGCCGGCATTCTCATTCTGATAATTAATATCATCGGTGGTTTGGCCATCGGTATGGCACAACATGATTTGAGTTTCGCTCAGGCGGCACGTAACTATACCTTGTTAACCATTGGTGACGGTCTGGTGGCGCAGATCCCGGCGCTGTTACTTGCAGCCTCGGCCGGTATCATCATTACGCGGGTTTCTACTTCGCAGGACATGGGTCAGCAGGTATTGAAGCAGTTGTTTGGCAATCCGCGCACCCTGGCCGTTACCAGCGGCATACTCGGCTTTATCGGCCTGATTCCGGGCATGCCCAACTTTGCGTTTCTCAGCCTGGCGATCCTGTGTGGCGTCGGCGCCTATTTGATCTTTAAGAAACAGCAAACCGCCGAAGAGGCACCGGAACAAACCGGCGAAGAAGCCGAGGTTGCACCGGAAGCACGTGACCTGAGTTGGGATGACGTGACGCCGGTGGATGCCATCGGTCTTGAAGTGGGCTACCGCCTGATCCCGATGGTGGATAAAACCCAGGGTGGACAGCTCATGGCACGCATCAAAGGTGTACGTAAAAAACTTTCTCAAGAGCTGGGTTTTCTGATCCCCGCGGTGCATATCCGCGACAATCTGGAGCTTGCTCCTAACGCGTATCGGGTCACATTGATGGGCGTCAACGTCGGGGAAGCGGAGGTGCATCCAGACCAGGACATGGCGATTAATCCCGGTCAGGTATTCGGTACGGTTGAAGGTATTGCTACCCAAGACCCCGCGTTCGGCCTGGAGGCGTTCTGGATTGATCCAGGCACTCGCGAACAAGCACAGACCCTGGGTTACACCGTGGTGGATGCGGATACCGTGATTGCGACCCACCTCAGCCAACGGATACAGGACCATGCCCATGAACTGCTGGGGCATGAAGAAGTGCAACAAATGATCGACCTGCTGGCCCGCAACACGCCAAAACTGGCCGAGAGCCTGGTACCGGATACGGTACCGCTGGGCGTGGCCGTGAAGGTGTTGCAAAACCTGCTTGCCGAAGGGGTTTCCATACGCGATATGAGGACAATCGCCGAAACACTGGCGGAGCAGGGTACCCGGAGTCAAGACCCTGACGCCCTGACCGCGGCCGTACGCGTGGCCCTCGGCCGACTAATTGTTCAGCAAATCAATGGCATGGCGGCCGAGCTGCCGGTTATCACCCTGGATCCCGAGCTGGAACAGTTGTTGCATCAGTCAATGCAGGTATCGGACGGCGCCGTAGGCGTAGAGCCGGGACTGGCGGAAAGGCTGCATCAATCATTACTGCAAACTGCCCGCCAGCAGGAAATGGCCGGACACCCGTCGATACTTCTGGTTTCAGCCGGATTACGTACGTTGTTGGCTCGCTTTGTTCGCCATACGGTGCCGGGAATGAACGTGTTGTCCTACAGCGAAATACCGAGCGACAAACAGATAAAAATTGTCGCAACGGTGGGACAACAACAGAATTTAAATATGGCCGCAACGGCGGCACCGACAGGGGCGTACCCATGACTTGCAGGACTTTTCAGGGTTAATACGAAACGATGAAGATCAAACGCTACCATGCTCGTGACATGCGCCAGGCGATCCGCCAGGTACGTGAAGAATTGGGTCCGGATGCAGTCATTCTGTCAAACACCCAGGTGAATGGCGGCACCGAAATTGTGGCGGCAACGGATTACGACGAAAGCCTGGTCGGTGGCGCGGACTCGATTCCGGAACCGGATTTAACGCTGACCAGCGATCGCGAAGAAGCCATGAACGATATCCGCTTTTCGCGCAACATCCAGGATTCCGGTCCAGGCCGGCAGAAAATTCAACGTGCGGCGGCAAAACACGAGACGACCGCAGTTGCCGGTGACGGCAATATATGGGCACAGGAGCCGACGCTGTTATCCATGCAGAGCGAACTTAAAACGTTACGTTCCCTGTTGACGGACCAACTATCCGGATTAGCCTGGAGTGATGCTTCACGTCAACACCCGATGCGCACACGCATGCTCAAGCGACTGATTGCTCTGGGTCTGAGTCCGTCGCTGGCAAAACGACTGGCAGAACGTGCCGAAGAAAATTCAGATATTGATCATAACTGGCGTTTGCAGCTTGGCACACTGGCCCATCAGGTCAATGTGACCGGCGACGACATCATTAGCGAAGGCGGACGCGTCGCATTGATTGGACCGACCGGTGTGGGCAAGACGACAACGATTGCCAAACTGGCGGCCCGTTACACTTTGCGTCATGGACGTGGTCGAGTGGCGTTGGTGAGCACCGATTGTTATCGCATCGCAGGTCATGAACAGCTGCGTACTTTTGCACGAATACTTGAAGTGCCCATGCATATTGCCAAGGATGCTGAATCCTTGCACAACATTTTATATGGGCTCCAGGACAAGGACCTGGTGTTAATCGACACGGCCGGCATGAGCCAGCGTGACATGCGACTGTGTGAGCAGTTTGCCATGTTCAATAACAAGGCTGAGCAGATCAAATCGTACCTGGTGATGGCTGCCAATACCCAGCGCGCCGTGGTTGAAGAAGTTATTGAAAGCTGCCGCGAGGCGTCACCGACTGCCTGCATCGTCACCAAAGTTGATGAAACCACAAGCTTGGGTGGCATCGTGTCGGCATCTATTGAACACCGTCTGCCAATTGCTTACCTGGCGGATGGACAACGCGTACCGGAAGACCTGCACGTTGCACGCGGACACGGACTGGTTAGTCGTAGCGTGGCGATAATGCAGCAGACCGGTTCACGTCAGAAAGACGAATCTTCTTCTTTAACAGTCAGCGGGATGGTGGCGAATGCTCATGCCTGAAGCACAAATTGCCGATCAGGCGTCGGGACTGCGGCGTATCGCCCAGCCGAAACCCGTGCGTGTAGTGGCAGTCACCAGTGGTAAAGGTGGCGTTGGCAAAACGAATGTCTCGGTCAATCTGGCCATGGCCATGGCCAATGCCGGCAAGGACGTACTGGTTATGGATGCCGATTTGGGTCTGGCCAATATTGATGTCATGTTGGGCATACAACCGGCGGCGAATTTGCACGATGTCATCTCCGGCAAAGCGACACTTGAAGAGGTGATCGTCGAGGGTCCGGCAGGAATCAAAATAATTCCCGCCGCCTCAGGAATTCAGAACATGGCGGAACTGACACCTGCACAACATGCGGGTGTCATTCACGCCTTTAGTGAGCTAAGTTTTAATGTGGATGTGTTGCTGGTGGATACGGCAGCCGGTATCGCCGATAGTGTGGTGAGCTTTAGCCGTGCCGCGCAGGACGTTATTGTAGTCGTTTGCGATGAACCGGCTTCCATTACCGATGCCTACGCGCTTATTAAACTTTTAAACCGTGAGTACGGTGTGTTCCGTTTTCGTGTCCTGGCCAATATGGCCGGCAGTGCCCAGGAGGCACGTGAAGTCTACGAAAAGATCACCAAGGTTACGGATCGCTTTCTCGATGTCGCACTGGATTATATGGGTCACGTCCCGCGTGACGACTATCTGATTAAGGCCGTGCGCAAGCAGCGTGCGGTTGTGGAAGCCTTCCCGCGCAGTCGGGCTGCTACCGCGTTTCGTAACCTTGCGGAACGCGTGGAAAAGTGGCCGATTCCACGCGCGGCAGGTGGCCATCTGGAATTTTTTGTAGAGCGTTTGGTTCAAGGAAATCTGCACGATGCGGAGGTGATGCCATGAGTGGACTTGCAATGTATGCAGCGGTTCAAACGGCTGGTTATGACGACGTGGTGGCTCAACATGCACCATTGGTGAAACGAATTGCCTGTCACTTGATTAACAAGTTGCCAGCCAGTGTTCAACTTGAGGATTTGATTCAGGCCGGAATGATCGGTTTGTTGGAGGCCTCGCGAAACTACGATGAAACCCAGGGTGCGAGTTTTGAGACCTATGCGGGTATTCGTATTCGCGGCTCCATGCTGGATGAGATTCGTAAAAACGACTGGGCACCACGCTCAGTACACCGCAAGGCGCGGATGGTGGCCGAGGCGGTACGCGAAATTGAGCATGAGCAGGGGCGCGATGCGCGTGACTATGAAATCGCCGAAGCCCTGGGCCTGAAGTTGCGGGATTACCATGCAATTTTACAGGACTCCAGTAGCAACAAGATCCTCAGCTTTGAAGACATGGGCACAGGTGAAGATTCCATGCTGGATAACATGTCTGACAACGCCCCGGGAATTCTTGATGGCCTGCAGCACGCAGACCTGCGTCGCCTGGTTACCGAAGCCATTGCCGGCCTGCCGGATCGTGAGCGCTTGGTAATGGCCCTCTATTACGACGAAGAACTGAATCTGCGCGAAATTGGCGCGGTCATGGGCGTGAGCGAATCCCGCGTAAGCCAAATCCACAGTCAGGCGGTCTTTCGTCTGCAGGCGAGGATGGGTGAGCGGGCCGAAATTGTTGATGTCGTATAATTCACTTGTTTGAGGCTGACGCCAAAACTGCATATACGGTGGCAGTTTTGGCGGGGCTGCATTGGTGCATGACTCCGCGTGCACCGGTGCTCGGTCCGCGCATAAAATTCGCGGGAAACCGTGCCGGTACCACGCCGAACAAACCCTGATCTCATTCCACAGATTTTCTACTGGAACCCGTTTTTCCAGTTTCTCTAACCGCAACCCAGCGGCGTTTGCCTCTTCCACGACTACGGTTCGATCTCTTAAGTGTTCCCTTGCTGTGCCGATATATCTTCAGGACAGCAGCCTGGACCCGCGTCTGCGCCCGCAAAGTACGGGGGGGGTCATACGGCTGATGAGGAACCGGTGAACAACTGGAGGGAAAACGTGGACAAAAATATGAAGATCCTCATCGTGGATGATTTTTCCACCATGCGACGCATCATCAAAAACCTGTTACGTGATCTGGGCTTTACTAATACCCAGGAAGCGGACGATGGCGTCACGGCGTTGCCGATGCTACAGGCGGGTGATTTCGACTTTCTTGTGACCGATTGGAATATGCCCGGTATGCAGGGGATCGATTTACTCAAGGCCGTGCGTGCCGATGCCAAGCTGAAAGAAATGCCCGTTTTGATGGTGACTGCCGAACAAAAGCGTGAGCAGATTGTGGAGGCCGCGCAGGCGGGAGTTAATGGTTATATCGTCAAGCCGTTTACTGCACAAACGCTGAAAGAAAAGATCGACAAGATCTTTGAACGCATTGAAGCCTAGGCGAAGCACGGAGAACGCGCAGTATGGACTCTAGTAACGTTATATCCGAGCAGAATCTCGCTACAACCCGTGAATTGCTCGCTGAGATGGAAGCGGGCGATGAGTCAAAGGCACGTCAAAGTCTTGAGACTTTGGTCCGATCCGGCGAGTCAAAGTTGTATCAGGAACTGGGCAAGCTCACGCGCGATCTACACGATGCCCTTAACAGCTTTCGTCTGGACGCACGTATTTCAGATATCGCCGCCAAGGAAATTCCGGATGCGCGCGAACGACTGAACTATGTGATCTCCATGACCGACAAGGCGGCCAATACGACCTTGAACGCGGTTGAAGAATCGATGCCTATGTGCGAAAGCCTGGAGAACCAGGCGGGTGAGCTACAAGAACAGTGGCAGCAATTTGTACAACGTAAGCTTGGTGCCAATGAGTTTCGCGAACTTAGTCAGCGCCTGGGAGATTTCCTCCAGGAAAGCGCTGATTCTTCAAGAAAAATCAGAGGCAATTTTAACGATGTACTTATGGCTCAGGACTTTCAGGATCTGACTGGCCAGATTATTAAGAAAGTTATTACCCTGGTTGAAGAAGTTGAAGGTAATTTAGTCAATCTAGTCAAACTATCAGGTGAGCAAGCGGCTCCTGAGCAGGAAAAGGAAAAATCTGAGGAAGAAAAACGACAGGAAGCCATTGCAGGGCAGGGACCGGTAGTGCCGGGCGTTGATTCCGGCGAAGTGCTCTCTGGGCAGGACGATGTCGACGATCTTCTGTCGAGTCTGGGTTTTTAGTCAAGCAACCAAAAGCAGGCGTTCAAAGTGGACGACGAACTATTACAAGACTTTCTAGTTGAGGCTGGCGAAATCCTCGAGCTGCTCAATGAGCAGTTGGTCGATCTGGAGCAGAGCCCGGATGACATTGAGCTACTTAACGCGGTGTTCCGTGGTTTTCACACTATTAAGGGTGGCGCGGGATTCCTGAACATTGAGGCGATGGTGGTAGTTTGTCACCGCGCAGAAGATATTTTTAACCTGTTGCGCAACGGCGAGCGAAGTGTTGATGCGGCGCTCATGGACACCATGTTACCGGTACTGGATGTGCTCAACGCTCAATTTGACGCGCTACGTTCCGGAGATGAGCCGCAAGCCGCGGAACCGGAGTTAATCAAGAGTCTGGAGCGCGTTATTGCCGGTGAAGCTGCCGCTGCCCCCGCCCCCGTTGTAGAAGAAAGCAGTAGCCCGGTTGCCGAACAAGCGGCTGTTGAAAACGGGAGCGACGACACAGCAGCTGCCGATGACGAAATAACCGATGAAGAGTTTGAAGCACTGTTGGATGCATTGGAAAAACCGGGTGAACAAACACCCGCCAGTGAAAAAGCACCCGACGTGGCAAAACCTGCTGCCAATGTAGCCGCGGGTGACGAAATTACTGACGATGAATTCGAAGCCCTGCTTGATGACCTGCATGGTAAAGGCAGTTTTTCAAGTGCGCCGGCAGAAGCGGCAAATCCTTCTGATTCCGGCGCTGAGAAAGAAACGGACAAGGCTGAGAACAAGCCAGCTGCGCCTGTTGCGGGTGGCGGTTCCGGTGGCGGTAATGATGAAATAACCGACGATGAGTTCGAAGCCCTGCTGGATGACCTGCACGGCGAGGGCAAATTCTCCACCGAACAGGCATCACCCGGTCAACCTGATGCTGGGACGAAAAAACCGGCATCGAAACCAGCAACTAAGTCGGCGTCCGCTGCCAAGAAGAAACCGGCTGCTGAAGCTAAACCCGCAGCCAAACCGAAGCCCGCCGCCAAACCAAAAACAGACGATGACAAGGCAGCTGCCAGCACAGATAAAACAGCCGCCGCTAAAGATAAATCATCAGCCTCACAGGCAGAAGCCACGGTGCGTGTTGACACCAGCAGACTTGACGACATCATGAATCTGGTGGGTGAATTGGTGCTGGCGCGCAATCGTATTTCCCGACTGGGTACTGACGCGCAAAATGAAGAAATGGCCAAGGCCGTCGCGAATCTGGACGTGGTCACTGCCGATTTGCAGCTGTCGGTTATGAAAACCCGCATGCAGCCGGTTAAAAAGGTGTTTGGCCGGTTCCCGCGCGTAGTGCGCGATATGGCGCGCACCCTTAAAAAAGAGATCAAACTGGAGATGCAGGGCGAGGAGACGGATCTGGACAAAAACCTTGTCGAGGCACTCGCCGATCCGCTCGTGCATCTGGTACGTAACTCGGTGGACCATGGTATCGAAATGCCGGATGAACGGGTCAAGGCCGGCAAGCCGCGCGCCGGAACCGTTATTCTGGCCGCCGAGCAGGAAGGCGACCACATCCTGCTGACAATTGAAGACGACGGCAAGGGAATGGACCCCAACGTACTGCGTAAGATTGCAGTGGAAAAGGGGCTGATGGATAGTGAGGCTGCCAAACGCCTGGACGATCGTGATTGCTACTCGCTGATTTTCATGCCGGGTTTTTCCACCAAAAGTGAGATCTCCGATATTTCCGGACGCGGTGTAGGCATGGACGTCGTCAAGACGCGCATCTCGCAACTCAACGGAACGGTAGAAATCGATTCCGTAATGGGCAAGGGTACCCGTCTAAGCATCAAGGTACCGTTAACCCTGGCGATTATGCCAACGTTAATGGTGCGGCTTAACGACCAGTTATTTGCACTACCGTTGGTTAACGTAAATGAGATTTTCCATCTGGATCTGACTAAGACCAATATCGTGGATGGTCAAATGGTGGTGCTGGTGCGTGAACGTACCTTGCCCTTGTTCTATTTAAACCGCTGGCTGGTTAAACAACAGGCCAACGCGGAACTACCGCGCGAAGGCCACGTGGTAGTCGTTCATATCGGCACACAACGTGTTGGACTTGTCGTGGATGAACTGATTGGTCAGGAAGAGGTGGTTATTAAGCCACTTGGCGCCATGTTACAGGGCACGCAGGGACTAGCCGGTGCGACCATCACGGGTGAAGGTGGTATCGCCATCATTCTGGATTTGCCGGGATTAATGCGGTCCTACGCTCGGCGCTTTTAAATAGACATCAACGTGTTTCAACGGACGTTGCTGTAACGAATAATGGAGTTTTTTAGATGACAGTACGCGTGTTGGTTGTTGATGACTCAGGTTTCTTTCGCCGGCGGGTGACGGAAATGCTCAACGCCGATCCGGCGTTGGAAGTCATTGATGCCGCCGAGAACGGAAAGATCGCCATCGAGAAAGCACTGGAATTGAAACCGGATGTGATCACTATGGATATTGAGATGCCGGTCATGGACGGAATCACCGCAGTACGCGAAATCATGGCTAAGCGTCCCACGCCAATTGTCATGTTCTCATCACTCACAACCGACGGCGCCAAAGCTACACTCGATGCGCTTGATGCCGGTGCGGTAGATTTTCTCCCTAAACGTTTTGAAGACATTTCCAAGGACCGTGACGAAGCGAAGCGTGTGTTATGCGAACGCGTACGTGACGTGGGTCGCAAGCGGGCGGTGCGAGCTGCACCTGTTACAACTGCAGCACGGCCGCGAACAATATCCCGGCCGGCTACATCAGTCGTCACGCCTTCGCGATCGAAGGGCGATATCAAACTTGTCGCAATCGGTACCTCCACGGGTGGTCCGGTGGCATTGCAACAGGTGCTCACTGTATTACCGGCGAATTTTCCGGTACCGATTCTGCTAGTTCAGCATATGCCGGGAACCTTTACGCCCGCCTTTGCCAAGCGCCTGGATCAACTGTGTGCCATCAACATACGTCATACAGAAGATGGTGACGAGCTGGTGCCCGGCACCGCATTTCTCGCTCCCGGTGGTCGACAGATGATGGTGGAAAAGTCCACGGCGGGAAAGTCTGTGCTTCGTATCAAGGACAGCGAGCCGGGACAAACCTTTCATCCATCCGTGGATACGACGTTCGAATCCGTTAGTCGGGTTTTTCCCAACTCTACACTTGCCATAATTTTAACCGGCATGGGCGCCGACGGCTGCAAGGGTGCACAACAACTCAAGCAAAAAGGCTCGTTGGTGTGGGCACAGGATGAAGCTACCAGTGTCGTCTATGGTATGCCGGCAGCAGTAGCGGAAGCGGGTATCAC
Organism: uncultured Ectothiorhodospiraceae bacterium; assembly: GCA_947259765.1. Classification (GTDB taxonomy): domain Bacteria; phylum Pseudomonadota; class Gammaproteobacteria; order CAMYNG01; family CAMYNG01; genus CAMYNG01. The sequence goes on from CAMYNG010000004.1 coordinate 33,447, forward strand.
CGAACGAATACTGGGCCTTAACGATATTGGCCCCACTCTCGCACAGCGGGTTTGATTCATGGACATTTTAAGTGTCGTCGGTCTGCTGTTTGGACTGCTGGCCATTTTACTGGGTCAGTATCTCGAAGGCGGGCACGCCGGAACACTGATCAATGGACCGGCGATGCTCATCGTCATCGGCGGCACCGTTGGCGCGGTTATGGTGCAGTCACCCATGGCTGTTTTTATGCGTTCTATTCGAATTTTCTCCTGGGCGTTCTTTCCGCCCAAGGTTAATGCCAAGCAAACCATAGATAAAATTGTCGGTTGGAGTTCTATCGCGCGTAAGGAAGGCCTGCTGGGTCTGGAGAGCATTGAGGAAGATGAAAAAGACCCGTTTGCGCGCAAAGGTCTGCAGTTACTTATCGACGGCAGCGAACCTGAATCTATTCGACAAATACTGGATGTTGACATCGGCACGCGTGAGAACTTTGATCTGCAGGCAGCCAAGGTCTACGAAAGCATGGGTGGTTACAGCCCGACCATCGGCATCATCGGTGCGGTCATGGGACTGATCCACGTGATGGGGAATTTGTCTGACCCCAGTCGCTTAGGCAGCGGCATTGCGGTGGCCTTTGTTGCAACGATTTATGGTGTCGGCGCCGCGAACCTGTTGTTTCTGCCACTCGCTACCAAACTGCGTAACCTGGTGCATGAAGATACCCAGTATCGTGACATGATCGTCGAAGGTGTGGCCTCCATTGCCGAAGGGGAAAATCCGCGCAATATTGAAACCAAGCTAATGGGTTATCTCCGTTAGGATGAATTGCAAATGGCGCGCAGAAAACGACAGGAAACCCACGAAAACCATGAACGCTGGTTGGTCTCCTATGCTGATTTCATTACCTTGCTATTCGCATTCTTTGTGGTGATGTATTCCATCTCGTCAGTTAATGAAGGCAAGTACCGCGTGTTGTCGGACACGCTGGTATCGGCATTTCGTACACCGCCAAAATCCCCCACACCCATCAGCATCGGTGAAACCTCGTCCGCGCCCAGAGCTATCGATCGCAGTACGACGCCCAGTCAAATCAAGTTGACTCCGGCAACCTCAACATCGGCAGCGGAAGGCATGAAGCGTATTTCCACAAAGGTGGAAGCATCGCTGCACGGATTGATTGCCCAGGATCTGGTCAAGGTCACGCGGAACAAGTTATGGGTTAAGGTTGAAATGGACACCAGCATGCTGTTTGGCAGTGGTAGCGCACGCCTGCAGTCCCAGGCTCGCTTGCCGCTTGAAGAGCTCGCACTAGAACTCAGTCAACTGCCGAACCACGTTGAAATAGAAGGCCATACCGACAACAGGCCGATTAAAACCGCAGCTTTTCGGTCCAACTGGGAACTGTCCGCAGCCCGCGCCGCCAGTGTGGTGCATCTTTTTTCAGAAACCGGTGTGGCACCTGAGCGCATGGCCGCCATAGGTTTCGGTCAACACCGACCGCTCGATACAAACGATACACCCGCCGGTCGCAGCCGCAACCGGCGGGTGGTGATTGTCATTCTGGCAAACAAGGATGCGCGGCGCATGATGGAAATCGATCCAACCGGGCAGGAATCCGGTCAAGAGTAAAATGCGATGAAAGTCTGGGCAGTGGCAAATCAAAAAGGCGGCGTGGGTAAAACCACGTCAGCGGTGACGCTGGCCGGTCACTTGATCAAACGAAATAAACGCGTGCTGCTTGTTGACCTCGATCCACATGGCTCGATGACGGCGTACTTCGGACACGATCCAGACAGCATCGATCCAAGTGTGTACGAGTTGTTTCAGAGCGATGGCTTTGATCCTGATTTGCAACGCCGCGTGATGTTGTCGACTAAATACGAAGGCTTGCAATTATTACCGGCGTCTACCGCTTTGGCCACGTTGGATCGGCAATTGGGCACTAAGGAAGGCAAGGGGTTGGTTATTAAGCGCGCACTGGATTCGGTTGCTGATGATTTTGATTATGTCTTAATTGATTGTCCGCCACTATTGGGCATTCTGATGGTTAACGCACTGGCGGCGTGCACGCATTTGCTGGTACCGGTGCAGACAGAATTTCTTGCTCTTAAAGGATTGGAGCGCATGATGCGCACCCTGGAAATGATTATTAAAGCACGCAAGGGCGAGCTGGACTACACCATCGTTCCAACCCTGTTCGATCGCCGTACCCGCGCATCGGTGCAGAGTCTGCGCATGTTACGAGAGCAGTACGGTAGCCACCTTTGGGACTCGGTAATTCCAGTGGACACCATGTTCCGTGAGGCCAGTCAACAAGGTGAGCCGTTGCCGTTGATGCAAGCCGAAACGCGCGGCGCGCTGGCCTATGCTGCACTGTTGAGCCTGTTGTTGGGTGAACAGCAACATCCCCAACTGACGGTAGTGAAATAGCTATGACGGACAAAAATTCAAATAACACCTTGGTGGATCAGAAACAGGCATTGTCGCTGTTTCTTGAATCGTTATTGACAGAAACCGAGAGTAGCGAAATGCAGGTGGAGTCATCTGTGGTGGTCCCGGTGGAAACGCCGGAGCCGGAAACGGCGCCGGAACCAGAGCTGGAATCAGTACCAGAACCGGTACCCGTCGTAACAGCGGAACCCGTCATCAGCGAGCCCGTCGTTGAGACTCCCACCGAATCGAATGAAGAGGTTGCACTCGAAGACGAGGTTAGCGGCGACTTTGGTATGCCCGACTGGTCCGCGGAACCGTTTCAGGCACTCATGTTCAGTGCCGGAGGCCTGACCCTGGCGGTACCGTTGGTGGAACTCAATGGCGTGGTGGAGTGGCCGGAAAATATTACGGAAATGCCTGGCCACGCGGATTTTTACCTGGGCCTGGTGCAAAACCTCGATCGTCAGGTGGCGGTCGTTGACACCGCGCGTCTGGTGCTACCCGACGAACACCTGGAGCGGCTGGAACCGGACGCCACGGAACGCGTGACTCGCATCGTGCTGATCGACGAAGGGCGCTGGGGCCTGGCCTGCGACAGTGTCGCCGAAGTGGTTACCCTGACTCCCGACGATGTGCGCTGGCGCACACGTCGTAACACTCGTCCTTGGCTGGCCGGCACGGTAATTGAGCACATGTGTGCCTTAATTGATGGCAGTGAGTTCGCCAGGCTCCTGCGCGCCTCGTAGCCCGAGGAACGAGGGGCTAGTGACGGCGGGCGGGCCCACAGGTGGTCCCCCGGGATTTTCGGCCCCGATGCTCGATTTTTGGTACGGAAAATGCATTTTACTCTGGCAAACGGGCCGTTTGCCGGGATTTTGACACGCTGGCCCGGTCAGCTCGATAGAACGAACAGGAGACAAAACCATGGCGCAAGCAGCCGAATCCGGTACGGATCCCATCACTCAGTGGGTCACCTTCCGCTTGGAAAACGAAAAATACGGCATCAACGTGATGCGCGTTCAGGAAGTCCTGCGTATGACGGAAATCGCTCCGGTTCCCGGCGCACCGGAATACGTTCTGGGTATCATCAATTTACGCGGTAATGTCGTAACCGTAATTGATACCCGCAAGCGATTTGGACTGACGGAAACAGAATCTGATGACGCAACACGTATTGTCATCATTGAGGCCGAAAATCAGGTGATCGGTATCCTCGTGGACAGCGTGGCCGAAGTTGCCGAGCTGCGCACGACGGAAATCGAAACCGCGCCAAATGTCGGTAACGATGAGAGCTCAAAATACATTCAGGGTGTCAGCAACCAGCAGGAAGAGTTGTTGATTCTGGTGGACGTTAACAAACTCCTCAATGATGAGGAATGGGACGAGATGGCCGCCTTGTGATCAGGGCAGACGGTAGGATGTTATGGCAGAAATTGGTGATGTCAATCCGTTAACGCCGCCCTGGCCCACGCGGCCGGCGGGTGATCAAAAACAGCCGCCACCGCGTCAACAGAATAAAAAGAAAAAACCCAAGCAGTCGCCGAATCGTGACGATGACGGTAAACCGCACGTTGATGAGTACGCATAAAATCTAACGGGTAATCAGGCATGCTGGAAACAGGTTCTTTCTTCTCGATAGCAACACTGATGCTAGTAATCAGCAGTATCATGTTGGCGGTTTCAATTTATGTTCTGTTCACCGCTAGGCGAGATAGTATCGCGCAACGTCGTCAAATGACCTTGCTGCGACAGGATTTTCGCGCTATCACTGCAGCAGCAAAAAGTGTCGGCCAGCGCGTACTGGTAATTGAACGCCGACAACGAAGTCTGGCGCAGCGTCAGGATCAAGCGGATTTATATGATGCTGCCAACCAGCCCTACGAGCAGGCTATTCGTTTGGCTCAACGGGGAATGGATAAAAACGAACTACTGGAAGTCTGTGGCTTGAGTGAAGGCGAGGCTGACCTGATCAACATGCTGCACAAACTCGACAAGGTAGGTTAAAGAAAGCTACGACTTTATTAACCGTTCTTGTCTTTATAATTTAACGGCACTTTGCCTTTCAGCATGTACGCAAACGCAATAACCTCGGCTACCGCCACATAAAGCGCGCGCGGAATCTCATCACCCAATTCCAGTTGCGAAAGCAACACCAGCAAGTCTCTATCTTCCCGTAACGGTACGCCGTGTTCCTCGGCCAGACGAATTATCTGCTCAGCAACATCACCGCTGCCTTTTGCGGTTAACCGCGGCACCGTTTCGCCATCATAGAA
>CAMYNG010000004.1:38139-150698 GCA_947259765.1 uncultured Ectothiorhodospiraceae bacterium
CAGTCCAGAAGCTAACCGAGATATTTTTCTTTAACAGGGAAATAAGTACGCGTATCGGGCCCAGGCTTTTCAGCTCGAATGCCAGGCTCACTGACCAGCTTGCGTCGCCCGCTTCATTTTTTTCGCCACCACCTTCACGATGCAGGCGAAACTGAAACACATCAATTCCCTCTGCTGTGCGCAGCGGCAGTTCAAAGAACAGGCTGCTGCGTTGCGTTTCACCACCCCCGGCGGAACTCAGTTGCTGCGCGTGGATCCGGGCCAGTGAACCTTCAACCTGACGAAACAACTCCTGCAGGATGTCCATCGTCGATCGCAGGTTGGTCAGCGATGCTGTCATTTGCGGCTGTGGCGTGGGGCGGGTGATCGATGGCGTCATCATCATGGCCAGTAAAGCTGCCGCTTTGCCTGCCGCGGGGGTTGCCGAAGCCGGTGCGGCCGCAGGCGTGCTCTTCGCCGGCGACGGTGGTAGCGGTAATGATTGGTTTAGCAGGTTTCGCGTATCGACATTATCGCGTGTTCGGCCGGTAAGTTGGGTTGAACCGCCCGCGGGCAGGTTTTCCTGGCGCAGCAATGCGGCCAGGCGATTCAGCGCAACGCGAACATCGCTGGAGAGTCGGCTGCTGTCTGCAGATGTGGTTTGCGCCAACTGTTGTTCTACGAACAGACCACTGTTGAGGATCGCCCGCTTAAGCGCTTCCGGATCGCGCACCTCGCTGACGGCCGGCAACTGCGAGATAAAAGACTGGATCGCCTCGCGAACGGGAAGCGGCAAGGCCGAGGCAGTATTTTGTCCGGCCGGTGTTTGGGTGTGGGCCAGATTGGCCAGCAGCGGCGCCAGGGAAAGCTGTTTGGGCAGGGCTACGCGCATGGCGTTGGCAATGATCTCGGCTGGTTGTGGCGCGGGTGCGAGTAGCTTTAACGCCGGGCGGCCCTCGACCAATACAAGTTTCAGGTTCACGGTGTCGCCGGGTTGGAGTTTGGCTATCAACTGTTCGATGGACGTTGGCGCACCTTTGCCCGTTGCGAGTGTATTCGTGGGCAGTGTCTTGACCAGGGTTTTGTCGATCTGCAGGAGTAGTGATTGCCCCTCCTGTTTAACCATTACCGCGCTCAACAACTGGCCGTTTTGCCAGGGGAGGGCGCGTGCACTTACGGGCGGGCTGCCGGGTGGCAGCGGTGGTTGTCCGGGGCCGTTAATTTCCATCAGGTGACTCGCTGGTGCGTTATAGCATCTACACACCCACGCTATTAATATGGTTCATTAACGCAGTGGGCGAACCGAATATATTGCCTATTCTTGTAAGAGTATAAACAAGACTGCCGATAGGGGTGGTAAGGAATCTGCAGGGGCCGTAATGACAAAAAGCCACATTTGGTACATCCGGCGCGGCGATGCCGTAAAAGGGCCGTTTCCGGCGGGTCAGATCTCCCAGTACCTGGTGCTCGGGCGCGTTTTTCCCACCGATGAAGTTTCGCATGACAAGGAAAAGTGGATACCGTTGCGCAGTGTGCCGGAATTGATCCCGGACGTACTGCGCGCTCAACCAGAGGATGGAAACGCGGACGAACGCCTGCGCGCCGCACGGCGTTGGGCGGATGAGCGCCGTACGACAGAGCAGCCCGGCTTTGAGGGCTCAGAGCGCCGCAATCCCTCGGCCGGAGATCATCCACGAGTGAGTGATGGCTTGGATAAAGTCTCGGCGGGCCGGCGCCGCTCTAAACGTTGGGCCCAACTGCTGGCGGTGCTGGCAATTATCGCCGGCGTGGTGTATCTCGGCTTTAACCTGCCGACCTCGAATCTCGTCAGCGTTGCGCAATGTGATGCCAATGCAGCTCCAGGCGTGAATTGGAGCAACTGTCGCCTGTCTGGCGTACAAGTGCTCAAAACCGACATGCACGGCGCACTTCTTAACAGCACGTTTCTTAATGGTGCACGTTTGACGGGTTCCAATCTAACCGAAGCAGACCTGTCTTATGCCGACCTCAGTAACGGCAGTCTGGCCTTTGTCGACTTTACGCGCGCTAAACTGACCGGCACCAGCCTGCGATCAACCGATCTCAGCCAGGCTGATTTCACCGACGCGGATCTGTCTTATGCAGATCTGTCCAAGGCAAAATTAACCGGCGCACAGTTCAAGGGTGCTCGACTTGATAATACGGTGTGGAAAGATGGAACAATTTGTAGACAGGGATCCGTGGGGCGTTGTTTGCGCCAAAAATGAGCAGGTTTTCCTGATTTATACAGCGGGTCGTATAAAAAGGTAAATTACGGCCGTCCGTCTAAGTAACTGTTAAATACATATGAATAACAAAGTAAAAGAACGAGAATATAGACAATTTCTAGCTCTAAAGTGGCTTGGTGTTGTTGTATATCCATTCTGGTTGGCATACGGCGTATGGTCTGGTAATTATGATGCACCAATTATAGTTGGGTTTATAACAGGATGGGCTGTCTGGTATATAAAATATGTAAAATCAAAAGTAGAACAGCAATATACAAATACTGAAATACCGATTGATTGGTATAGCATGCCTGTAGATAAATTTATAAATGTACCTGTACTTATTGTTTCGTTAGGCGGAATAACGCTTACCTGTCTTTTAGTGTTAATAGCAATAAAAGTATTTAACAATTAAATCAAGCCGACGCAAAAAACGGCGCGGCTTATTAAAAACGTTATATTTATTAATTTATGCCTTGTCCAAAATGTAAAATGAAAATGGGTTGGGGACCTGTAGTAGCAAATACAGGACTAGCTAAACCTTGGTACAAACCATGGAGGAGCCAATTAAAATGCGCTCATTGTGGTGCTTTGGTTAAAACTAGAGGTAAACATGATCAAGTGCAGCTGTTTTTATTTGTAATTGCAGTGTTATCGATAAGCTCTTACCTATCACCTGGCTGCACAAACAATTGTTCAATTATAGCCATTGTTGTTGGTGTTCTTGCAGGAATACTATTATTAGTAAATGCAGTATCTAAGAAATATGAGATTATTGAATAAATGTAACAAGTCATTCGTGATTGGACCGCTAACCCGCCACTTTGCGTCGGCTTTAGCGGCCACACAATTCTGTCGTTATGCCTTAAAGAGTAAAACATGCCATATCGAGAATTAAACATTAATCCAAATACACCGCCAAATGTGAAAAAATTGATAAGGCGTTTGGAAGATCATTGTTTGAAAGATGTACATTGCCTGCTGAGATTGCCAATCCCTAATTATCGATTAACGGCGGGATGTAATTTTTCAATAGCTCAGGTGCTCTTGGCATTTGTCGTTATGTTACCTAGTCAAGATAATTAAAATATCAGTCGAAGATCTAAAAAAGGAAGCAACTGTAAAACCACCTATTGATTCTTGGAAGGTGAGTCGCGGATAGCATGGCAAAGGATGCTTTTTTGCGCCGGACGGTCGTACAACACGTCGGTTATTGTATGCGAATGCTTTTGGGAGATATGGCTGGATTTAAATCGTCCGTAAATCGGAATGATCAGCGCTGGGGCCCAATCACTTGCGTTGGTGTAAAGCAGCATTTCAGGGCTGACGATACATCGAGCTGTCCGGATTAGTGAATCGTTTGACGTTTCGCGCAGGCTGTTGATGCCGATAGTTGAATTTTTTCAATTGAATTTCAGAAAGTAAGGAATTGAGAGCTAATGGTTAAAGTAACCTCAATCGAAAAAGGTATACTTTGTTCTGAATGGCCTGCTCACGCCATTGTTTCAAAAGCGTCCATAGAGGAAGAAACCTCAAAACGGCAAGCCCTGACAAATGAGCCACACGGACTGCTTGTGAAATTGCATGGAATAAAAGGTATAACTGATGACGCTTGGAAAATCATCTCAGGAAAAAACGTTCAGTCAATAACATCAGCGCTTGCGATTCTCTATGATCGTAAATCAGGGTTTTATGAGCATAGTAAAATCATGGTAGACCTCAGATTTCTGCATGATTTCGCTGTAGTGTATCCCGTGAAGTTTTTTGAAGATGAAGGCTCTGCGCTCGCATGGCTGCGGGCTTTTAAAAAGAAGTAAAAATCAACCGTTAGGCTAATGAAAAGATGAGCATTGTTGATACAATTTCACTTTTCGGAATCATGTTTGTACTTGCGGCAATACCGAGTACAAGCGTAGCACTCGTTGTAACCCGCTCAGCTACATTGGGTGTAGGTAATGGTATTGCTGTTGCCGCTGGTATTGTTTTAGGCGATTTGATTTTTATCATGCTGGCCATTTTTGGTCTTTCCGTAGTGGCAGAAACTATGGGTAACCTGTTTATGGTTATAAAGTACTTAGGTGCTCTATATCTGCTTTGGCTTGGGTTCTCATTATTATCGACACAAAACAAATCCACAATTACGGTGAATAAAGTCGGAGAAAAGGGCAGTCTTGTGGCCAGCTTCCTTGCGGGGTTTTTTCTTACTTTGGGCGATGTTAAAGCTATCGTTTTCTACGTCAGCTTATTTCCAATTTTTATTGATTTGTCAAAACTTCAAGTAACGGAAATTCTGGTTGTCTTATTTGTAACGGTGGTTGGTGTTGGCGGCGTAAAAATTTTCTATGCCCTATCAGCAACAAAGGTTGTATCTATCGCAAGGGCGCTTAAGTTTGAGCATGTCACTCGAAAAACAGCAGGCGGGTTTATGGTTGGAGCTGGCACTTACCTAATTGTAAAAGCCTAGCAATTGCTAGTGCTCGGGTAGCAAAAAGTTCCGCTCGTTCCTCGCTTTACATTTTCCTGCCAGTAATGCGTGGTGTTCGACGCATTTATATGGAGAGACAGTGTGGAAAAAGAACCTCTAAGTATTAATGACAAGGGCTCTTACCTCCTTGTTGAGTTCTTCGGAAAGTTCAGTGTGAAGGCAGGTAAACAATGTATTGACAGAATGGCTGAAGCCTACGATAAACACCGTCGTTCAAGAGTCCTGTTGGATTGCAAAAATATGACTGGAAATCTGCCGTTTTTTGAAAGGTTCCAAGTCGCGGAGTATGGTTCCACGAAGCAGAGCTTTGGCTGACCAGATCGTCGCCCGACAAACCGGATGCCGGGAAGGCCAGTAGCCGCGCCTGATTCGCAGCGTAAGATTTCTGGAAGGATTAGGACATATGGATTGGACTTATTGGACAAAGCTAGCTCATACGTTGATATTCTTTTTCGCGTCGGCCTGCGTCATGTACGTCGTATATTGCGGCGTCGCGGGCAAGATCAATAACTATCTATGGGCAGCACTTGGGGTCGTGTTTATTGTCGTTCTCATTTATGCTGCCAATGGTTTTGAGTGCCCGTTGACGACCTTGGTTCACCGGCTGGCCGGTCGGCGTGACGTTCCTGACATCTTTTTTCCAGATTGGTTGGCAAGAAATATCATGCCCGCTTCCACCGTCATCTACGTTGTTGGTGCTGTGCTTGTTGCTCGACACATGTGTCAAGCGAGAAAATCTGACAAGCTTTTCCAGACGACGTTGAACATCCCCGGTTTTAGTGGACAAAAAGTCTAACTGAAACGGAGAAGGAAAATGCCAAGATACAATCAACACAAGAAGACGCACCGCTATAGTAGCGAATCAAAAGCTATAGCAGCTCAAAAGAGCCCCAAAATTTAATTTTACTTATTTATTCCAGATTATCGAAGTCAACTACTGAGACTACCAGCTGGGATATACACGGAAATTTCGGACCTAATTGTTTAGTTGCTCAGGATAAGCTAATGGGCTCATGTTGTGATGATAACTGTGTGGTAGAGGCGCTACGCGGTAGGCAGCGCGCTACTCTTATAAAGGTATTGTGGATCAATGCGATTATGTTTGTTGCCATAGCTACAGCGGCATTTTATGGTAAGTCCACCGCTTTGCTATCTGACAGCTTGGACAATCTGGGTGATGCGCTGACTTATGGGTTAAGCTTATTCGCTGTGTCTCAAGGGCCGGCTACAAAAGCTCGGATTGCTTTGTTTAAAGGCGGTTTAATTTTCTTGGCCGGCTGCTTTGTTGTCGCTCAGGTGGTTTATAGGCTTGTTAACCCAGTGCTACCTTCGTATGAGGTGATGAGCGTCTTTAGCCTTGCTGGCCTGGTAGCAAACGGGCTGTGTTTATTTCTGCTTTGGCGCCATCGGCATGAAGATATCAATATGAGTTCGGTCTTTGAGTGTTCGCGAAATGATATTGCTGCTAATTTGTCCGTTATCGTAGCGGCCATCGGTGTTTGGGCATTTGACTCTGGTTTGCCAGACATAGTCGTTGCAACGCTCTTGGCAGCGCTGCTTTTAAACTCATCTGCTCGAGTAATTAGAGGGGCATTGACAGAACTTTCGAATTCCAGGAATCAAAATAATTAGATGGAATACCATCTCGCTCAAGTAAATACTGCCAGAATGCATGCGGATCTCGACGATCCTTTAATGTCGGGTTTTGTCCAAAGGCTGGATGAAATAAACACATTAGCTGACTGCAGTAAGGGTTTTGTGTGGCGTTTCCAGACTGAGGAAGGTGACGCCACCTATCTGCGGCCGTTCGATGACCAGCAGATACTGTTTAATATGTCGGTCTGGGAGACATTTGATGACCTAAGAAACTATGTCTATGCCTCCAAACATGTCGAGCTACTGAAATCCAAGGCGAGCTGGTTTACAAAACTCAGCGAGGCGCACCTTGCACTCTGGTGGGTTAAGAAAGGGCACCTACCTACGGTCGATGAGGCGCTTGAAAAGCTCCATTCCCTAGAAGCAAATGGTCCGTCCTCTGGTGTTTTTACGTTTGCGAAGCCTTACCCAATGCCAAAAACCACCTAACTTGAACATTTGGAATAACGGGTTCTCCGGCCTGCTCCGTTGTGGCCGGGAAAATTACGCGAGGAGAGTTTGTGAAAACATTCTGGGATGAAGAGTCACATCTTTCCGATTTCATAACCCTGAATAATTGCTGGATCGAAAAGTATTTTAAGCTGGAAGATAACGATAGGGAGTTAACCAAGGACCCGACAATGATCCTCCGCAAGGGAGGTCATGTTTTAACCGTCACCAGGGAAAACAAGGTTGTTGGGGTATGTGCGCTCTTTCGTGAGAGTGACGAAGTTTACGAGCTGGCCAGAATGGCTGTAGCGGAAACTGAGCAAGGCAGTGGAATTGGTAGGCTCTTACTACAAGAAGTCATTAGGTTCGCAAAAGAGGAGGGCGCAAAGAAGCTATTTCTCATCAGCAATACAAAATTGGTAGCAGCAGTAAATTTATATAAACATTTTGATTTTAAAGTCGTGTCTGAAGGTCAGCATCCGACGTATAGGCGAGGAAACATCGTCATGGAAAAGTTCCTGGATGTTTGCTGAAAAAAGCGCCTTGTTACTGGATATGAATGGTACGTTCATGTTTGGGCACGACCGATTCGATGCGACCGAGGACTTTTCCGTTCATCACAAAAACATTGGTGGAACGTTACCTGCTGCCGAAATAAACAGGGTTATACGCGCCGCCTATCAGTTCCTTGATCGTAGATATACTGACGAGCTATTTCGAGACAATTTTCCGTCCATTCGAGACGCGATTAACGCAGTTAAAAGACGAGATTTATCTGAAAAAGAGATTTGCATGATAATCGACACATTTTCATTCCACGAGCTTGGTTATATCTCAGATGAATATATGGATGTCTTGCTTAAGCTGCGCGAGCGGTTTGAGTTGTCAGCAGTCATTGATATATGGTCGCCGAAAAAAAACTGGGTTGAAATGTTTGAGTCTCGCGGTATTAATAAACTTTTTTCGGCATCGTCTTTTTCTTCAGATCGCGGCATGGTTAAACCCTCCCCGAAACCGTTTGAGATTGTGGTGAACCAATTAAATATCCCAAAAGAAGAATGCTTGGTGATAGGGGACTCACCGAGGCGAGATCTTGGAGGCGCATATGCAGCGGGTATCGATTGTGTTCTTGTTGGTGATGCCACTGATGCTCGGGCTTTAGGCAGTTTCCCAAGTTTATTGGAGCTATGTGATGAAATTATGTGTAGCAACCGATGATGCAAAACACACGCCGGTAGCTCGGAATGTGATTTTGCCTGTCGCTCTAAGGGAAGGATCTGTGGCGCTAAATCTCGTTAGTTGACAAAGTACAGATACTTATTCATAGTGGAAAGCATGCAAAGTCAACTCAGTATATTTCAGCAAATTATTACCCTCATTCAAAGAGGGTGGTGGGTTTGCTAGTGCACAAGTAATTCGAAAAAACCCGCCCTTGAGGCGGGTTTTTTGTTTCTGTCTCTGGGGCTAAATCTCAGCCAAAGGAGGCAAAATGAATATGCATGCTATAGAAAAGGAAATCGAAGCGGCGGATCGCGCGATCAACGAAAGTGATTTTGAAGTCGTATCAAATTCTTATGCTCAGGATGCGACACTTGTCGTCAGGCCGGGGTTGCTTGCAAATGGGCGACAAGAAATCCGGGAGGCCTATCAAAGGATATCTGACTACTTTAATGGTAGCCTGGAAGTATCACAAGGAGATGTACTCGTTGTTGAAGCGGGGGACACTGCCTTGGTTTTGGCAAAGACCTTTGTAAAATCTCCTAAAAAGCTTGATTCCGAATACCCTTCGGAGCGCGATGCTATTTACGTCTATAGGAAAGAGGAAAATGGACGATGGTTGTGCGCAATCGATAATTCTTATGGCCTGGAGTTGCTCAGACAGCTCGATACCTGACTAACACTACAGCTGGCCGTCGACCAACGGCTTTTTGTTTTGCGTTGCGCTAGGGTCGCGGCCAGCTGGTGTCGAACTATTGTCCCCCCATTTAGTCGCCTCGCCGATAGACCGTGTGCGTCAACGACCTCGCCAGGGTTTTCGCCTCCTTCTCCATCACCTCGGTAATGGGCTGCGTGACCGCATCCCGAGCCAGGGTAAGCAGATGGGGGATGCGTACAGAGCGGCTTAGCATGCGTGTTTCCATGGCATAGAGATTAAGTATTTCATTTAACAAGTCCTGGAACTGCGCCTCGCTATAGAGTTCGCTCACTGCAGAGCGAAACGAGCTTGCGTCCGGCCATTGGGTAAGTATGCGGTAGCTGGTTTGTAATAGAACTTCTATGCGTTGTTGCCGATAGTGTTCTATATCCTGATATTGTATCTGGATATCGATAGGGAATACCGCTGCTTTGCGCACAAAGGCTTCGTCGACTTCCCGTGCGTCCTGCAGCAGGGCGGCCACATGAACAGAGTCCGGCCTGGCCCCTGATTGATGCAAGCTGGCCGCTTTGGTGATGACCATGCGGTCTTTCTCAATTTCCTTGCCGACGTTGATGTCGAGGAACGACTGAAAGGCGGGTAGTGCTAGCCTGAACAGGGTGTATCCTTTAAGACCTTCCACAGTGCGCTGGCTGAAGGTCTCCATCATAACGCGGTTCATGGTACAAAGTAGTTTTGCCCTGTTCATAGCGCCGGGTTTATAGTCTCCGGCCGGTGACTAAGCGTCGCGAGGCTTCATCGCCTTGTGATAGCCAATCATGCCGCTTAGCAACGTTCGACTTGAGATGTCTTCGAATTCCACATCACGGAGCAGGTCCGAGAATTCGTCTGCAGAATAGAACATACGCAGTGCGCTAATAAAATACTCCTTACAGCCGTGGGCTGAAGACGAGCTACGAAATACCAGGGCGGTAAAGTTCAGACAAAAACGCAGATAGGCATAGTAGCTTTGCTCCACAAATTTATTGGCCGGGCGCAGCATATCGCAGTGATAGAAGTGGCCGCCTGGCTTCAGCACGCGCCGTATTTCCTGACACACATCCATGATGCGCAAATGCCGAGAGGCGTATTGGAGGGTAATAACGTCGAAGTGATTGTCGGGGAAAGGTAACACGTGGACATCACCTATAGTGCTATCGATATGCATACCGCGTTTGCGCGCGGATTTCTGTCCGACGGCCTGCATGGCCTTGCTGCGGTCCATCGCATGAACCTGCAGTCCCGGCTGTTTATCCAGTAGTGCGATGCCAATGGCGTTGGTTCCGGCACAAACGTCGAGCACTTTCTGTCCACTTTGAACGTCGATACTGGCGATAAAACGATTGCGAAACCAGTTCCAAAGACCCAGGCTGGCCACATGGTTGGCGCGGTCGTAATATCGGGCGACATCCGCAAAGACATCATCCAGCTCTTCCACCCAAACCTGCTTGAATTGCTCCTCCCGGTTTTCCTCTCTTGCGGAAAATGGGATAGCGCGTTCACCGTTGGCCATGTTGTCTCCTTGTTGTTGTTTTGTGTTGTTTTAAATATAGCAGTGATGGCCCAGTTTTAACGAGAAATATTGGGGCTGGATCAAAGTTTACGCTATTATTAAACGACAGTTGTATGCTGACTCCACCATGTAATCTAGTCTATGGTTACGGGGTAGAAATGAAAATCGCTATTACACCAAAAAACGCCATGCCAGATTTCGTGTTGGACCCAAAATTATTGGAGGATTGCCATACGCTCGGGTCCTTCGATAACAGTATTCTGTTGTTGATGCGCAACGCATTGTTCCCCTGGTTTGTGCTGGTTCCGCAAGCAAAGGAAATCGAATTTTATAGGTTGGATCTTGAATTGCAGCTGGAAATTTTAGGCCAGATCAATTTTCTATCGCAGTTTATTGATGAAAATTACAGTATTGATAAGATTAACATCGGCGCAATTGGTAATATCGTTTCACAGCTGCACGTTCATGTCGTGGGCAGAAGAAAAACCGATGTGTGTTGGCCGGGTGTTGTTTGGGGCACTACGGAATGTGAGCCCTACGAACCGGAACAAGTCGAACTTATTCGGGAAAAGCTGGTTATCTCTTCCGGTGGTCCGTTTCTTGCTCATGATGTTTGCGTTTAAAAGGAGAAAACCGCAGTGGCGAATGACAATTCCAGTATAATTTCTCATGTTTCAATTGGTACGAACGACTTTGAGGGCGCTGTAGCCTTTTACGATAGTGTACTGTCAACACTGGGTTGTAAAGAGATCATGAAATATCCAGGCGCCGTGGCATATGGACGCGAGTACCCGGAGTTTTGGGTGCAAACACCCATTGACGGGAATCCGGCATCGGTTGGTAACGGCTCCCATATCGGTTTCATCGCCGATTCCAAGGAAGCGGTGCACGCGTTTCACAAAGCGGCGCTGGACGCGGGGGGAGTTGACGATGGCGCCCCTGGGCCGCGCCCTGATTACGGTGATGCTTATTACGGGTGTTTTATTCGTGATCTGGACGGGAACAAAATAGAAGCAACATACTGGAATGAAGTACTCTAAACAGGAGAGCTGTCGCCCGGACAAATGGTTGTCAAACAAAGCAGAGCCAAAATCGGAACTAATTACTCAGCAACCTCGATTCGCTATTTGAATCCGACCAGTTTGACCACCACCGGGTAAACTCTGCGGCGTCAATGGGACGGCAAATATGGTAGCCCTGAGCGTAGTCGCAAGCAAAATTTTGCAACATATCCAGGCTTTGACTGTCCTCGATACCTTCCGCGGTGGCTAGCAAATTTAAACTGTGGGCAAGGTCAATTGTTGATTTAACTATAGCCTGGTCGTCCGAATCATTAACCATATTCAACACGAACGAGCGATCAATTTTAAGCTCTTTTATTGCCAGCCGTTTAACGTATGATAATGACGAATAGCCAGTTCCGAAATCATCGACCGCGATTTTTGCTCCCCACAGGCTTATATCGTGGATCACGCGTTTCGCCTGTTCTGGATCAAACATAATACTGCTTTCCGTAATTTCAAATAGCAACCAGTCTGGATCTATTTTCCAGTATTCCGCCAGCTTTTGAAGTTGCTCCGGAAAAGTCGCGTTTTGCAAGTTCTTTGCGGAAATGTTGATTGCCACTTGCAGGTTGAGTCCACTTTTTTTCCAGGTGCTCAATTGTTCCATGGCCAATTCCAGAACGAGATCGGTGAGAGCGTTTATCATTCCCGCTTGCTCTGCAATGGTTATGAACGTAACGGGTGAAATGTACCCATATTGGGGATGTTCCCAACGGGCGAGCGCCTCGACGCCGATGACTTTGTTCGTTTGAAGTTCTATTTTCGGTTGGTAGTGCAGGGTCAGTAATTTCTGATCAATGGCCTGGCGTAACTCGGCCGCTAAAGCGAGACGACCGGGAGCCGTATCGTCATGTTCGGTCTGATACCAACAAAAATCCTGACCGCTTCGTTTCGCCTGATACATGGCGATATCGGCATGTCGAAGCAACTGCGAAGGTGAATCTCCATGATCGGGAAATTGTGACACGCCAATGCTGCCAGATATATTGAGATGGTATTCATTTACCATAACGTGTGGCTTAAGAACCTCGGTTATGGCTTCGGCAAGTTCACAGGCCCGTTGGCTAGAGGAATGATCTAAAACTACGACGTACTCGTCGCCACCGAGTCGGGCGAGAAATCCGTCTTCCGGTAACGACTCCAGCAGCCGTTGGCTAATCTGTACCAGTACTTCATCACCCATGTGATGTCCAAGGGTGTCATTAATCTCTTTGAAACGATCCAGATCCACAAGCAAGACGCCAACGTTCTCGCTACTCGTTCGCGCTGCATTGACGGTATTGGACAATTCTTGCAGAAAGTACGTCCGATTTGGCAGGCTGGTTAACTCGTCATGCAGGGCCTGGTAGCGAACCGTTTCACTTAGTTTTTTGAGTTCCGCAAAGGCGCGGTCCTTGTTTTCCACTTCTTGTTGTAACGCCGAACGTGACTGATTCAGGGAGTTCATCGTCCGCTGGAGTGCGGCAAAGGGCAAAACGCGGAGCACAACATTGACAATAATGCCCAGCATGAGTGAGCCGAGAAATACCAGAAACGACGTGATTAAAAGCGGACGCAGGCTGAGCTGTGCTTCGATCCAGCCCACCGTTCTGGAGCCGTCTGAAAGTTCGGAGCGACGTGTCTTTACGGGTTCCGCCTGAGATTCGCTAATTGTAACCAACTCTAGACCATCGTTAGTTACGATGGTTAAGTTGACTAAGCGGTCACGTTGGTGAGCAGCCTCCAGAAAATCCACCAGACGGGGTTCTTGCAGTTCCCAGGTGTCCGGATGGACAAAAATAATTTTTGAAATACTTTCGGCGGCGTGATCGGCTTGCGCCAAAAGTCGTTGGTCTTCGTATTGAGACGCGACCCAATAATAGCCAAAAGGGATCCCAATAGAAATTGTCGCGGCAATGACGATTGCTGTCAGGCTCGTAATTCGTGCCAATTTCTGCTGCGAGTACGATAGGTCTCCCATTTATCTAGAACTCGAGAGTAACGTGGCCGGTTTGAGACAAGATCGCTTTTCCTTCCGGTGATTTTAGGAAGTCTAAAAACGGTCGAACTTGACCCGACCTTGAGGAGTTCACGATTAAATACAGTGGCTTGAAAATTCGGTAAGTTCCGTCGGCGGTGTTTTCAATCGTTGGTGCTATATTGTCCAGGACCAATGGCTTCAGCGGGCGTTTTTCGGCTTTGATCAGGGTTAATGTGGTGGTGCCAAAAGCGCCCGGAACCTTGGCAAGCATATCGGCAGCGTCTTGATCTGTTGCAGCTGTAGGGATCCCACGCCGTTTTCGAGCGGCGGCTAATGCAGGTTTGAGATCGGGGAAATATTTTCCAAGCAGCAGGGTGTCCGAATCCGAAGCGGGGCGGAGTATGGGCCGGGCAATTTCTCCACTAGGCCAGCGAATGTGTTCGCCCGAATACATGTCTTTAAGTTGGGTTTGGGTCACTGCATGCACCGGGCTTGACTCCGCAACCGCAAACACCAACGGTGTGTTGGCGTAGTGAATGGCGACAAGCTCAGGAGATTTTTCTGATTGCTTAAGGGGCCGTGAGGTGAGTCCTATGTCTAGTTTGCCTGCCTGCACTGCCCGCACCCCTCCACCGCTTCCGAGACTGGGTAGTACTTTGCAATTCGTTTCCGGATGAGCTTTGAACAAAGCCTGGCAAAGAATTTTCATCGTGGCCAAATCTGTGCCACTTCCGCCAATGCGCAGCACGGTTCCGGCCGCCGAATTTTCTACTCCCAGCCAGAAAGAGGCCAAAAACAGGAAAACCGACCCTACTACAAGACTAACAGTGTTTTGCCGCATAACTTGCATAACATAATGAAAATAGTTGTTTTTTTGTGCTTGACGACGTTGCACAGATAACTTTCAGGTACTTTGATTCTAATAGTAATCTCGGCCGCTAACTGGAATCACTTTAAAATCTACGTTTGTTACCAGGTTTACTTTTCGATTCGGAGTTTCATCGGTTAGCGTGGGGTGGCGACGCCGGTAGGTTTCCTCCGTATGCTATTTCAAGTTCTGTTGATAAAACGGCCGACGAGCACAATTTTATAATTACCGAAAATTTGTAAGGTTTTGCATGTATGTCAGAATAGGTGCGCATTAAACACGTGAAAAAGCACAGAAGTTTCGTCACGTGGACCGAATTAAAAACTTTCAGATAGAACCGAATCCTCGCAATGCATCTGAACTCTGCTCTGGGCGAAAAACCGGGTGCGTCACTCCTTAAAGATAGCAGGGTTAAACCCTGAGACAACTCAGCTACTTTTTTCCAAAATGTTTGAGTAACACATTCCTGACATTTGTACATTTGCTTGTTGAATGCTGTAACGGTTTAGTTTTTAAAACTAAAGTGATGACAAAGGAAAGAAAAAGGTAGGCCGTACCGATGGGTATACAACCTGAAAAATCCGGAAATTGTGCATTTTAACAAACGCAGGTGCCCCGCTCATTTTGACGACGACGACTAATGTCGCCTGGCTACGTTGGGGAGGGGCCCGTTTTCTATTACTGAACAACTCTGCTAATATGCGCGCCTTTTTGCGTCATGCTAAATGAGGTCCGCGATGTTCCGCCTTGGTTGCGCCAGCCGCGCCTGTTTTCAAAATGAAATCCTGTCCGGCTTGACCGTCGCCCTGGCATTGGTTCCGGAGGCTGTGGCGTTTGCTTTTGTCGCCGGGGTTGAGCCGCTCGTTGGCTTGTATGCCGCCTTTATGGTCGGGTTACTGGCGTCAATCTTCGGCGGCCGACCGGGCATGATTTCCGGTGCCACGGGCGCTATGGCGGTGGTGATGGTTGCGCTGGTAGCAGACCACGGCGTGGAATATCTGTTTGCTGCCGTGGTTCTGACCGGCGCAATTCAGATCGGTGCTGGGGTACTGCGACTGGGTAAATATATTCGCATGGTGCCCTATCCGGTCATGCTCGGTTTTGTGAACGGCCTGGCGATTGTAATTTTCCTTGCTCAGCTTCAGCATTTCCAGGTTGGTAATGTTGACGGAGATACGCAGTGGCTCAGTGGTCCAGCACTCTGGATTCTGCTCGGTCTTATCACCTTAACAATGCTAATCATTCATTGGCTGCCAAAGCTGACCGGTGCGTTTCCGGCCGCATTAGCGGCGATTTTGGTGGTTACTTTGTTGGTCGTGTTTTTCGATATTCCAACAAATACAGTTGGCGATCTCGCATCGATCAAAGGCGGCCTGCCGACGTTTCATCTGCCAGTTGTTCCGTTTAGCTGGGAAACACTCAAAATAATATTACCTTATTCCTTTATATTGGCTGCAGTGGGTCTTATCGAGTCGCTACTCACTTTGAGTTTGATTGATGATGTTACGAATACGCGTGGCCGCGGCAATCGCGAGTGTGTCGGTCAGGGTATCGCCAATTCGGTAACTGGATTCTTCGGTGGCATGGGTGGTTGTGCGATGATCGGGCAAAGCATGATCAACGTAAACTCCGGCGGCCGGCAGCGTTTGTCCGGTGTCGCTGCAGCCCTGTTCCTGTTGGCCTTCATTCTTTTTGCTCATGACCTGATTGAATTGATCCCCATGGCCGCATTGATTGGAGTGATGTTTATGGTCGTTTTTGCGACCTTTGAATGGTCCAGTCTGCGTATCATGGGCAAGATACCGCTTACCGATGCCTTTGTTCTGATACTGGTTTCGGCTGTCACCGTAATGACTGACCTGGCCATTGCCGTGGTTGTGGGGGTAATTGTTTCAGCGCTGGCGTTCGCCTGGGAACATGCAAAGCATATAAATGCTAAGTCGTATGACGACGAGGAAGGCACGCGTGTGTATGAGCTAAACGGTCCGCTGTTTTTCGGTTCCGTTAAGAATTTTCTTGAACTTTTTGATCCCGCCACTGACCCGGACGAGGTGATCATCGAGTTTCAAAATTCCCGTGTTGTCGATCATTCCGCCATCGAAGCAATCGATAATCTCGCAGATAAATACCTCAAAGCCGGTAAAAAACTCCATCTACGACATTTGAGTCAGGACTGCCGGCAGCTATTGAAAAAAGCCGGTGATCTTGTCGAGGTTAATGTGATGGAAGATCCGCGTTACCATATTGCAGATGACAAGCTTGCATAAAAGAATGGGGTAACGGAGTTTTCGTTTTTCTATTGGTATATGAAAAGTGTCGATGAAAATAAAAATTGCAAAAACTGATGCCGATATTTTGTCCTGTTGTTCCGTTATGCGTGAGCTGCGGCCGCATATCAATGAAAATGAATTTTTGCTGCGGGTGAGGCGTCAGGAAGAGGCCGGCTATCGCATTGTGTGTGCGCAAGACGACCAAAATGTGGTAACAGTTGCTGGAACTCGAATTTTGGAAACGCTTGCATGGGGGCGAGTTCTTTATGTCGATGATCTGATAACGGCGCAAACGCGTCGGTCACAGGGCGTTGGTAAGAGCATGCTCTCTTGGCTTAAGACGTACGCAAAAAATCAAGATTGCGTACAGATTCACCTGGATTCCGGATCTCACAGAAAGGACGCGCATCGATTCTATGAACGCGAGGGCATGTCAGCGGTCGGATTTCATTTTTCAGAGAATTTGTAACTTGGGAACGGTAGCGTACGCTGCGTTACGGGGAGAGTGTCAATCCCCGGTGGGGCTGTGTGTACCGAATTCCTCTACCGTATAGCGTTCGCAATGAAAGTCATCTGACCAGTGCTCGGGTGTCATGCCCGCCTTCATTTTTAAATGCCGAACGAATTCCTGCTGTGTCGGTAGGCTTTCCCAAACGGAAGGCAGAAAGGTTGCGCGACGGCCCCGATCTTCAATCACCAAACCGTCAGTGCCCGGGCGCAAGGTATTGAGTAATTCGGACTCTGAACGGCATGGCATCGGCTCTGGTGGTGATAAGACTGAAATGTGAAACTCAAGTGCTGCGAATTCATCCATACTAACTGGGGCGAAGCGGGGATCACGAAATGCGGCGGCAAAAGCGTTATGTGCCACATCCTGCACCAGCGGTTGGTACGCCTCCAACGTGCCGATACAGCCACGCAACTGCTGGTTGATTTTCAGAGTAACGAAACTGGCACCCTCCAATTGTAGGGCAGGATTAAATTCCGTGTTTTCGACAGGCGCTGGTCGGGCGTGTTGCAGGCCGTACTTAACCGAGTTAGTGGCGACCTGCAATAGAACCTGGCGGAGAGTTTCATCCAACATCAGTGCAGCACGTAAGCACCATAACCGACAACCTGATCACGTGGCCCCGCGGTATCGCCTGAATTGCGTAAATCAATGGTGTCGATATTAAGGCCTCTTTCTCTGGCGACGTAAATCAATCCGGCAACCGGATTCCGGCCACAGGCATCCTCGTAGCCGATATCCTCAAGGCGAAGTTCCTCGATTGCACGCGAGGTACTTTCATCGAGACGTTGCGCCAAACTATACGGGTGGTAATGGCTGAGGTCGGAGGAAACTACAATCAGTGTTTCCGGCCCACCCCAAAGTTGCTCAAGCACCTCGCCAACCTGTGCCCCGCTGGCATTTCCGACAACCAACGGTACCAGGGTGAAATCATCCAGCACTTCCTGCAAAAAAGGCAAATGCACTTCCAGGCTGTGTTCCTGTGCGTGCGCATTATCCAGCAGTTGCACCTGGGGCAGGGACAGGATCTCCTCAATGGCCGACCGGTCGATGGAAATGTTACCTAACGGCGTCGCAAACAGCTCAACACTGGGTGCCGCCAGCCCCTCAAATACCACACGATGTGAGGGCCCAAGTAAAACGACCCTTTTTATTTGATCATGTACGGGACGCAAGGCCGAGTATGCACTGGCTGCCACCGGTCCGGAGTAAACATAACCGGCATGGGGTGCGATGATCGCCTTGGGTGCGGGGCCCGGCGCGGGTTTTGCCTGGTCGAGAAAGTTACTGACCAGGCTTTGCAGTTCGTTGGCATCATCGGGATAGAACATCCCTGCAACCACCGGTCTGCGAATGTGTTGCTGCATGGCAACGGTCCTCCCTTAATGGGTACTGCATTTCACGATAAGGGTGACTGCGGTCGATTTCAAGATTTTCCGCTCACAATGCACGCTTTCCTTGATAACGATCAGTTTCGTTGCCATATATAAAAAGAGAGGTTTTAAGTGTGCTATTGCGGTGGAGACCAGGATCTAGTGGATTTTTAGTTTTACCGGACTTCGGCCTGCGCCGGAGTAAGGGAAGTGAAATTAATTAACGGTTACTCGTAAGCATCAGAACTTTGGAAGATTTGTCATGCGTGAAGAATTTAATGAACAGGGTGTTATCGAAGTAGGCTATTGGCATCGATTGGACGATGGTCGCGTACAGTGTGACCTGTGTCCCCGGTTTTGCAAATTACAAGATGGTCAGCGCGGTTTGTGTTTTGTACGAGGCAGGCGTGGCGACACCATGGTACTTACGACCTATGGTCGTTCCAGCGGCTATTGTGTTGACCCCATCGAGAAAAAACCGCTGAATCATTTTCTACCCGGCACTTCAGTCTTATCTTTTGGTACCGCTGGTTGCAATCTTGCGTGTAAGTTTTGTCAGAACTGGGATATAAGCAAATCCCGTGAATTTGACACGCTGGCCGACGAGGCTTCGCCGGAGACAATTGCAGAGGCCGCAGTCCAGCTGGGATGCCGTAGTGTTGCCTACACTTATAACGATCCAGTGATATTCCATGAGTACGCCATCGACGTGGCCAAGGCCTGCCATGAGCGAGATATTAAATCGGTTGCTGTGACGGCAGGCTATGTCACTCCGGAGCCGCGTGCCGAGTTCTACAAGCATATGGACGCGGCGAATGTTGATCTGAAGGCCTTCACCGAGCGGTTCTATCACAAAATCGCCGGTGGTCATCTACAGCCCGTGTTAGAAACACTTGAGTATATAAAACATGAAACCGATACCTGGCTGGAGATCACGACCCTGTTGATCCCGGGCGAAAACGACTCCGATCAGGAGTTACATGATCTGACGAACTGGGTGGTGGAAAAGCTCGGCCCGGAAGTGCCGGTCCACTTCACTGCATTCCATCCGGACTGGAAGATGCTCGATATTCCAGCCACGCCTCCGGCAACACTCACGCGGGCACGAAAAATCGCTATCGAAAATGGTATCCACTACGCCTATACGGGCAACGTGCATGACGCCGACGGGGGTAGCACCTACTGTCACCAGTGTGGTACAAAGCTCGTCGGTCGCGACTGGTATGTCTTATCTGATTGGGGGCTCACCAACGATGGTCATTGTCTTTCCTGCGGAGCTCAATGTGCCGGCGTGTTCGAGGGGCCACCGGGTACCTGGGGTGCAAGGCGGCAACCCGTGCGTCTGAAAGACTTCGCGGTTGCTGTTGAATAGGCAAGTCCTTTCCCGCTGTGCCTGTATATCCGGGCACGGCCGCGCCTGATTAAAGCTGGAAAAATTTTGAATACGTTGCCGGTGTAAATCCGGCAGGTGTGAATTTGGTTTTCACGGGTGGAAATGCATGAGTGAAACAACGATAAAAATAGGTTTTGTAACGGTCTCTGACCGGGCAAGTCGAGGCGAGTATGAAGACCTGGGTGGCCCGGCCATGCGCGAGTGGTTGGAAAAGGCGCTAACAACTTCATTTGAGGCCGTGCACCGGCTGGTCGCCGATGAGCAAGTGGAAGTAGAATCTGCGCTCATTGAATTGTGTGATGAGGAAGGTTGCTGTCTGGTTGTGACCACGGGGGGGACGGGTCCTGCACCACGCGATATTACCCCGGAAGCAACTGAATCCGTGTGTAACAAAATCCTTGATGGTTTTGGCGAGCAAATGCGTGCTGTGTCGCTGCAGTTCGTTCCTACCGCGATCCTCTCACGTCAGATAGCAGGTATACGCGGGCGCAGCTTGATCATCAATCTCCCCGGCAAGCCGTCCGCGATAGCGGATTGCCTGAACGCGGTGTTTCCCGCGGTACCGTATTGTGTTGATTTGATCGAAGGTCCGTACCTGGAAACTGATACGGAAGTGATTACAGCGTTTCGTCCCAAGCATGCCGTACGCAAGTAAAACCGGTTTTAGAAAATTTTCTGAGTTAAGTGTAATTCCAACATGGTAAGCATCCCTTCGGCCGATTGGCAGGCACAGGCATCCGTGGCCGATGTTATCCATTGGGTAGCTGACCAATTCGATGCGGCGGACTTGAGTTTTGGCCACGGTACCGCGAACGCCTTGGACGAGGCCGCCTGGCTGGTGAGTCACGCACTCGGCGCTGCGGCAGACTTATCCGATGTTGGCCCGCAGCGCCTTTTAACGGCATCAGAATTTGCCAAGGTTCTCGAACTCACAGAACGCCGGATAGCGGAGCGCTTGCCACTTGCGTATTTGATTAATGAAGCGTGGTTTGCGGGTTTAAGGTTTTACGTTGATCGGCGTGTCATAATTCCACGCTCGCCAATTGCAGAACTGATTCATGAGCACTTTGCACCCTGGATAGATGAAAAACGCGTGCAGCGTGTATTGGACCTGTGCACTGGTAGCGGTTGTATCGCGTTAGCCTGTGCGTACGCTTTTCCGAAAGCGAAGGTGGATGCAACGGATATTTCCGCGGACGCGCTTGCGGTTGCGAAAATAAACATTGATAACCACAATCTGGATGAGCGTGTTAAGTTGCTACAATCGAATTTATTTACAGATGTTGACGGCGTATATGACCTCATCGTGAGCAACCCGCCATATGTAGATGCGGCCGATATGGCGGGCTTGACCGAGGAATATCGGCATGAGCCCGAGTTGGCTCTTGCAGCGGGACAACACGGTCTCGACCTGGTGTATAGAATGTTGCCCGAAGCCGCAGCGTACTTGTCACCACATGGCATTCTGGTTGTTGAGGTGGGTAACAGTGCAGAGGCATTGGTGCATCTACTGCCCAACGTGCCATTTACCTGGCTTGAATTTGAATTCGGTGGGGAAGGGGTGTTCCTGCTGCATCGTGATGAGCTGATGGCACACCATGACGAATTTATTTCTCTACGGGATAGTCAGGTTGTGCAGGGTTAACAGGCGCAGGTCGAGGCATTGCAAAACCGATAAAGTAAGATAAACAGGAACTCGGAAACATAGTCGAGGGTAAAAATGAAACAAGCAAGATCCATGCAGGAGCTTATCGAAATTGTCGAACAGGCTCTGTTTGATATTGAGGAATTGCGTATGTCAGCCGAGTATGACTACGAGGATATGGGTGGCGCACTGGCATTTGCGGGGCAACTAGAGGAACAGGTCAAGACCTTGCTGGCGGAATTAAAGGCGGGCGACCACGAATTCAAGGATGAAGATTTATCGTTTATGGCAGTGGTTAATGCTCAAAGCGATCTGAATCTGCCTTTCAAACACTTGTTGCGGGTTATCAACGCCAGTCACCGAAATGGATTTGATGCGTGACCAAAATTTGTAGTCGCAGCTCGAAGCATAAAAACAAGGTGGGAATTTCGGGTATAATCACGCTTAATACAGACACTTGAGCACTTGAATTCAAAATGTCCGGCAATACGATTGGAAAACTTTTTACGGTAACGTCCTTTGGCGAGAGTCACGGCCCGGCTATCGGCTGTATCGTCGATGGGTGCCCACCCGGCCTGACCGTATCGGAGGCGGATCTGCAGCTGGATCTGGATCGCCGACGGCCAGGTACTTCACGTCATACCACACAACGTCGTGAACCCGATCAAGTGCGTATTCTTTCCGGTGTGTTTGAAGGCAAAACGACCGGCACTCCAATTGGTTTAATCATAGAAAACGTCGATCAGCGTTCCAAAGACTATAGCGAAATCCTCGATCGGTTCAGGCCTGGACACGCCGATTACACCTATCAGCAGAAGTACGGTTTCCGCGATTACCGCGGTGGTGGGCGTTCATCGGCGCGTGAGACAGCGATGCGGGTTGCAGCAGGTGCGATTGCGAAAAAATATCTTAACGAACGGCTCGGCGTTAACATCCGGGGTTACCTGGCACAACTTGGCACGATCAAGGCGGAACAGTTTGACTGGGCGCAGGTCGAGCAAAATCCCTTTTTCTGTCCGGATGAAACGAAAGTATCTGAACTGGAAAAATACATGGACGCGTTGCGCAAGGAAGGCAACTCTGTGGGTGCACGCATCAACGTTGTCGCCGAAGGTATGCCGGTCGGTCTCGGCGAGCCAATATTCGATCGGCTCGATGCTGACATCGCCCATGCCATGATGAGCATTAATGCCGTCAAGGGCGTCGAGCTGGGCGCAGGTTTTGACTGTGTCGCACAAAAGGGTACGGAACACCGTGACGAAATTACGCCACAGGGCTTTCTGTCAAATCATGCCGGCGGCACCCTGGGCGGTATCTCCTCGGGGCAGGACATTCTCGTTAGCATTGCATTGAAGCCGACTTCCAGCCTGCGTCTGCCTGGCAAGAGTATTAATCTCGAGGGTGAGGCCGTGGACGTTGTGACCAAAGGCCGCCATGATCCCTGCGTTGGAATACGTGCCACACCGATTGCCGAGGCCATGCTGGCCATTGTTCTGATGGATCATGCCATGCGCCACCGTGCCCAGAATATAGATGTCGAATCGGTAACGCCGGTCGTTCCGGCACAGCCGGGGGGCGGGGAGTGAGTTGCTGCGCGCGATTGAATTGCTGATTTAATCCAATGCCCTATTGGCGCCTGTCCGGGTTCTACTTCTTTTACTTCGCGAGCCTCGGCTCGCTGATTTTTTATTGGAGTATCTATCTCGAATCACTGGGTCTGAGTCGCCAATCAACCGGCGAACTGATCGCCGTTCTTTCCGCCACCAAAATCGTATCCCCCTTGATTTGGGGCTGGATCGCCGACCATACCGGTCATCGAATGCGCATCGTACGCTCCGGTGCGTTTGCCGCCGTGCTGACGTTTGCCGGAGTGTTCTGGGTGAGCAGTTATTGGCCCCTTGCACTGGTTATGGCTGCGTTCAGTTTTTTCTGGAACGCTGTGTTGCCCCAGTTCGAGGCGGCAACGTTTTCACATCTGGAGGGACAAACACACCGTTACAGTGTTATCCGTGTGTGGGGTTCCGTCGGCTTTATTCTTGCGGCATGGCTGGCAGGCTGGGGTATCGAAACACTCACTGTTGCCGCATTGCCGTACTTCGTCTTGATACTTTTTGCCGCTATCTGGTTGAGCAGTCTGCTGGTGCCGGAGTCCGCCGCCGGCCATCGTAGTCTGGACCATGAGCCGTTGTCACGAGTGTTGGCGCGCCCGCATGTTACGGGATTGCTATTGGTTTGTTTTCTTATGCAGGCGGGACACGGTCCTTACTATGTTTTCTTTGCGCCTTATATGAAAGCACACGGCTATTCGATAAGTTTTGTCGGCGGTTTGATTGCATTAGGCGTGATTGCGGAAGTTTTTGTGTTTCTCAACATGCATCGTTGGGGTAAGCGTTTCCAGCTACGCTCACTGCTGATTGTCAGTCTATTGTTGTCGAGTGTTCGCTGGTTGTTGTTGGGATTTTTTCCGGAGAATCTAACGTTGGTCGTTATTGCGCAGATGCTGCATGCGGCCACCTTCG
The DNA here is from genome assembly GCA_947259765.1 of uncultured Ectothiorhodospiraceae bacterium. Classification (GTDB taxonomy): domain Bacteria; phylum Pseudomonadota; class Gammaproteobacteria; order CAMYNG01; family CAMYNG01; genus CAMYNG01. The sequence continues at coordinate 61,963 of CAMYNG010000004.1, forward strand.
GTGTTTATCATGTTGCCGCGATTCAATTGATCCATATTTACTTTACCGGTCGTCATCAGGGCAAAGGTCAGGCGTTATACAGCAGTGTCAGTTTCGGTGCCGGTGGCGCTGTCGGCAGCCTGTATAGTGGTTATATCTGGGAGAACTCTAGTGGAATGTATATGTTCCTGACGGCGGCCATAATAGGCTTGCTCGGCGCATTGATTGCGTGGAGTTTTGTCAGGGTAGAACCCGCATAAATCGCTTTTGCGGATTTGCGTCAGCCATCTTCATTTTTGTCTTCCTGAATTTCGCCTGCCTTCTCGCGGCACAACAGCCCAAAGTATGCACAGGTTACGATCACCGCTGGCCAGAAAGTGGTGTTAAACATGTCGTGCAAACTGGCACTCCAGCGTGGGTGACCGAGCCACTGAATATCGTCATATAAGTCGATAAGTTCCATAAGCAGCGAAAACAACACGACGGGCAGCAGCGTTTTCCAGGAACCCAACGGGCGATGAAAGCCAACCACGGTGACGAGCAGTACAATCATGCCGATATAGATATGTACCGCGTCCTTGGTAAGCGGCACCAGGGACAGCAGTAATACCTTGAAACTCTGGTAGGCCGACATTTCCATTGATTTGAATTTTCACGCTCATCTTTTTGGTTATTCCTTTTATCATACAGGAACCGGCAATTAAACGAAGCTGTTCTCCAGGAACTCAATTCCTTTTTGCGCGGCGGGAACGATGGTTTCGCGCTCAAGGTATTGTTCATTGCGATTCTAATGTGACAGGCCTGGCTACGCCGTCGGTACAGTTTTTTGGTTACCGTGTGCGATTAATTGATCCAGCATTGCCGTTGCGGCATTGGATAACGTACGACGTGCATGCCAGACGACACCAAGTTGGCGTTGCATATCAATACCAGCAACTTTGACGGGTCGTACCTCATCGTCGGTCATTGACGTCGGCAAGACCGACCAACCCAAGCCGATGCTGACCAACATGCGGATGGTTTCAAGATAGTTGGTCGACATTGAGACCTGCAAGGGTACTTCCAACGGCGCAAAGGCCTGCTCCACCAACTCACGCGTAAATGTCCCCTTGGCCGGCAAGATTGCCGGCATGGTGGCCAGTTCTTCTATGCTTAGCGATGAGCGGTGCGCGAGCGGGTGCCCGGCGGCAAGCACCACGTCCAAAGGATCGGACCAGACACGTTTTTGCTGCAAATCGGCTGTAGCTTGCAGGGGCAGGGTTACAATACCGAGCTCGAAATCGCCATGCAGCACAGCCTGGCAGGCGGCTTCTGAATCCATAAAGTGCAGATCCAGATGTACGGTTGGCCAGGCGGCGGTGTACTTGCGAAGTACGGGCGGAAGTCGGTGCAGGCCAATGTGGTGACTGGTCCCGACACTGAGCAGACCGCTCACTTCGCCGGACAAGTTGGAGAGCGCACGCCGGCTGTCGACGACCTCTTCAAGGATGCGGCTGGCACGGGGTAGCAGGGCCCGGCCGGCTTCGGTCAGGTTGACCTGCCGACCGATGCGGTCGAACAACGCAACACCCAACTCGGTTTCCAGTCCGGAAATACGTTTGCTCACCGCGGGCTGGGTGACAAACAATTGCTGCGCAGCGGTAGAGAATGAGCCGGTTTCCGCCACGGCGGAGAAAGCTTGCAGGTTCGCGATGTCCATGGTCGGTAGTCTCTGGTTACAATCACATTCCTAATATTTATATGATATATGAAAATAATGAATTTGAGTAATACTAATGCTGTGTCGTAGACTCACCGCATCAACCAAACGACAACACCAATCAGTTTTCTTTGAGGAGAATTTGTCATGGCTGGCCAGACCTTATACGACAAGCTTTGGGATGCGCATAAAGTCCGTGAGAACGAAGACGGTTCCACACTCCTTTATATCGATCGGCAACTGGTTCATGAGGTGACTTCTCCACAGGCCTTCGAAGGATTGCGGCTCGCCGATCGAAAACCGTGGCGCGTTGACACTAACCTCGCAACTCCGGATCACAATGTGCCTACCACCGATCGGCAGCAGGGCATCAGCGACCCGGTTTCCCGCCTGCAGGTGGAGACCCTTGACGAAAATTGCGCGAGCTTCGGTATCACAGAATTCAAAATGGATGACGTGCGCCAAGGCATTGTTCATGTCATCGGTCCTGAGCAGGGTGCGACCTTACCCGGCATGACGGTCGTCTGTGGCGACTCGCATACCTCAACCCACGGCGCGTTTGGCGCACTGGCGTTCGGTATTGGCACTTCGGAAGTGGAGCACGTGTTGGCCACCCAATGTCTGGTGCAGCAAAAATCCCGCAGTATGCTGGTCAGCGTGGACGGTCAATGTGCTCCCGGTATTTCTGCGAAGGATATCGTGCTTGCCGTCATTAGTGAGATTGGTACCGCCGGCGGCACGGGCTATGCGATAGAGTTTGCCGGCGAGGCGATCCGTAATTTGTCTATGGAAGGTCGCATGACCGTATGTAACATGACCATTGAAGCCGGTGCACGTGCCGGCATGGTGGCGGTCGACGATAAGACCCTAGATTACGTAAGCGGACGCCCCTTTGCTCCGCAAGCGGACCATTGGGAGCAGGCCGTGTCCGCTTGGCATGAGTTGCACAGTGACGCCGACGCAGAATTTGATCGTGTTGTGCGCATTGATGCCGCGTCGATTCAACCGCAAGTTACCTGGGGAACTTCGCCGGAGATGACCGTAGCGGTGGGTGATCGCGTGCCGGATCCGGCGGCCGAGTCCGATCCGGTCAAGCGAGAGGGTATGGGCGCAGCGTTGGCGTACATGGGGCTGGAGCCACGCATGGCGGTAACGGATATTCGGCCGGACAAGGTGTTCATTGGATCGTGTACCAACTCCCGAATTGAGGATTTGCGTGCCGCCGCAGCAGTGGCCCAAGGGCGCATGGTAGCGGGCACAATCAAGCTTGCGATGGTAGTTCCCGGCTCCGGCCTGGTGAAACAACAGGCCGAGGCCGAAGGTCTGGATCGAATTTTTGTCGATGCGGGTTTTGAATGGCGCGAGCCGGGGTGTTCAATGTGTCTGGCCATGAACGCTGACCGGTTGGAACCCGGCGAGCGTTGTGCGTCTACGTCGAATCGCAATTTCGAAGGGCGTCAGGGGCAGGGCGGACGCACACATTTGGTGAGTCCGGCAATGGCCGCGGCCGCAGCAGTTGCCGGACACTTTGTTGATGTTCGGGATTTGGACTAAATAACTGATCCGAATTCTATTTAACTTGCGGCAGACAGTATTGAGACATAGTTTTGCGGGGAGCAGGAACACGACCGGTGTCCGAAAAGACACGCCGTAAATACTTTCTTTGCTACGCGTCCAGCTCCGCAAAGAAAGTCCAGGGCGCACATCCGTGTGCGCCCGCTCGTTTTGGGAGCGCCAAAACTCGCCCCTGTAGGCTCGAGGGCCGCGTCCGTGCGGCCCACGGTCTTTCCGGACACCGGTCGTATTCCTGCCTGACAGATCACTTCAGTCAACGTGATCTAGTTTTTGGGATTGTTTTTTAGAGAGATGTAAAAATGGAAAAATTTGCAACATTGAACGGTATCGTAGCGCCCTTGGATCGCGCGAATGTGGATACCGATGCCATCATTCCGAAACAGTTTTTAAAGTCCATCAAGCGTACAGGCTTTGGACCTAACCTGTTTGACGAATGGCGCTACCTGGATCACGGTGAACCCGGCAGGGACAATTCCGGTCGGCCACTTAACCCGGACTTTGTTTTAAACCAGCCGCGTTATCAGGACGCGCAAATTTTGTTGGCACGCGACAATTTTGGCTGCGGATCCAGTCGTGAGCATGCCCCCTGGGCCTTGCTGGATTATGGCTTCCGTGTTGTCATTGCACCTGGTTTCGCCGACATCTTTTTCAACAACTGTTTCAAGAACGGTATTCTGCCGATTGTGCTGGATGCCTCGATAGTCGATCAGTTTTTTAAAGAAGTGACGAAAACCGAGGGCTATCGTTTGATCGTCGATCTTGCTGCGCAGGAGATCAAAAGTCCGGCGGGCCAGGTTATACCGTTCGAGGTTGAGGAATTTCGTAAGCATCGCTTGCTTAACGGCCTGGATGATATCGGTCTGACGCTGCAACATGCCGACGACATTCGCGCCTATGAACAACGGCGTAAGCTGGATGCGCCCTGGTTGTTTGATGCACCTTAATTTTTAACGAGACGAATTAGTAACATGAGCAATAAGATTTTAATCCTTCCCGGTGACGGTATCGGCCACGAAATCGTCGCCGAGGCCGTCAAGGTCATCGACTTTCTGGTGCGCGAGGCGGGTCTTAAGGTTGAAACTGAATCGGCGTTGGTGGGCGGCAGTGCCTATGATGCTCACGGTACGCCGTTACCGGACGCCACGCTGGCGCTGGCGAAGGAGTCGGATGCCGTATTACTGGGCGCAGTCGGAGGTTACCAGTGGGAATCGCTCGACATGGCCGTGCGTCCGGAAAAGGGATTGTTGGGGCTACGTGCGGGTCTGGAACTGTTTGCAAATCTGCGGCCGGCGATCCTTTACCCGCAACTGGCGGGGGCGTCGACACTGAAAGCGGAAGTCGTTGCCGGTCTGGATATTATGATCGTGCGCGAGCTCACCGGCGGAATTTATTTCGGTCAACCGCGCGGCGTGGAAACCTTGGAAAATGGCGAGCGTCGCGGATTCAATACATTGGTGTATGCGGAGTCGGAGATCCGCCGCATTGCTCAGGTGGCGTTTGAAATCGCACGCAAGCGTGGTTCCCAACTGTGTTCGGTCGACAAGGCTAATGTTTTGGAGTGCACCGAACTGTGGCGTGAGGTCGTGACCGATATGGGTAAGGACAATTCCGATATCGAGTTGAGTCATATGTATGTGGATAATGCCGCTATGCAATTGGTGCGTGCGCCCAAGCAGTTTGACGTTGTGGTGACCACGAATATGTTCGGCGATATTTTGTCCGATGCTGCTGCCATGCTCACCGGTTCAATTGGCATGCTGCCGTCGGCATCACTGGATGTGAGCGGCAAGGGTATGTATGAGCCCATACACGGTTCGGCACCGGATATCGCCGGCCAAGGGGTGGCGAACCCACTGGCGACAATATTGTCGGTTGCGATGATGTTGCGCTATTCACTGGATGAACCGGCGCTGGCATCGCGTATCGAAGCCGCTGTGAGCAAGGTGCTCGATGATGGTCTACGCACCGCAGACATCTTTAGTGAAGGTACACAACGCGTCGGCACGTCGCAGATGGGTGATGCCGTGGTCGCCGCGTTGCAGGCAGATTAAATTTTTAAATTAAATTCTCAGGGGAAAGATGATGAAACGCGTGGGTTTGATTGGCTGGCGGGGCATGGTCGGTTCGGTGTTGATGCAGCGGATGCAAGCCGAAGCGGATTTCGATCACATCGAGCCGGTGTTCTTTTCCACTTCGCAGGCCGGGCAGGCCGCACCCGATGTGGGTCGTGACATCCCACTGCTCAAGGATGCCAATGACATTGATGAGCTCAAGGCGATGGACATCATTGTCACCTGTCAGGGTGGCAGCTATACCAAGGCGGTTTACCCGCAACTGCGCAGTGCCGGCTGGCAGGGCTACTGGATCGACGCGGCATCGGCATTGCGCATGGACTCAGAAAGTATCATCGTGCTCGACCCGGTCAACAACGACGTTATTTTGCAGGGACTGCAAAACGGCGTGCGCACGTTCGTGGGTGGCAACTGCACCGTGAGCTTGATGTTGATGGCTATCGGCGGTTTGTTCCAGCACGGTCTGGTTGACTGGATCACGCCGATGACTTATCAGGCGGCATCCGGTGCAGGTGCACAGAACATGCGTGAACTGTTACGCCAAATGGGTGCGGTGCATGACGCTGTGAAATCATTGAATGACGATCCGGCCAGTGCAATTTTGGAAATCGATCGTCAGGTGGCGGAGTTTGTGCGCAGTGACGCCTATCCTGCCGAAAATTGGGGCGTGCCGCTGGCGGGCAGTCTGATTCCCTGGATCGACAGTGAGCTCGACAGCGGTCAGAGTCGCGAAGAGTGGAAGGCCGAGGCGGAAACTAACAAGATCCTGGGTCGAGAGGATAAGCCGATACCCATTGATGGGATCTGTGTTCGCGTTGGTGCCATGCGTTGCCACAGCCAGGCATTGACGATCAAACTTAATCGCAATGTACCTCTGGATGAAATCCATGACATGTTGGCCAAGGCCAACGATTGGGTAAAGGTGGTTCCCAATGAACGTGACGTTACCATGCAGCAACTCACACCGGCCGCGGTCACCGGTACGCTGGATGTGCCGGTGGGTCGTTTGCGCAAGTTGACCATGGGCGACGAGTACCTTGCTGCGTTTACGGTTGGTGACCAGTTGCTCTGGGGTGCTGCCGAACCCTTGCGTCGTATGTTACGGATCACTTTACAGCACGCCTGAGAGTACATTTCTTGCTGCGGCGAATTGTTATCGCCGCAGCTAATCAATAGCGCGAAAATACGTTACACTTATAGGCCAAGCCGTTGTTGTTTTTCTGTTTTCATTGCTCCACGTAGTTGCTGTTTGACACCGATGTGTTACGACGTCGAGCAACAGCGGTTGATTGCTACTCAGGTACGTACCCAGGGCCGTACCGGCAATGCGTGGAATTTGAAACAATTCGGCTAAGTAAGCTTACGGTCAGTTCACGACTGACAGGGAACAGGCCAGGTCAGGTTATTTTTCGCGCCGATCTGCCTAAATACTTAAATTCACTTAAAGATTGCCGACATATAGCTGTATCTGCCAATTTACCGAAGTGCTGAGGTGACACCCAGAATAGGGTGGGGAGACCACAGGCCGAATCTCCGCGAAGGGTGTTCAAACAGGTCAAATTTTGGTAAAAGGCTATTTATAAGCTATAGTTAGTGCAACTTTATAAAGATTATTCTAGGTTTTTGGGCCCAAGTATATGAGCAAAAAACTGATTTCCTTGGCGTATGCCACGGCGGTAGGGTGTAGTCGTCAGATTCGGCAAAGGAATTTGGCAAAAAATGCGGTAGTTTTGGGGGTATTGCTCGGTTTTCTGGCATTACCGATTTCGGTTTATGCGCTGGGTTTCGGCGGCATTAAGCTGAATTCGGCGCTGAACGAGCCTTTTGACGCCGAAATTGAATTGTTGTCTGCGACTGCCGCGGACGTTGAAGGTCTGCAGGTAAAGGTGGCCGATCGAAACGCCTTCGCACGTGCCGGCGTTGACCGTCCGTCCTTCCTCAACAAGATCAAATTCAAGGTAGAGCGTCGCTCCAGCGGAAGCTACTTTGTTCGCATGACCACTGTGCAGCCTGTGCGCGAGCCGTTCATGAATTTCCTGCTGGAAATGGATTGGCCGAACGGACGAATGTTGCGTGAGTACACGGTGCTTCTTGACCCGCCAGACTTGTTTCATCGCCAACCGACCGTCGTACAGTCTCCGGAAACCGAACCACCTGCGGAAGTCATTCGCATTGAGCCTGAACCGCTGGCAGTAGAACCGGAGCTGGCACCCGAGCCTTCAGTCCAGACTGCACCGGAGCCACTGTTTATACCGGAGCCGGAACCGGTGGCTGCTGAGCCCGAGCCAACGCCGATTGCTGAGCCGGAACCCGAATTGGCACCCGCCCCCGAACCTGTGGCGGAAATCGCACCGGAACCAACGCCGGAGCCTATTCCTGAGCCGGCCCCCATTGCTGAAGAACAGCTGGCTGTTACACCGGAGCCTGAACCTTTTGTTGAGGACCAGCTTTTCCCGCTTATTCCACTTAGCGACTATCGCGAACCCCGGGATAGCGATTTCGATCAACCGGCTGGCGTTACGGATTTTTCCGAGACGGAAACCGCGCCGGAATTTCAGGTTGAAGAACTGACCGCCGAACCACCGATCACGGGTGATCTCGACCACGGTTTAACCAGGAAAGGCGATAATCTCTGGACCATCGCAGAAAAAATGCGTCCGAGTGATTCAACCACCATCTATCAGGTCATGATGGCGCTGGTGAACAGCAATCCGGAAGCGTTTGTGGACGGTAACGTGCATCGCATGAAGGTCGGGCACGTCATGCGCATCAGTGATCCGAGCCTGCTGTCTGCCATGAGTTCCCAGGAGGCGGCTGCGGAGTACCGACGCCAGACGGAAGCCTGGGACCAGTTCCGTGAATCAGTCGCCCAAGTCGAAACCACTGAGCAGCCGTTGCTGGCCGGTGATACCGAAACTCCGGTTGCCGAAGTTGCCACTACGGAGCCGCAAGGAGAGCTGACCGTTGAACCGACCAGCGGTGAAGCCTCGGTCGGTGGCGGTGTGCAGGAACAGGCCGAAGCCCAGTCCGAAGAGCTCATTGCCTTGCGGGATGAAGTCAACCAGGCTGTCGAACAGGCGCGCAATGACCCCAACGCTGGACCCGAGCAGCACGCCCGACTGGGTATGTTGATGGAGGAATTGGAACGCCTCGAGCGTATGGTTACGATCGAGGACGAACAATTGGCCGCGCTACAGGCGGAACTTGGTAAAATCGAGGAAGCGAAACTAGCGGCGGCAGCCGAAGCTGCAGCGGCTCCTGCTCCTGAGGAGCAAGCACCTGCCGAGGAGGTTGCTACAGAAGCGGCGCCCGCGATGGAGGAAGACGCGGGTACAGAGACAGGAATGGCTCCGACCGACGAGGTGCCTGCTGAGTCAGACGCAGTTTCCGAAGCCGAAGTGATCCCTGCCGAAGAGGATTCAGACGCGGCTCCGGAACAGATGGCTGGAGCGGAAGTTGACGCACCTCAAGCTACAACCCCCCCTGTTGCCGAGACACCGGCGGAACAGCCTGAAGAACCCGGAATCGTGGGACAGATCCTGGGCTGGTTGGGTGGAATCGGCGGGTTTTTTGCCGGGCTGGTCGGTGCGCTAACGGGTAATCCCATGATGATTGGTATTGCTGCCGCAGTGATCATTGTGCTGTTACTGGGTGTGGTGATTCTACGCAGACGCCGGGCGTCAGCCGATGCGGGTGAGAGTATCCTTACCGGCGACGCGACGGCAGCGCCGGCCGTGGCCGCGGCTGAAGTTGCCGGACCGGTCTCTGAGGAATCTTCCTTCCTGAGCGATTTTGCAATTAGCGGTATGAACGCGATCCAGGCCGAAGACACCGAAGTGGATCCGGTGACCGAAGCGGATGTATTCATGGCCTATGGACGCTACGAAGCGGCCGAAGAACGCCTGAAAGATGCCATTCGTAACGAGCCCGGCCGTAATGAGCTGAAGCTGAAACTTATTGAATTGTTCTACACCACCAAGAACAAGCCGCAATTTGAAGCCGCCGCGGAAGAATTGTATGCCGCGCTGGGCGACGATGCCGCGGCCGATGTGGGTTGGGAAAAGGTGCTGGGTATGGGTGCCGAACTGGCGTCTGACAATCCGTTGTTTAAAGCCGCCGCCGAAGCCGGTGCGTCGTCGGATTCAATTGACGTCGGAAGCAGCATGACCGAAAGCGAGATTATGGATATCGGACTGGATACCGGAATTTTCCAGTCGCAGGAGCTGTCGCAGGAAACACCCGTCGCTGAGGTCAGCGGCGCTGAAACCATGGTCACCTCCTCAGACAATCTGGATTTCAATCTCGACACGGCACTTGAGCCGGATACCCAGTCCACAGGCTCGTCCGAAATGGCTCTGGACCTGGGCGGCATGGGGCTCGATTTTGATGAAAATACGCAGGCCGTGACCGAATCTGAGGCCGCGGCTGCTTCGTCTGAAGGCGGTGCTGGGGAGGCTCGTGACTCCAAGCCAAGTGAGGCCTTTGATCTCGATACGACCTTTGCTGAGCCGACCAAGAGCGAGGAGTTTGATCTTGGAATGGATGCCGGGACAGTCAAGAGCGAAGAGTTTGACCTCGCCGGCGGGATGGAAAGTCAGGAATTCGAGTTGGGCCCTGAAACCAGCCAGGAATTTGAGCTGGATTTACCGGATACGACGTCGGTTGATCTAGGAGCCAAAGCTGATGACGCTTTGCTCGACATGAACCTGGAAGCCGCTGATGCGGTCGACACGGATCTTGGCGGTGCGGCAGACGAAGTCGGAACCAAGTTGGATCTGGCCAAGGCCTATATCGACATGGGCGATCCGGACGGCGCGCGCAGTATTCTGGACGAGGTCCTGGAAGAGGGTGATAACACCCAGAAACAGGAAGCGCAACAGCTGATGCAGGAAATCGGTTAGGCAAGGCGTTTACACTGCTGGTCTATTCGATATAGCCGGCAGTTGTAAACAAAGCCGGTCTGCGACGCCGAGCCGATCTGTCGGTCCTGAACAAAATCCCTGAATACCGTGAAACCAGTTTCGGTCCGCTAATTGCCTGCCGACATCGTGCGCATGAGAATCGCCCTGGGAATCGAGTACGACGGCTCTGCATTTTGTGGTTGGCAGATCCAGGATCACAGTCCGTCAGTACAGGCGGTTGTTGAAGCGGCTTTATCCAAAGTGGCGACTCAAGCCATACGTGTCAAATGTGCAGGACGCACGGACACGGGCGTTCATGCGATCGAGCAGGTGGTGCATTTCGACACTGAAATTGATCGGCCAGCCCACGCATGGGTTTTCGGCACCAACTCCAATTTGCCCACCGCCGCGAGAGTGCGCTGGGCGCAGCCTGTCAGCAGCGAGTTTCACGCACGATTTTCAGCAGTTCGCCGGCGCTATCGCTACGTGATTATTAATCGTAACGTGCGTCCCACTTTTCTTGCGCAGCGCGCGGTGTGGGATTATCGTCCTCTGGATATTACGCGCATGCAGGCTGCCGCCAAGCACTTGCTCGGTAAGCATGACTTTTCCTCCTATCGCGCGTTGGCTTGTCAGGCAAAAAGTCCAGTCAGGAACTTGCAACGGCTGGAGGTGAGCCGGCAGGGCGAGCTTATAATGCTCGATTTGGAGGCCGACGGGTTCTTACACCACATGGTGCGTAATATTGCCGGCGTGCTGATGACCATTGGCGCCGGCGAGCGTGAACCCGACTGGTCGGCAGAGGTACTGGCGCACCGGGACCGAACACTTGGCGGAGTAACCGCACCTGCGTGCGGTCTTTATTTGATGGCAGTAAGCTATCCGCAGGAGTTTACCTTGCCTCAGCTTTCGTCAACGGCAATGGTTTGGTAGTCTGGCGCGATTTGGCTGGAGATATGTCGCGGCTATGTCGAAGCAAGCCCGAACAAGGGTAAAATATTGCGGTATAACACGGCCCGAAGACGCCCGGCTGGCGGGCAAGCTCGGCGTGGATGCCATCGGCCTGGTGTTCCACACAGCAAGTCCGCGCCATGTGCAGGTGGCACAGGCTCAGGAAGTTGTGGCAAGCCTGCCCGCGTTTGTTACAGTGGTGGGGCTATTCGTCGACGCTAAAGAAAACGTCGTCGAGCAGGTGCTGGAGAAAGTACATATTGATGTGTTGCAGTTTCACGGCGATGAATCTGCGACGTTTTGTCGTCGTTTTCGACGCCCTTACATCAAGGCACTGCGGATGAAGGCGGATATTGATGTGACTCTGGCGGCTGCGGCCTACGCGGATGCGCAGGCAATCCTGGTAGACAGTTATCAGCCGGGAAGGGCGGGTGGTACCGGCCAAACCTTCGACTGGAATCGTCTCCCCGGGTCGCTAGAGTCGCCGCTTATACTGGCAGGCGGATTGAATGCGGGTAATGTCGCAGCGGCGATCGAACAACTTAACCCGTATGCGGTTGATGTGAGCGGCGGCATCGAGCGGGAACCGGGTGTGAAAGATGCGGAAAAAATGCAGGCGTTTATGCAAGAGGTAATTCGAGTTGGAACACGCTAAAACCGAAACCCATAGCGAGGATTACGCGCTTCCCGATGAGCGCGGGCACTTTGGCCCTTACGGCGGAATGTTTGTCGCTGAAACCCTGATGGTTCCACTTCAGGAGTTGCGCGACGCCTACCAACGCTACATTCAAGACGCCGACTTTCAGCGTGAACTAGATCTCGATCTGCAAAATTATGTCGGTCGACCGTCACCGCTTTATCTGGCGAGTCGTTGGTCTGACGAAATCGGCGGCGCGCGAATTTATCTCAAGCGCGAGGATTTAAACCACACGGGTGCTCACAAAGTAAACAATACCGTCGGCCAAGCCTTGTTGGCCAAACGCATGGGCAAGACGCGCATCATTGCGGAGACCGGAGCCGGTCAGCATGGCGTCGCATCGGCCACGGTGGCCGCGCGTTTGGGGTTAGAGTGTGTGGTCTACATGGGCGCGGAAGATATCGAACGTCAGGCGCAGAATGTTTATCGCATGAAGTTGCTCGGCGCGACCGTTGTCCCGGTTGAATCCGGATCACGGACCTTGAAAGATGCCTTGAACGAGGCCATGCGCGACTGGGTTACCAACGTGGACAACACGTTTTATATCATTGGTACCGTGGCGGGTCCGCACCCCTATCCGGCTATGGTGAGGGATTTTCAGGCGGTCATTGGCCGTGAAGCCCGCCAACAGATCCTTGCCGTGAGTGGTCGTTTGCCGGACGCATTGGTGGCCTGTGTGGGCGGGGGTTCGAACGCAATTGGCCTGTTCTATCCTTTCATTAACGATGCCGACGTTTCGATGTACGGTGTGGAAGCCGCGGGAAACGGCTTAGAGACGGGCGAGCATGCCGCGCCACTTTGCGCCGGCCGTCCCGGCGTATTGCACGGCAACCGAACCTACCTAATGGAAGACAATAACGGTCAGATCCAGCACACGCATTCTGTTTCCGCTGGGCTGGATTACCCCGGGGTGGGGCCGGAACATGCGTGGCTGAAAGATTCCGGCCGCGCGAACTACGTGGCGGTCACCGATGCCGAGGCCTTACAGGGCTTTCATGATCTAACGCGTATTGAAGGTATCATTCCAGCGCTTGAATCCAGTCATGCGTTGGCTTATGCGGCCAAGCTGGCGGCGACAATGTCCCCTGAACAAAGTTTGATCGTCAATCTATCCGGTCGTGGTGATAAAGACATGCATACGGTCGCAGTGCGTGAAGGAATTGAAGTATGAGCCGAATCTCGGACTGCTTTGCGCAACTTCGGCAACAAGGCCGAACTGCACTGGTGCCGTATGTCACCGCGGGTGATCCCGAACCAAGTGAAACCGTGCCCTTAATGCATGCCATGGTTACTGCGGGTGCTGATATCATCGAACTTGGCGTACCGTTTTCCGATCCTATGGCCGACGGTCCGGTGATCCAAAAAGCCACCGAGCGAGCATTGGCACATGACGTCTCTCTAACTGATGTGCTGCGCATGGTGACGGAGTTTCGCCAGCAGGACGATGCAACACCCGTGGTGCTGATGGGGTATCTCAACCCTGTTGAGGTAATGGGTTATGCCAAGTTTGCAAAGGCGGCTGCACAGGCCGGGGTTGACGGCGTTCTAACGGTTGATTTGCCGCCAGAGGAAGCCGGTGATGTGATCAGCGCATTTCGGCAGACACATCTCGATCCGATTTTTCTGCTTGCGCCGACAACGGATGACGAACGAACTCGAACGGTTGCGAATGCTGCTGGCGGATTCGTTTACTATGTTTCGCTTAAGGGTGTTACCGGCGCCGCCAATCTGGATGTGCAGGCCGTGGGTGAGAAGGTGGCACATATCCGCAACTTGGTTGATATCCCGGTGGGTGTCGGCTTCGGTATTAAAGATGCCAAAACGGCTGCGGCCGTGAGTCGTTTCGCCGACGCCGTTGTTGTCGGTAGCGCGTTGGTCAGGCAAATCGAACAGCACGTGAACTCGATGAAACAAGGCCGTATTGAAATTGGCAAGTTATTAGGCGAAATGCGTCAGGCACTTGATGATGTCCAGTCTGTTGAGCAGGTACAACATTCATGAATTGGTTCTCCAAACTACTGCCTTCCCGGATCCGAACTGAGGTCAGCAACAAGAAAAGCATTCCGGAAGGTTTGTGGACCAAGTGTCCCTCGTGCAACGCGGTCCTGTATCGTGCCGAGTTGGATAGAAATGTGGGTGTTTGTCCGAAGTGCGATAATCATATGCGTATCGGCGCGCGCCGGCGTTTGGAACTTTTTCTCGACGAAGAGCCACGCGAAGAAATCGGCACATCGATTACGCCCAAAGATGCCTTGAAGTTCAGGGACCAGAAAAAATATCGTGATCGCCTTATCCAGGCGCAAAAATCGACTGAAGAAGATGATGCCTTGATAGTCATGACTGGGCGCGTCAAACAGGTTCCACTGGTAGCTTGTGCATTCGAGTTTAAGTTCATGGGCGGGTCAATGGGTGCCGTTGTTGGCGAGCGCTTTGTACGTGCGGTGGACACCTGTCTGGAACACGGCTTGCCGTTGGTGTGTTTTTCCGCCAGCGGCGGTGCGCGTATGCAGGAGGCGCTTTTTTCATTAATGCAGATGGCCAAGACCAGTGCAGCTTTGGCGCGTCTGAGTAAACGCGGCTTGCCGTTTGTTTCTGTCCTGACCGATCCGACCATGGGCGGCGTATCGGCCAGTTTAGCCATGTTGGGCGATATTAACCTTGCTGAACCCAACGCGCTTATCGGTTTTGCCGGACCGCGCGTAATCGAACAAACGGTGCGCGAGACGCTCCCGGAAGGATTTCAGCGCAGTGAATTTTTACTTGAACATGGCGCGATTGATTTAATTGTAGACCGGCGTGATTTACGCGACAAAGTGGCTGACATGCTCAGCATATTGACCCGACAACCCACTCCCTGAATCACGCCACCGGTACAATGCGTTTCCAGACGCTTGACGAATGGTTACGTTGGCAGGAAACGCTTCACCCGAGAAAAATTGACCTCGGTCTGCAACGCGTCGCCACGGTTTTCCAAGAAATTCATCGTTCATCCCCACCGCTCACGGTGATTACGGTTGCCGGCACCAACGGTAAGGGGTCTAGCGTGGCGATGTTGGAAGCCATATTGGCCGCAGCCGGATATCGTGTCGGCAGCTATACCTCTCCACACATACACCGTTACAACGAGCGCATACGAATTGCTGGAGCTTACGTAGACGATCGCAGCCTTTGTGAAGCATTTCAACGTATCGACGATGCACGCGGATCCACTTCGCTGACGTATTTCGAATTCGGTACACTGGCGGCGTTGGATTTGTTTTATCGTGCCGAACTTGACGTGCTCCTGCTGGAAGCGGGACTTGGCGGTCGACTGGATGCGGTGAATGTCGTTGACGCGGATCTGGCGCTGATCACCAGCATTGATATCGACCACACGGAATGGCTCGGCGAGGATCGCAATACCATTGCACGTGAGAAGGCGGGTATCTTCCGGCGGGGTAAGCCAGCCGTGTGCAGTGATCCGCAGCCGCCGCCAGCGCTGCAGGCGAGCGCAGAAGCGCTGCAAGCACATTTCTATCAACGGGGGAACGAGTTCGCCATCGTCCACCATTTAGAACATTGGGACTGGCGGTCGTCAGTCGCGGGGATCACGCCCCGAAATGCGTTACCTTTACCTGCTTTACGTGGAGAGCATCAGTTAGATAATGCAGCCGGAGTACTGATGGCGCTGGGCCTGCTTGCTGAACGATTGCCGGTCTCTCAGAGTGAAATACGTCAGGGGCTGTTGGCGGTGAGCCTGGCCGGTCGGTTCCAGGTAGTACCCGGCGAGGTGTCCTGGGTTTGCGATGTCGCGCATAACCCGCAGTCCGCACGTGTGTTAGCGGACACCCTGCGCGGCCTGCCCACACTTCCCACACTTCCCGGATCCGGTGAAATGCATGCCGTCGTGGGTCTGCAGGCCGACAAAGATCTGGCTGGCGTACTGACTCCGCTGTTGCCCCTGATCAGCCACTGGCATCTGGCAAACCTGCCGTCACCTCGTGGCGCCACGGCGGTACAAATCCAGGCGGTTCTCGAAGAGCTCGGTACGCGGGCTTCAATGCACACGTATGGGTCTGTTGCCAAAGCCTGTGAAGCGGCCGACGCGATGGCCCGGCCCGGTGAGCGGGTGCTGGTTTTCGGTTCGTTTCAAACCCTGGAACATTGTCCGGCATGTGCCTGATTCGCGGTTTCGGCAAGGCATACACTTCTTAAATTGAAAACATCCCCAAGTTTGAGGGTCCGGTCTCCGCTTCCCCAGGGCAAGGCACGCCGTCACCCGACTTATTTAGTTCTATACCTTTGCGAAGCAGCGCTTCAGTCGAGGTAACACGGGTATAACATGCGAGTGGCGAGGCTGTTATAATCCGCATTTAGCGAAATCGGGCCCGTTTGTTGTCGTGAATCAAAACCCGTTGAAACAGCGCCTGGTCGGGGCCATTGTCCTGGTCGCGCTGGGCATCATTTTTATTCCCCTTTTCCTGAGTGGTGAACGCGACGACGGCGCGCCGCTGTTTGGCTCTGGCGAACCCGCCAGACCGGACATTTCCGCAATAGAAAAACAGGTGCTGGATCATGCCGTACCGGAACCGGCGCCGCCGGCCGAGGTGCGAACCCTGGTGGATGAACATACCAGCAAACAGGCTCTGACCCCGAAGCCGAACCCACCTGTAAAACCCAAACCGTCGACCGATGCGGAAAGTGAAAAACAATCCGCGCCGGCCAAGGCTCCCGCCGCCTCTACACCGGCGAAGGCCTGGGCGGTGCAAATCGGTAGCTTTGCTGAGAAAAACAACGCACTTAAATTACGCGACAAGGTCCGCGGCAAGGGATTCCGTGTATTCGTTGAATCAGTCACGACGTCCAAAGGCCGAGTGTTCCGCGTGCGTGTAGGGCCGGAAGTGGAGCGGGCGAAGGCGGAAAAATTACAGACCCAGTTAGTTAAAAAAGCCAAGCTCAAGGGCATGGTGGTGGCGCATCCGTGATAGAGGTGGGTTTAGACAGACATCGGCTGGTGGTCGATTACGGCACCCCGGTGCGGTGTTACAACGGGTAATGGCGAGGTGATCTGGGTCGATTTCCTCGTTCTCGGCATCGTGCTGGTGTCCACGTTCATTAGTGTGTTGCGCGGGTTCGTGAAAGAAGCGTTGTCATTTGGTGGCTGGGTGGCCTCGCTTGTGATCGCGGCGCTCTTCACGGCGAGGTTTGCGGAGTTATTCAAAGGATCGATTGAAGAGCCGCTAATACGATACGTTGTCGCGTTCGTAGCCTTGCTGGTGTTGACACTGATCGCGTCGATGATTGTAAATATTTTTGCATCACAGATTATCAAGCGGACCGGGCTTTCAAGTATAGATCGGTTTTTAGGTGTATTTTTTGGTTTCTTTCGTGGTGTCGTTTTAGTGCTGGCGTTGGTGGTGGTCGGCGTCATTAGTGGCCAGCAGTCGAAACCGTGGTGGAAGGACTCGTTATTCATTACAAATTTTGAACCGACAGCAAACTGGGTCCGTGATGTCATAATCAGGAACTTTGCGAAGTAACGTGAATCAACAGCGTTTTCAATTACAGGAACATTTCGAATGTGTGGAATTGTAGGGCTTGTCAGCAAGTCAGCGGTTAACCAGGCAATTTACGACGGTCTTATTGTCTTGCAGCATCGTGGCCAGGATGCTGCGGGAATTGTGACCTGTCACGACGGACGCATGTTGATGCGCAAGGCTAACGGCCTGGTGCGCGATGTATTTCATACCCGTCACATGTTGCGTTTACGCGGCAATATGGGTATCGGCCATGTGCGTTATCCCACCGCCGGGTGTACGTCATCGGCGGAAGCTCAACCGTTTTATGTGAATTCTCCCTTTGGCATCGCGTTGGCACATAACGGCAATCTGATTAACGCCGAAGAACTGAAACGTGAGTTGTTTGTCGAGGACCGTCGTCACCTGAATACCGACTCCGATTCCGAGGTTTTGCTTAACGTATTTGCGCATGAACTTGATGCAGTAAGCAAATTGCGCATTGGCGAAGACGATATCTTCAGTGCCGTTGCCGGTGTACACCGGCGTTGTAGTGGTGCCTACGCGGTCGTTGCGGTGATAACCGACTTGGGCGTCGTGGCGTTTCGTGATCCTTATGGTATTCGACCATTGGTTTACGGCAAACGTCAGACCGATGAGGGCGTTGAATATATGGTGGCCTCAGAAAGTGTGGCGCTTGATGCCTTGGGCTTCGAGCTTGTGCGTGATGTTGAGCCGGGTGAGGGCATTTTTATTGATAAGGACGGAAATTTGTTTACCCGACAATGCAGTAAGTCGCACCGCCTTTCGCCGTGCATATTCGAACAGGTCTATTTTGCACGGCCCGATTCAATTATTGAGGGCATTTCCGTCTATAACTCGCGTGTTAATATGGGAGAGTTTCTCGCCCGCAAGATTGAGCGTGTGTTTCCCGAGCATGATATAGATGTTGTTATTCCCATTCCCGAGTCCAGTTTAACGTCCGCCTTACAGCTCGCTGATACGTTGAATATCAACTACCGGGCAGGATTCGTTAAGAATCGCTACATAGGCCGAACATTTATTATGCCGGGGCAAAAACAACGCAAAAAGTCGGTGCGGCAAAAACTAAATGCCATCGATATGGAGTTTCGCAACAAAAATGTGCTGTTGGTAGACGACTCTATCGTGCGCGGCACGACCTCCGAGCAAATTATTCAAATGGCACGTGAGGCAGGTGCCAACAAAGTCTACTTTGCATCTGCCGCACCGCCGGTGCGGTATCCAAATGTTTACGGTATTGACATGCCATCGGCGACTGAGCTTATCGGCCATGGTCGAGACAATCAGGCCATTGCCGATGCGATCGGGGCAGACTGGCTGGTGTATCAGGATCTTGAAGATCTGGTTGAGGCAACAAGGCTTGGGAATCCCGGAATCACGGAATTCGAAACCTCTGTGTTTGATGGCAAGTACGTTACCGGTGATGTCACTCCGAGTTACCTTCAGCATCTCGAGTGGCTGCGCAGTGATGATGCCAAGGAGCAACGTCGTTCTGACGATGAGGTCATTGAGATCCACAATAGCGCATGAGCTTTCTCGCGTGGCTTGACATGCTTTCGAACATCACCTAATCTGGTTTCCACGGCGCCGATTTGACTATCAGCTTGCGGGCGCGTTATAAATTCAGCTAAAGCGTGCGACCTGCTTTAGCGTTTGCTGATGCGGGTTTTTTTTGTGCCCGTTGTTCAGGAATCAGATTAGTTCGAAATGTAACGGGAGGAGCTATGACAAGCTGGGATGAGTATGGTTTAAACACTCGGGGCGTGCGCGCGGGTCAACACCGAACCGCGGAAGGCGAGCACGCAGAACCCATTTTCCCGACGTCGAGTTACGTGTTTGAAAGCGCGGCACAAGCCGCGGCACGATTTGCAGGTGACGAGCCGGGAAATATTTATTCACGTTTCACCAACCCCACAGTTCGAAATTTTGAGGAACGACTGGCCGCACTGGAAGGTGGTGAATGTTGTGTGGCTACGGCCTCCGGCATGTCCGCTATTTTGAGCACCTGTTCGTCATTGTTGAAAGCTGGCGATCATATTGTGTCGTCGCGGGCGATTTTCGGTAGTACGGTGGTATTGTTTAATAAATACCTGAGTCGCTATGGTATCGCGACCGACTATGTGGCGCTCACCGATCTCAACGCCTGGGAACGGGCGATTCGACCGAATACGCGTTTGTTTTTTCTGGAAACCCCGTCGAATCCGTTAACCGAAGTGGCGGATATCACTGCGCTTGCAAACCTTGCGCATGCGCACGATATCATTCTCGTGGTAGACAATTGTTTTTGTACGCCGGCGTTGCAGCAACCCCTGGAGCTTGGTGCTGATGTGGTGGTTCATTCTGCGACTAAATACATTGATGGGCAGGGGCGTTGTGTTGGGGGCGCCGTTGTAGGCAATGCGCAACACGTTGGTGAGGATGTGTTCGGCTTTTTACGCACTGCTGGGCCGACAATGAGCGCATTCAATGCCTGGGTATTTCTAAAGGGACTGGAGACGCTTGCATTGCGCATGGAGCGGCACAGTCATAATGCGCGCCTATTGGCCGACTGGCTGCAGGAACAGTCTGGCGTAACCCGGGTGCATTACACTGGATTGGCATCGCATCCGCAACATGAGCTCGCACGTCGACAGCAAAGTGATTTTGGCGGTGTGTTGTCCTTCGAGGTGCAAGGCGGGCAAGCGGCTGCCTGGAAGGTGATCGATCAAACACGCTTTTTGTCGATAACCGCTAACCTGGGTGACAGCAAGACCACGATAACGCACCCCGCGACGACCACGCATGCACGACTTACTCAGCAAGAACGCGATCATGCAGGTATTAGTGATGGTTTAGTTCGCGTTGCCGTCGGCCTGGAAGACGTCGAGGATATTCAAAACGATCTGGAGCGCGGTTTGACTTAATGGACTGCAGCGATGTTTCCCGGGTAAGTATTGTGGCCACAGAGTTCACAGAGATTTTTTGACATAATAACGTTTTTCTCTGTGCACACTGTGGCCTCCGTGGTTAATCGAATTCAACCCGCACAACACGACAGCTGTTTCACATCCTTGCTGAAGGTTTGCGCCGTAAGTTTTAAACCTTCCACCATAGTCAGGTAGGGGAACAACTGTTCGGCCAGGTCTGTGATTGTCATGCGATTTCGGATCGCCAGTGCCGCGCTCTGGATTATCTCGCCGCCTTCCGCAGCAACTACCTGACAACCGAGAATTCGGCCGCTGGTCTGTTCTACTACGAGTTTGATGAAACCTCGCGTATCCATGTTGGCTAAGGCTCGCGGAACATTCTCCAGTTCCAACGTGCGACTTTCGGCTTGCAGCCCCTGGCTGTTTGCTTGCGATTCCGTTAACCCAACCGTGCCTACCTGGGGGTTGGTGAAAACGACGGCTGGCATAACGGACAGGTCGAGCGCCTTGTTGCCGCCCGCCATATTGATAGCCGCACGGGTGCCTGCGGCGGCAGCAACATAAACGAATTGAGGTTGATTGCTGCAGTCACCCGCGGCAAAAATCGTCGGTACGTTGGTGCGCATATGTTCGTCGACAACAATCGCACCACGGGTATCGGTGTTAACACCGGCATTTTCCAAGTTTAACTTTGCGGTATCAGGTGTGCGGCCGGTTGCGAGCAGTAAGTGGTCACCCTGCATCACGCCGCTGTTTGTTTCGAGCACAAATCGCTTATCTGTATAACGGACCGCTGATGGCGAAGTATGCAACATGACGTTGATACCTTCCTTTGCAAAAACGTTATTGAGCTGCGAACCAATCTCCGGATCTTCTTTTGACAAGAGCAATGAACGCGCCAAAATAGTGACATCGGCACCCAAATGACGGAATGCTTGTGCCAGTTCCAAGGCGACAACCGAGCCACCCAAAACGATGAGGTGTTTGGGAATGCTTTCGGTCGCCAGTGCCTCGGTAGAGGTCCAATAAGGGGTCTTTTCCAATCCCTTGATCTTGGGAATGGTTGCTCGGGCGCCGGTTGCCAGCAGTATTCGATCGGCATGGATTTCCTTTATGCCGCCGTCCGCCAGGGTGACTGCAAGCGTCGTGCTGTTTTTGAAGTGGGCTATGCCATGTAACAGAGTGATGTTTGGATTGGCGTCCAAAATACTTTCGTATTTTGCATAACGTAGGGTGTCGACCAATTCCTGTTGCTGTTTCAGCATCGCCAGACGATCGATTTTCGGTGTGTTCGCGGCTATGCCCTGGAACTGATGATGAGCCTGAATTTGGGCGATGTGTGCGCCGCGGATCAGGGTTTTCGAAGGTACACAGCCAAAATTAACGCATGTACCGCCGATGGTTTTGGCACTTTCAATCATCGTGACGTGCGCGCCTTGCTCTGTCGCCTTGATGGCGGCCGCAAAGGCAGCCGAACCCGTGCCGACAATCGCAATATTTAGTTTGTTAGCTACACTGTCCACAAATTATTATTCTCTTAACATATTGAATTTATTGATAATGACGTTTCGTTATATCCTGAAAGAGCAATCCAGCGTCGGTTGCAGGCCGGATTGAGCTGGCGAGAAGTTTAGGCTCTGTACCCAAGTACAGAGTCAAGAAGGCGGGGCAGACTCCCGTCCTCAGAGGCGAAGAGATCCGACAATGCTCCGGGGTTCAGCAGGGTCGATTAATCGGTGTTTTCTAAACGAAAGGGCGCACTCAATAGAGATACACCAGCGGGGAGGTACACCACCGAATTTATTCACCGGGACATGTTTTGGGAATGGTTAGTTAGTCGTGTTTGGTCAGTGTTTCGACAATCGGGCAGTGGGCGTTGTTTCCGGAGCCGCAGGCGGAGATAAGTTCGTTGAGGGTTTCACGCAGTGCGTTTAAATCCGCGATTTGTTGCTCTATGTTTTCAAGTTTGTGCGCCGCGCGCTCGCGTACATCCTGGCAATGGCCGTCGCCGAGTTCGAGTAGTTCTCGGATTTCCTGCAGGCTGAAGCCGAGCTTTTGTGCGCGCTTGATGAATTTAATACGCTCGATTGTTTCCGGCGGATAGTATCGAAAGCCGGATAGCGGTTTGTCAGGCTCCTCCACCAGTCCTATGCGTTGGTAGTAGCGGACTGTTTCCAGATTGACACCCGCTGCGCGGGCGAGAAACCCGATTGTAAGTTTTGGGCTTGACATGTTTTGACCTTCAGTTCTGCACCTGTCTGCAGATTAAAACTATAGCAAAATTTTGTGTTCCGGCCGGGAAGGATAGAAAAGCTAGAAGTTGTGGGCGTTTTAATAATGCTCACGGAAGATTTTCAACGGCCTGGATTGGTTCTTTTGTGTATTGCTTTCCTGGTGATTGGGATTGGATGTGGCCTCGTGTTGAGAGACAGCAACCCATTGTGAATGCTTTAAGGGTCTTTGTGCACAAACTCTGTGTAACAAGATAGTAGATCAAGCGTTGTGGTGTTGACGGGATAGCTATTCAGTTCGTCCGCACGAAACCAGCGCGCATCAAGGGCATCATCAGCGCCTGCCGGCGTGCCGTCAAGCCAGGTGCTGGCAAGATCAATAACCACGTAGTGTCGCTCCGGTGTGCCGTTATCGTTGTGCTCAATGAATTCAAAGGTGTAAACGGGTTTTCCTGCGCGGATACGAATACCGGTTTCCTCAAATATTTCTCTTTCTGCGGTTTGCTGTAGTGTCTCGCCGAATTGTTGTTTACCGCCGGGAATCGCCCATTGACCAGCATTTGGCGCGTATCGGCGTTTCACCAGCAAAACCTGGTGGTTATGAAACACGAGCGCACCGACGCCGATAATGGGGTGTTTTGCAGGAGGCATTCCGTATTACGTGCTTATTTCGTTGGAGATTTCAGTATGAGACGGACGAACTGGCCTCGACGGGATTCTAGCGCAAACGGACATGTTCTGCGGTATGTTGTTATACTCGCGGGATGCCAGAAGACGATATTTTTTCCGCCGCAAGGCAGTGTATCGCCGCAACTGATATCGAACGCAAGCTGGAGTTGACCCGTAGGACGGCTCAAGCGTGGAGAGAGTCAGGCCTCAAGCGCGGGACTGACGGAAAAGTTGAGGCTATTTTGCAACCGGGACTACCGCCGGCACTGCAACTGGTGCCGCCGCGCCAACTGGTGCAACGCAGTCTGAACACCGCCACCGGACATGCCGCACTTATCCATGCGATTTGTCACATTGAATTTAACGCTATCAACCTGGCATGGGATGCAGTGTATCGGTTTCGGGATCTACCCGACGAATTCTATAACGATTGGGTGCGGATTGCCGAGGAAGAGGCCTGCCACTTTCAGTTGCTAAATCGACATTTACAATCGTTGGGTTATTGTTACGGTGATTTCCCTGCCCACAACGGATTGTGGGAAATGGCTTGTGAAACAGCACATGATCCATTGGTTCGAATGGCATTGGTGCCGCGGGTACTTGAGGCGCGAGGTTTGGATGTCACGCCTGGAATAATGCAGCGTTTGAACGGCAAGGGCGATCACGAAGCGGTTAAAATTCTTGAAATAATTCAACGTGACGAGATTGGTCATGTTGAAAGGGGCTCGTATTGGTTTCGTTTTTTTTGTCAGGAACGGAACGAAGATCCGGAAGCCATGTTTCAAAAGCTATTCACAAAATACATGCGCAGCAACATCAAGAAACCATTGCAGCACGATGCGCGACGCCGTGCCGGTTTCAGTGCGGCTGAATTGGAATACCTTGAAGGCATAAGCTGATTTTTCCGATCTCGGGAAATGAACTAAATTAATAGCAGCAAAAAATTTTAAACGTGTGATGGTCAAGAACGTGAATATAGTGAATTTTCGGTTTATTTTCGGTTTGGTATTAGTAATTGTGCCCGCTTTAATTTTGGTGGCCTGTGACAGGTTTGCGCAATCGAAGTCGGCGCGGATTTTGTTTGTAGAGCAGGAAACCAATATTGAGCCATATCAGACTCGTGTAGTTGTTACACCTGAGTTTTTGCGTATTGATGATGGTGAAGGCGCGCAGGATTTTTTACTCTTTGATCGTAAGAAGAATCTAATTTACAGTGTCAATTCCGCGGAACAGGGCATCATGATCGTTGAGCCGCAAAAGCAAAATATCGACCCTCCATTCGAATTAAAAGTAACAGAAAAATTAATTGGCGAGCTAAAAGATGCGCCGACGATCAAGGGTTCTATACCAAAACACTATCAACTGCTTGTTAACGATGTAGTCTGTTACAACTTCGTCACCGTGGATGGCATCCTCGCGGATGCTGTACTGGCACTGCGCCAATTACAGGAAGTCCTTGCCAGCGACAGTATGTTAACGGTCAATGCCATCCCTGCTGATATGCACGATCCTTGTAGTCTCGCGATGAACACGTTTGAACCCAATCGAAATCTGAACTATGGCTTCCCGGTGCAGGAGTGGGGGAAGCGCGGCTATGTGCGCACCTTGATGGATTTCGATGACGATTACCTGCCCGAACCGGCGTTGTTTGAGTTGCCGGAGGGGTATCGCCGTTATACAGTGCAGGATCTGCGTACCGGTAATATGCCTGGACCGAATACGTAAAAACCTGTTCAGGACAGGAATTCAGACTCTCGGTAAGAACAAGGACCAGCTTAAATACCAGTTCAAATCCGTCGTAGGTTCAGGGTTTGCTTTAAAACTGCAAATCGTGAGACCGGCAGCCCTGCGCATCACACTCCAGATAACTACCATGTGAATACCAGTCCGCCAGGACGATTCGTTGTGCAGGTTTATCGTTTATTGTGAAATCGTGTACAGCCGGCCGGTGAGTATGGCCATGAATGAGCCGCTGTACCCCGGCCTGTTGCATGGCCTGCTCAACAGCCTGTGAATTGACGTCCATGATGTCGTCGGCTTTTTGCGCTGTTTCGGTTTTACTGGACTCGCGGTAACGGCGTGCCATTTCGATGCGCTCGTCGGGGGCCTTGGAAATAAAATCGTGTTGCCAGTGCGGGTCACGCACGAGTTGGCGAAATTTTTGATATTCCACGTCATCTGTACACAGCGTGTCGCCGTGCAACAATAGTGTGAGCTCACTGTTGAGGTCAACAATCGTAGTCTCCGGCAAAAGTTCACAGCCGGTTTGCCGGGCGAAATCTTTGGCCAGTAAAAAATCACGGTTGCCGTGCATGATATAGACCGGTACGTTTTGCGCGGTCAATTTTCGCAAGGCCTGCAGCGCCGGTTCGTACTCAGGCGGGATCAGATCGTCACCCAGCCAGGCCTCGAAAAGATCGCCAAGAATGTAGAGTGCGTCAGCGCGCGTTGCCTGTTCGCCCAAAAACCTGCAAAACGTTGCCGTGATATCCGGCCGCACCGCACTGAGATGGATATCCGAGATGAACAACGTACCCATGATGGCGTCTTCGGTACGCTAGTCTTCGATCTCTACGCTCTCGATAAGAACGTCTTCGGCCGGCACATCCTGATGAAAGCCTTGCGAGGTGGTTTCAACCGCCTTTATTGCATCGACAACATCCATGCCGTCCACGACCTGTCCAAACACACAATATCCCCAGCCGTCCTGCGTGGGCGCCTTGTGATCGAGGAAGTTGTTGTCCTTGAGGTTAATAAAAAATTGCGAGGAGGCCGAATCGGGATCCGGTGTACGCGCCATGGCGATGCTGCCACGGGTGTTGGACAGACCGTTATCTGCTTCATTCTTTATGGAGTCGCGGGTGGGTTTTTCATTCATGCCCGGCTCCATACCGCCACCCTGGATCATAAAACCGTCTATGACGCGATGAAAAATGGTGCCGTTATAGAAACCATCGCGCACGTATTGCTCAAAGTTTTCAACGGTGATTGGTGCTTTATCCTTGTTTAACTCCAGGACGATGGTGCCCTTTGAGGTATTTATTTTAATCATGTGGAAATCCTCATTAATACTCGTTCAGGGTTTGACACGTTCTGCTTTTTTAATGACTACCGCGGTTTTGGGTACATCTTTCGGGAACGGTCCGGAAGCTCCGGTTGGTGTGTTACGGATCGCATCGACGACTTTCATTCCGTCGACCACCTTGCCAAACACGCAATATCCCCAGCCATTCGGTGTCGGTGCGGTATGATTGAGGAATGTGTTGTCCTTGACGTTAATAAAAAACTGCGCTGTTGCCGAGTGAGGATCAAAGGTACGCGCCATGGCGATAGTACCGCGGTCGTTCTTCAAACCGTTTTTGGCTTCATTCTGAATAGGCGCGCGCGTGGGTTTTTTCGCTAACTCGGTGCTAAACCCACCGCCCTGGATCATGAAGTTCGCTATAACACGATGGAAAATGGTGCCGTCATAAAAGCCGTCGTCAACATACTTGAGAAAATTGGCGACTGTCTTTGGCGCTTTCTCAGGGTCGAGTTCCAGGACGATATCACCCTGGCTGGTGCTGAGCTTGACGCGTGGCTTGTCAGCGGCGTGCAGTGGCAGTGAAGCGGCCAGCAGTAGGGCCAATGCGAGTGAAATTTTCCAGATACGTGTTCCCATGTGATTTTTCCCTGTTGTCCTGATTTCGGCGCATGATAAAGGGTTTGCGATGCGGGTTAAAGACGTGCGGTCAGTTTTGAGTGCGCCGACGGATTCCGGTAATCTAGCCGTTTTACCGGCAGTAGTGGGGCAAGCGTGGATATTGGCCTGGCTGCGGCCTTTAAATTCAATACAGATAATCGCAATGCACGAGGCTGTGCCTGTACACATGTTACAAATCTACAATTCCCTGACTCGCGATAAACAGGTCTTCAAACCCCTGGATGCCAATAATGTCCGCATATACGTATGCGGAATGACAGTCTACGACTTCTGTCATATCGGCCATGCGCGGGTGCTGGTGGTATTCGATATTGTCTACCGTCATTTGTGTGCAATTTATGGCGAGCAACATGTCACCTACGTACGCAATATCACGGACATTGATGACAAGATCATCGCGCGTGCTCAGGAAAACGCCGAATCTATTGACGTACTGACTAATCGCTTTATTGAGGCCATGAACGAGGATGCAGCCCTGCTCGGCGTGCTTGACCCCAATGCCCAACCGCGTGCCACACTACACATGCCCGAAATCATCGACATGATCACCGCGCTTGAGAAAAAGCGATATGCTTACCCGGCGGAAAACGGTGATGTCTACTACGATGTCAGCCGGTTCGAGTCGTATGGAAGACTATCCGGTAAGCGTATAGAGGATCTGCGGGCCGGAGAGCGCGTGGATGTTGATGAGGCCAAGCATGACCCGCTTGATTTTGTCCTGTGGAAGGCGGCGAAAGCGGGGGAACCGCAGTGGGATTCGCCCTGGGGACCTGGCCGTCCGGGTTGGCATATCGAGTGTTCGGCCATGTCCACTCGCTGCCTGGGTAATGAGTTTGATATACATGGCGGCGGTATGGATTTGCAGTTTCCGCACCACGAAAATGAGATCGCGCAGTCCGTCGGCGCGACGGGTGCCTCGTTTGCACAGCTTTGGATGCACAACGGTTTTGTGCGTGTTGATGACGAAAAAATGTCCAAGTCGTTGGGCAATTTTTTTACTATCCGCGAGGTGTTGCAGCGCTATGCACCCGAGGTGATACGCTATTTTATACTTACCAGCCACTATCGGAGTCCGTTGAATTATTCCGACACACATCTTGATCTTGCACGGGATTCGCTGACATCGTTGTATACCGCCTTGCGCGGGGTCACACCCGGAGAGGTACCGTCGTCGCATGCCTTGTTGGAGAAGTTTGATGTCGCAATGGATGATGACTTTAACACGCCACAAGCCTTGGCCCTGTTGCACGACGCAGCGCACGAAATCAATCGCCAGCGGGACAGTGATCCCACTGCATCCGCCGGTGTGGCCGGGCTTTTACTCTGCCTGGGAAATCGACTGGGTTTGCTGCAACAGGATCCAAATGCGTTTTTACAGGGCGGTGCGGGTGCAGGCGACGACCTGAGTGACGCCGAGATAAACAGCAAAATCGAGGCGCGTGAACAGGCTCGCGCCAACAAGGATTATGCGGCCTCTGATCGGATCCGTGACGAACTGCTGGCGGAGGGTGTCATTCTGGAAGACAGTGCGGGGGGTACAACCTGGCGTCGTAGTTAGGGTGGGTCGATGCGATTTCTTGCAGATTAATCGGTCAGGGACGACTGAACCATTACCGGCGCTGCCGGTCCATTCATTAACAGTCGGAATGTAGGATGGAGTTGATCGAAATGAGTTTTATAAAAAACCAAAAAAATGAGTACACATTCTTAGGTTCGCTACTTTTGGCATTGCTTGTTACCGCTCCGGTACTGGCTGTTGAACAAGAGTCAATGAAAGAGAATAAAAGCGAGGTCCGTACATGGAACGATTTCGTCACGGATTTACTGAAACTTCATGAACGGCAAATCAAGGATCGAAAAATCACTAAAAAGGAAAAACATGGCGGTTATTCTTCCGAGCCGAAATTCTATTTGGAAGAGGAATACGTGGATGTGAAGACCGGCAAGTTACTCAGCCGCCTGCAATGGGAGCGGGAAAAGCCGGAGAACATACATGCCATTGAAGTGTTTGTACACGACGACCAAGGGCGTGTGATTCGTGACTATTCGGCCAGCTATCTGCCGCGTTACCGTAATGCGCCGAGCCAGACGCTCATTTTCTTGCATGACTAC
The DNA here is from genome assembly GCA_947259765.1 of uncultured Ectothiorhodospiraceae bacterium. Classification (GTDB taxonomy): domain Bacteria; phylum Pseudomonadota; class Gammaproteobacteria; order CAMYNG01; family CAMYNG01; genus CAMYNG01. Next base: position 90,995 of record CAMYNG010000004.1, read on the forward strand.
AAAGATGGTGTACACGCGTTTAGGTCATTTGACGCTTCAGGCGATCGGCTTTTTGAACGATGCCAGGGTAAGTATGACGGAAAAGAAATTGATCTGCGCCTGGACGAAGATGAGCTGGAAGAAGCCAGGTACCAAAAACGCGCATTCAACAAAGGTGTAATGACTTCCGCGGTGTACCTGCACTGCTTCGGCGAGATTGAGGAAACTGCCGAGCTTTACCTTACGCCGAACTGAGCGTGAGCAGGCTGCAGATTAGTGCCTTAAAAAAACAGTTAAGTTCGGTTCAGCCCGTCACGCATTCCTTGGCTTGTAGCGTGTTGGCCATCAATGTGGCGACGGTCATAGGACCTACGCCGCCGGGTACCGGCGTGATCCAGCCTGCGCGTTGATTCGCGGGGTCGAATTCCACATCTCCCACCAGTTTGCCTGCGGCGTTTCGGTTGATACCGATGTCGATGACGATGGCGCCTGGTTTAATCCATTCTCCCTTAACGATACCGGGTTTGCCCACGGCGACCACGACGATATCTGCTCGGCTCACGTGAGCGGCCAGATCGGCAGTAAAACGGTGGCACGTGGTGACCGTACAACCGGCGAGCAGCAATTCCAGCGCCATGGGGCGACCGACGTGATTTGAGGCACCGACCACGACGGCATCTTTGCCACGAATTTGCTCGCCGGTAGATTCCAGTAACGCCATCACGCCGAGCGGGGTACAGGAGCGCAACACCGGCATGCGGATTGCGAGTCGACCAATATTATAAGGGTGGAAACCATCAACATCCTTCTCCGGACGAATTCGCTCAATGACGGTTTCGGTATCGATATGTTCCGGCAGGGGAAGTTGAACCAGGATGCCGTGTACGGTGGGATCGGTATTCAGATCGTCGATGAGCTCTAACAGGGTGTTTTCTGTTGTGTTTTCATCGAGGTCGTGCGCGACAGATATGATGCCGACTTGTTTACAGGCGAGACGTTTATTGCGCACGTAAACCTCGGACGCAGGATCACTCCCCACCAGGATCACCGCCAGACCGGGTGCGTCCCGGCCCTGTGCTACCTGTGCGGCGATACGGGTTTTCACCGTGTTGCGTAGCTGCGCCGAAATGGCTTTGCCATCTATTAGACGGGCGGTCATGAGTGCATCCTCAGTTTAAACACCCGGCCGGACCGACTCTAGAGCGGTCATTCAGGTATTGTTCGAGCGTATGATCTCACGCCCAGCCAGGTTCGCCAAGCCGCATACACGCCCGGGGGTGATGGGCTAAGATTGACGCTTGGACTTACGCTGCGTATTATCGCTCGCCGTGCGCATACCACGGCAACGTGGCGTGCGGGAATTCGGGGTATAGCGCAGTCTGGTAGCGCGCCTGCTTTGGGAGCAGGATGTCGGGGGTTCGAATCCCTCTACCCCGACCATATAATCAGGGCCTAGGTGCTAGGGACGAGTTTCTAGGGGTGGGTGATATGAGCTGGGCAGGTCCTCGGCGTTTCGGCGGTGTGGTAGGATCGGCGCTGACTTGTGGGGACCCGGAACTGCGCGTTACAGGTGTCGCGGCAAGGCCGGGAAAATCGTAGGTCAAGCGCCTGTAGCTCATCCGGATAGAGCATCGGCCTTCTAAGCCGAGGGTAGTAGGTTCGAGTCCTACCAGGCGCGCCAAGGTAAACACAGGGCCAAGGAACGAGGGCTAAGGAACGAGGGACGAGTTTCGAAGGGTTGGCATTGAACCGGGGAGCGTGACGAGCCAACGGTTTTCTCGTCACTTGTACCTCGTTACTGATTTTAATGGTGAGCGTAGCTCAGTTGGTAGAGCCCCGGATTGTGATTCCGGTCGTCGTGGGTTCGAGTCCCATCGTTCACCCCATTTTCTGCGCTTGAAACGCGTATTACCGCTATGTTTCAATGGCGCCCGGTGTGTATTCGGTGCTTGTAAAACGTAACTGGGGCCGTTAGCTCAATTGGTAGAGCAGTGGACTCTTAATCCATTGGTTATAGGTTCGATTCCTATACGGCCCACCAACTTTTGCTTGCCTCACAACGGCTTTTTCCTGAATTTATACAGGGTTACAACGATTTTACCACTCACGGTATAATCGTCATTGCATCTATTATTTGCGAAAGTGGCGGAATTGGTAGACGCGCTGGATTTAGGTTCCAGTGGGGTAACCCGTGAGAGTTCGAGTCTCTCCTTTCGCACCAGATTTTGATGCGTCCGAGACGCGTTTTCGGACTCATCGCTTTATGACACAAAGACGAACCAGACAGCCGGTTTACGGCGAATTTTGAGGTCAATATGCAAGTTTCTGTTGAGTCCCTGAGTGATCTGCAACGGCGGTTGACCGTCGCAGTCCCGGAAGATCAAGTTGCTGACGCAGTTCACAAGCGTTTGCAGGATCTGGCGCGTACCGTCCGCTTGAAGGGCTTTCGGCCCGGCAAGGTGCCCATGAAGGTGGTGGAAAAACGCTACGGCACCCAGGTGCGTGGCGAGGTACTCAACGATCTCATGCAAAGCACCTTTTACGAAGCCCTGACCAAAGAGAGTTTACGCCCCGCCGGCATGCCGGATTTTGACACCGGTGATGCAACTTCAGGTGAGGGCTTTGAATACACCGCGACATTTGAAATCTATCCCGAGTTTGAACCGAGTGACGTCAGCGGCAAAAAGCTGGAGGTCCCCACGGCGGATATCGGTGACAGCGATGTGGACGAAATGATCGAAACCATCCGCAAACAACATGTCGCCTGGGAGCCAGTGGAACGCGCTGCGGAAAACGGCGATCGACTGGTGGCGGACTATGTTGGGACAATTGCCGGCGAGCCCTTTGACGGCGGTCAGGGGACAGACGTCGCTATCGATCTTGGGCAGGGGCGCATGATAAAAGGCTTTGAAGACGGCTTGCTAGGCGTCAGCGCAGGTGACGAACGAAGTTTGGACCTGGAGTTTCCGGAGGATTATCACGCCAAGGAAGTGGCCGGTAAACCGGCAAATTTCAAAGTCAGCGTTAAACGGGTCGAAGCCGCCAGCCTACCGGAGATCGACGCGGAGCTGGCTAAACGGCTGGGTGTAGCGGACGGCGACCTGGACAAGATGCGGGACGAGATCCGTAACAGCATGCGGCGCGAACTGGAAAATTCGCTGAAATCACAAACCAAGCAGGCCGTGATGGATCTGTTGCTCGCCGAAAATACCTTTGATGTACCAGCAGCCCTGGTCGACACCGAGGCGCAGAATCTTGCGGCGCAAATGAGCAAGAATCTGCAGGCGCAGGGCATGGCGGCCAAGGATATCCCCGTGAATGCCGACATGTTCCGGGATCAGGCCGATCGACGCGTCAAATTGGGTTTGATACTCGCGGAATTGATTAAACAACAGGGCTTTAAGGCCGAACCTGCCAGCCTGCGCACGGCTGTTGAGGGGATCGCTGCCCCCTACGAACACCCGGAAGAAGTCGTGAAGTGGTATTATGGCGACAAGCAGCGGCTTGCCGAGGTCGAATCCATGGTGTTGGAGGAGCAGGTCGTTAATTGGGTGAGAGATAAGTCTGAACTCATTGAAAATAAAAAGAAATTTTCCGAAATCATGAACCCCGACAAAGGCGCTGAAAAGTCTTAAAGTCGCCTCGGGTGTGACCGATAGAACCACTGATAACTGCAAAGGAGACGCCGTGTATTCTCAGTTAGTACCGATGGTTGTGGAACAGACCGCACGCGGAGAGCGTGCTTACGACATCTACTCACGGCTGCTTAAGGAGCGAGTGATTTTTCTGGTAGGCCCGGTAGAGGACCACATGGCCAATCTGGTGGTGGCGCAATTGCTGTTTCTTGAGTCGGAGAATCCGGACAAGGATATCCACCTGTACGTCAATTCCCCTGGGGGCTCGGTGACAGCAGGCTTGTCGATTTACGATACAATGCAGTTTATCAAACCGGATGTCAGCACCCTGTGCATCGGTCAGGCCGCCAGTATGGGGGCGGTGTTATTAGCGGGCGGGTCCGCTGGAAAACGTTTTGCGTTACCGCACTCGCGTACCATGATTCACCAGCCACTGGGCGGTTTTCAGGGCCAGGCGGCGGACTTCGAAATCCATGCCAAGGAAATACTTGAAGCGCGTGAGCGCCTCAACCGGATTCTCGCAAAGCATACCAGCCAGTCGCTGGAAAAGATCCAGGAAGATACCGACCGGGATTTTTTTCTAAGCGCGGATGAGTCGGTGGAGTACGGTCTGATAGACGAAGTTCTGGCGGAGCGAAATTTACCTACGGAGTGAGTGTTTTTTCACGATTTGAGAAAATCAAGGTACTGTTAACAGGATTTTGCTGGCAGAATGACAAATTAGTTTCAGAACTTGATTATTTCGCGTAAAGCGTACATGGTAATAAATATGTGTAAGCAGTCGTAACGAGATTTGACGATGAGCGACGACAAAAATACTGGTGGTGATAACGGCAAGTTGCTGTACTGTTCGTTTTGCGGCAAAAGTCAGCACGAAGTCCGTAAACTCATTGCAGGGCCCTCGGTCTTTATCTGCGATGAGTGCGTGGAGTTGTGCAACGACATCATCCGCGAAGAGGTTCAGGAACAGACGGCTGCCGGTGCAGGAAACAAATTACCCGCGCCGCGAGAAATCAAGGAAATTCTTGACGAATACGTGATTGGCCAGCATCCGGCGAAAAAAGTTTTATCCGTAGCGGTCTACAATCACTATAAGCGCCTCGACACCGGCCAGAAAAAGGATGAAGTTGAGCTCGCCAAGAGCAATATCCTGCTTATTGGCCCGACCGGAAGCGGCAAGACACTCCTGGCAGAGACCCTGGCGCGTCTACTCAATGTTCCGTTTACCATTGCTGATGCGACCACCCTGACCGAGGCCGGTTATGTGGGTGAGGATGTTGAGAACATCATTCAAAAGTTATTGCAAAAATGCGATTACGATGTCGAACAGGCACAGACCGGTATCGTTTATATCGATGAAATAGACAAAATTTCACGCAAATCCGATAACCCGTCCATCACCCGTGATGTCTCAGGTGAGGGAGTTCAACAGGCCTTATTGAAACTGATCGAGGGCACCGTGGCCTCTGTACCGCCACAGGGTGGCCGCAAACATCCACAGCAAGAGTTCCTGCAGGTGGATACATCCAACATTCTGTTTGTCTGCGGTGGCGCGTTCGCAGGTCTCGATAAAATAATTCGTGATCGTTCAGAGAAGGGTGGCATCGGTTTCAGCGCCGAAGTGCATAGTAAGGAAACGCAAAAGAGCGTGACCGAGATTCTGCACGGCGTAGAACCGGAAGATCTGATCAAGTATGGCTTGATTCCCGAGTTCGTGGGTCGATTGCCGGTTGTTGCGACGCTCGACGAACTGGATGAGCAGGCACTTGTACAGATTTTAACCGAACCCAAGAACGCGCTTACCAAGCAGTACGGCAAGTTGTTCGAAATGGAAGGTTGTGACCTTGAGTTCCGTGAAGAAGCGTTACGCGCTGTGTCGCGAAAGGCCATGGAACGAAAAACCGGCGCGCGTGGTTTGCGCTCGATACTTGAGCAGGTGCTGCTTGATACCATGTACGAGCTACCTTCGATGGAAGGCGTCGACAAGATCGTTATCGACGAAAGCGTCATCAATGGAGATGGCGAACCCCTCGTGATTTATGAAGGCGCCGATCAGCGTGCCGCGTCTCTTGATGACTAGCTCTTTACGCCGTCTGGCTGCGGACACGCGTAATTCCTGATTAATCCACGTTACTTTGGGGATTGATTCTCCGCGTTTGAAGCCCTATGTTGTAAGGGACGACCCCATGTGGGGCCAGGAGTGAGAGACCACTATGTCAGATGTCATTGACGACCAGTTATCCGTAATCCCCGTCTTGCCCCTACGCGATGTAGTGGTGTATCCGCACATGGTAATACCTCTTTTCGTCGGACGGGAAAAATCCATCAAGGCGCTTGAAGCTGCGATGGAAAACGACAAGCAAATTCTACTTGTCGCACAGAAAAGTGCGGCGCAGGACGATCCGCAACCTGACGATGTTTATCGCATCGGCACTGTTTCCAGCATTCTGCAGTTGCTCAAATTGCCCGATGGCACCGTAAAGGTGCTGGTTGAGGGAAATTCCCGCGCAAAAATCGTGCACTTTGTCGGCGCCGAAGATTATTTTACCGCCCAGGTGGTTAATGTTCAGGGGAGCGATATTGAAGATCGGGAAGCGGATGTATTGTCGCGTTCGCTGACCAGCCAGTTTGATCAATACGTTAAGCTGAACAAAAAAGTACCGCCAGAGATTCTGACCTCGCTTTCAAGCATCGATGATCCAAGTCGTCTGGTGGATACGATTGCGGCGCATATGTCGTTAAAAATCGACGAGAAACAGAAAATCCTTGAGATACCGGATTTACGTGAGCGGTTTGAGCATTTAATGGGTTTTCTCGAATCCGAACTCGATCTTCTACAGGTTGAGAAACGAATTCGCGGTCGTGTTAAACGCCAAATGGAGAAAAGCCAGCGCGAGTACTATCTCAACGAACAAATGAAGGCTATACAGAAAGAATTGGGCGAAATGGAAGATGCGCCTAATGAACTCGAAGAACTTGAACAAAAGATTGATAAGGCTGGCATGAGCAAGGAGGCCAAGACCAAGGCCAAAGCAGAACTAAACAAGCTTAAAATGATGTCGCCCATGTCGGCGGAAGCGACGGTGGTGCGTAATTATCTTGATTGGCTCGTCAACGTGCCGTGGAAAAAGCGTACCAAGGTGCGTCACGATCTTGCCCAGGCTGAACAGGTGTTAGAAGAGGACCACTACGGTCTTGACAAGGTCAAGGAACGCATTGTTGAGTACCTGGCGGTGCAGCAGCGAGTGAAAAAAATGAAGGGCCCGATCCTGTGTCTCGTAGGACCACCAGGTGTCGGCAAAACCTCGCTTGGCAAGTCGATAGCCCGTGCGACAAATCGTAAATTTGTGCGCATGTCCTTGGGTGGTGTGCGTGACGAAGCCGAGATACGTGGTCACAGAAGAACTTACATTGGTTCCATGCCGGGCAAAATCGTGCAGAACCTGTCCAAGGTCGGTACACGCAACCCGCTTTTCCTACTGGATGAGATCGATAAGATGGCGATGGATTTTCGCGGCGATCCTGCCTCGGCGTTACTGGAAGTGCTCGACCCTGAGCAGAACAACACGTTTGCTGATCACTATCTTGAAGTGGATTACGATTTATCCGAAGTGATGTTCGTTTGCACGTCGAACAGCATGAATATTCCGGCACCGCTACTGGATCGCATGGAAGTCATTCGCATAGCCGGTTATACCGAAGCAGAAAAGGTCAACATCGCGCAGCGCTATCTGATTCCGAAACAGATAAAAGCCAACGGATTGCGGGAAGATGAAATCAGTATTGAGGAAGATGCCATTACGAGCATAATTCGCTATTACACCCGCGAGGCCGGCGTGCGCAGTCTGGAGCGTGAAGCAGCGAAAATCTGCCGCAAGGTCGTAAAGGAAATTTTACTCACCGATGGTAGCGAGCCGGTTAATGTGACGGCTGAAAATATTGGCGATTATCTTGGTGTGCAACGATTCCGATTCGGCCGCGCCGAGGAAAAGGATCAAGTTGGACAAGTCACCGGTTTGGCGTGGACAGAAGTGGGCGGAGATTTACTCACGATTGAAACCGCGGTAATGACCGGTAAGGGCAAGCACAATGTTACCGGCCAGCTTGGTGATGTCATGAAAGAATCCATCCAGGCCGCGTTGTCAGTAGTACGTAGTCGTGCGGAAATGCTTGGTATCGAACCCGAAATTTTCGAAAAGAAAGACATTCATGTGCACGTTCCTGAAGGAGCCATTCCGAAAGACGGTCCGAGTGCCGGCATCGGCATGTGTACCGCACTTGTGTCAGCTTTAACGGAAACTCCGGTGAAGGCCGACGTTGCGATGACCGGTGAAATTACATTGCGTGGTGAAGTTCTACCGATCGGTGGCTTGAAAGAGAAGTTGCTGGCCGCGCATCGCGGTGGAACCAGTATCGTCATTATTCCCGAGGAAAACCGCAGGGATCTGGAAGAGATCCCGGAAAACATTCTTGAGGATTTGGATATTCGACCGGTGAAGTGGATCGACGAAGTACTGGAACTCGCATTGCAGTCCATGCCGACTTCGATAGGTTCAAAGAACGGTGACGTTAAGGTCTCGGAAAAATCGAAATCGGCCGGGAAATCCGGTGATAACAAATCAATCCGTACGCACTGACTGCCTGTTGTCAAGGTGATTTGCCACGCGTTTCCGAAGACGGTCGCTTGACCTGTTTTCGGGGGGTTGGTATATAGTGGGAGGCTAACCAGTTTTATGACATCCGCCCTTTAACGGGCGGTGTTTTCTTAACAGTCTCCATAAATTAAAAGAAGGGGGAGAATTTAGTGAACAAAGCCGAACTAATTGATGCCGTTGCCGAGGGTGCAGATATTTCCAAGGCAGCTGCAACACGCGCTGTTGATACGTTTATCGATTCCATTGAAAGTTCGCTGAAATCGGGAGATCAGGTGACACTGGTCGGATTTGGTACCTTCTCTGTACGAGACCGGGCAGCCCGGACCGGGCGAAATCCACGCACCGGTGAACCTATTGATATACCGGCGTCAAAAATGCCCAGCTTCAAGGCTGGCAAAGCGCTTAAGGATGCCGTAAACTAGCGCGCTTCCTTGGGGTGCTTAGCTCAGCTGGGAGAGCATCGCCCTTACAAGGCGAGGGTCGCAGGTTCGATCCCTGCAGCACCCACCATGAGCGATAACCAAGTTTTGGAGTGGTAGTTCAGCTGGTTAGAATACCGGCCTGTCACGCCGGGGGTCGCGGGTTCGAGTCCCGTCCACTCCGCCAGGTCAGGTAAAAAGGGCGCGGCTTCTCAAGTCCGCCCTTTTTGTTTGCCAGGTAGCCAATATAACTTTCAAGCGACTCATTGTTCATTTAGACCATGTTGCAACTTATTCGGGATAGAGCCCAAGGCATCATCGTCTGGGTTATCGTCGGCTTAATCATTGTCACCTTCGCTCTGTTTGGTCTCGGCAGTTATATGTCCGGGGCTTCGCAATCCGTTGTCGCAACAGTCAACGGTGTTGAAATTACACAGAATCAGTTCTTACGCGCTTATCAAAATTACCAGGATAACCTGCAGCGTATGCTGGGAGAGCGTTACAACCCGGACATGTTTCCCGAAAAACAAATGAAACAAACCGTCATTGACGGGCTTGTTACCCAGGCATTGCTTGAACAGCTTTTAAACGACGACGGTTTCGCGGCCTCACCCGCGCAAATTACAGCCAGCATAACGGCCTTAGGTGCCTTTCAGGACGAGAACGGCAAGTTTTCCAGAGAAAGATACGATGAGCTCCTTCGGCAACAGGGAATGTCGAGTGAAATGCTGGAAGCGGATATTGCAAAGGATCTGATGACCCAGCAGTTTAACGACGGAATTTCCGCAACGGCGTTTGCTACACCGGCAGAGGTTTTGCAAATACTTCGCCTGCAAAACCAACAGCGCGATATCGGTTACCTAATGTTTGCGGCACAGCCCTTTCAGGAAGGTATCGACGTGACCGACGCGGAGATCGAAGAGGACTATAAGTCCAATTCAGCCAGGTATATGGAGCCGGAGCAAGTCAAACTCGCGTATTTGGTTCTTGATATCGGCGATCTCGCCAAACACTTTTCGGTCAGCGATGAAGAGGTTCTTGCGGCGTATCAGCAGTCGTTGCAAAGCTATACCGTCGGTACCGAAGAGCGACGCGCGCGGCACATTCTTATCAAGGTTGACGAAGAAACCAAGGACGATGCCGCAAAGAAGCAGGCGGAAGATCTACGTGCCCGAATCAGCAGTGGCGAATCGTTTGAAAAACTGGCTGGAGAATTTTCCGCGGATCCCGGTTCGGCATCCCAAGGGGGTGATCTGGGCTTTTTCGGTCGCGGGGTTATGGACGAGGCGTTCGAAGATGCTGCGTTTGGTTTGAAGCCGGGTGAACTGAGCGAGCCTGTGCGCAGCCGATTTGGTTATCACCTGATATTGCTCGAAGAGATAAAGGCGCCAAAAATTACACCGTTCGAACAGGTGCGCGACAAGCTGCGAAAGGAACTTCAGATACAGCAGGCGGAGCAGCGTTTCTACGAAGATAGCGAAAAATTTTACAATTTAGTCTACGAAAATCCGGATTCACTGGAGCCGGCTGCGGCTGAGCTGGGTTTGGATATACAGCATAGCGACTGGCTAACACGCTCAGGTGGCAAAGGACTTTTTTCAGCCCGAGAATTGATTGACGCGGGGTTTTCGCCTGAGGTGCTCAAGGAAGGGCGAAATAGCGATCTAATTCAGTTGGGCGATACCAAGCTTGTCGCACTTCGCCTCAATGACCATCAGGAAGCAATACAAAAACCCCTGGAAGAGGTCAAAGATTCGATTCGCGAACAAATACGCGTGCGCAAGGCCGCAGAGGCGGCCTTCGCTGCAGCGGAGGAAGCCCGCAAGCGTATGCAGGATGGTGAGGATCCACAAAGTATTGCACGTGATATGGCGCAGGCAAGCTGGACCCGAATTGGTTTGACTGGCCGAACTGATTCGGGTGCGACTGTCCCCGCCGATATTCGGCAACAGGCTTTTGCCATGCCCAGGAGTTCGGACTCGGAGCCTGTATTTGAAACCGTCCGTCTCGTGCAGGGCGATGTCGCCGTAGTGGGGGTTTTTGCGGTAAGCAACAAAACGGAGCCTACCGAAGATCAGATCAAACAAGAACAACAACGCCTTGCGACCTCAATTGGGCAGGCCGAGTACAGCCGTGTATTGCAACAATTGCGCGAGCAGGCAAAAGTTACGATTAACCTGCCGGAAGACGAAACATTTTAACTTAACGGCAGAGGCTGCAGTGTAAATCCCGTCGGTACCCGATGACTCGTTTACAACTCCATTGGCAAATTCTTATCGCGCTTGTACTGGCAGTGCTTGTGGGGTGGGTTACTGACGAAACGACCCGTCTGTTTGGTGTTCGTGTCTATCCTTTTTTCGAGTTCTTCGGCACGCTTTTTCTCAATGCATTGAAGATGGTGATCGTGCCATTGGTGGTCTCATCCATCATTATTGGTATTGCCGGCGTCGGTAATACTCGCGGTCTGGGCCGTCTTGGCGGCAAGACCTTGTTGTTTTACATGGTTACCAGTTTTGCGGCAATCGTGACCGGGCTTGTAGTTGTAAATTTGATGGCCCCCGGTGTTGTTAGTGCAGACCTTTCCCGTGAAATTTTGGAAACCATTCCATCACAGTCTCAGGAGAAACTTGTTGCCATCGGCGCGCGAGATATTTCCGATCTAAGCGGCGTATTCATCAGCATGGTACCGCCCAACGTAATTGCCGCTGCCGCTAACGGCCAGTTACTTGGATTGATATTTTTTAGTTTGCTATACGGCTTTTACCTAAGCCGTGTCGGTGAGCCGTATGCCAGTGCTCAATTCACATTCTGGCAGGGCATGATGAATATCATGATGAAAATCACCCTGCTGATAATGAAATTCGCGCCATTGGGTGTATTTGCTTTGGTGGCGAAAGTCATCGCAGGCATGGATCAAAGCTTTTTGAATGAGTTTGCTGAAACGCTGGGAATGTTTTTTCTCACCGTGCTGCTGGCGCTTGGCATTCACGCACTGATTACTCTACCGCTGATGCTACGATTTATAGGCCGGGTTAAACCGTGGCGTCATTTTCGCGCCATGGCGCCAGCCTTGATGACGGCGTTTTCTACCTCTTCTTCTTCAGCAACCTTACCCATGACAATAGAATGTGTTGAGAAGAATGCCGGCGTTTCTAATCGCATAAGCTCGTTTGTGTTACCTCTGGGCGCCACCATTAATATGGACGGCACTGCATTGTATGAATGTGTCGTAGCCATGTTTATTGCGCAACTCTACGGTTTGGAGCTAGGCTTTGTTACCCAGTTTACCATTGTGCTGATCGCGCTTCTGACTTCAATCGGTGTCGCGGGCGTGCCGTCGGCGAGCCTGGTCGCGATAACAATTATTCTGTCAGCTATTGGTTTGCCCTTGGAGGCGGTCGGAGTAATTATCGCCGTAGATCGTATTCTTGATATGTTGCGCACCACAGTAAATATATTCAGCGACTCTACGGGGGCGGTGATCATCGCTCGGCTTGAAGGCGAGGAAGAAATTTTAACGGGCGAAAAAACAACAGCCTGAGGAAAAGAATTCGATACCCCATTTATGTCCGGCGTGCATTCGGAACGACCGCGGGGCTAACCTGGCAAACCGGATTTAGCTTGGCTCCAGCGGTTCCATGCCGACGATATGGTAACCCGAGTCGACGTAGACAATTTCGCCCGTCATGCCGCTGGCAAGATCGGAGCACAGAAAGGCCGCCACGTTACCGACCTCATCGGTGGTCACATTACGACGCATCGGTGCACTGCGCTCGACATGGTCCAGCATTCTGCGAAAGTTGCTGATACCGGCAGCCGCCAGAGTCTTGATCGGACCTGCTGAGATCGCGTTAACCCGAATGCCGTCCGGGCCCAGGCTTTGCGCCATGTAACGTACGTTGGCCTCCAGGCTGGCCTTGGCCAAACCCATTATATTGTAGTTCGGCATGGCCCGTTCGGCTCCTAAATAACTTAGCGTTAACAGCGCACCGTCACGGCCTTCCATCATGGTACAGCCTGCCTTGGCCAGAGCCGCGAAACTGTAGGAACTGATTTCGTGGGCGATTCGAAAACCATCTCTGGTGACCGTATCCAGGTAGTCGCCTTCAAGCTCATCACGTGGCGCGAACGCCACGGAATGGATAATGATATCCAGACCATCCCAAAAGTCGTCCAAGTGCTCGAAAACAGCCTCAATGGCCTCGTCGGTACTGACGTCGCAGGGCACGACAATATCAGAATCGCACTCTGCGGCCATTTTGGCTACGCGGTCTTCCAGTTTGTCATTCTGATAAGTGAACGCCAGCTCGGCGCCCTCGCGATGCATGGCTTTGGCAACACCCCAGGCAATTGAACGGTTGCTAGCCAGGCCGACAATGAGAGCTCGCTTTCCTTCCAAAAACCCCATGGTTTGCTCCTTAGTAAATTAAACGCTAGAAGTTTGTTTTGAAGATTCTCGGTAGATATCATACAACCGAATCTGTGATTACACTAGATTTTAGATTTGTTCCCGCTTCCGGTGCCCTGGTGAGAATCGTGGATTGTCGGCAGCACACGGATGCTATAGCATGAGCAAACTCGGCCCTCATTTTGGTTGATCGGCCGGTAAAATTGATTGCCTAAAGCTATAGAAAACAACAACGGGTTTTCGCGTCAATGGATAAGCGATTTACTGCTAAAGATATCGTCGTTCTCTCTGTTCTTTCCTGCATCATTATTCTCATCCTGTTGGCGATGTATATGGTTGATCGCCAGTGGCTGAAATTGGCAGAAATGCAGGACACTATGTCCGAGCAAGCGCAGGATATACGCAGCTTGCGTGGCCAAATACGCTCACTGGACCGTCGATTGCAACACGGAGTGGTTGCGGGATCAGCCGCCGATGCGGCCGCGGAAACTGACATGCCACCGGCATTTGATCGGGCGTACCGAGCTAGTCGAATGCCCGACTATGCTAAGGGAGATTGGTTGGTGCAGGCGTTTGGTAGCAGCCTTAAAACGGTTACGCCGCTGGTCTCGCAGGATGCTTACGCATCAGAAGTGCAACAGTATGTACAAGAGTCGTTGATTGCTCGCGATCCTTCGAGCCTGAAGTGGCAGGGTCTAATTGCGCGTGACTGGAACGTCAGCGACGACGGTTTAACGTTTGTCTTCAATCTACGTAACGATGTTAAATTTTCCGACGGTAAACCACTGACTGCTGACGACGTGGCGTTTACTTTTTCATTTATCATGAATGAAAAAATTGCAGCGCCGCGGCAGCGTGCGTATTACAAGAAAATCAAAAGTGTCACCGCCAACGGTAAATACCAGGTCACGTTTGTATTCAAGGAACCGTATTTTAATGCCTTGTCTCTTGCCGGAGGATTGGCAATTATGCCGCGGCATTTCTACGAACCTTACTTGCAAAACCCGCAGAATTTTAATCAGTCCAAAGGTTTGCTCCTGGGTTCGGGGCCCTACCGCTTGAAAGATCCAAAAAGCTGGACGCCCGATCAAGGCATGATTGAGTTGGAGAGAAACCCTCGTTACTGGGGACCTGTTGAACCTACATTCATACGCCTGCTGTGGCGATTCATTGAAAATGATAATGCCCGTCTGACTACCTTTCGCAACGGTGATATCGATGCTTACAGTGCACGCCCGTTGGAATTCAAACGTCTGGTCAAGGATGAGAAACTGGCAGGGCGTGCAAACCACTGGGAGTATATGAATCCGGTGGTGAGTTATTCCTATGTTGCCTGGAATCAGCGCCGCAACGACAAATCAACCCGCTTTGCCGACAAGCGCGTACGCCAGGCAATGACTTATCTGACCGACCGCGACAGAACTATCGAAGAAATTTTTCTAAAAAAGGGTGAAGTAGCAATCAGTCCGTTTAATCCACGCAGTAAACAGCACGATCCCCAACTCAAACCAAGAAAGTTTAATATTGAAAGGGCACGTGAGTTACTCGTGTCAGCCGGCTACCAGGATCGAAACGGCGACGGTGTTCTTGAAGACAAGGATGGCAACGATTTTACTTTCGAACTGGTGTATTTTCAGGATTCGGAAGACACTAAAAGAACGGTTCTCTTCCTGAAGGATCTGTATGCCAGGGCCGGGGTGTTATTAAAGCCAAAACCCACCGAATGGTCGGTGATGATCGATTTATTAACCCGACGTGATTTCGACGCGATAACCTTGGCATGGACCAGCGGAGTTGAGACAGATATCTATCAGATGTTCCACAGCAGTCAGATGGAAAACAACGCAGATAATTTTATTAGCTACAAAAATTCCGAGCTTGACAAGTTAATCGAACAGGCAAGGACTACGGTGGATGAGGCAATACGAATGCCAATTTGGCAGGCTTGTGAGAGAATCCTGCATGAAGATCAGCCGTATACCTTTATGATGCGACGGAAGTCACTATCGTTTATTGATAAGCGATTTCAGAATGTCGAGGTTACGCGCTTAGGTTTGAATTTCGGATTCGTACCAATTGAAAACTTCGTGCCGCAAAAATTGCAACGTTACCAACGTTAATGCAAGCCTGAACAGCAATGTCCACATATATTCTCCGGCGCCTTTTGCTGATGGTTCCGACCCTGTTCGGGATTACACTGATCGTGTTTCTGGTTATGGCATCCTCGCCCGGAGGTATCAGTTCTCAGACGTTAATTGAGGGGCAGGGACTAGAACCAGAAACAAAGCAGGCGTTACAAGAATATTACAATCGCATCTACGGCTTGGATGATCCAGCACCGGTTCAATATCTGCGTTGGTTAAACAACATTTCACCTGTCGGCTTTACCTTGGACGAGCAGGGTGAGATCGCAGGGTTTTCCTTTACCAAAGGCTCGGATCTTGGTCGCAGTTTCCGCTATGGTCGACCAGTGTTGGACTTGCTTGTGGAACGAGTGCCCATCACGCTGCTGCTGAATGTAGTTTCGATCCCACTGATCTATTTGATTGCCATCGTTATTGGTGTTCGCGCTGCTGTACATCGTGGGCAATCGTTTGACGTAGGTTCGGGTATTACCATGTTGGCGCTTTGGTCTATTCCTACCATGCTGGCCGGTGTACTGTTTATTGGATTTTTTGCCAGTGATCAGTACTGGCGTTGGTTTCCCACTGCGGGTCTCAGCGCACGCGAAGCGCTGGATATGCCGTTTTTGCCCCACTGGTCCGATACAAGGGATCTCTTGAAGTTGTTCGTGTTTATGGTAATCGGGGTGATGCTGATGAGCGGGCTGGCACTACTCAAGCTCCCCTGGTTGCGGGTTGCAGGATTTACCCTAATGGGCATGTTTCTCGGCCTGGTGATGACTGCCGGTCTGCCGGGCGATGCTAGTGCAATGACTTTTGTTATGCTCACTCTGACACTCGGTCTCGTCGTTGGTTTGGCTGGGTACACTGATTTTGTTTTGATGCGTGTCACGTTAGGTGGAATCACAGGCTTATGTGTGGGGGTTGGACTTGCGTTTCATTTCGCCAGCGGTGAGTTTGTGCGTGGGTTTCTATTTGATCGCTTGTGGCATCTGGCCCTTCCGGTGTTGACCTTATCTTATGGCGGATTCGCGTTTCTCGCAAAGCTCACCCGCACCTCGGTACTGGAGAATTTACTGGCAGATTTCGCTCGTACCGCCCGTGCCAAAGGTGTTGCTGAAAGGGATGTGCTTTGGCGGCATGTGTTTCGCAATAGTTTGTTACCACTTATTACCGTTTCCGCGTCTTTACTGCCGGGCTTGTTGGCGGGTTCAATTATTGTTGAGTCGATTTTCAGTATTGAAGGCATGGGTAAACTTGCTGTGGAGGCAGTTAAGGGCCGGGATCGTGAACTTGTGCTTTCAATAACACTCATCAGTGGTTTGTTAACGCTTGTTGGTTATCTTATTGCGGACCTTTGTTATGCCATAGCCGATCCGAGGGTTAGTTATGACTGAGACTATCAAAACCCCTAAAGGTGGTAGCGGTTACGCAAAACGAATCTTGCGTGAAACTTTTTTTCAACTTGGTGCGCGTCTCGGTTTGTACTGGATTATTTTGCTTGTGTTAATCGCGGTTTTTGCGCCCTTTATCGCCAACAGTCATCCATTGATTATAAGCATTGATGGAAAATTGCAGAGTCCTGCCCTGCAGCATCTCACCGCAGCGGATATCACGCTGCTTGGCCTGTTCGCTGTTTCAGTGGTGATGCTCGTGGTGCGTCCTCGAATGACCGCAACGGTTACTTTGTTGTTTGGAACGCTTGTGTTGATTGGCGGCCTGAGTACTTTATTGGTTAAGCCTCCACAGTTAACGACTTACGAGCAATATCGCCAACAAGCGGAGCTTAATATTTATGATTGGGCGGTTTGGGCGCCAGTGCCTTACTCGGCCAAAGATTACCTGCGTGACAGTGGTGACACGGGTTTGGAGGCACCACTGGAAGCCGGTGATCGCACCCACCTGTTTGGCACGGACGAAAATGGTGCAGATGTACTCAGTCGCATGGTGCATGCTGCGCGAATAGCACTGGGGATCGGCTTTGTGGCCACCGGCATTGCCATGTTTATTGGTGTCATTATTGGTGGTCTTATGGGATATTTTTCCGGCGTTACAGATATGATTGGCATGCGTTTGGTGGAGATTTTTGAGGCGATCCCAACCTTATTTTTACTCCTGACCTTTGTGGCGTTTTTTGGTCGCAGTCTCTATATCATGATGGTGATAATCGGCATTACCAGTTGGTCCGGCTACGCGCGCTATATTCGCGCCGAATTTCTCAAGCTCAGGCAGCAGGACTTTGTGCAGGCTGCCATTGCATGTGGCACACCGTTACCCTCAATTCTGTTCCGTCACATGCTGCCAAACGGTATTGCGCCAGTACTGGTCGGTGCGAGTTTTGGTGTGGCGTCAGCAATTCTCGCTGAGGCGACGTTAAGCTTTCTTGGCCTCGGATTGGTGGATGATCCCTCTTGGGGGCAAATGCTTAACCAGGCAGTTCGGTCGTCCACGTTTAATTGGTGGATGGCGGCATTCCCGGGTGGGGCAATTTTTCTCACCGTGTTTGCCTATAATCTGATGGGTGAGTCCATGCGGGACGCCATCGATCCCTATTTGAAAAAATCGGCCAGCTAAGTAAATGAGCTTACTGCTTGACGTTGACGGATTGAAAACCTACTTGCGCGCCGGCTCGCGGATCGTCCAGGCCGTGGACGATGTCAGTTTTCAGATCAAAAAGGGTGAAACGGTTTGCCTGGTGGGAGAATCCGGTAGTGGTAAATCCGTTTGTGCGTTGTCCATTATCAGGCTACTCCCACAGGGGATCGCAACCCATCCGGCTGGAGGAATTCGGTTTAATTTTCGTCATAATGAGGGCGAAATCGAACAGGTCGACATGTTAACGCTGCAGGAAGAACGCTTACGTGAAATACGTGGCTCCCGTATTGCCATGATCTTTCAGGAGCCCATGACGTCCCTGAATCCGGTGTTTACGATCGGTGATCAGATCATTGAGGCCTTGCAATTGCACTGGCCTCACATGTCATATGATGATGCCCGTAACCGTACCATTGAGGCATTGCGCCAGGTCCAGATCCCGGATGCAGAACAGCGTGTGAATGAGTATCCGCACCGGTTGTCGGGGGGGCAACGGCAACGAGTTATGATCGCGATGGCGATGGCTTGTGAACCGGATCTGTTGATCGCTGATGAGCCGACAACGGCACTGGATGTGACCGTACAGGCGGAAATACTACGGCTTATGAAAGAGCTGCAGAAAAATCACGGCACGAGCATTCTATTCATCACGCATGATTTTGGCGTTGTATCTCAAATGGCGGATCAAGTGGCGGTCATGCGCAGGGGGAAGATTGTTGAAAATGGAGCGCTCGATCAGGTTTTGCACAAGCCGGAACATGAATACACAAAGCAGTTGCTGGCAGCACTTCCGGAAAATCTTGAACGTGATCGCCATGCTTTCACAATTGCAGACGCATCAATTCTCGAAAATTCTGGAAACGCTGCAAGCGTAAATTCGGAAAATAGCACTACGGCTGGGGAATTACTGCTGCAATTACGTGGGTTACAGGTCTATTTTCCTATTAGAACGGGCGTGTTTCGCCATACCACGGGTCATGTGAAGGCTGTTGACGATGTAGATATGGAGATAAGACGCGGAGAAATTCTGGCTCTGGTGGGAGAGTCCGGTTGTGGTAAGACGACACTAGGCAGAGCGATCTTAAATTTAATATCGCCGACCGCTGGCGAAGTCGCCTATCAGGGAGCCGTGATAAACCAGCTTAGTGGCCGCGAATTTCGGCCTTTTCGTCGGCAGTTACAGATTATTTTCCAAGACCCCATGTCGTCCCTGAATCCGCGTCTTACCGTGGCCAGTACATTAGTCGAACCGATGGCAGTGCACGGCATCGGTGCAGACAAGGAAGATCGACTGTCCCGCGCAGCAGCAGTGCTTGAGAGCGTCGGGCTTGAAGAGGAACACCTATGGCGCTATCCGCATGAGTTTTCCGGTGGACAGCGTCAGCGAATCGGCATTGCACGTGCGCTGGTTCTTGAGCCACAGTTTATCGTATGCGACGAAGTGACCAGTGCACTGGATGTTTCGGTTCAGGCGGAGATCCTGAAGATCCTGCTTGAACTCCGTGCGCAAAAAAACCTGACCTTACTTTTCATCACGCATAACATTTCAGTAGTCGAGTTTCTTAGCGATCGCATGGCGGTTATGCGTGAAGGCAAGGTGCTGGAATTTGGCAACACGGCCGATATTGGGCGCGCGCCACAACATGAATATACACAGCGTCTGCTAGACGCTGTACCACGTGTGCCGGTTAACTGAGTTAATTTAAGGGGAAAGCCGTGCTAGCTGCGGGCGGTTTGACTGGTGACGTCGACGTACACGGTCAGGTACTGTCCCGGTTGCAGGTATTTGCCTTTAGGCAGCTTGTTCCAACGCCGAAGCTGGGCAACACTCACGTTGAATTTACTTGAAATACGTGACAGTGAATCACCACGCCGTACCCGATAACCAATTCTTTTGGTAATGCTGCGATTGGGCGGCAGCGCGTGATGTGCGGCTTCGATTACCGAAACCTTAGCGGATTTATTTGACCAGATAACCAGTTTCTGACCCAGGCGTAAGGTATCGGTTGGCGCCATGCTGTTCCATTTTGCCAGCGCGCGGACGCCGACTTTGTACAATTGTGCGATATCCCACAAGGTGTCGCCGCGCTGTACGGTATGGTGGGTCTTTTTTCCCTTACGCGAGACGTTCTGAGTGCGAGATTTGCGCTGTTCGGCACTGTGCTTGTAGGTCGGTGCGCTGCGGCTGGCCACCGGAATTATCAAGCTTTTGCCAGCGCGGATCTGCGTGCCACGAATCCGATTGGTGCGTTTTATCAACGTGACCGAAGTGTGATATTTCGTGGCGATGGTACTGAGTGTTTCACCATTGCGAATCTTATGCCGTACCCAGCGTACTCGGTCTTTCTTGGGAAGTTTATTCAGCGCAGTTTCGAATTCGTCTACTTGACCAAGGGGCAGTAACAAATAGTGCGGCCCTTTGGGGTCGGTGGCCCATCGATTGAAGGCCGGGTTAAGTTGGTAGAGTTCATCGATTTTAATTCCGGCGAGGTCGGCAGCTAGCGCAAGGTCGATTTGTGAACCGATGTCGATGCGCTTGAAGTAGGGTTCGTTTGGAATGGGTGCGATTGTCATACCCACCGCCTCGGGATCGGCGATTAACTTTTTAAGTGCCAGCAGCTTCGGTACATAGCCACGGGTCTCTCGAGGCAGGCCTAGAGAAAAGAAATCTATTGGTTTACCGCGTTTTTTGTTTTTACGGATGGCTTTGCTTACCGTGCCTGCGCCGGAATTATACGCTGCCAGGGCCAATAACCAGTCGCCCTTGAACTGTTTGTTTAGTCTTTGCAGCAAGGTCAGTGCGGCTCGAGTTGACGCATACACGTCGCGACGGCCGTCATACCACCAGGTCTGCTTCAGGCCGTAAAGCTTGCCGGTCGACGGAATAAACTGCCAGATCCCGGATGCTCGTCCATGCGAGTAGGCAAAAGGTTGAAAGGCACTTTCGACAATAGGCAATAACGCAAGCTCTGTCGGGATCCCGCGACTTTCGACTTCTTCGATGATGAAATGCAAATAGGGCCGTGCACGTTTAGCGACCCGGTCAATATACTCCGGGTGACGCGAAAACCATGCAAATTCGCGTTTGATCCGACGGTGATCGTATTCCTCCAGTTCAAAGCCGGCGCGGATACGTGACCAGACATCATCGTCGGTCGCGCCAAATTTCGCGTCCGATTCCGCCTCGGCAACGTCGACACCAACAGCGAGGACTTCCTCGTCCGACAACGTGAAGGTTTCGGCGACATCGTCGACCGGGATTTCGTTTAACAGCTCGGCTTGAATTGAAACTTTGGCGGAATCCGCCCCAGTGTCAGTGATAACCAGGGCGGGGAAGGGAGCGTCACCGGCAACGGCGATCGCAGCTGACTCAGCGGGTCGGCTCGATGGTGTATCCGCCGGCGTGTCCGAAGTTGAGAGTAAGCTATCAAATTGCGCACAACCGCCAAGGAACACGAGAAGTACACCGGGGAGAAAGCTAAGAAACTGCTTATTCTGATTTTTAAACTGCATGTTTGAAAATAATAATAATCGTGTCTCGTCGGGTCAATAGCCGTCGGGTGAATTTGCCAACCGGTAGGCTTGAGCCGTACCGGACTGTATTTCAAAATCTGTTAAGCTGCAGCCATGTTCAATCGCTTCACTACGCCTGTAAATCGTTGCCGCCCGGGCGCCTGGGACGAATTCAAGCAATGGTATTCAAGCCCACTGGGTCGTGCGTTGCTTGAAGTCGAGACCCATCAACTCGACGGCGTACTGGCTGACATGTTCGGCTATCATCTCCTGCAAGTGGGTCGACCATGTGCAGCCGACTGGCTTCGCTCAAGCCGGGTGTCACACTGTACAGTAATGGACGCGGCGGCGCCTGTGGCGGCCGTTGCGCCGCAAAAGGCCGGCGGTTTTTGCGCTGAACCGCATTCGCTTCCGGTGGCCAGTGCTAGTCTGGATATCGTCGTTCTCCCCCATGTTCTTGAGTTTTCCGGTCATCCTCATAGTGTGTTACGTGAAGTGGAACGCACTTTAATCTCAGAGGGGAAGCTTGTGCTGCTTGGTTTTAATCCCTGGAGTCTGTGGATGGTGCATCGCGCCGCTCTGAGCTGGCGTGGGCGGGCCCCGTGGTGTGGTAAATTCCGCGGCATCAACCGGATCCGGGACTGGCTGGCACTGTTGGGATTTGATATTGAATCAGTCCAAAGTTACTTCTTTCGTCCTCCCTGGCAGCATGATCGGCTTATGACGCGACTCAATTTTATGGAACGCCTCGGCGCACGTGTCTGGCCGCCTCTGGGCGGTGGCTACGTGCTGGTAGCCAAAAAGCGTGTCCTGACCATGACTCCCATACGGCCCCGCTGGCGGCCCCGGCGACGTCTGGTTGCCCCCGGCCTGGTCGAACCCTACCAAAACAACCGGTTGCCCCAAAACGTGAGTGAGCGGCTTGAGCGACATGGTTGAAGCCTGGACCGACGGCGCGTGCCGCGGGAACCCCGGGCCCGGCGGCTGGGGCGCACTTATGCGTTATGGCGGGCACGAAAAGCAGCTGTATGGTGGTGAGTACGACACCACGAATAACCGCATGGAGCTCATGGCAGCAATTCAGGTGCTGGAGCAATTGACCCGGCCCAGCAGTGTTCGGCTGGTGACTGATTCCCAATACGTAAAAAATGGTATTACGCAGTGGATTACCAACTGGAAACGTCGAGGCTGGCGAACTTCCAATAAAAAGCCCGTAAAAAACGAGGACTTATGGCGGCGGCTGGACGCGGCCGCGGCCCGCCACGAGGTCGAATGGGGCTGGGTCCGGGGGCACACCGGCCATCCGGAAAATGAGCTCGCCGATCAGCTCGCCAACCGGGGCATCGATGAGTTGTTGAAAAACCGGTGAATACACCGCCACTGCTGGCCGCCGGTCCTATTTTCGGGCGGGTTCCCCCTTGTTCTGTGCCTCATTCGCCATTAATCTGAGCGCATGCGCCAAGTCGTTCTCGATACTGAAACCACCGGTCTGGAGCCGTCCCAGGGGCACCGAATCATCGAAATCGGCTGTGTTGAGCTGGTTAATCGCCGAATTACCGAAAATCGGTTCCACCAATATCTCAACCCGGAACGTGAAATCGACGATGGTGCTGTCGAAGTTCACGGACTCACCAGCGAATTTCTGCAGGATAAACCGTTATTTAGCGATATTGTCGAAGACCTGCTGAATTTTATCCGTGGCGCCGAGTTGATCATCCACAACGCCCCGTTCGATGTGGGCTTTATTGATGCCGAGTTGGCCCGTCTGAGGCCGGAGGTCGGCACCGTCACCGAACTGGCCACCGTGCTGGATACACTGGCGCTGGCGCGTCGTCTGCATCCGGGGCAAAAGAACAATCTCGACGCGCTGTGTCGCCGCTACGAGGTCGATAACTCGCAACGCGAGTTACACGGCGCCCTTCTTGACGCCGAAATTCTAGCCGACGTATATCTTTCCATGACCGGCGGACAGGCACGCTTGTCCCTGGAAGGCGGCCCGGACACCGGAACTGATGACGCGGTGCAGATCCGGCGCTTGCCTGCAGATCGAGTTCGCCTTCCGGTGTTGCAACCCAGCGAGGAAGAATGGGCGGCGCATCGTACGCGGCTAAAGGCGATCCAGGCAGCCAGCGGCGGAGCCTGTCTGTGGGATGAAGCCGAAGTGGAGCACTGAAAGCAATAACATCGAAACGTTCGAACAGTGGGCACACGCGGCAGCTTAATCGTGTCTTTGGGATTTAAACCCCGGAGCTATCGGGCGATATTTACCTACAATACAAGTGTGTTTTGGCCCACGTGTTTTTTCCGATTTGGCTTTTTTCAGTTGCCATTCCCCTAAAGTTTCCAGTCGCAGGGTCGCTATGACTTACAAGCGCGTTGATACTGTATTGCTCCGGCATCGGGACTAGCGCCGAAGGTTTTAGTGGTTTTATGTAAGGTTTATCCTCCCCCTGCGCACTATGCGCAACACACCCTGGCCCTGTAGAGATACAGGGCATTTTTTTGCCTGGTATCTAATTCATGACTTTCTCTGGCGGGCCGACAAAAAACCAACAATAATTAATCAGAAGTGATGCGTCAGGATGTGCGCGTTAGCATGGCTGACGAAAAATTTTAAAATTGATATCGACATGGCATGGGATGAGTAAAATGGAAGATACACAAACAAGGTCCAGGTCGGCCAAGCAATTTGTGATTAAGGTTGGCCACCGGTTCGACTTTAATGCTCATCGAGAATTTCGTGCCGCTTATGTGCAATGCCCACCCGGTGCTGAATATGTGGTGGACCTTTCCGATACCAATTACCTGGATAGCTCTGCGCTAGGCATGCTTTTGTTATTGCGTGAGCATGCAGGCGGCGAAACCGCCAATGTCACCCTGCTGGGATGTCGCGATGAAGTCCGTAAGGTCCTTACGATTTCCAATTTTCAAAATCTGTTTCGTATGCTCTGAATTATTGCATTTTAGGGGCGTGGGTTTTCCGGTAAACCTGGAACCTAAATTCGGGGAACGTCGTTCCGCTCGGATTGAAGTAGGCACCGTACATTAAGAACAGCTAATTAACCCTGCTTGCTGTATTTAGGATCATTCGGACTGAACGCTCATTTTTATTTAATTGCAGCGTGCCGGGGGGCGTGAAGTGTGTCACAGTGGTGCGACCAAGTTAGCCGAAATTTGGTTGTGTGGTGTCTTGGTGCACAGAAGTTTGGTCGGTGCTAAACAATAATAGTCACTGGAATGGATTCAGGGATCCGATGGATTCGCGCCAACACAGTGTACGAAGGCACAGTTACGGCCATCTGTCTAATTCGAAAGCGTTATTTCCGTGCGCCGCTTGCTTGCTTAGAATGGGCTCTGATAAAAACCAATGCCAGTCGCAGCGGTCACGATGTACAGTGAAGTTTGTGTGGCCGTTGAAGGTTCAGTAGTAAATGACAGAAAAGCATTATCTTACTCCGCAGGAAGTCGCACGCTTGCTAATGGTCTCGCCGGTAACGGTGAGGCAATGGGCACAGCGAGGCGAAATCGAAGCAGCAACCACACCAGGTGGTCACCGCCGTTTTTCTCATGACGCTGTTTCAGCGTTTGCGCGTAAACGCGGAATATCCTTATCTGGTCGTGATGACAACCGTGCACTGCGCGTCCTGGTTGTGGATGACGATCCCCAGCTAAATCGTTTTCTGACCGAACTTTTTGAACTGCGATCACCTCAGGTTGATGTCGAGTCAGCAAGTAACGGTTTTGAAGCAGGGAGAAAACTGGAGTCCTTCAAACCCGACGTTATGGTGCTTGATTTGATGATGCCGGGTATGGACGGATTTGAGGTTTGTCACATGGTGAAAAACGATCCGCTACGATCCGCGATTCGAATTGTTGCAATAACTGCTTTTGCGTCCGAAGAAAACGTTACGCGTGCTTTGGAAGCGGGGGCAGAGCAGTGTCTTTCCAAACCGCTTGATACCGACCTACTTGTTAATACCGTGCTTGGCAATGTGCCGGCACACGTCACCTAAGAGCGATTCCCCAACGCCGGCGATACAGTGTAGAGTTTGGCGTTGTTGCAAGGTCTGGAACTTCTCCCGCTAGTATAGAGTTCGTGCTGCGCTAAACTCGGTTTTGGTGTAAACCGGTTTTGATTACCCGATTTTAAATTGGGACGAAAATGCCAAAAATTCAACTTTATTGGTATGATTTGAGCCATGAGTAAAACCTCCTACGCATGTCGAACAGATATCGGTCTGGTTTCCGATCACAACGAAGATAGCAACTATGCTGATCCGGACCAAGGTCTTTGGATTGTTGCAGACGGCATGGGCGGACACGCGGCTGGGGAGGTTGCCAGTGCAATTGTGGTCGAAAGCGTCAGCACTGCGTTTACAAAGGGTACTCCACTCGAAACCGCAATTGGTAACGCGCACAAAGATATCAAACGTTCTGCGCAAGAGGGGCGGGGTGCTACGGGAATGGGATCGACGGTGGTCGCATTGCACATGCACGGAAGTGAATTCGAGATTTCCTGGGTGGGTGACAGCCGCGCTTATCTTTGGAACGGCAAACTCGAACAACTCAGTCATGATCACTCGTTTGTGCAGCGCCTTGTAGATTTGGGTGCGCTAAACGAAGCGGAAGCGCGCGACCATCCCAATAAAAACGTGATTACCCAGAGTCTGGGTGCCGTGGATATTGATGAGGTTGAGGTTGGGCGGCGCGATGGGGTGTTGCTTCGCAAGCAAAAAATTTTGCTATGTAGTGACGGCTTGTCGGACGAGCTTACCGATTCCGAAATAGCAAAAATTTTGGAGCAAGCCGAAACCGATCAGCTTGCCGTTGATCGGCTTGTTGATCAGGCCCTGAACAATGGTGGCCACGACAATATAACGGCACAATTGGTTTCTGCTCCCGAAGATGCCCCCCTGAGTGTCGATGACTACACCAGGACTCAGCAACTGACGAAAAAATCGGAACTACCCGGACCGAGTACCTGGCTACTGGCGCTCGGTGCGATTGTCGCGATATCACTGGTCGTAATTTTTTTACTCTAAATCTCCGCTAGTTCTTGCGGCTTTTCAAACGACAGACTGCGGCCTATACTTGTGTCCAAAAGGGCCCGATGTTGCTGTTTGGTTGCGCAGAGAGCCCTGAAATTTTTTCTCCAGCCACAGACGGCTGGTTTCGCCCCATACCAGGTACGGTCTTTATCCACCTGAGCCTGACAAAGTCTTTATTGCCGGGTTCCTAAAAAAGGATGGCGGGTGCTAAGCCCGGTTACCGTGCATGAAAGAAATTCCTGGTGAATCCCTGGAGTTCGATGCCGAGCCTGGCGGAAGTAGTCTTGAATCGTCTGAGCACCTGCCCTCACATTGGGCGGAAGAAGCTCTAAAACTCTCCGAGAACAAATACCGAGAACTGGTCGATGAGGCCGCCAGTATTATCCTGCGCTGGGATACGCGAGGACATGTCACGTTTTTTAACGAGTTCGCGCAGGGATTTTTTGGTTTTAGTGAACAGGAGATCATTGGGCGTAGCGTCGTTGGCACTATTGTTCCGGAACAGGAGTTTAGCGGCCGTGACCTGAGTCAGTTAATGAAGGAAATCTGCCTTGACCCTGCAAAGTTCGAGTATAACGAAAACGAAAATATAAAACGGAACGGCGATCGGGTATGGATAGCCTGGAAAAACAGGCCCGTCTTTTCCGACAAGGGGGCGCTGGTTGAGATTCTGTCTGTAGGGATCGATATAACTGCTCGAAAGTGCGCCGAAGATGCACTTAAGGAACGCGAACAACACTTCCGTACCTTATTTGAGCACGCCCCGGATCCGGTTTACATAGTGAACATGGAAACCAGGTTCGTAGATGTGAATCAGCAAATGTGCCGAGAGCTCGGCTACTCTCACGACGAATTGTTGGACATAAAAGCGACGTCGATTGATGCCCAGCTTAAATCACGCTTGAGTGATACGGCGATTGAAAAACTGCACACAGAGCATGGACGTGTAAGTTACGAAACGGTTCACCGCCGTAAAGACGGAGGCCGGATTCCAGTTGAGGTACGCTTGAGCGCGATCACGCTTGACGGTAATCCGTGCTTTCTCGCCTTTGGCCGCAGTCTTGAGGAACGAAAACGTACTGAAGCCCGTATTCGTGAGCTTGCCTATCATGATCCCTTGACCGGACTTGCGAACCGCACCCTGTTTCGCGATCGCCTTGAACACGCTATTGCACAAGCCGGAAGAAACTCACAGTTACTCGGGCTGCTATATCTGGATCTCGATCGCTTCAAGGTCATCAATGACAGTCTTGGGCATGTGTTCGGTGATCGACTGCTAATTGAGGTTGCACATCGCTTACAGTCATGCGTACGTGAAGGCGATACCGTTGCGCGTCTGGGCGGGGACGAATTCACCATTCTTGCGGAAGCGGTGAATCACGTTGATGATGTTGCAAATATTGCTCGAAAAATGCTGGATGTGTTGTCCGGCCCGTTTTCGCTTTCCGGTCATGAACTGTCCGTGTCCGCAAGCATCGGAATTGCGATTTATCCGCTTGATGATGTCTCTCCTGATCAATTAACGCGTGACGCGGATACCGCTATGTATCGGGCCAAAGAGGTAATCGGAAACAGCTTCCAGTTCTACACAGCGGAAATGGGCGCGCAGGTCAAAGCGGATCTTTTGCTGGATACGCAAATTCGCCAGGCCTTGACGTCTGAGCAGTTTATCCTGCATTACCAACCACAGGTGTGCCTTAGCACGGGGAAAATTTTCGCCGTCGAGGCGTTATTGCGTTGGAAACATCCCGATCGCGGTTTACTGTCACCCGAGAGTTTTATATCGGTCGCCGAAGAAACCGGCCTGATAGTCCCCATTGGCGAGGCGCTTCTCCTCGAGGCTTGTGTGCAAATGCGAGAATGGCGAGATGCCGGAATTCGGTTTGAAAGAATTGCCGTAAATGTTTCGGGCTTGCAGTTTCACCGTAGTAATTTTGCGGCAACGGTACGGCGAGCTTTGGAACAAACCGAACTGACTGCAGATTGTCTGGAGCTAGAAATCAATGAAAACTTCTTAATGCAACGACCCCGTCAAGCCATTAGTGTTTTAATGGAGCTTAAGGAGCTGGGGCTAAGCCTGGCTATTGATGATTTTGGAACAGGATATTCCTCTTTGAGTTATCTTAAACAGTTACCCATTGATCGGCTTAAGATAGATCGTTCGTTCGTAAAAGATATACCCGAGGATCCCGATAACGAAGCTATCGTCCGCGCAGTGGTCGGCTTGGGACAGAGTTTGCGCCTTGACGTCATCGCCGAAGGTGTGGAAACGCCGGAGCAGGCAGCCTTTCTTATGGCGCAGGGTTGTGACGAGGCTCAAGGTTTCCTTTATGGCCGTCCGGTAAAGGCAAAGGCTTTGACGCGGAAGATTATCCAATCCGAGCGCGATCATGAATCGTTACCCGGGTGATTTTTTTCGGAGCCAAGCTGATGTGGTCGGCGTTTTGGAACTATTTTTAACGTTGAACACCTGGGGGTGCCGAAAAACTATCTAAAACACTGACGTAGTTGGCGCGTTCGTAAGCGGCTGGATCAATAGCATGTTGTTGGCTAATACTGCCCTTTAGCTGGCTGATGGATTCATACTCATGTTTATCAAGCCAGTCGGTAATGCCTTTAAGCAGTTCAGTAATTTGACTGGGACCGCGTGTAAGCAAAACACTGCAAAGGTAGGCTACGTCTGCACCTGCCAACAATGCCTTTAAAATGTCTTCTTTGGTGTGAAAACCACCGGTTACGGCCAACGACACGTTTACCTGACCATACAAGAGAGCGATCCAGCGTATACGCAGCAGCGATTCCATCGACGACGACAATTCCAGGCGTGGAACCACCTCCAGAGTGTCCAGGTCTATATCGGGTTGATAAAATCGGTTAAACAAGACGAGGCCATTGGTTCCTGCATCCTGCAAGTTTCGGGCAAAATCTATAAATGCGCTGAAGTGAGAGGAAAGCTTCATTGTGACCGGAATGCCGACCGACTGACGCAAATCGCGCAAGAGTTCAGTGTATCGATTCTCCACGTCCTGACCGCTTTCCTCGGTGCTGCCGGCAACGTAGTAGGCGTTCAGCTCCAGTGCGTCGGCTCCCGCTTTTTCCAATTCTTTCCCGTAGGCAATCCAACCGCTTGATGAGGTTCCGTTCAGGCTGGCGATAACCGGGATATCGAGGCTCGCCTTCAATGATTCTAGCTGCTGAATATATTCTTCCTGGTAACTGGTGTAATTATCGGCGGCGGGATGAAAGCTCTCGGCTTCTGCATAGCCAATATTTTGTTCTGCCAGAAAGCGCGCGACATGTTGTTCTTCGTAATCAATTTTTTCCTCAAACAGCGAATGCATGACCAATGCCGCCGCACCGGCATCTTCGAGCTGTTTGGCAGAATCCAGACTTCGAGTTAATGGTGAAGACGAAGGCACCAGCGGATTGGCCAACTTTAGACCAAGATATTCAGTAGTAAGATCGGTCATAACTATGTCTCGGTTTTTTCGGCTCTACGTTGAGCCTTTTGTGCTGTAACACTGGTCTCTGCCGTCCAATCAATTTCTGAAAGCTGCTTGTAATAATTGTAACGGTGATGAACCTCTTCCTGGGCTTGCTTTAAAAAACGCTCCGCATCTTCGGGGTGAGTACGCCAGAGAACGCTAAAACGGGTTTCACTTGTGAGGAAGTCTTTATACGGTATGGACGGTTCCTTTGAATCAAGATGCAAGGGATTCTTGCCGTTTTTAATACGAGCAGGATCAAAGCGAAACAGAGGCCAGTGACCGCTTTTTACGGCCAAATCCTGCTGACGGTGGTTATTCGACAGATCCACGCCGTGCGCGATACATGGAGAGTAGGCGATAATTATCGAAGGCCCGTCATGCGCTTCGGCCTCAATGAATGCGTTCAGGGTCTGGATATCTTTAGCACCATAGGCAATGTGTGCCACATAGACGTTTTCATAGTCCATGGCGAGTAGGGCCAGATCTTTTTTCGCGGTGGGTTTGCCGCCAGCCGAAAATTTGGCGACGGCACCCCTTGGCGTGGCTTTGGAAGTTTGTCCGCCGGTATTGGAGTAGACCTCGGTATCCAGTACTAATATGTTAACGTTGTACCCCGACGCCAGCACATGGTCCAAACCGCCGTAGCCAATATCGTAGGCCCAGCCGTCGCCGCCAACGATCCATACGCTTTTACGACAAAGATTTTCGGATAATTGCATCAGCGAGTTTACAGGGGTTCCCTGCAGATGTTTGAGTTCTTCGCGTAAACGGTCGACACGCTCGCGCTGCCCTTTAATTCCGGCTTCATCAGATTCGTCGGCGGTCAGGATCGCGTCTACCAACTCCGGATCAAGTTGTGGGCGCAGTTGTTGTAATAACTCACGGGCGTGCTGAGCCTGCTTGTCCGCAGCGATTCGCATACCCAGCCCGAATTCTGCATTGTCTTCAAATAGGGAGTTACTCCAGGCCGGGCCGCGTCCTTCAGCATTGGCTGTCCAAGGTGTGGTAGGTAGGTTGCCGCCATAGATTGAAGAACATCCCGTGGCGTTGGCGACCAACATGCGATCACCAAACAGTTGTGAGGCCAGTTTGAGATAGGGAGTTTCACCACAACCGACACAGGCTCCGGAAAATTCAAACAAGGGTTGCAATACCATCGACCCCTTGATGGTCCTGGTTTTTAAATCACGTCGATCGTATTCGGGCAGATCGAGAAAAAATGACCAATTATGCTCTTCCGGGACGCGTAAGGGTGGTTGCGGCACCATGTTGAGGGCCTTACGGCTGGCGTTGGACTTGTCGCGGATGGGGCAAATGTCTACACACAAACCACAACCCGTACAGTCTTCCGGCGCAACCTGGTAAGTGATACAAGTGCCTTCCGGGAAGCCTTTGCCAATCATCTTTTGATGCTTGAAGGTTTTCGGCGCATTTTCAAGTTCACTGGCTAAATACATTTTGCTGCGAATCGCGGCGTGCGGGCAAACCAAGGGACATTTACCACATTGGGTACATAAATCGGTCTCCCATACCGGAATTTCCAGGGCCAAATTACGTTTTTCATAGGCCGCTGTACCGAGCGGAAAGCTGCCATCTTCAGGCAGCAGGCTGACGGGGATGTGATCACCCCGACCCGCAATTATTTCACCGGTAACCTGCTGCACAAATTCCGGTGCTTTGTCCGTAACCGGAGGAGGTATATGAATATCGCTTCGACGCTGGGCAGGTATGGTAATTTCGTGCAGGCAGGCCAGGGTTTCATCAATGGCCTTGAAGTTGAATTCAATCACGCGCTGGCCTTTGCGTCCGTAAGTATTCTCTACCGCTTCCTTTATCGACGCAATGGCCTGCTCTTTCGGCAAAACGCCCGAGATTGCGAAAAAACAGGTTTGCATGATGGTATTAATGCGTTTACCCATGCCCGTGCGTTCGGCTACGGCGTAAGCATCAATGGCGAAAAAGCGGATGTCCTTGTCAATAATTTCCTGTTGCATGCTATCGGGAAGGGTATCCCAGACGAATTCCGGGGAAGCCGAAGAGTTAAGCAGGAACACGGCGTTCTTCTCCGCTTTACTCAACATGTTATAGCGTTCAAGAAACACGGCTTGATGACAAGCTACGAAATTGGCGTCATTGTCGTCGATCAAATAGGTTGCGTGAATAGGGTTGGGTCCAAAGCGCAGGTGCGAAACTGTAACCGCGCCCGCCTTTTTCGAGTCATACACAAAGTAGCCCTGCGCGTGCCAGTCGGTGCACTCGCCAATAATCTTGATGCTGTTTTTATTGGCGCTGACCGTTCCATCGCTGCCCAAGCCATAGAACATTGCCTGAAACGTTTCGCTGTGAGCGTCGGTGCGAAAATCAGGGTCCCAGTCGAGACTGGTGTTAGTGATGTCGTCATGGATGCCGATAGTGAAGTGATTTTTCGGTGAGCTGTTATTCAACTCATCAAAGATTGCCTTAACCATTGCCGGAGTAAATTCTTTGGAAGACAGGCCGTAGCGTCCTCCGATCACCTTCGGCATTGAGCTAAATTTACACTTATCAGCACAACAATGTTGGGCGATAGCGGCAAGCACGTCTTTGTAAAGTGGTTCACCGTCTGCGCCTGGTTCCTTGGTTCGGTCCAGAACGGCAATTTTTTTACAACTGGCGGGTAGTGCGTCGAGTAGGGCGGTGGCATCAAATGGGCGATAAAGGCGAACCTTGAGAACGCCCACTTGCTCGCCGTGGCGCTGTAAATACTCAACTGTCTCCTCCGTAGCTTCGGCACCGGAACCCATGATTATAATGACTCGGTCGGCGTTATCATCACCCACGTAGTCGAACAAACGGTAGTGGCGGCCCGTCAGCTCGGCAAAGCGATTCATCGTCTGCTGAACAATCACGGGCATTTTTTCGTAGTAGGGGTTCACCGTTTCGCGGGCCTGGAAGTAAACGTCGGGGTTTTGTGAGCTGCCGCGTAATACAGGATGTTCCGGCGAGAGTGCACGTGCCCGATGCGCTGCAATCCATTGGTCATCAATCATGGCGTGCAGCGTTGAGTCGTCCAATGCTGCAATTTTGGCGACCTCGTGTGAGGTGCGAAAGCCGTCAAAGAAATGTAACAAAGGGATACGGCTTTCGAGGCTGGCGGACTGGGCGATAAGCGCAAAATCCAGAACCTCTTGTGGTGAGTTGGAGCACAACATGCCGAAGCCGGTCATGCGGGCCGTCATGACATCACTGTGATCACCAAAGATCGATAGTGCCTGACAGGCAATGGACCGGGCGGCAATGTGAAAGACCGTCGGTGTTAGTTCGCCTGCGATCTTGTACATGTTGGGGATCATCAGTAACAGCCCCTGCGACGCCGTGAACGTGGTCGCCAATGCGCCTGCCTGCAACGCGCCGTGGATCGCGCCGGCGGCGCCGCCTTCGCTCTGCATTTCTACCACGTGGGGTACAGTGCCCCATAAATTGGGCTGTCCGCGTGCGGACCACTCGTCAGCCCATTCGCCCATCGGTGAGGCTGGCGTGATGGGATAGATAGCGATGACTTCATTGAGTTTGTGCGCCACCGTAGCGGCCGCCTGATTACCGTCAATGGTCAGCATTTCCGGTTGTTTCGACATAAGCGACACCTTCATCCCAACGCAACGGGGATTTCGTGAAACCTACAATACGCCACCTGCACAAAAGTCCAAACGTAAATTCGCCGTGGTATTGATCTTCCTCAAGTTTTTTTTCGTGCCGTCGCTGGACGTCTTGCCCAGAGTAACTGACCTGCATCGGTCGAAAATTGCGCGGCGCACGTGAAAATCATCGCCATAGAGCCCAACGCCGCTGACGGAGACAGGTTTCCGGCCATTTGGCCTGATTTTTTCATATTCTGGGGGAATAAAAGCGCTGTTGCTGTATCTATATTCAACAAGAGAACAGGGATGGAATACTAAGAAATGGGACTTTGGGGAAGAAAACTCCTGGAGCAGCGGATCAGTGCGCAGATACCCAGGTTATATGTTATTGCGAAAAGTTGGGGTTGCCCTGCGGCGTTCTGTGACGATCTCGTCCAGGACACGGTCGCGAATGCCCTTAACAAACTGGAGCAATTACGCAGTCCGGAAGCCCTCGAAGTCTGGTTGATTCAGATCCTCACCAATTGTCATCGTCAGCATTTGCGCAAACAAAGTTACCTGACCCATCTGGAAGACGACCTGTTGATTGAAGAGCAAACCCCCGCCGGGAAGCTTGAGTCTGACGGCACGGTAAATGCCGTGCGTGCCGCTATCAGTTGTCTTAGCGATGAGCACCGTAAAGTGGTCACCCTGGTGGACATGGAAGGACTGAGTTACCGCGAAGTCGCCGATGTGCTTGAGATCCGTATCGGCACGGTCATGAGTCGTCTGTGCCGTGCGCGCAATCGACTCCGTGAACTGCTGGCAGGCACGCTCGAGCAGGAAATGGATCGGAAAAAGGAGGCGCCTGCGAAGTTATGGCGAGTGAAATGAAAAAGAACTTGCCATTCTCGGAAGAAGTTCTCAACGCCTTTGTGGACGGTGAGCTTGACACCGAGGAGCACAAACGCGTCGTAAAGGCGCAACTCGAAAGTACCGAGGTTGCACAGGCGATATGCCAACTTCGATTGCTCAAGGATCTTGTTAATGTCGCGCGTCCTCAAAATACGCAAGAAACATTTTCATCAAAATCGCCGCCGATATCGATCGATTTAAAGACTGTACGGCGATTCCAAACACGTTTCCAAGCACGTTTCCCAGCTCGACCGTTTGCGTTTTCCTCTGTGGCGGTGGCTTTGTTGCTGGCAGCGGCTGTCAGCTTGTATCTCCCCGAACGACATGGCGAACCGGCGGGCCCGGTACTTCGTTACCCGGATATGACATCGCTGCTCGCGGCTTCCGAACAAGTTGATGCCCTGGATATCGTAATCCATCTTAAACATGCCCAGCGCGGCGCGTTGAAACGCCTGATGCGGCAATTGGAAACGGCCTTGATTGATGCTCGCGACGACAACAGGTTTTTACGCATAGAAGTGGTGGCCAGTGGGCCCGGGTTGGGTGCGCTCAGGGAAGATGTGTCCCCGGTTGCCAGTGAGATCCATGCCTTGCGTTCCCAATTTCCCAATATCAAGTTTGTGGCCTGTGGTAAGACACGACAACGCATTGCCAAAAACGAAAACAAGACAGTCCCTATTTTGCCGGATGCGGTTCTAGTAGCTTCCGGACCGAAACAAATCAGCCTGCGGCGTTCCCAGGGCTGGGTTTTTGTTGAAGTTTAATTACGTGGGAACGGTAATTTTCAATGAAGAGTGTTTTGCAAATCAATGTCGTAATTTGCTTTGACTTCAGGAGGGAGAAAATGCAATCAACTATAAAACGACTTAACTTGATAGCTGTGTTGTTGGTCGGCCTGTCACTGGTTTTGCAGTCGGTGAGTATGGCGGATGACAAGCATAAGAATATTGTTGCTGGAATTATCAGTGCACCTGTTGTAATGAATGGCACGGTTGCGAATGAGCCAACTGAATTTAACGTGATCCTCAGCGCATCAGGTGTTGGACTGGATCGCGCATTGGATCCGCAGCGATTTGGTTTTCAGATCCCGGCCGGTGGGCGCATGGAAGTTAAGCTGGGTAAAGGTTTCACTCGCAATACGCGCATTAATCCGGACACCAGGCTAGAAGAACCGGTCCCCATCAACCCCAACGCCAATATTATTCTTACCATCGGACCACAAAACCCGATAATTTTTGCTGCCGGTGACACTGTGGCGCGGGGTAACTGGAGTGTTTCCGATGACGGTAAAAATACTATCACGCTGACTCCAAACGGTGGATCAGGTGACAACGGCCTGGAAAATGCGCGTGCGAATGAAGTCGGTGTTAAGGTCATTCATGTACGCCCAAATCCACGTACTCCGGATGGCATGCCTTTCATAAATGGAAATCCCGGTGAAATTGGCAGGGTTGTCGTACGTATTTTTGATAGCGAGGGCAAACGGGTTGCTTCCGGTAAAGGCAAAGTCAGGTTTCGCAAAGCAGTGGGTCGGCAGGTGCACATTACCAATGAAGGTTTACGAACAACTCCGGGAGGTTCTCCCGCGGTAGAAACCGTGGAACTAATTGATTACCAACGCGTCGCGCCCAATACCACACTAACTAACAAGGATAAAATGACACCGTTTTCCGCCGGTTTTCCCTATGCACCGCGTTTTTTACTGTTTGAAGCACTCGACCCGGATGTGCGTGGTCAGTTTACCGAGGCCTCATTCATTCCACAGCCGGGAATTGAGAACGTTACTTATGAGGTCGATAGGAAAAGACCGTGGAAAGCCAAATTGCAGCAAATTACCGCCAATGATGTCGAGACCATAGGCTACATCACTATACGCGGACCAGAGTATGACAGTCCCGGAATGATTCTACCGAGTCCCGGCCTGACCACATTGGACGGCAATGGCAGTTTTCTGAGTGTTCCGGTTAAGGTCGGTGAAGAAGACGGTACCTACCGCGTGACGGTCCGCCTGTTCCACGGTGGCAAGGCTACAACACATATCGTGGTGACGGATAAAGACTAAATTTTTCACTAAGTTAAAGTTGTTTCCTATAACCAGTTTTTTTCGATAATAGCCCTGTCCGGATTGCCGGACAGGGCGCTTGTACAACGTTCTAATCTCTCCTTTTGAGTGTGGCCCGGCCCATACACTCGTTGACGTCTTTTAGTTACACTTAGGCTCATGGAAAACCTACGCTTCCCGCACTTTCAATAGCCATCGGATCGCGCCGGTGAAGATTGTTGTCGCACCCAACGCCCTTAAAGGCTCGTTGTCTGCCGCGCGAGCGGCCGAAGCAATGAGCGCCGGCATACGTGCAGTCCTACCTCACGCCGATATTCGTGCTATTCCGGTTGCCGACGGTGGCGACGGACTCATTGCGGCATTGCGTGATCCGTTGTCGGCAGAAGTCCACACACAAACCGTCAGTGGCCCTTTGGGAGTGCCGACATCGGCGAGCTTTCTTTACATCCCCCAACGCAAACTCGCGATTATTGAAATGGCTGCGGCAGCTGGACTGACTTTGTTGAAGGATGACCAGCTTGACTCGGTTGCCGCGAGCAGTAAGGGTGTCGGCGAACTCATCATAGCGGCACTTGATCTCGGTTGTCAGCAGATCGTGTTGGGCCTTGGTGGAAGTGCAACAACCGATGGGGCGACCGGCCTGGCGGTCGCCTTGGGAATGCGTTTCCTGGATAAAAACGGAAGTTCAGTGGCGGGTAACGGGGCCAATTTAGAACATATCCGCACAATTGACAGACGTGAATTGGATGTACGTCTTGCCTCGGTTAAATTCGATGTTGCCTGTGACGTGGACAACCCGTTGCTCGGTGAACACGGTGCTGCGCGAGTATATGCGCCACAAAAAGGCGCCGGAGCTGAGCAGATCCGGCAGCTTGAACGTGGTTTGATGAATCTGGCCAGTGTTATCGAACAGGACACCGGGCGCGACGTGCGCGCGCTTGCGGGCGGTGGCGCAGCGGGCGGCATGGGGGCCGGTTTGGTTGCGTTTGTCGATGCCGAACTGAAACCGGGTGCGCAACTTGTGCTTGAAATTTTAGACATCGAGCAGGCAATCGCCGACGCCGATCTGGTTCTGACCAGCGAGGGTCGTCTTGATCAACAAACTCGTTTTGGTAAGGCACCTGCAGCGGTCGCCGGGCTCGCTAAACAGCACAAGGTTCCGTGTATTGCGATCGCTGGCATGCTTGATGACGACGCTTATCAGCTGCATGAGGTCGGCATTGATGCCGTGTTCTCTTTGTGTCCCGGACCGGTAAGTTTGCAGGATGCTATTGAAAACGCGGCAAATTACCTTAGCCGCAGCACGGAACAGATCCTTCGCTGTGTGCAAAGGTTCCGCTAACGACACGGGTTTACTTGAAGATGTTAGAGTAACTCATAAGCTTCGACTCAAACTTGATGCAAAATAGATTCAAAACTCCCGACTTCCCGCTGGTTGTCTACACTGATCTCGATGGCACCTTGTTGGACCACGATAGCTACAGTTTTGAGCCCGCTCGCCCTGCGCTCACGCGCCTAAAGTCACTGTCTGTGCCGGTAATTCCGGTTACCAGCAAGACGTTGGCGGAGCTCTCTGTGTTGATGCAGAAACTAGGTCTGGTGGGTCCGTGTATAGCGGAAAACGGTGGCTTGATTGCTATTCCCATAGGTTACTTTGAGCAGGACACATTGGAACAACGTTATGAAGATTTTTACGTTGAGTTTCTATCACCGGATCACGCCGAAATTGTTGCCATGCTGCAGAAGTTGCGACAGACTTTTGGGTTCAAGTTCAGAGGCTTTGCGGATTTTTCTGTGACCGAGATTGCCGAGCTGACCGGACTCAGTATGGAAGAAGCCGTTTTGGCGCGGGAACGGCTGTGTTCCGAGCCACTGGTATGGTATGACGATGACGTGGCCTTTAATAAATTTCAGAATGAACTAGGAAAACGCAATTTCACCCTTGTAAGAGGCGGGCGGTTTCATCACGTACTAGGTGCTACAGATAAGGCTGTGGCAATCGAAAAACTTAGTCGCCGTTTTACACAAGCTGGATTTACAGATTTTACCAGCATTGCGCTGGGTGATAGTCCCAATGACCTTAAAATGCTAGATGCAGCCAATGTCGCGGTTGTTATACGTCGTAAGGACGAAAGCTGGTTACAATTTGAGACGCACGCGGAAAAAGTGGAAACACAATCCAGTGGACCACAGGGTTGGAACGACTTTTTTCAGAATTACCTTGATAAAATAACTTCACCTCAAAGTACAAAACGAGCACCGCATGGCTGATTTCTTCCAGAACGGCAACATCACCACGCTGCATAAGCTGCGTGATCGACCCATTGAGGCCCTGGAAGATGAACTACACAGTTTTGCTGATGCGCGCCCGATGGCTCTTATACTTCCCAGCCTGTATTCGGAACTGGAAGGGGATGCCTTGCCACGCATAGTCGAACATCTTGGGCACGCGGGGTATATCAGTGACATCATCATTGGTCTCGATCGTGCCACCAAGGCACAATTTCAGTATGCACAAAAGTTCTTCAGTGCCCTGCCACAACGTACACATCTTTTGTGGAACGATGGGCAACGCCTGCGTGGTCTGGATCAACAGTTATCAGCAGACGGCTTGTCGCCTCGACACGAAGGGAAAGGCCGTAATGCCTGGTTCTGTTTGGGTTATGCGCTCGCGCTGGAACATGTCGAGGCGGTTGCCTTACATGACTGTGATATTTTGACTTACGATCGAAGCTTTCCGGCAAGGCTGTTTTACCCGATTGCGAATCCTACGTTCAGTTTTGAATTCTGCAAGGGCTACTATGCACGCATTGCGGATGACAAGCTAAGTGGTCGACTTACCCGCTTGTTTGTTACGCCCCTTGTGCGAGCGTTGAAGAAAGTTGTCGGCGGGCTTGACTACCTTGAGTTTATGGATAGTTTTCGATATCCGCTGTCAGGCGAATTTTCAATGCGGCGTGATTTTATCAAGTCTGTACGAATTCCCGGAGACTGGGGGCTTGAGGTAGGCATATTATCGGAAGTTTATCGCAACTTGTCACGGCATC
The DNA here is from genome assembly GCA_947259765.1 of uncultured Ectothiorhodospiraceae bacterium. GTDB lineage: Bacteria > Pseudomonadota > Gammaproteobacteria > CAMYNG01 > CAMYNG01 > CAMYNG01. The sequence goes on from CAMYNG010000004.1 coordinate 130,478, forward strand.
AGGTATGCCAGGTGGATATCGCCGATACTTACGATCATAAACACCAGGTTTTGTCTGCGGAAGAGAAAGAAAGCGGCCTGGTTAAGATGAGCGGAGAAATTGCTAAATCACTTTTTCGCAAATTGGGTACTGAAGGTGTTGTTCTTTCGGCGGAGAGCTTCCGAACGATCAAGGCGAGCTATTTTCGCATTGCGCTGGAATGTATTGAACAATATTACTACGACGCCAAAATTAATGGCCTGCAGTTTGAACGACACTCTGAGGAAGGCAGTGTCGACCTGTTTGCGCAAAGCATCATGCAGGCCGGCGAATCCTTTCTTGCCAATCCTATGGAAGCCCCGTTTATTCCCAACTGGAATCGCGTACAAAGCGCTATACCGGATATTGGTGAACAGCTGCTATCTGCAGTTGCCGCAGACAATTCTGTCTAGGATTTAATCCTAGGCCGATCGTTCAGGGCCGATTACTAAACCAACAGGCGGCATACGGTGGCAGCGACAGCTGCGAAGTTTCGATACGAGTTTCAGCCTCGCAGATTATTTCGCTCCATTCATTGAAGTTTTCCGGCAGTAGTGAACAATCAATTTGTGCAGAACTCGCCGTACAGTTGAACAGGCAAACTATTTGCTGATCCCCGTCTCGAGTGGAACGTATGAACCCGAAAATCGCGTCCCCAAGCTCCAGTATCTTTTGTGGCGCATCCGGAGCGAACGCCGGTTGCTCCTTGCGTAGTTCCAATAGCCGTTGGTAAAGGGAAAATACGCGGCCTGTTTCGGTTTCATGATTGGCGATGAGACCTTCAAGTTCGCTGCGATCCCACTGGCGCCGGTTAACCGCGCGAGTCAGTCCCGTGCGTTCCACGCCGACATTGTCATTTCTGGTGGCCAGCAGGCTGTGAATGTAAACGGCTGGAACACCTTTCAAACTCAGTGCAATAATCTGAGACACTAAAAACGAAGCAATATGAAACTGGTTTGAATCACCGTCACTTTGTCGGAAGGCATCAAAATAGCTGATGTTGAGTTCATAGGGTGTATCGCTGCCATCACTGTTGCGTCGGGTTGAAATGTAACCTCCGCGTTGCCGCATCGCGCCGAGCATTTCGTTGACCTCATTTTCCGGAACAAGGCCCTCCAACGGCCGTAGGCCAACGCCATCGTGGGACGCGGTAAAATTAAAAAAGGTGCAACTGTCGGGTAAATTAAGCCGCTCCAACTCCATTGCCCAGGCAACCAGGTATTTGGTGTTTCCGGAGTAAATTGCGTGTAACAACAGGGGAGGTAGGCTGAACTGATACACCAGATGTGCCTCGTCACCGTCACCAAAATAGGTGATGTTTTCTTCATGCGGAACATTGGTTTCCGTCATCATCAGGCCCGCTGGCTCGACCAGTTCCAGAACATCACGAAACAGTTTGATCACCTGGTGCGTTTGAGGCAAATGGATGCACGACGTGCCGATTTTTTTCCATAAATAGCCCACCGCGTCCAGGCGTACCATGCGTGCGCCACGGCGAAAGTAGTACAGCAGGATATCCACAAACTCAAGCAACACCTCGGGATTGGCATAGTTCATGTCAATCTGGTCGTTGGAGAATGTTGTCCAGACATGACGCATGCCTCTGCGAGTACGCACGCCGCTCAAAACCGGGGTGCTCCGCGGGCGAACCACCATAGCGAGATTTTCGGACGGGTCGACTTCAATGAAATAGCCACAAGCAGGTTCCTGTCCGGCAATGTAGTCAATGAACCAGAGATTCTCGCGTGAGCAGTGGTTTAGTACCAGATCGAACACCAGGTCAAAACTTTCTTCCAGGGCGGAAATGTCCTCCCAGGTTCCTAGTTCCGTATTCACTGCGCGAAAGTCGGTTACGGAAAACCCGCCGTCGGAACTCGAAGGGTAAAATGGCAGCAGGTGTACCATATTAAAAGCGCTATGTAGGTGTCGGTTTAGAAAAGTACGCAGTGATTGCAGAGGCTGTTGCGCGGGTGACTGAATCGTATCCCCGTAGGTAATCAAGACGATATCCCGGTGGGTCCACAGCGGCCCTACGACGGAACGGTTGCGTAACTGCTTATGGGTTTCGAGAATACGAAAAATTCGCTTGGCCGTTGCGGCGCCGATCTCTTCATCATATAGATAGGCAAGCCGTTGCCGTATTCGCTGGCGCGGGTCAGCGTCAGTCTGCTCAGGGTCGTGCTCTGCGGAAATCGGTGTTGTTGTCATTCGCTCGTGCACCAGAAAACGGCATCGGCGTCCTATTCGACACCAGGTTGGGGCAAAAAACGGGTCAGCCTTATCGTACCAGCCGGGTAGGTTTACCGCAGCAGGATTTGTGCCACTCTCGCCACCTATGCAGCGGTCCTGCGCAAGTGTAATTTCAAAGGGTGATTACCGGAGCCCGACAAACACACTGCAGCAATTTTTGGGCCTGCAAGACTACAAGTTCAGAATTCCATACAGGAAATTTTTCAATCTACGCTCACGCTGGGTACAGCATCAGAAGAGTTTTCCGTTATCACTCGAAACACGCACGAGAGAAGCCGGCGGCAGAAGTCGGAGACGGAGCAGATCGAGGTGGCGCGTGCCGGCGAGCAAGGGCGTGGCTTTGCAGTTGTTGCGTTCAACACACCAGAAGCGCCTGAACCGCCAGCCCCAAATATCGACTTTCTTGCCATAGCGTCGCATGAGGGATTTGATCGAAACGGGGTTTACATAGATACCCAATCAACAAGGAAACTCTGTTAAATTGGGGCCAAAATAAACTTTCTGCTTGAGGCTGGTTTGTTTCTACGCTAGATTAACAAGCATGGCTAGTGAATCTCGTAGCAAATTAAACCGTCTCCTCAGAGCGTGGCCCCAGGGCACTGTCGCCGTGTCGCGCTGGCTGGAGTCCCAAGGCGCCTACCAGCAGCTGGTGCATGAGTACGAGAAAAGCGGCTGGATACAGCGTATCGGCCAGGGCGCCTATGTGCGTGCCGGCGATACCGTCGAGTGGTCCGGCGGCCTGCACGCCCTCCAGGAACAAATGAAGCTTTCCGTTCATGCAGGGGCCAAAACGGCATTGCAGATGCGGGGGTATGCCCATTTTCTGCCCATGGGGATGGGGACGGGGACGGGGGCGGGTGGCTCCGTATCTCTGTTCGGCGCCCCCGGCACTCGGTTGCCCGCTTGGTTCCGGCAACATGACTGGGGGGTGGAGCTTCGTTATTGCACCACAAAGCTGTTTACCGATGATCCGGACGCAGGCCTTAGCAAAAAAGAATTGGGTAAATTTGACGTCACGGTTTCGGCGCCTGAGCGCGCCATCATGGAAGTGCTGTATCTCGTGCCCGCGGAGGAGTCCTTTGAAGAGGCCGCCTTGCTCATGGAGGGACTGACCACCTTGCGGCCGCGCCTGGTCCAATCACTGTTGGAGCAATGCCGTTCTGTGAAGGTCAAGCGACTGTTCATGTTCCTCGCAGAATCCTGCAACCATGCCTGGCTCAAGAAACTGGACTTGTCAAAGGTGGACTTCGGCAAAGGCAAACGCATGATAGTCAAAGGCGGACGGTTTGACACCAAATACAACATTACCGTCCCGGATTCAGGTTTCGAGAGGAAGGCATCGGCGAATTCGGCATGAAAGACAGTCCTTACTTCAGGCAGGCACAACTCATGCTGCGGGCCATGCCCCACGTAACAGCAGAAGAATGCTTTGCGCTGAAGGGCGGCACGGCGATCAATCTCTATGTGCGCGACATGCCGAGACTGTCGGTCGATATCGACCTGACGTATTTACCCCTGGAACCGCGCGACATGGCACGGGCAAATATCAGTGCAGCGTTGCACCGAATCGCCACCGCGATCCGAAAAACCGTCCCGGGTGCGACTGTCCAAGAAAGTAGGGCAAGGGGCGCGGAGCATGTTTCCAGGTTATCCGTCAGCACGACAGAGGCCACTATCAAGATCGAGCCTAATCCAGTGCTCCGGGGCACAGTGTTTTCTCCCGTTGAGCGGGAGCTGAGCGAGCAGGCCGAGATACTGTTCGAGGCATCGGCGACAGCCAACACACTGGCCGTTGCGGATTTGTATGGCGGCAAACTGTGTGCTGCGCTGGACCGCCAGCATCCGCGTGATATTTTTGATGTTAAGATTCTGATGGAGAACGAAGGCATTACAGATGATATCCGTACCGCCTTCGTCCTTTATCTTGCGAGCCACGACCGGCCGATGAGCGAACTGCTTGATCCTAACCTTAAAGATTTTCGCCAGGTGTTTGAGCGAGAGTTCGCAGGGATGACGGCCGAAGAAGTCGAGTACGATGAACTGGTCGTAGTCCGTGAGATGCTCATCGATACAATCAAGAACACAATGACAGAGAATGAGAAGAAATTCCTGCTTTCAATGAAGCAAGGAAAACCGGTATGGGATCTTATGCCAGTGGCAGGCATTGATCAGCTGCCCGCGATTCAATGGAAGCTGATCAATATCCGAAAAATGAAGAAAGAGAAACAGGCGGAAGCGCTTCAGAAACTGCAGTCGGCGTTGGGGTTATGAATGAGCGGAGATAGCATCATAAAGGAAGCCTTCTCCCGTGTCGTGATTGACGCGCAGCTCAAGGATGTCGGCTGGAATCTCACCGATGGCCAAAGTGTCCGTTATGAGTATCAATTACCAGACGGCACGTTCGCCGATTACGTGCTGAGTGATCGGCACGGCCGCGCGCGTGTCGAAGGTTTTGCTTTGCAGAGGATGGTCCTTTTTCCTGACCTAGGTCTGCCATTGGTAGGGACCGCGTTTTCTGAAGGTTGCCACTGTCACACTCCGTTCGTTCGCGAATGAGTGTGACAACGCTGAGGCAAGTCAACAGATTTATCTTCGACAACTGCGAGTGTCGTTTCTAACCGATTGATTTGACTGGTGGGCGATACTGGGATTGAACCAGTGACCCCTGCCGTGTGAAGGCAGTGCTCTCCCGCTGAGCTAATCGCCCTGTTTGGGTGGGCGATTGTAGTTTGTCCCTCGCTTCCGGGTCAATGGCGTGGACCTGACGAAGTGCTCCTTGCTAGAATACGGCACTTTCTGCAAGGTATTGATTCAACATGACTATTCGAGCGCGCTTCGCCCCCAGTCCAACCGGCTATTTGCACATCGGTGGCGCACGCACTGCGCTGTTTTCCTGGCTGCACGCGCGCAAACACGGCGGCAAATTCGTGCTGCGTATCGAAGACACCGACCTAGAGCGATCCACCGCCGAATCCGTTAACGCGATTCTTGAAGGCATGACATGGCTGGGCCTGGAATATGACGAGGGCCCGTTCTTCCAGACACACCGCTTTGATCGTTATCGTGAAGTAATTCAGCGGCTATTGGATGAAGACAAGGCCTATTATTGTTATTGCACGCGAGAAGAGCTGGAAGCAATGCGCGCCGAGCAAATGGCGCGTAAGGAAAAGCCGCGCTATGACGGTCGTTGCCGGGCACGGACGACGCCGCGCGAAGGTGTTGAGCCGGTTGTGCGTTTTCGAAATCCGGCCGATGGCGTGGTGGTGGTCGAAGATCTGATTCGCGGTAAGGTGGTGTTCCAGAATAGCGAACTCGATGATTTAATTATTGCCCGCAGCGATGGATCACCCACCTACAATCTGACCGTCGTCGTCGATGATCTCGACATGACTGTCAGTCATGTTATCCGTGGCGACGATCATTTGAATAATACGCCACGGCAAATCAATATACTCCGTGCGCTCGGAGCTGAACCGCCAGTGTATGCGCATTTGCCCATGATACTTGCCGAGGACGGTGCCAAGTTGTCCAAGCGGGTCCACGGCGAATCCGTCAGTGTCATACAGTATCGGGAAGAGGGCTACCTGCCGGAGGCATTACTTAATTATCTGGTCAGGCTGGGGTGGTCTCACGGCGATCAGGAAGTCTTCTCGCTTGAAGAAATGGTGACCTTATTTGACATTAAAGATGTTAACAATTCTGCTTCCAGTATTAACCCAAGCAAGCTGCTGTGGTTGAACCAGCACTACATTATGCAATCGCCTGTGGAACATATTGCGCACCACCTGAGCTATCATCTGGGCAAACTTGATATTGATCCCAGCCATGGGCCGGATATCCTCGAAGTGGCAAAGGTCCAGCAAGAGCGCGCCAAAACGCTGGTTGAAATGGCCGAAATGAGTAGCTATTTCTATCATGATTTTGCCGAGTTCGAGGAAAAGGCCGCGAAGAAACATTTGCGCCCGGTTGCTGCAGAGGGGCTGGCCAAGGTACGTGATGCACTGGCAGCGCTTGAGGACTGGACAGCGGAGAATATTTACCAGGCTGTTGTAACGGCTAGTGAAACCCTGGAATTGAAGATGGGCAAGGTTGCGCAACCGTTACGCGTGGCGGTCTCTGGACGAGCGGCAACACCGAGTATCGATATCACTCTTTATTTGGTTGGTAAGGAAGCCTGCTTGCGTCGAATCGATCGTGCACTTGACTATATTGCACAGCGTGAATCCGCCGCATAATTCAATCGAGAATAATACATGAGTAGTGATCATCCCCAGCCGAGTAATTTTATCCGCCAGATCATCGATGCGGATAGAGAAGCAAATAAGAATAATGGCAAGGTGGCAACACGTTTTCCGCCGGAGCCCAATGGCTATCTTCATATTGGTCATGCCAAGTCCATTGTGCTCAACTTTGGGGTCGCCAATGATTACGATGGCACCTGTAATCTGCGCTTTGACGATACCAATCCGCACAAGGAAAACATTGAGTACGTTGAGGCGATTCAGAACGACGTTCACTGGCTGGGTTATGATTGGCAGGACCGTTTGTTTTTTGCCTCAGACTATTTTGAACACCTGTACAACTTTGCAATCGAATTAATTGAAAAGCAAAAGGCCTATGTGTGTGATTTAGGTGCAGAGGAAATCCGCACCTATCGCGGTACGTTGACCGAGCCGGGCAAGGCTAGTCCCTTTCGAGAGCGTACAGTTGAGGAAAATCGCCAACTGTTTGAAGGTATGCGCGCCGGTGAGTTTGCCGACGGTGCTCGGGTGTTACGCGCCAAAATTGATATGGCGTCACCCAACATGAATTTGCGCGATCCCACCTTATATCGCATTCGACACGGCATTGTTCATCATCAGACGGGAGAGGAGTGGTGCATTTACCCGATGTACGATTACACTCATCCAATTTCCGACGCGCTTGAAGGTATCACGCATTCTTTGTGTACCCTGGAGTTCGAGGATCACCGGCCTTTGTATGATTGGATCCTGGATAACGTTTCCGTGCCGTGCCATCCACAACAAATCGAGTTTTCGCGCTTGAACCTGGAATATACAGTGGTGAGTAAGCGCAAGTTAACCGAACTTGTTGATCAAGGCTTTGTCGAGGGCTGGGATGATCCACGCATGCCGACTATTGCGGGCTTGCGTCGCCGTGGATTTACGCCCGCTTCGATTCGTGAATTTTGTTATCGTATCGGCGTAACCAAGTCAGATAACTTTGTCGAGATGGGTGTGCTGGAAAGCGCCATTCGTGAAGATCTCAACGAAAACGCGCCGCGTCGAATGGCCGTACTGCATCCACTCAAGATTGTCATTGAAAACTATCCCGAGGGACAGGTCGAGGATCTTCCTGCCGCCAATCATCCACAAGATGAGTCACTGGGTACGCGAACAGTTCCGTTTGCGCGAGAAATATATATTGACGAAAATGATTTTCGCGAAGAGGCTCCGAAGAAATTCAAACGCCTTATCGCAGGTGGTGAAGTCCGTTTGCGTAATGCCTATGTAATCCGTTGCGATGACGTCATCAAGGATCCGCACGGTAACATAATCGAGCTACGCTGCAGTTATGATCCGGACACGCTGGGTGCTAATCCCGAAGGCCGTAAGGTCAAGGGCGTAATCCACTGGGTGTCGGTTGCCCATGCCGTTCCGATCGAGGTTCGTTTGTATGATCGGTTGTTCGTTCACCCCAATCCTGACGCAGCAAAAGGCGAAGGCGATTACAAGGAACTGCTTAATCCGGATTCGTTACGTACACTGACATACAGTTTCGCCGAACCCGGTTTGGCCACTGCGGAGATTGGCGAGTCCTATCAGTTTGAGCGTGAGGGTTATTTCTGTCTGGATCCGGTGAAGACTGCAGATGGAAAAGCTGTTTTCAATCGAACCGTCACCTTGCGTGACACCTGGGCGAAACTTGAACAGCAACATGCGGGATAAGTGACGGTCCGATCGTTTTCCCGTCACTCCGGCGAACGCCGAATTCCATCAAATTAAGAGAGCTACTGGATTCTGGCTTTCGCCAGAATGACGGAGTTTGAGTTTCGTTATTCAGACAAGTCCTTCGAACGGCTCGACCTCAACCATTTCTCCCGCTTCAACGCTACCGCGATCCGTCCGCAGCACAATAAAGCAATTGGCCTGGCTCATGGAGCTCAGAATCCCCGAGCCTTGGCCCCCGGTGCGGGCGACCACGAGTTGACCCGTGTTGTCGGTTTGCAGGACACCGCGTTGATATTCGGTACGCCCCGGCCGTTTGCGTAACGTTGATACGCACGGAACCTGAAATCGCGCGCACCGGGTCACCGACTGGCCCATCATGTACCGCAGTGCCGGTTGGACAAATTCATAGAACGTCACCATCACCGCCACCGGGTTGCCAGGCAGGCCGAAGAAGGCGGCGTTACCAAGTTTTCCAAATGCCAACGGCCGGCCGGGTCGAATGGCCAGTTTCCAAAAGGCAATCTCACCCAGCTCTTGCAACGTTTGTTTAACGAAGTCCGCCTCACCTACCGAAACGCCTCCGGTGGTGATCACCACATCGGAGCACGACGAGGCGTTGGTAAACGCCTCCCGTATCGCATCCGGGTGGTCGCGAATGATACCCATGTCGATCAGCTCGACCCCGAGTCGCGTGAGTGAACCGAACAGGGTGTAGCGATTGCTGTCATAAAGATCGCCTTCGGCCAGCGGTTCTCCAACCGAACGGAGTTCATCGCCTGTGGAAAAGAACGCCACGCGCAATTTTCGGCGAACCTTGACCTCGGTGGTTCCCAATGAGGCAAACAGGCCCAGCTCCGCTGGCATGATCTTTTTTCCTTCCGCTACGGCAACTTGTCCAATGGAGAGATCCTCTCCTGCCTGGCGAACGTTCTGTCCACGATTGTGGCCGTGCCCGATACGAATGATCTCACCGTGAGTTTCAACCTGCTCCTGCATGATGACGGTATCTGTTCCTGCTGGCATGACGGCCCCAGTCATAATGCGAACACATTGGCCCGGTGCTATTGAACCTGTAAAAGGCCGCCCGGCCCAGGACGTTCCAACGACCTGCAGGTCACTTTTTTTCTGTAATGGAAGATCATCCCCGTTCAGGGCGTAGCCGTCCATTGCGGAATTGACGTGGGCGGGTACGTTAATGGTCGACAGAACATCGGCTGCAAGTGTGCGGCCAAGCGAGTGGCGTACTGAAAGTGATTCGCTGCCGTGAATGAGGGGTAGGTTTGCTTCGATTTGCTTAATTGCCTCATCGACATCGAGCAGCGCGCCCGGTGGCTCATCACCACATCCGGGTTGCTGTACTGGCTTCTCTTGGCTCATTGCCGATTTTCCCCAGGCTTGATGATTGAAACCGGTGTCTTCATTGTGAAATCCGTTTTTCGATCTCGATACGTTCTTCGGGAGTATTCACGTTAACAAAGCAATCGGCGTCAGCGGAGAAATCCGACAACACCAGCTTATGTTGCGCGTACCAGGTATCTATTTTTCGACCGCCTTGTTGAAGATAGTTCAGCAAATCATCAAGCAGCTCGCGGCGGAGCAGGGCGAACACCGGCTGCATGCGCGTGCCATCATGTACCACGCTGATCTCAGCTTGCTGTGCTAACAAATCGTTAAGTAACTGTTTGGCAAGTTGCTTTGGAATTAGTGGGGAATCGCAGGGTACGGTAAGCAGGAACTCCGTTTCGGTGGCGCGCATTGCGCTGGCCATGCCGACCAGTGGCCCATAGTATTCGCCGATCATATCTTCAACAACAGGGAACCCCAGAGCCTGGTATATCTCCAGATTACGATTGGCGTTAACAATGAGTCTGCCGGCCTGCGGTAGCACGGCATCGACGATGTAGTTGACCATCGGTTTTCCGGCAAGCGAAATCAGGCCCTTGTCTTCACCTCCCATGCGTTGCGCGCGACCACCGGCAAGAATGACGGCGGTGACGCGGGGGTCGGGCGCGTTCACATCTGGCATGTTTCCAGCTTCGTGCCGGCTTCCATCGGCACTGTTTTTTTCACTTGATGTCGCCATAGTAAAGCGTTCACTCGCTCCATTCTTATAGAGAAACGGCTGCACGATTGTAAACCGGCTCGGACCGGTTTTACACAGGTGGCGATGTTCATCACCGATGGAGCGGGCCACCTCGGGCTCGTGGCTGGTGACAATAGTGCTGATGCCATCGGCCTTAAGCTTGCCGATGAGTGTAATGGTTTTTTTGCGTGAAGAAAGATCCATATTGCTAAAGGGCTCATCCAGCAATAGCAGACTGGGAGAGAGAACTCGGGCACGAGTCAGTGCAACACGTTGTTTTTCACCACCTGAGAGCTGTGTAGCATTTCGGTCGACCAGATGCGAAAGCCCGGCCCATTGCAGCGCCTGGTGTACCTTCTCGTCTTTCTCGGATTTTGTTTCACCTCGCTTACGTAATCCATAGGCGACATTTTCCGCAACACTTCGATCGAACATATAGGGATGCTGATGCAGGTAAACGATATCCCGGCGTAGCTGTGGCCGGATTTTTTTCCAGCTAAAGGTTTGTCCCTGATATTCAATCTCGGCATGGTCCGGCTCATCGAGCCCGGCAATTATTCTTAGCAGGGTACTTTTTCCCGCGCCATTCCGGCCGCTTAGAACAATACAGATCTCGGGCGGGATATCGAAGTCGGCGATATCCAGCAGAAGCCTGCCGGAGATCGATTTGCGCAGGTGTTTAAAACACGGGATTGAACTAACGATGCGAGACGACTCTTTCCCTGAAACAGAATCAGGCTAAAGTGGAGCAAAAGTGCAGATAACAAAAGTATGATTCCCAGGGCAATTCCCTGGGCAAACTCGCCCTTGCTGGTTTCCAATGCAATGGCGGTTGGAATATTGCGGGTATAGTTCAGAATATTGCCTCCCACCATCATGGAGCTGCCCACCTCGGCGATGATTCGGCCAAAACCGGCGGTGACAGCGGCAAGCAGTCCAAAGCGAACCTCGTACATTAACGTCAGCATGGCCTGCCAGGGTCGGGCGCCGAGTGTAACAGCGGTTTCCCAAGCTGTTTTATCTGCGGCTTGGAACGCTGCGTGGCTTATTGCTACCAGCAACGGAAAGCAGAGAATAATCTGGCCAATCACCATTGCTGTTTGTGTAAACAGCAAATGTAAATCGCCTGCCGGTCCGTTTCTGGAGAGCAGCATATACACGGTCAGGCCAACAACAACCGCGGGTAGGGCAAGAAACGTGTTGAAAGTGGATATCAGAAGTTGCCGCCCGGGGAAACGCATGTGTGCCAGTAGAAACGCAACGACCAAAGCAAAGGGTGTCGCGACGAGTATGGCACGCAGGGAAACACTGAAGGAAATACCGATAATGGTCCATAGTTGTGGATCGCCCGAAATCAGTAACTGCAATGCTTGCCCGGTGGCGTGGGTCAACTGCTCCATAGGTTGCGATGCTTAATCAGGAGACAACACGTCTCTTTGCTGTGCATGTTTCATTGCCCGAGGAAAAAAAAGTGAATTTCCTTCAATCTTAAAATCGTGGATCGCCTGTTGTGTTGGTGGAGACGTAATCCAGTTTATCAGCTGCATTGCGCCCTTGAAATTGATGTCCGGATATTTTTTGGGATTAACTGCAATAATGCCATAGGGATTGTACAATCTCGCGTCACCCTGAAACATGATTTCCAACGGCACCTTGTTTTTATATGCCAGCCAGGTACCCCGATCGGTAAGTGTATAGGCCTGTAGTTCAGCAGCAATTTGCAAGACTTTACCCATACCTTGACCGGTGGAACGATACCAGTGTGCTGCAGGGTATACTCCCGCGCCACGCCAAAGTTGCATTTCTTTTTTGTGGGTGCCGGACTCGTCGCCGCGTGAAACAAAAATTTGTTTAGCCGCAGCGATTTTCTTTAGCGCAGCCGTAACATCTTTCTGGTTGCGAACACCGGCCGAATCGGCCGATGGTCCGACAATCATAAAATCGTTGTGCATCACATCACGACGCTCCACGCCGAAACCATCCGCGATCAGTTGATCTTCCGCTGCACGTGCGTGCACCAGAACAACATCCACATCACCTTCGCGAGCCAGGCGCAGTGCCTTACCTGTGCCCACAGCAATCACATGTACTCGAATTCCGGATTCGCGTTCAAACTGGGGCAGTAGTTCTGCCAGTAGACCGGAGTTTTCAGTGCTTGTGGTGGTAGCCAGTCGAATAACCGAGTTGTCCGCCAGAGCGAGGCTACTAAGTAGTGTCGTAGAAAGGCATGCCAGCGCGATTCTGATTGAGAGTGTTTTTACAAAGCTAAACATAGCGTTCATCATTTGCCTGTGGAGGACGTTTTCGCATGTGGAGACTTGGGTGGTTGATCCAGGATTACGTTCTGCTTGCCATTGTAAACAAGGAAATGCTTTCCTTTGGCACGTGCGATCATGGTAACGCCAAGTTCCTGCGCCAGTTCCAGACCCATATGTGTCACACCCGAACGAGACAACAGCACCGGGATCCCCATTTGCGCGACCTTCATGACGATTTCCGAGGTCAGGCGACCGGTGGTATAAAAAATTTTGTCGCCGCCATCGACATGGTCCAGCCACATGTAGCCGGCGATAGCATCGGCGGCGTTATGACGCCCTACATCTTCGACAAACATGCGAATTTCTGCATCCTGACATAAGCCGCAGCCGTGAACGGCGCCGGCGCGTTTATAAATTTCATTGTACTCACGTATGTTGTCGAGCAATGCATAGATTTTTGATTGCAATGTGGTTTGTTCGGGTAGATTAACGCTGTAGAGTGTGTCGAGTGTGCAACTGAACACGGTTCCCTGACCGCAGCCTGTGGTAACCGTGCGTTTCTTCAACTTTTCGTCCCAACCCGTGACACCTTTCCAGGTCGTGATCTGGACCGATTCGGTATTCCAGTCGACATTAACGGATTCGACATCCTGTAAATCTTCAATAAAGCGTTGCGTACGCAGATAACCGAGCGACAGCGCTTCCGGGTGGGTGCCCAGGGTCATCAAGGTCACGATTTCTCGACCGTCGACATATAAGGTGAGTGGGAATTCCCCGGCAACGTGAACGTCGCGCGTCTGTCCGTACTCGTCAATCGCTGTAACCGCATGTGTCGGCGCGAGGCCGGCCTTGCTAAGTTGCGGGCGATATTGTTGCAGTGTTTCAGCCATCGCTTGCCGCCGGTGGTGTCGATATAACACAGAATAACCTGTTGCGAAGGCAAATCAAACTCGCCGCACTAAGGTTTTTCGGCTGCAGAGTCGAGAATCGCCGGATTAATCGGCTGCGCGCTGGCGGAAAAACATGCCGGTTATCGCGCATTAGCCGATTGAATTTTCTTATGTCCCGACTTGCATTAAAAGTCGATGAGGATATAGTTACTTGAGTAATGTTAAACGTTACGGTTTGTTAATCCAGATTCAAGACGCCACACGTTGTGAAATTATGGCCACGCCGATGGACGTTCCGCTACAACCCCACCACTTTTATGTCTCCGTTCTGTTGCGAGCCTGGGACACCCCGGAAAATCCCTGGCAGGCGGAACGATGGAATGTTGAAGGTGTTGTTGTGGGGCAACGTGCACCCAGGACTGAATGTGACCGGGAAGTATTGCATCAGACTTCTGCGGAACGACTGTATATTTTTCATGGCTTCTCACTTGGGCTCTATCGTGACGAGGCCGAAAGTTACTACCAAAATTTGATGGCAAAAAACCCGAGCGTTTTTGTGCACTGCCGGCGAGGGGCTGACGGCGGATTGTCGCCGGAGCATGTCACACTCAGCTACGCTGAGGCTGATGCCTATATGGAAGTGGATGACGATGTATTTGCCGTGCCCATGCCCGCGGAGCTTTATCGTTGGGTAGAGCAATTCGTGCTGGAAAACTACGTACCCGAGAAACGGAAAAAGCGTAAGCGTGAAAACTGGAAGGTGTCCCAAGACTCGAAGCAAGGTTCGGAACGCGTGACAGACGGAGAGAGCCGGTGAGTTACTCAACAGACGAAAAAGAGGGCTTTATCCACCGCTGGTCCAGACTGAAACAAAAGGAAGTGTCCGACGAAAATTACGAGGCAGATGCCGGCGACGTTGGGGAGACCGGGGACATTGGGGCTATCGGCGAAGAGTTGCCGCCCAATGAGGCCGCCCCAGATAACATGTTAACCGATGCCGATATGCCGGCTATAGACACGCTGGACGAACATTCGGATGTTAGCGGATTTTTCTCGGAAAAAGTCAGTGAGGAACTACGTCGTGCGGCATTGCGTAAATTGTTTCATTTGCCGACATTCAACTTCACAGATGGTTTGAACGATTACGACGAGGACTTTACGCGTCCCTCAGAGTTGCTGAACTGGGCGAGTCAAAAAGTTTTCTCTACGGAAGGTGTAGACGCGAAGTCATCCGCCGAGTTGCCTGAAGTCGTTGCTGGTGATAGCGCATCTTCAAATACGGGTGCTTTATCAAAGGAGCAGGAAATTTCGTCTGCAGGAGAATCTGATTCTGAAATAGAAAGGCCAACTCGCTCTGCGTGTGCCGAGGCCGATGAAAGTACGGACGAAAAGACAGACGAACCGACGTAAATTTTAGCTCGGAAGTGATGTTGTAAGGGGACGGTGTGGCACAGGAAAACTTGAATGCCCGGCATGCAGCTCTTGCGCAGTTGGCTGACTATGAATGTGAGCCGAGTGCAGTTGTTGAATTTGACTCCACCGGTGAGCTGCTGCTCACTGGCCCTGCTGAGGCAGTGATCGCCGCTGCCGAGAAATTACCCGCGCAGATGCGATCGCAAACTTCGGTTGTTGTTAACAGTCCGGTCGACCTGACCACCCAGCAACACACAATTCTGGTCAATCTCGGTATCTCCACCATACTTGCGGGTAAACCTGAGATAAGCGGCTTTCTCGGTCATTTCCAGGTTCGCTTGCCGGTTGCTCAAGCTAACGACCCGGCACCGGCAGGCCTGGATTGGGTTGCGGATTTAGTGCTGGATTTGAACGTGCCAAGCTTGATCGATGTCGAGGTGCCTCCGCTGGGTTACTACTCCGGAGGCGACGACCTGCAAGCCCTGCAACGAGCTCTCAAGGAACTCCCGGCGCTCGTGGGTACGTTTGAGAAACCCCGGTTTTTTCGTTTCCAACCTGAGATTTGTGCGCATGGACGCAGCGGTATTGAAGCCTGTACGCGCTGCCTGGATACGTGTCCGACACAGGCCATCTCGTCTGACGGCGACACTATCCGCGTCGATGCCAATCTCTGTCAGGGTGCGGGCAGCTGCGCCACGGCCTGTCCCACCGGCGCTATAACTTATGCCTATCCCAGTGTTGCTGATAGCCTGACGCGAATTCGCAAAATGCTTGCTGCCTACCGTGAAGCAGGGGGCCGAGACGCGGTTGTTTTATTGCATGACAGCGAAGCCGGGGCGGCGTTTGTTGACGACAACACAGAGCAACTTGCCGATTTCGTGTTGCCGTATGCGATAGAAGAACTTGCCAGCGTGGGCATGGAGTTTTGGCTGGCTACGCTGGCCTATGGGGCTCGGGCGATCGTGTTGCTCGACAGCGGCCAGTTGCCCTCTAAAGTTCGACGCGAGCTGAGTGCACAGATGAGCTTCACCTGGGCCTTATTGGAAGGCATGGGTTATGCGTCCAACCATTTAGAAATGGTGGCCCCGGAACGTCTGCTCGACCTGGTCGAGGAAAATCTTCCGCAAACAATCATTGGACCGGCGGCGACGTTTGCAGGTCTGGACGAAAAACGCAACATGATCCGTGTGGCAGTGGATCATCTGTTTCGAAATGCGCCAAAACAGCGACCGCTGGTCAATCTGCCCACGGGTGCCCCGTTCGGTGAGGCGTCGGTGGATAGTGAGCGCTGTACTCTGTGCATGGCCTGCGTTAGCCAGTGCCCCGGCAAGGCCCTGCAGGATGGTGCAGACTTGCCGCAACTTAAGTTTATCGAGGCAAATTGCGTGCAATGCGGACTGTGTTGCCGAACCTGCCCGGAAGATGCCATCAGTATTTCGCCACGATACCTCTATGATCATGAGCAGCGGCATCAACTCAGGATCCTGAACGAAGATGCCCCCTTCGATTGCGTAGTGTGCGGCAAGCCGTTTGCGACGCAGCGCATGATCCAGCGTATCACGGTGCAACTTGGCGGCCATCCCATGTTTCAGGGGGAGGCGCTCAAACGCCTGAAAATGTGTGAGGATTGCCGCACCCGGGACATTTATAACAACGAACTTGCGCAGGGTGAGACGTTTCCGGGAGGACAACAATGAACCGGGTGGCGCCACCGTCGACCAAGCCTTCGCCGGGAGACGAGTGGGGTGAGGAACAGCAGGCACGCGCCGGTTTCTATTTATTGCTTGGCAACCTGTTGGGCACGCCGCCCGATCAGGACGCGCTACAGTCACTCCGTGAGACGTTGAGAAGCTGGCCCAAAGATGAAGGCGGGCTGTTCGTTGCCCTATCTGGTCTGGAGGCCGCGGCGAACCGGGCACGGCCTGAGCAGCTCGAGGAGGAGTATTTTTCGTTGTTCATTGGGCTGGGCCGTGGCGAGCTATCACCCTACGCATCGTGGTACTTAACCGGTTTTTTACTGGAAAAACCATTGGCCAACCTACGCCAGGACCTTGCGAAGCTTGGATTTGAGCGCCAATCCGCCGTTTCGGAACCCGAGGACCACGCTGCGGCAATTTGCGAGGTTATGGGGATGATCGTTAGCGAATCTGTACTATCCTTTGAGCAGCAGCAGGCGTTTTTTGAGTCCTATCTCAAACCCTGGCTTAACCAGTTTTTCAGGGATCTCACACAGGCTGAGACAGCCGACTTTTATAAATCGGTAGGAAATCTGGGGCAGTGTTTCATGGAGATTGAGACACGCTATTTTGCTATGCCGGTATAGCGGTATAATGAGTAGCGGGTAAATAACAATTCAAATCTCGGGAGGAGCCATGAAAAGCAAATCCAAGTCTGTTTCACCTGAACGGCGAAATTTTCTCACCGGTGTGGCGGCGGCCGGCGGCGCGGCGGCCCTGGCAGTCAGTCATGCCGCACCCCTGCTGGATGACAAAGACTCTGCGAGTCTGCCGGCAGATGAACCTGCCGAACAAAAGACCTATCACTTGACGGATCACATTCGCGATTACTACCGGAGTCTGCGTTAGGCCGAAGCGGGTCCTGCACATTTGAATTGATGGAAGTACAGAAAAAAGCCGCGAGTTGTCCAAGCCGGCAAATTAGAAAAATTCAGGAGGCTGGAATATGAAACTCAAACGCAAGCTGAATTCCACCGCATCCAGCTCGCCCAACCCGGCCACCGGCACGGCGATCGACCGCCGAACTTTTCTCAAACGCTCCGGTCTCACCGCTGGCGGTTTCGCTGCCGCGGGTTCACTCCCATTGACCATGATGCGCAAGGCCTCGGCGGCCGAATCCGCTGCCACGCCTACTGGCAAATCCGATTCTGTGCGCACCATTTGTACCCATTGTTCGGTCGGCTGCGGAATCCTTGCCGAAGTTGAAAACGGCGTCTGGACCGGTCAGGAGCCGGCCTTTAATCACCCCTTCAGCCGTGGCGCGCATTGCGCCAAGGGTGCCTCGGTGCGCGAACACGGACACGGCGAGCGTCGCCTGAAGTATCCGACGAAACTTGAAAACGGCAAATGGAAGCGGGTTTCGTGGGACGAGGCCATTAACGCCATCGGTGACCAGATGTTGGCGATCCGTGAGAAATCCAGTCCCGACTCGGTGTACTGGCTCGGCTCCGCGAAGCACAACAACGAGCAGGCCTATTTGTTCCGTAAGTTCTACGCGCTGTGGGGCACTAACAACGGTGACCATCAAGCCCGCATTTGTCATTCCACCACGGTTGCAGGTGTCGCCAATACATGGGGCTACGGCGCCATGACCAATTCGTATAACGACATCCACAACAGTAAGGCCATGCTGATAATCGGCGGCAATCCCGCGGAAGCCCACCCGGTTTCAATGCAGCATGTGTTTATAGCCAAGGAACGCAACAATGCGCCCTTGATCGTAATCGACCCGCGCTTCACCCGTACGGCCGCACACGCTGACCTTTATATTCGTCTTCGTCCCGGAACGGATGTACCCGTGATCTGGGGCATTCTCTGGCACATTTTCAAGAATAAGTGGGAAGACAAGAATTTTATAGATCAACGGGTTTACGGCATGGACGAGGTCCGTGCTGAAGTCGCCAAATGGACGCCGGACGAGGTCAAACGCGTCAGTGGTGTCGATGAAGAACTTACTTACCGGGCAGCGCAGATCATGGCTAAAAACCGCCCCGGTACATTCATCTGGTGTATGGGCGGCACGCAACACACAATCGGTAACAACAATACCCGCGCCTACTGCACCTTCCAGTTGGCGCTCGGCAACATGGGCGTCGCCGGTGGCGGTACGAATATTTTCCGCGGCCACGATAATGTGCAGGGGGCAACCGATTTCGGAGTGCTGTCGCATACTTTGCCCGGTTACTACGGGTTGTCCGACGGTGCGTGGAAGCACTGGTCAAAAGTATGGGGCCTGGAGCACAAGTGGGTTGCTTCCCGCTTCGACCCCAACAGTTATGAACAGTCCAAAGGCAAACCCGCCAAGCCGATGAACACCAAAGGTATTCCTGTGTCACGCTGGATCGACGGTGTATTGGAAGACAAGGACAATATTGCCCAAAAGGACAATGTTCGCGCGATGGTGTTCTGGGGCCATGCCCCCAATAGTCAAACACGTGGTTCCGAAATGAAAAAGGCCATGGAGAAACTGGATCTGCTGGTCATCATCGATCCATATCCAACTGTAAGCGCCGTCATGCACGATCGCACCGACGGCGTTTATTTGTTACCCGCCGCAACGCAGTTTGAAACCTATGGCTCGGTGACGGCTTCGAATCGCTCGCTACAATGGCGAGACAAAGTGATCGAGCCCTTGTTTGAATCAAAGCCCGATCACACCATCATGTACCTGCTGGCGAAAAAACTCGGTTTTGCTGAGCAAATGTTCAAGAACATAGAGGTGAAGGGCGACGAGCCGTTAATCGAGGACGTTACTCGCGAATTCAACCGGGGCATGTGGACCATCGGCTATACCGGCCAAAGTCCGGAACGCCTGAAGCTGCAGCAAAAGCACTGGGATACATTCGATTTCACCAGCCTGGAAGCCAAAGGCGGACCGTGCAACGGCGAGTACTATGGACTACCGTGGCCGTGTTGGGGCACAGACAAAATGAAACATCCCGGCACACCCAATCTTTACGACGGAAGTAAACCGGTATCCCGTGGCGGGCTGACGTTTCGTGCCCGCTTTGGTGTTGAGCGTAACGGCGTGAGCCTGCTGGCTAACGGTTTTTATAGCAAGGGATCGCAAATCAAGGATGGCTATCCGGAATTCACCGCCGACATGCTCAAGAAACTGGGCTGGTGGGATGACCTGACTGCAGAAGAGAAAACGCTTGCTGAAGGCAAGAATTGGAAAACAGATCTTTCCGGCGGCATTCAACGGGTCGCCATTAAACGTGGCTGTGCACCGTTTGGTAATGCCAAGGCACGCACGGTAGTGTGGACCTTCCCTGATCCGGTTCCTATTCACCGCGAGCCGCTTTACACAAATCGGCGGGATCTGGTCGAGAAGTATCCTACCTACGAAGATCGCAAATCGTTCTATCGACTTCCGACACGCTATGCCTCGGTACAGGCAACGGATTATTCCAAGGACTTTCCATTAATTATGACCAGTGGCCGGCTGGTGGAATACGAAGGCGGTGGCGACGAAACCCGATCCAACCCCTGGTTGGCGGAACTGCAGCAACACATGTTTGCCGAAATTAATATTGTCGATGCCAACAATGCCGGCATCAAAGACGGCGACACGATCTGGGTTGAGAGCCCGGCAGACGGTGGGCGGATTAAAGTCATGGCC